>NZ_LZLY01000097.1 GCF_001673535.1 Mycobacterium sp. 1081908.1 | reverse complement strand
GCGGAGGCGCGCCCACGGGCGGTGGGACCGTTAGCGGTGGCTCTGGCGGCGGTGCGCCGGTGGCGGCTGGCGGCGGACCCGCGGGAGCCGGGCCTGCGCCCGGCGGTGCTTCTGGCGGCGGTGCGCCGGTGGCGGCTGGCGGCGGACCCGCGGCCGGCGGCGGACCCGCGGGAACTGGGCCTGCGCCCGGTGGTGGCCCCGGCGGCGGTGCTCCCGTGCCTGCCGGCGGTCCGGGGGCCGGCGGCGGCCCGTTCGGCCGGGGCGGGCCCGGCGGTGGCTCGTTCGGCGGGGGTTCGCCGGGCCATGGTGGCTTCGGCGGTGGGGGTGGCTTCCACGGCGGGGGCGGCTTCGGCGGCGGTGGCCATAGGTAGTCCGTGGGCTACGGATCACCCTGTGCGGGAAGGGAATATCTAGCTGTGCATGGCATCGGATTACGCACCCGCCGGTGCGCGATCGCACTGGTTGCTTGTACGTTGCTGACGACGACCTGCGCCGATTGCTCACCGCCAAACCTGGCAACCGTCTCCTCAACGGCCCCGGAAAGCCCGCAACGTTCATACAAGCGGCTTGCGGACCTGGAACGGCAATTCGACGGAAAGATCGGTGTCTACGCGGTAGATACGAACAATGGCGAGCTCATCGCTCATCGCGCGGACGAGCGGTTTCCACTCCAGAGCACGATCAAGCTCCTAGGTGTTGCAGCTCTGCTGAAGCGAGGCGGCGCCGACAGCAACCTATTGCAACAACAGGTGCACTACTCGGAGCGCGATCTGATCACCTGGAGCCCGGTCACGCGGAAAAACATCGCCGGCGGGATGACGTTCGCAGCTTTGGCCGAGGCGGCGATCAGCGACAGCGACAACACGGCGATGAACCTCATCACAAAGGCATTGGGCGGACCGGCGGAGGTGGAGCGGTTCGCGCATTCTGTCGGCAATCAGAAGTACAACGTGGAGCACTATGAAGGCCAATTGAATTCCGATCCCCACAGTGATCTCGACACCTCGACACCGAAAGACATGGCGACGAGTGTGCAGATATTGACGGTCGGTGATGCGTTGGCGCCTCCGCAGCGGGCTCAACTGCTCGGATGGATGCGCAACAATACGGTGGGGTACAAGAGAATTCGTGCCGGCGTCCCGCTCGGCTGGCTGGTTGCCGACAAGACGGGATCTGGCGCCTACGGCATTGCGAACGACATCGGGATCGTGTCGTCGCCGTACTGCAAACCAATCGTGCTGGCGATTTACACCGTGCAAAACCGGCGGGAAGCGAACGCGCGGGAAGACATCGTCGCGAGCGCCACCGACGCCATCCTCGACCAGTTCGCCGAGCACGATCGCTGCTTTGCGGAATTAGCCTCCAGTTGAGCCTGCGCCAGCGGGTTTTGTAACCCGAAAGCGGTTTTGAGAACAGCGGTCTCTGCACCGGTTGCTAATCGCTCGTCGGGGTACGCCAATTCGCTGGGAAATCATCGGCTGTGAGCAGGCTGTGCAGGCTACGATGGCCCAGAGCGATCCGCTTGCCGCGAACCTGCTGTTGAATGGAAGCGACTTCAACGTAATGCAGCCCGTACCGGGGTCGTTGCCGACCGGGACAGTGACGTTGCTGCTGGCTGACATCGAGGGCTCCACGCGGTTGTGGCACGACCAGCCCGACGCGATGACGGCGGCTGTGGAGCGGCTGGATCGCCTCCTGGCGCAGGTCGTTTCTGGGCACAACGGTGTCCGGCCGGTCGAGCAAGGCGAAGGGGATAGCTTCGTCGTTGCGTTCACGCGCGCCAGCGAGGCGCTCGCCTGCGCGCTGGACCTGCAGCGTGCGCCGCTGGCACCGATTCGCCTGCGCATCGGCGTGCACACCGGCGAGGTGCAGCTGCGCAACGAGGGCAACTACGTCGGGCCCGCGATCAACCGCGCGGCACGGCTCCGGGACCTGGCCCACGGCGGCCAGACGGTGCTATCTGGCACCGCGCATGACCTGGTCGCCGACCAGCTCCCGGCCGACGTGTGGTTGTCCGATTTGGGCACGCATCGCCTGCGCGACATGACGCGTCCCGAGCGGGTCGTCCAGTTGTGTCACCCCGAACTTCGCGTCGACTTCCCGCCGCTCCGCTCACCGGGTGCCGCATCGCGCCGCCACCTTCCGGCGCAGCTGACCAGTTTCGTGGGGCGAAGCGAGCAACTCAGGGAGATCCGTCGGCTGGTGGGCGACAGCAAGCTGGTGACCCTGACCGGACCCGGGGGAGCGGGCAAAACCCGACTGGCGGTGCGCAGCGCGGCGCTGCTTGCCACCGAGCTGGACGGCGGGGCGTGGTTTGTCGACCTCGCGCCGGTCACCGATCCCGATGGCGTCGCGTCGGCCATCGCTCGCGCGCTTAGCCTGCCCGATCAGCCGGGGCGCTCGAACGTCGACACGGTCGTAAGTTTTCTTGGCGAGCAGCCAACACTCCTGGTCTTGGACAATTGCGAACATCTTCTCGGCGGCGCCGCCGCGGTGACCGCCGAGCTGTTCGCCGCCTGCCCCAACCTGGCCATCCTCGCCACCAGCCGCGAGCCGCTCGGGGTGCCCGGCGAGGTGATCTGGCGAGTGCCGCCGCTGTCGCTCGCCGACGACGCCGTCGAATTGTTCGTCGACCGCGCGCGCCAACTGCAACCCGAGCTGGATCTCAGCGACGACGACAGGGCGTTGGTCACCGACATTTGCCGGCGCCTGGACGGCATGCCGCTGGCGATCGAACTGGCGGCCGCGAGACTGCGCTCCATGTCGCTCACCGAGATCGCGGAAAGCCTCAGCGACCGCTTTCGCCTGCTGACCGGTAGCGGCGCGGCATCGATTGAGCGCCAGCAGAATCTGTGGGCTTCGGTTGACTGGTCGTACGCGCTGCTCACCGAGAGCGAGCGGGCGGTGTTCCGGCGACTCGCGGCCTTCAGGGGCGGCTTCGACCTCGGCGCGGCAGAGGCAGTTGCCGGCGGTGAAGATGCAGACGGACCGGCCGTGCTGGACCAGCTCACCGCCCTCATCGACAAATCGCTGGTAATTGCTCAAACATCGAACCGACGAACGCGATACCGGCTGCTCGAGACCATGCGTCAGTTCGCCGAGGAGAAGCTCGCCGAATCGGGCGAAACGGCCCGCGTCCGTGGCGCTCACTGCGACCACTACGCGACCGTCGCGGCACGTTGCGACGATCCCGCCGGCGGCGCCCACGAACGCCAAATCGTTGAAATCGAAGCAGATTTCAACAACCTGGGCGCGGCGTTCCGCTGGAGCCTCGAAAACGGCGACGCCGACGGGGCATTGACGATCGCCTCGTCGCTGCAGCCGCTGTGGCTGGGTCGTGGGCGCCTCGAGGAAGGTCTGGCCTGGTTCCAGGCGGCGTTACAGGCACAGCCGGCGGTATCCCCGGCGGTGCGGGCCCGTGCGCTGGCCGACATGGCGCTACTGAACGTCTGGCTGGGAGCCGTTGATGATGCTGAACCCGCCCGTCAAGCGCTCGAGATCGCCCGCGGCGTAGACGATTCGTTCGTGCTGACCCGCGCGCTGACTGCCTGTGCCGCGGTCAATGCCTACGATCTCGAAGCCGCTCACCCGTACTTCGAGGAGGCGCTCGGTATCGCCCGTGGAATCGGCGACAAGCGCCGGCTTATCCAGATCCTCGGCTGGCAGGCCTACGGCGCCTTTGTCGGCGGCGACCCCCTCGCGATGCGCGGCGCCGCCGAAGAGGGCCTCGACCTCGCAGAAGCCATCGGCAACCGTCTCGGTGTGCGTCAATTCCAATGGGTTCTGGCGATGACGCAAATGATCAGCGGCGAACTGGATTCCGCCATCGCACAATTCCGCCGGTTGGTGGTTGAAGCCGACACGGCCCGCGACCTGACGTGGAGAACCATCAATCTGCTCAGCCTGGCCCGCGGGCTGGCGTACCAAGGCGACGCTAAGGCGGCCCTCGGCACCGCCAAGTCCGCCATCGACGCGACCGGGCAACTCGGCAGCTGGTATCGCGGCCTCAGCTACGCATCGTTGACCACCGCCGCCATAGTCGCGGGCGATATCGCGTTGGCCGACAGCGCGATAACCGCGGGACTACCCGCCATTGACGCCCAACCCAAACTCGCCGCACGAGTGGCTGACTACGCCGCTGAGGCGGCCCTGGCCACCGGTGATCTCGACGAAGCCGCCCGTCGCGCAGATTCAGCGGTGGCGTCGACGACCGGTTGGCACTTGTCCAGAGCGCTGACAACCCGGGCCCGAATCGCGATAGCGCAGGGCGGCTACGCACAAGCCGAACGCGACGCGCGCGAAGCGCTCAGTCAGAGCGCCAAATTCAGCGCATACCTGGGAATCCCCGACACGCTCGAATGCCTGGCCGCCGTCGCGGCGCAATCCAACGCCCAGGAAAGAGCCGCCCGGCTCTTCGGCGCTGCCGACGCCATCCGCCAGGACAGTGGCGAGAACCGCTTCCCAAACTACGAATTCGCCTACCGAGATGCCGTCGCTTCGGTCCGGGATACGCTGGGGGAGGCCAATTTTGACAACGCTTGGTCCGAGGGCGCCGCGTTGTCGGTCGACGAGGCGATCGCCTACGCCCAGCGTGGTCGCGCCGAGCGCGCACGAGCGACCAGCGGGTGGGAGTCATTGACGCCGGCCGAGCATGACATCGTCCGGCTGGTCACCGAGGGGCTCGGGAACAAGGACATCGCCACGCGACTTTTCGTCTCGCCGCGAACCGTGCAATCGCATCTCACCCACATCTACAACAAGCTGGGATTGCGTTCACGCGTACAACTGGCAAGAGAAGCCAACCGTCGAGCGGCCGGAGCACGCTGAGCTTCGCGACCCGTGTCGGGACTACTGCAAATCGGTTCGCCGCCGTATCCAGATGACGATGCCGACGACGGCCGCCAGCACCGCCACGGCCAGGAGAACCCGCCGTGGTCGTCCCCTATCGGTCACCCGATCGGCGGAATGATTTACCGCCGTTGACTTTTCGACATCTGGGGCAGGCAGTCCGTTGGTTTCCGGGTTGCTCGACTGCTCGGAGTCGGCGGGTGCAGGTGGGCTCGTTTGGGTGCCCGACTCGTGCGCAGGTGCCGCCGCGGCGGCGGGTGGCCCGGTGACCACTTGAGAGGCTGAGGGCGGTCGCCGGTCACGCCGCCGTCGTCGCGGCGCCCAGACCTCGTCGCCCAACTCGTCGGGAATCAGCCACATCAACAGCGCGAGGTTGATCACCGCGAGCACCCCGTGCAGCAGGACGTCGGCGGCGTGGAACCCCAACGGCGTCGGCACCCTGCGCGCCGTGGCGACGCTGCTGAAAAACAACAACATCGTGTAGCCCACCGCGCTCACCGCGGTAACGGTCACCGCCGCGCGGCGCTTGCCGACGGCCGCGATGGCGACCACCCCAAAGGCCAGCAGCAGGCCGCTGTGCGCCGGGGTCGAGGTCAGGCCGAGAACCGGGGCGCCGGTGGGTCCGGCATGCGGATGCAGGGCCGCCGAAACCAGCCCGGCAATGCCGAACGCGCTCACGAGGACGCCCTCGATCAGCAGGAACCAACGACCGCTGTGGAAGCGCCCCGGGTCCATGGGGACCCGGTGCAAGCCCGACGTCAACCCCGGAACGTGCCCCGCTGTAACTGGCATCGGCCAACCTCCAGCCCAACAAACCCTTGGCATCGGCTACCCGCTCCCGGCCGGACTACTCCAGTGGGTGTTCACATCGGCCGAGGATTGAGCACCCGTTCCCAGATCGTCGCCAGCGTGTCGACGAGCGCCCGCAGATCCGCATCGGACGCGTCGGGGGCCAGGGTCAGCAGCCGATGCACGTTCATCGTCACCAACGCCGTCGCCGTCCCGTGCGGATCGGCAACATCGGTCTTCAGTGCGGCCATGAGCTCCTCGGCGACCGCCACCACGGGCTCGATGAGGGCCGACCGCGCCGCGGCCACCTCGGGATCGTCGCCGGATGACCAGAACACCGCCCGCAAAATCGCCCCATGCCGCCGATACGTGTGAGCCGCGCTGAGCAGGGCCGCGCGTCCGGCCGCCACCGGGTCCTGGGCCTGGCGCCATTGCTCCAGCGCCGCGTCCGCGTCGACGCGGAGGGGGCGTACCAACGCGGCGATCAGCTCGGCGCGGTCGCGGAAGTACACATAGAAGGACTTGCGCGACAGGGTGGTCCGGTCCATGATCGCCGCCACGTTGACCGCGTGCGCCGGCTGCTCGGCCAGCAATTCGGCCGCGGCGTCGAGGATTTCGCGGCGAGCCTGCGCCGGAGTGCGCCGGCGCCGCTGCGCGGGATCGGGCCTTTCCTCGTCGGCCCGTCGCGTTACTGCCACTGTGGCAGTATAGTCACGCTGTTACTGCCACGGCGGCAGTAACAGCGATGTGAGGAGCTTCCAATGAGGTCTGGCTGGACGGGCGCGGCGAGCGCGCCACGCTGGTATTGCCTGGCAGTCGCGCTGTTTCTCGGGGTGCGCGCCACGTCGACGCTGGTAGCGGGGGCCAGCTTCGACCTACCCGGCGATGGGTGGAGATCGTTATGGCAGCTGGCGATGGTCGCCGTGCTTGCCGTCGGTATCGCACGCCCGCGCGCCGCGGGAGTGGCCGCGGCGTCGGTCGGCCTGATCTACGCGATGGCGACCGGGCTTGAGGTGTTGCACGGGACCGACCTCGCGGGCGCGGTGCCGGTGGACATGCGCGACCGCTTCGTTCACCCGTTGCTGGCCGGGCTCGCCGCCTTCTGCTTGCTGCTGGGAAAGCGCCGCTCGCAGGACGCGATCCCGGATCGCTGACGGCTGGCTTGGTTGCTGGGCCGTTTGGGTATCTATGTGAGATCGGCGCACGCCCGCACTGGGTCGTTCACGGAGGAGGCACCATGTTGCACAGCATTGTCCTTGCAGCCGCACAGCAACCCGAGGCCGCGGGCATGATCCTGCGGGGTATCAAAGGCATTTTTGTCGCGATCGGAAGCATCATCGCCGCCATCGTGTGCGCCGTAATCGCAGGCGCGAAGGGTCGCAGCGCGATCGTCTGGGGCATTCTCGGACTGTTCTTCTCGATCCTGACGTTGATCGTCGTCATCGTCATTCCGTCGAAGAAGTCGTGATCACTAATTCACGAAAAGTGCGTCCTACCAACCCCACTCGTCATCGTCCAACACATCCACGGTGAGCGAGTTGTCGGCAGGCCCCTGCGTCCCGTAGAGGAAGGTGAGCAGAGTCCGGTCGTCGTCAAGGGGTTCGGTCGCAACGACGGTGGCGTGCCCGATCTTCATGCGGATCCTGTCTCCGGGCTTCAACTCGTCGACACGCCGAAGGGGCACGCTCAACCATAAATGCCAGTGATGCTGCCCATGTCAGATGTTGATGATTCGCCGGGCCGCCACCTCGGCGCAAGCCCGACACGGCCAGGGGCCACCCGGGGTCACACATGTCAGCTGAGCCGGTCTGTCGAGGCGGTAATTTTGCGGACAAACGGGGGTATTTCTTTCCCTGCTTGGTGTGGCAGCATTTAACGAGGGCCACGGGTCGGGATGCCGCGACGCTGTGGGGTGCAAAGTGAAAGTTAGCAAACCAATACAAGCTGAGTGGACGCTTCGCCTGCTCGTCCTCGGTAGCGCCCGCCAGATCGCTCGTTTCGTTGGAGCTGGCCTGGTGGTTGCTTGGGCGGTGCTGCTGGGTCCACCCGTCCCGTCGGCGTTCGCCGAGCCGTGCCCCGACATTGACGTCGTGTTCGCCCGCGGTACCTACGAGCCACCGGGGGTCGGCGCGGTGGGACAGGCATTTGTCGACTCACTGCGCGCGCAAGCCGGCAACCGGTCGATCGGGGTGTACGGGGTCGACTACGCCGCGAGCGGCGATTTCCCTCCCGCCGGCGATTTGCAAGCAGCCCTACCGTTCCTCAGCACCGTCATGAACGGGATCTACAACGCGAGGGATCATGTTCAGTCCACGGCGGCGAACTGCCCGAACACCAGGATCGTGATCGGCGGCTACTCCCAAGGCGCAGTCATCGCGGGTTTCCTCACCTCGGCCTCCGTACCGAAGGAAGTCCCTGCTGAGTACCTGCCGTACGTGCCCAAGCCGATGCCGCCGCAGATCGCTAACCACGTCGCCGCAGTCACACTGTTCGGGAAGCCCTCCGACCAGTTCCTGAGCAGCTACGGCGCGCCGCCAATCAGGATCGGACCCCTGTACGCGCCCAAGACGATCGATTTGTGCGCTCCCGGTGACGACATTTGCAATGGTGTCCCCAACCCGCAGCCGGGATTCGCACACCTCACGTACGGCACAAACGGGATGACTAACGACGCCGCAGCGTTCGTTGTGAGCCATCTCTAGCGGCGCCGCTTGGGGATTTGGAGTCCTCGTGCCCCGCCGCTAGCCCGCTGGATAGTTTTTGCAGGTGTTGGCCATCGTCACGAGAAGTCCGGCGTACTGGTTGACCGCGGGCGCCTGCTGCTGGATCAACTGCCGGCGCTGCTCAGCCCCTCCGTCGAGAAATGCATGCAGCCAGGTCTGCCTCTCCGGGGAAGCGGCATACTCCGCGCCACCATCGGGCGAAGCCGCGTTCAGCGCCGCCGCCGCCTGTGAATAAGTGCAGGTCGTGTTGATGAGGGGGGTCAGATCCGGGTCCGCGGACGCAACCCCGGCCCCCGCGGTCCATGCCAACGCCGAAGCGCAAACCACGACAACCAGTCCTGCCGGCGAGTGTTTGGCCATTTCGTGCGCCTTCCTACCGATGCACCATTAACCCGCTGCCCGACCACGAGCCGTCTTTCTTCGCGACGCTAGCAGCCTGGTCAGTGCGTTAAAAGCCTCCTAGTGCGCCCGGAGTAGCTGATCGCGGCGTTACTGATCACCGCCAACATGGTCTGATACCTCAGCTCGGCCACGGTCAACTCCTTCATCGAAGGAGTGTTAAGGATCAGCCGAAGTAACTGTCAAGCATCAGCCGAAACACTGTCAGGCATCACCCGAAGTAGAAATGTCAAGCATCAGCCGAGGTCATACATTTCTTGTTGAGCCCCCTGTCAGGATTGAACTGACGACCGCTCGCTTACAAGGCGAGTGCTCTACCACTGAGCTAAGGAGGCCGGTAAACCAGGCTGCCAGCCTAACGGGTTACTCGTCGCCCTCGATGATCCGCGTTGAGCGCACCGGCCGCGACGAAGGGCGCCGCCGGCCCGGCAACGGAATCCGGTCGGCGATGTTGCTCAACGGGTTGACCACCATGGTGAGCCCGAGGACGGCGTCCTGCAGGGTGGCGATGGCCGGCTCCAGCGCCTCCATCCCCGGTGTCAGCCGGGCCAGGGTGTCGGCGACGTCGGCGAGCTGTTCCAACGGACCATTCTTGGCGGTCAGCTTGTCGATCAATCCGCCCTCTGCGAGCAGCCGATCGGCCAGGCCGTCCTCCGACAGCACCCGGTCGATCAGCCCGTCCTCGGACAGCAGCTGATCGGCCAGCCCGCCGGGCTGCAGCGCGCGCTGCAAACCGCCGCCCTCGGCGGTCAGCCGGTCGAGCAAACCGCCCTCCGACGTGAGCATGTCGACCACGCCGCCCGGACGCAGCAACCGGTCCAGCGGCCCGTCCGTCGCCACGGCGCGGCCCAGCGGCGCGTCGTCGTCCAGCAGCCGGGCCAACCGGTTGGCGCGCACGATCGCCTCGTCGATCCCCAGCATCGAAGCCATCGCGTTGGTCCCGGAGTCCCCAACGTCCCCCAGCGCGCGCTTCGCCACCCCCACCGCCGCGGTGGCGACGTTCAAGCTCGCGTCGGCTGCGGCAAGCCCGACCCGCGCGGGGGCCGTCGCAAGCGACACGATTCCTTTGGCGAAGTCCATACCGTCAGAGTCTATTCGCGAGACCCCCTGCGCGACCCCGGCCGTTCCAAGCTCATACCATGATTCTTTGCAGACTGTTAGCAGACGACTGGCATCGAGCTTTCAGGAATTACACAATAATCGGAAAGGCAACGTTCAAACAAAGGACAGACGTGACCTCATGACAGCGCCTAGCCCCAGCGGCTCCAAACCGGAAGCTCGCGTCCTCGTGATCGACGACGAGGCCAACATCGTCGAACTGCTCTCCGTCAGCCTGAAGTTCCAGGGGTTCGAGGTGTACACCGCCACCAACGGCGCCCAGGCCCTGGATCGAGCCCGTGACGCCCGCCCCGACGCGGTGATCCTCGACGTGATGATGCCGGGCATGGACGGCTTCGGGGTGCTGCGGAGGCTGCGCGCGGACGGCATCGACGCCCCGGCGCTGTTCTTGACCGCCCGCGACTCCCTGCAGGACAAGATCGCGGGCCTGACGCTGGGCGGCGACGACTATGTGACGAAGCCATTCAGCCTCGAGGAGGTCGTCGCCCGGCTGCGGGTCATTCTGCGACGCGCTGGCAAGGGCGGGGCCGAACCGCGCAACGCCCGCCTGACGTTCGCCGACATCGAGCTCGACGAGGAGACGCACGAGGTGTGGAAGGCCGGCGAACCGGTGTCGCTGTCGCCCACCGAGTTCACCCTGCTGCGCTACTTCGTCATCAACGCGGGCACCGTGCTGAGCAAGCCGAAGATCCTCGACCACGTCTGGCGCTACGACTTCGGCGGTGACGTGAACGTCGTCGAGTCCTATGTGTCGTATTTGCGGCGCAAGATCGATACGGGGGAGAAGCGGCTGCTGCACACCCTGCGGGGCGTCGGCTATGTGCTGCGGGAGCCGCGCTGAGCAGCGAGCGGTAGCGAGGAAGATGGGCATGCCCAACAAGGTTCGACGCGGATTGCCACTACGGGTGGGCCTGGTGGCCGCCACCCTGCTCCTGGTGGCCTGTGGTTTGGCGGTCTCCGGCCTGGCCGTCACCTCGATCCTGCGGCACAGCCTGATCAGCCGCATCGATCAGACGCTGCTCGACGCGTCCCGCAGCTGGGCGCAGGCCCCACGGCGGCAGTCGCCGCCGCCGTACGAAGGCCCCGACCCCGGGCGCCCGCCGTCGAAGTTCTACGTGCGCGGCATCGGCACCGACGGCACCCCGTTCACCGCCATCAACGACCGCAACGCCGAGCCGGCGCTGCCGCCCAACAACGACGTGGGTCCCAATCCGACGACGCTGCCCTCGGTCAACGGCTCGGACATCCAATGGCGTGCGGTGTCGGTGCGCGGTCCGCACGGCCTGACGACGGTCGCGGTCGACCTGTCCGACGTGCAGCACACGCTGAGCTCCCTGGTCTGGTTGCAGATCGGCATCGGGGTGGCGGTGCTGGCCGTCGTCGGGATCGCCAGCTTCGCGGTGGTGCACCGCAGCCTGCGGCCACTGACCGAGGTCGAACACACCGCCGCCGACATCGCCGCGGGCCAGTTGGATCGCCGCGTCCCGGAACGCGATCCGCGAACGGAGGTGGGGCGACTTTCGTTGGCGCTCAACGGGATGCTCACCCAGATCCAGCAGGCGGTGGCCTCCTCGGAGTCGTCGGCCGACAAGGCCCGCGGTTCCGAGGAACGGATGCGACGGTTCATCACCGACGCCAGCCACGAGCTGCGAACGCCCCTGACCACCATCCGCGGCTTCGCGGAGCTGTATCGCCAGGGCGCCGCGCGCGACGTGTCGATGCTGTTGTCGCGCATCGAAAGCGAGGCCAGCCGGATGGGCCTGCTGGTGGACGACCTGCTGCTGCTGGCCCGGCTCGACGTGCAGCGGCCGCTGGAACACAACCGCGTCGACCTGCTCGCGCTGGCCAGCGACGCCGTGCACGACGCGCAGGCGATCGACCCCAAGCGCTCCATCACCATGGAGGTCCTGGACGGGCCCGGCACCCCCGAGGTGCTCGGCGACGAACCCCGGATTCGCCAGGTGCTCAGCAACCTCGTCGCCAACGCCCTGCAGCACACCCCGCCCAGCGCCGACGTCACCATCCGCGTCGGCACCGCGGGCGACGATGCGGTGCTCGAAGTGGCCGACAAGGGGCCGGGCATGAATCAGCAGGACGCGTCGCGGGTGTTCGAGCGGTTCTACCGCACCGACTCGTCGCGGGCCCGGGCCAGCGGCGGCACGGGCCTTGGGCTGTCCATCGTCGATTCGTTGGTGCGCGCGCACGGCGGCGACGTCACGGTGACGACCTCACCCGGCGAGGGATGCTGCTTCCGCGTCACGCTGCCCCGCGTCAGCGACGTGTCGGCGCCGGAGCCGGCTCACGCCAGCTGAGCCAGCGCCGCCTTGATCTTGGCCTGGGCCGCATCGAGGGATTCGGATGACGGATTGCGGTCCACGTTGGCGAAGCCGAAGTCCTTCAGGCTGCGGGTGGGGAAGACGTGGACGTGCAGATGGGGCACCTCCAGCCCGGCGATGATCATGCCGGCACGCTCCACCCGGAACGCCTTGCACACGGCCTTGCCGATCAGCTGGCTCACCGCCATGACGCGGGCGAACACCGCACCGTCGACGTCCTGCCACTGATCGATCTCGGCGCGGGGCACCACCAGCGTGTGGCCCTGCGTCATCGGCTCGATCGTCAGGAACGCGACGATGTCGTCGTCCTCGTAGACGAAACGGCCGGGAAGTTCACGGTTGATGATCTTGGTGAAGATCGACGCCATGGCCCCAGCATAGGTTCGGCGATCGACCGATGAGTTTGGCGGGTGCGGACGGTCAACACTGCGACGACCCACGACGCAATAGGAGTCCCGCCATGTCGCAGGTGCGCGTGCACAATTTTTCGATTTCCCTCGACGGTTTCGGTACCGGCATCGGACAAAGCGCGGACGCCCCGTTCGGGCACGCCGGCGGCCGGTTGCACGAGTGGTTCTTCGCGACGCGCACCTTCCGCGCGATGCACGGCGAGTCGGGCGGTACGACGGGCATCGACGACGCCCTGGCCCGCACGTGGGCGCCCGGCATCGGCGCCGAAATCATGGGACGCAACAAGTTCGAGCCATGGGACAGCGGCGATGACTGGAAAGGCTGGTGGGGCGGCGACCCGCCGTTTCACACCCCGGTCTTCGTGCTTACCCACCACCCCCGGCCGCCGATCGAGATGGACGGTGGCACCACGTTCCACTTCATCGATGCCAGCCCAGCCGAAGCTCTTGAGATCGCCCGAAAAGCCGCCGGAGGACTCGACATTCGCCTCGGTGGGGGACCGTCAAGCGTTCGGCAGTTCCTCGCCGAGGACCTCGTCGACCGGCTGCACGTCGCGGTGGTGCCCATCATCTTGGGGCGTGGGGAGCCGCTGTGGCAGGGACTGGAGGGCCTCGAGCAGCGGTTCGCGGTGGAGTCTGTGACCAGCCCCAGCGGCGTCACGCATCTGAGCTTTACCCGCCGCTGAGCAACCGCCTCCGCCACGCCGTCTCGAAGCCGAATCGTTAGCGCACCGTTGCGATTTCGTTCCGCGACCTCGGGAAAATCACTGTACGCAATTCACGGGAGGAGACCTCTGTGCGGTTTCCCGTGGCATTGCTGGCCGCTTGCGCCATCGCCATGGCCCCGGCCCTCGCCGCCGGAGGTGCGTCACCGGTGCGGGCCGCAGCCGCGTTCGGGCCGTTGGCGCCGCCCAACCCATTCATGGCGCCGCTGGGGCTCGCGTCGCTGCACAACGACTCCGAATCCTCCGACGCCGGACCGCTTTCCGGCCCCGGCGCCCACCTGGTTCCCATCTTCGGCTACCCGCTGCTGGCGGCGTGCCCGACGATCATGCAGGGCACCGACGGGCTGGTGTTGGCGCTGTGCACCACCGACATCGGCCAGACCCCGACCATCGTCCTGATCGATCCCGGGGGCTGGGTGCCCGTCTTCGTCCCGCTGGCCAAGCTGCACGTCGCCAAGGGCGGCCTGCTCGGCGGCGTCTACGCCTACCTCGACAACAACAACCAGGCCGTGATGATCGACGGCACCAACCACCTGCTGCGCATCGCCCATGTCAAGGACGGGGCGCTGGGCTGTTGGAAGCTGGTCATCACCGAGTCCACCGACCTGTCCGGTGCGATACCCGCCGGCGACAACTCGGTGGGACTGGTCCCCGACTACGCGGGCAACGTCTGGTTCGCCACCGGCAACGGCGTCGTGGGCGTATCGAAGCCGGGCGGCGGCGTCGCCACCGTGCAGCTGCCCGCCGGCGAGCAGGTGGCCAACAGCATCTCGTCGGCGCCCAGCGGGCGCGTCGCGGTGGCCACCACCTTCGCGGTCTACGAGCTGAACCTCGACATCGCGGGAAACCCGCAAATCCTTTGGCGCCAAACCTATGACCGCGGCCCAGCCCGCAAGCCCGGCCAGCTGAGCTGGGGGACCGGATCCACGCCGGTGTACTTCGGCCCGACCAGCGGCGCCGACTACCTGACCATCGTCGACAACGCCAGCCCCCAGGTGCACGCGCTTGTCTACCAGTCAGGCACCGGCCAATTGATCTGCCAGCAACCGGTTTTGACCCTTGGCGGCCCCGGCAGCGAGAACGCGCCGATCGGGGTCGGAAACTCCGTGTTCGTGTCCAGCACCTACGGCTACCCCTACCCCGCGGTTCCCGCTGGCGCGCCACCCGCGGTGCCGCCGACCGCGCCGTTCGTCGGTGGCATGACCCGGGTCGACGTCGACAACCCCGGCTGTCACACCGTGTGGGAGAACAAAGTTCGCAGCGCGGCGCTACCGCACCTGTCGACCGCGGACGGCCTGCTCTACACCATCACGCGCATCGGGCGCGACAAGACCACACCGCTCGACCTGTTCGCCTACGGCGTGGTCGACGCCGGCAACGGGGCGCTGTTGTGGCAGCAGCCGAAGTCAGCCACCATCCTCAGCGATCCGCTGCAGACGCCGACCATGGTGCTGATGGACGGCAAGGCCATGCAGGGCAACCTCACCGGGCTCGGGCGCATCGGCTGATCGGCTCAGTCCTCCTTACCGAACTTCATCATGTCGAGATTCCAGTATCCGCGCATGTTGGTGATCAGGCCCGCGTCGTTGACCTTGTAGGTGAACACCCCGCGCACCGTGCTGGTGAATCCGCCCTCGAACTTGCTGTGCAGTACCAGGATGTGGGCGATCTCGTCCGGCGAACTCGACGGGAACGTCTCCTCGCATGTGATGGTCAGCTGGTTGGCCGCGATGTTGTTGTCGTAGAAGGCCGCGACGCCGTCCTTGCCCTTGACGCCGTCACCGTCGGGGTTGGTGACGGACTTGCCGATCGGGTCCTCGACGACGACGTCGTCGGCCATCAGCGCCAGCCAGCCCTCCCGGTCGTGGGCTTGCACGCAGCGCCACGATGATTGCGACGCGGCCAGGGCCGGGGAGGCCTGAGCTGTTTCGGTCATGGTGTTCTCCTGTCTCTAGATTGCGCACGCGGCGCGTGCGCCTTCCTCGGTGGCTTTGCGGATGAGGCCCAGGCCGGTGCAGTCGCCGGCGGCGTGCACCTCGGCGCCCGGCATGGCGGCGAGCAGGGTGTCGAACAGGGCGGTGTCGGGCTGGACCGTTCCGGCGATGACGACGCTGTCGGCGGCCAGCTGCCGGGTGGCGCCGCCGGCGGGCGCGAACACCACGGCCCGCGTGGTGATCCGTTCGACGGCCGCGCGGACGTGCACGGTGACGCCGAGCCGGTCGAGGCGATCCATGTGCTCGGTCTTGCGTTTGTTGCCCACCTCGGGCGCAATGTCCTTGCCCGCCTCGAGAATCGACACGAACCGGCCCCGGCCGGCCAGGAATTCGGCGAGTTCGAGGGCGACCAGGTCGCCGCCGACGATGGCGACCCGCCGGCCCAATGGCATCCACACGCGGCTCGCCAGACGGAACGCTGCCGGGTGCACCAGCCGCTGTCGCCGGCCGGCGAACAGGCGGCCATCGAGCATCTCGCGCAACCCGGGACCAGTGTGCACGTGTGGCAGGTCCGCTCCTGGAATGGTCGGAACGGCAACGTGACCGCCGGTGGCCACCACCACCGCGTCGGGCGCTTGTGCGGCCACCTCATCGGCGGAAACGCTTTGGCCCAACCGGATCTTGACGGCGCTCGCCTTGATCTCGTCGCGCAGGTATTGCAGAAACGGCCGGTTCTCCGGATGCAGCACCGACGCCCAGCGCAATGCCCCGCCCAGTTGGCCACCGCGCTCGAAAAGCGTGACGCGGTGGCCTCGTTCGGCGGCCACGCGGGCGGCCTCCAGGCCGGCCGGGCCGCCGCCGACCACCACCACGCGCTTGGCGCGGTCGGCGAGAGGGGCGGCCAGCTCGCGCTCCTTGCCCGTGCGGGGATTGATGGCGCAGTCGACGGAGAAGCGCTGTTCCATTGCGTCGATGCAGTTTTCACACGATATGCATTTGCGGATCCGATCGGCCCGGCCGGACCGCAGCTTGGCGGGCAGCTCGGGGTCGGCCAGCAGTGGACGGCCCATCGCGATGAAGTCGGCGCGGCCCTCGGCCAGGATTCGTTCGGCCCGGACCGGGTCGTGGATGCGGCCCACGGCGATCACCGGCACGTCGACCACCTGCTTGACCGCGGCCGCGGCGCCGACGTTGAGCTCGTCCCCGTCGTCGGCACCGTTGACCATCCCGGTGACGAGCCGGTCGATCACGCCGCCGCTGACGTGAAACGCGTTCACACCGGCAGCCACGAGTTCGGTGGCCAGCCGCGCGGTTTCATAGATCGGCCGTCCTCCCGCGACCCGCTCGTAGCCGGAGATTCGCAACGTGATCGGCAGGGCGTCGCCGATTTCCGAGCGGATCGCGGCCAGCGCCTCCAGCACCACCCGCACCCGGCCGCGCGCCGTGTCGCCGCGGTAGTCGTCGGTGCGCCGGTTGCGTTGTGGGGCAAGGAAAGACCCCAACAGCATGTAACCGTGTGCGGCGTGCAGCTCGATGCCGTCGTACCCGGCCTCGACGGCGCGCCGGGCGGCGGCCTTGAACAGATCGAACACCTCGCACAGCTGCCGCTTGCTGATCTCGGTCGACGGTCGCCCGGTGAGGTAGGAGGGGATCACCGAGGGCCCCAGCGAGGTGACGCCGAAGATCTCCGGGCCGAGCCCGTCGGGCCCGGCGTGCACGATCTGGGGCTGGATCTTGGCGCCGTGTTCGTGTACTACCTCGACCAGCGCCCGGTGCGCCTCGACCGCGTCGTCGGTGGCCAGGTGCAGGCCCCCGGGCGTCTCGGGGTGATGGTGGTCGACACCGGTGGCGCCCAACGTGATCAGGCCGACCCCGCCCTTGGCGCGCGCGGCGAAGTAGTCGCGGGTGCGCTGTGACGGCAGCCCGTCCGGGGTGCCGTACATCGTCTCCATGGGAGACATGACCACCCGGTTGCGCACCGCCATGGCGCCGATTCGTCCCGGCGCCAAGAGGTGCGGAAAGCTGGTCACCGAGGACCGGTCGGATTACCGGTCGGCGTCGGTGTACCGGATGACGCCGCGAATGTTCTTGCCGTCCAGCATGTCCTGGTACCCGTCGTTGATCTGCTCGAGCTTGTACTGACGGGTGATCATGTCATCCAGGTTCAGCTTGCCGGCCTTGTACATCGACAGCAGTTGCGGGATGTCGTACTGCGGGTTGCCGCCGCCGAAGATGGTGCCCTGCAGGTTCTTCTGCATGAGGGTGAGCATCGCGAGGTTCAGCGTGACGTTGGTGTCCAGCAGGCTGCCGATCGCGGTCAGCACGCAGGTGCCGCCCTTTTGGGTGATGTTCAGGTAGGCGTCGACGTCGGCGCCGTGCAGCTCGCCGACCGTCACGACCACCTTGTGAGCCATCAGGCCGTAAGTGACCTCCGCCATGCCCGCCAGCGCGGCGTTGATGTCGGGGTAGACGTGCGTGGCGCCGAACTTGAGGGCCTGGTCGCGCTTCCACTCCACCGGGTCGATCGCGAAGATGTAGCGGGCGCCCGCGTTGACGGCGCCCTGCAGCGCCGCCATGCCCACGCCCCCGACGCCGACGATGGCGACGTCCTGGCCGGGCCGGATGTCGGCGGTGCGGACCGCCGAACCGTAGCCGGTGGTGACGCCGCAGCCGACCAGGGCGGCCACCTCGAACGGGACCGACGGGTCGATCTTCACCACCGAGCTGCGGTGCACGACCATGTACGGCGAGAACGTGCCCAGCAGCGTCATGGGAAAGACGTTCTGGCCGCGGGCCTGGATGCGGAAGGTGCCGTCGGATACCGCGGCGCCGCCGAGCAGCCCGGCGCCGAGGTCACACAGGTTGCGCAAGCCGGCCTGACAGGTCGGGCAGGACCCGCAGGAGGGGATGAACGACAGCACCACGTGGTCGCCCGGGGCGATATCCTCCACGCCGGGGCCGACCTCGGTGACGATGCCCGCGCCCTCGTGGCCGCCCAGCACCGGGAAGCCCGCCATCGGGATGCCGCCGGTAACTAGGTGATGGTCGGAGTGGCACATACCGGCCGCTTCCATCTGGATCTTGACCTCGTGGGCCTGCGGGTCGCCGATCTCGATCTCCTCGATGGACCACGGCTGGTTGAACTCCCAGATCAGAGCGCCTTTTGTCTTCATGAACAACCTCCGTTAGCAAGCTCCGGCCGAAAATTCGGCAAGATGGCCGGTCAGGGCCCTGATGTCATTTTTAGAACGTGTTCTCGTTCGCCAGACCATTATGACGTGCGTCACCGGGCTGTAAACAAGGGGGGACCACCGACCGGTTGGGAGATCACCAGATCGGGACGGGCGCCCGGCCGATCGGGTAGTAGCCCGGAAGCTTTTCGCCGGCGACGCTGCGTTCGATCCGCCTCTGCATGCCGGCGGATAAATCGCCGGACTCGATCAGGGTCGCGAACATCTTCGCGACGTGACCGAAGTCGAAGAAGTCGCGCTGCCACTCGATGAGCTGGTCGCTGTTGAGGCGGAACCAGCTGCCGCCGATGCCGTAGATCTCGTCCTGGGTGCCGTCGGTCTTGTTGACGATCTGCTTCCAGAAGCCGACGATCTCGCCCTGCTTCTCGTCGATGAGCACCTTCTGGTACTCGTAGACCCAGTTCTCCAGGCCCTCCATCTCGAGGCCAAGCGCGATGTCGCGGATCTCGTCGACGCCGACGCACATCACGTCTTCCTTGGGGCCGATGTTCCAGCCGTAGGTTGCGTCCTTGGCGTAGAAGTCCGCCAGCGGCTTCCAGTCGCCGGCCTTTTCGCAGTCCCTGTTGGCCTGCAGCCAGCGGTCGACCCATGCCTCGAGTTCCGCGCGTGAGTGTGACGGCTCCGACATCATCGTCAGTCTTCTTTCTCTTTGAGGAACAGTGCTTGCGTTGGGCACATAGCGACCGCGCGCTCTACGTCGTCGCGGCCGTCTTCGGGCGGTTCGGGGTCGAGGATCTCGACCTTGCCCCGCTTGGGCACCCGGAAGTAGTCCGGCGCCTCCAATTCACACATGGCGTGGCCCTGACACAAATCCAGATCCGCTTCGATCCTGAATCCGCCCATGGGACGACTCCTTACGCGCTGCGCTTGCGGTAACGGGCCTTGGCCGGCCGGGCGAGCTGCACGACCATCTTGGAGTGGTCGTTGTGGTAGCTGTCGGCGGGCTGTGCCATCTCGAACTCGTACTCGCGCAACAGGACCGAGAAGATCGCCTTGATCTGCATCTGGGCGAAGGCGGCGCCGACGCAGCGGTGTCGGCCCGCGCCGAACGGGATCCAGGTCCAGCGGTTGACGATGTCGGCCTGCTCGGGCTTGTTGTAGCGATCGGGGTTGAAGGCGTCCGGATCGGGAAAGTCCTCGGGAATCCGGTTCGAGATCGCGGGGGAGGCCGCGACGTAGTCGCCGTCGTGAATCGGGAAGCCTTCGACCTCGAACTCGCCCTTGGCAACCCGCATCAGGATGATCAGCGGCGGATGCAGTCGCAGGGTTTCCTTGACCACGTTGTCCAGCTTCGGAATCGAGCGCAGCGCATGGAAACTCACCTCCTGACCGTCGGCGTACAGCTCGTCGAGCTCGGCCAGCACCTCGGCGTACACCTCGGGATGGCGGATCAGCTCGATCAGGGTCCAGGCGGAGGTTCCCGAGCTGGTGTGGTGCCCGGCGAACATCAGCGAGATGAACATCCCGGTGACCTCGTCGGCCGAGAAGCGCGGGTTGCCCTCCTCGTCCTTGATCGAGACCAGCACGTCGAGCATGTCGCGGTCGGCCCTGTCCTTGGGCGGGTTCGCGATTCGCTGATCCATGATTTCCTGCACCAGCGCAACGAGTTTCACGCGCGCCTCGTCGCGCAGCTGGAAACTCTCGATCGGCAGGTAGGGGTCGACGTAGCACAGCGGGTCGGTGCCGCGTTCCAGCATGTGGTAGTACTCCGCGAATCGGTGGTCCAGCTGTTCGCGGAACTTCAGCCCGATCAGGCAGGCCGTCGAGGTGTAGATCGTCAGCTCGGCGAAGAAGTCGAGCAACTCGATTTCGCCCTCGTCGCCCCAGTTCGCGATCATCTTCTGGACTTCGCCCTCGATGGTGGCGGCGTGGCCCTTCATCTGCTCGCCGCGCAGCGCCGAGTTGTGCAGCATCTCCTTACGCCGCTCGGGGCTGGCGTCGAACACCACGCCCTTGCCGAAGATCGGTGTCATGAACGGATACGCCTCGGCCTGGTCGAGATCCTCGTCGGCGGAGCGAAAGAAGAATTCGTTGGCGCTGGCGCCGGACAGCAGGATGACGTGCTTGCCGGCCAACTGGAACCATCCGACGTCGCCGCACTCGTCGCGCACGCGCTGCATCAAACCGATTGGGTCGGTGCGGAATTCCTCCAGATGGCCGTGCTCTTTTTCGCCGCCGGAAACCCGCGGAACAATTGCTGTAGTCACTGGCCTGGCATCCCTTCTTCGCCGAGCGCGAGCTTCTGGCGATCTTTCTTGTCGGCCAACGGCGCTTCGGGCTGCAGCTCCATGTTCGCGATGAAGCCACCGCGCGGCGTCTCGGCGACGAACGTGATGGCTCGCGCCAGGTCTGCGGCGCGCAGGAAATAGTCGTGGCGGGCCTGGCCCCATTTGGCCCAGTCCTCTAGCGCGGGCCCGATCTTCTCGGCCGGCAAGCTCCAGCCCATCGACGTCTTCGTCGGGCCGGGATGCACGATCGAGGCCCGCACGCCGGTGCCCTCGAGCTCCATCTGGAAGTTGGTGACCATCGCGACGAGCGCCGCCTTGGCCGCGCCGTAGGCGCCCATGTGCGGCCGCTGCCGCAGCGCCACATCGGAGCCGACGAAGATCAGGTCGCCGCGCTGCCGCTCCAGCATGCCCGGCAGCACCGCGGCAGCGAGCCGGTTGGCGCCGACGAGGTGGATCTGCAGCTGCGACTCGAACTCGTCGGTGGTGATCTCCGCGAGCTTGCCGAAGTAGGTGTCGCCGGCGCCGGTCACCAGCACCTCGACGTCACCGAGCGCGTCGACCGACTGTGCGACAAAGGACTTGACCGAATTCGGGTCGGTGACGTCCAGGTGGAATCCGACTGCCTCGCCGCCCTCGGCGTTGATCTTGCCGACGATGTCGTTGAGCTTTTCGACCCGCCGGGCCCCCAGGGCGACGGGGAAGCCGTGCGCCGCGAGTTCGATGGCGGTGGCCTCCCCGATCCCGGAGGATGCGCCGGCCACGATCGTGGGCCGACGTTCGGGCAACGGGTCGAAGCGGGGCATTCAGCGGACCTCCACGGTCATCGGTAGGTGAGCGAATCCGCGGACGTTGCTGGAGTGGACGCGGACGGCGTTGGCCTCGTCCACCTCATATCCGCGGATTCGCTTGAACAACTCGGTGAGCGCGACTCTGGCCTCCATCCGGGCGAGGTGGGCGCCCAGGCAGAAGTGTGCGCCGCTGCCGAAACTCAGTAGCTTGGGCCCGATTTCGCGACCGATCAGGAAGTCGTCGGGCTTGTCGAAGACCCGCTCGTCGCGGTGGCCCGATCCGGGCAGCAGCAGCAGGACGTCGCCCTCCGGGATCGTGGTGTCGTAGAGGGTGAGCTCTCCGGACACCGTGCGGGCCAGGATCTGGCTGGAGGTGTCGTAACGCAGCGTCTCCTCGACCCACAGCGGCACCCGGGACAGGTCGGCGTAGACCGGGCCCAGCTGGTCGGGATTCTTGTGGCCCCAAAAGGCGGCGTTGGCAAGGAGTTTGGTGGTCGTCTCGTTGCCGGCGATCACCATGAGGAACATGAAGCCGAGGATCTCGTCGTCGGTGAGCCGGTCGCCGTCGATCTCGGCTTCCAGCAGCGCCGACGTCAGGTCGTCCGTCAGCTTCTTGCGCCTCTCGGCCACCATCCCTTGGTAGTAGACGATGAGGTTGATGGAGGCCTCGACGGCCTCCGGCGGCACGTCGGTGACGCCCTCGTCGCGGTGCATCACGCCGTCGGCCCAGGCGCGGACCTGTGCGCGGTCCGGCTCGGGGACGCCCATCAGCTCGGAGATGACGTCCATGGGCAGCTTCCCGGCGAACTCGTCGATGTAGTCGACCGCCCCGGCCCCGGACCTTTCCAGCATGGTGTCCAGGTGCCGCGTGGCGATGTCCGTGACGCGGGGCTCGAGTTCCCGAATCCGCCTTGGCGTGAAGCCTTTTGACACCAGCGTCCGCAGGCGCAGATGAGCGGGATCGTCCATCGCCAGAAACGACATCGTCTTGCTGGCGTGCGGGCCGCGCGACGCCGGATCCAGCGAGACGCCGTACTTGTTGGAAAGCGTTGTGCTGTTGCGGAATCCCTGCAGCACGTCCTGATGCCGGGACAGCGCCCAGAAGTTCAGGTCCTCGTTGCGGTACAGCGGCGCCTCGTCGCGCAGTCGCTTGTAGTACGGGTAGGGATCCTCGTGGAAGTCGTAGTCGTAGGGATCCAAGACCGGCTTTTCGGTCTGCACGGTCATTTGTCTTCTCCAGGGTGCGGCAGGATGAGGCCGACGACGTAGCCAAGACGGTCGGCGATCTGGTGATAGGTATAGGCGCCACTGGCGGCGTTGACCAGCGCGCCGAAAAAGGTCATCTCGAGCGCGGACACCGTCAGCGGATCGGCGTCCGGCCCGATCGCCGAGGTGATGCGCCGGTGGATTTCGGCGCCGATGCGATCGCGCACCGACCGCACCGCCGGATCTGCGCCGCCCGACAGCAGCGCCGCCGTGCACGCCGCGGCGACTTCGGGTTCGTCGGCGACCACGAGGGCCAGATGGCGCAACGCCTTGTCCACCCGGGTCTGCATGGTCTCGTTCACGTCGGTGAAGTAGGGGACCCGCCGGACCAGGTCGAGGTAGACCTCGGCGATCAGGTGGTTCTTCGACGAGAAGTACGTGTACGCCGTGGCCGGGGCGACCTTGGCCCTGGCCGCCACCGCGCGGACCGTCAGGTCGGCATAGGACTTCTCGCGCAGGGTTTCGATGCCGGCGGCGAGCACCTTGCGGAACGTCTCTTCCTGGCGGCGGTTGCGCACCGGCTCTCCGGTCTGGCCGTCCGCGTGGGATGCGACGGTAACCAGGGCATCGCTGGACACGTGTCCACGCTATCGGATGTGGGCGACGGGAAGCAAGCACGAGTTGTGGACGCGCAGCTAACCTGCGATAAAGAACCGATAAGTGGCCGTCGGCCAGATCGGGCCTTGCACCTCGGACCGCCCGGCGACTATGGTTCGATACGTCAATATCGGACAACTGTCCACTCACTGTGGCTGGGCCGCGAAGAGGCGGGAGCGGGAGATATGGCGTTACTGGCCGACGGCGCGAGCGCATTGTTCATCGACGGCAAATTGGCGCCGGGCGCCGCGGGCACCTTCCCGACGATCAATCCGGCAACCGAGGAGGTGTTGGGGGTCGCCGCCGACGCCGACGCCGGCGACATGGGCCGCGCCATCGACGCGGCGCGGCGGGCCTTCGACGACACGGACTGGTCGCGCAACACCGAGTTGCGGGTGCGGTGCGTGCGGCAGCTGCGCGACGCGATGCAAGAGCATCTCGAGGAGCTACGCGACATCACCATCGCCGAGGTCGGCGCCCCGCGGATGCTCACCGCCATCGCCCAGCTCGAGGGGCCGGTCAACGACCTGGCGTTCGCGGCCGACACGGCCGAGTCCTACGTGTGGAATCAGGATCTCGGCGAGGCGGCGCCGATGGGGATCCGCACCCGGCGCACCATCGCGCGGGAAGCCGTCGGCGTCGTCGGCGCTATCACGCCGTGGAACTTCCCGCACCAGATCAACCTCGCCAAGCTGGGCCCGGCGCTGGCGGCGGGCAACACCGTGGTCCTGAAGCCCGCACCCGACACGCCCTGGTGCGCGGCGGTGCTGGGGGAGCTCATCGCCGAACACACCGACTTTCCGCCCGGCGTGGTCAACATCGTGACATCCAGTGATCATGCGGTCGGAGCGCTGCTGGCCAAAGACCCTCGGGTGGACATGGTTTCGTTCACCGGGTCGACGGCCACCGGTCGCAGCGTGATGGCCGACGGCGCCGCCACCATCAAGAAGGTGTTCCTCGAGCTGGGCGGCAAGTCGGCCTTCGTCGTGCTCGACGACGCTGACCTCGGCGGTGCCGTCGGGGTGGCGGGGTTCTCCGTGTGCATGCACGCCGGGCAGGGGTGCGCGATCACCACCCGGCTGCTGGTGCCGCGCGCCCGCTACGACGAGGCCGTCTCCATCGCGGCCGCCACGATGGACGGCATCAAGGCCGGCGACCCCACCGACCCCGGAACCATTTGCGGCCCAGTGATTTCAGCGCGACAGCGTGACCGGATACAGGGCTATCTCGACTCCGCGATCGCCGAGGGCGGGACCTTCGCCTGCGGCGGCGGCCGCCCGGCCGACCGCGAGGTCGGGTTCTTCATCGAGCCCACCGTGATCGCGGGGTTGGGCAACGACGCCCGCTGCGCGCGCGAGGAGATCTTCGGGCCGGTGCTCACCGTCATCCCCTACGACGGCGACGACGACGCCGTGCGCATCGCCAACGACTCGCCATACGGCCTGTCGGGCACCGTCTTTGGCGCCGACCCCGAGCGGGCCGCAGGGGTTGCTGCGCGGATCCGGGCGGGCACCATCAACGTCAACGGCGGCGTCTGGTACTCCGCCGACGCGCCATTCGGCGGGTACAAGCAGTCCGGCAACGGCCGGGAGATGGGCCTGGCCGGTTTCGAGGAATACCTGGAAATCAAAACCATTGCGACAGCGGTCAACTAGGGGAGCTTGCATGAGGTTTGAAAACAAGGTCGCGATAGTCACCGGATCGGGCGGCGGCATCGGCCAGGCCTACGCCGAGGCGCTGGCCCGCGAGGGCGCGGCCGTCGTCGTCGCCGACATCAACGTGCAGGGCGCCGAGAAGGTGGCCGACGGAATCAAGGGCGAGGGCGGCACGGCGCTGGCGCTGCCCGTCGACGTGGCGGATCCGGTGTCGGCCAAGGAGATGGCCGACCGCACGCTGGCCGAGTTCGGCGGCATCGACTACCTGGTGAACAACGCCGCGATATTCGGGGGCATGAAGCTGGACTTCCTGCTGACCGTCGACCCCGAGTACTACAAGAAGTTCATGAGCGTGAACCTCGACGGCGCATTGTGGTGCACCCGCGCGGTATACAAGAAGATGGCCAAGCGCGGCGGCGGGGCGATCGTCAACCAGTCGTCCACCGCGGCATGGCTTTACGCCAACTTCTACGCACTGGCCAAGGTCGGCATCAACGGCCTGACCCAACAGCTTTCGCGCGAACTCGGCGGGCAGAACATCCGGATCAACGCGATCGCGCCCGGGCCCATCGACACCGAGGCCAACCGGACCACCACGCCGCAAGAGATGGTGGCCGACATCGTCAAGGGGCTGCCGCTGTCGCGGATGGGAACGCCCGAGGACGTCGTCGGGATGTGCCTGTTCCTGCTGTCCGACGAGGCGTCGTGGATCACCGGGCAGGTGTTCAACGTCGACGGCGGGCAGATAATTCGGTCATGAGTCAACAGTTGAAGCTCGGATACATCGGCCTGGGCAACATGGGCGCGCCGATGGCCACCAAGATGACCGAATGGCCCGGCGGGGTGACGGTCTACGACATCCGGACCGAGGCGATGACGCCGCTGGCCGAGAAGGGCGCCACCCTGGCCGACAGCGTCGCCGACGTTGCCGCCGCGGACATCATTCATGTCACCGTGCTCGACGACGCGCAGGTGCGCGAGGTCGTGGGCGAGCTCGCCGCACACGCCAAGCCCGGAACGGTCATCGCGATCCACTCGACAATCAGCGACACCACCGCCGTCGAGTTGGACCGCGAGCACAAACCGCGCGACATTCACGTCGTCGATGCGCCCGTCAGCGGTGGCGCGGCCGCCGCCGCGAAGGGCGAGCTCGCCACGATGGTCGGAGCCGACCGCGAGGTGTACGAACGTATCAAACCGGCATTCAAACACTGGGCCGCGATGGTGATCCACGCCGGGGAGCCGGGTGCGGGGACCCGAATGAAGCTGGCGCGCAACATGTTGACGTTCACCTCCTACGCGGCGGCGTGCGAGGCCATGAAGCTGGCCGAGGCGGCCGGGCTGGACCTGCAGGCGCTCGGGCGGGTGGTGCGCCACACCGATGCGCTCACCGGCGGACCGGGGGCGATCATGGTGCGCGAGAACATGAAAGACCTTGAGCCGGATAACTTCCTGTACCAGCCGTTCCTGCACACCCGTGGACTCGGCGAGAAGGACCTGAGCCTGGCGCTGGCGCTGGGCGAGTCGGTGTCGGTCGACCTGCCGCTGGCGCAGCTGGCCTTTGAAAACCTGGCGGCGGGCCTCGGGCTACCGCACGTCTCGGACTGATTGGAGACATCGTGGACGAACTTCGCCGCAAGGGCCTCGAGAAGATGAACGAGGTCTACGGCTGGGAGATGCCCGACATCGAGGGCGACCCCTACTTCGACCTGACCGTCGATCACCTCTTCGGCAGCATCTGGACTAGGCCGGGGTTGTCGATGCGCGACAAGCGCATCATGACGCTGACGGCGGTGACCGCGGTCGGCAACCGCGACCTGGCCGAGATCCAGATCAACGCCGCGCTGCTCAATGGGGAACTGTCCGAGACCGAACTCAAGGAGATGGCGGTCTTTCTCACCCACTATCTCGGGTTCCCGCTGGGTTCGGCGCTCAACGGCGCGGTCGACGCCGTCGTGGCGAAGCGCAAGAAGGCCGCGGCGAAGGGCGCCGCGGAGGACAAGAAGGCCAACGTCGACGCCGCGTTGAAGATGCACTCGGGCGGCGCCGCCGACTAGCTTCGCCGAGCAGACGCAAAAGCCCCCATTTTCGCGCCGAAAAGGGGGCTTTTGTGTCTGCTCGCGCTGGATGGGAACGCCTGGGCTAGTGTGACGTGTCGTGCGCGTCCTGGTGATCGGTTCCGGTGCCCGTGAGCATGCGCTGCTGTTGGCGCTTCGCGAAGACCCGCAGGTCACGGGCCTGGCCGTCGCCCCCGGCAACGCCGGCACCGGCCGGCTGGCCGAACAGCACGACGTCGACATCACTTCGGGTGAGGCGGTCGTCGCCCTCGCGCGCGAGGTCCGCGCCGACCTGGTGGTCATCGGTCCCGAGGTGCCGCTGGTGCTCGGGGTGGCCGACGCCGTGCGCGCCGCCGGCATCGTGTGCTTCGGGCCGAACAAGGACGCCGCCCGCATCGAGGGCTCCAAGGCGTTCGCCAAGGAGGTCATGGCCGCCGCCGGTGTGCGCACCGCGGCCAGCGAAATCGTCGACAGCCCAGCGCGTTTGGACGCCGCCCTGGACCGGTTCGGGCCGCCCGCCGGTGACCCCGCCTGGGTGGTGAAGGACGACGCCCTGGCCGCCGGCAAGGGCGTGGTGGTGACCCCCGACCGGGATGTGGCGCGCGCGCACGCGGCAAGCCTGCTCGAATCGGGACATCCGGTCCTGCTGGAGTCCTTTCTCGACGGGCCCGAGGTGTCGCTGTTCTGCGTCGTCGACGGCGCCACCGTGGTGCCCCTGTTGCCGGCGCAGGACTTCAAGCGTGTCGGCGACGGTGACAGCGGCCCCAACACCGGCGGCATGGGCGCCTACGCGCCGCTGCCGTGGCTGCCCGAGGACGTCTACCGGGAAATCGTCAGCGGAATCGTCGAACCCGTTGCGGCCGAACTGGTTCAGCGCGGATGCCCATTCAGTGGATTGCTCTACGTAGGCCTGGCGATCACCGGGAAGGGGCCCGCGGTGGTCGAATTCAACTGCCGCTTCGGGGATCCCGAGACGCAGGCCGTGCTGGCGCTGCTGGACTCGCCGCTCGGGCAGCTGCTGCACGCCGCGGGCACCGGGGCGCTCGCCGAGTTCGGCGAGCTGCGGTGGCGCGACGGCGCCGCGGTGACGGTGGTGCTGGCCGCCGAAAACTATCCCGGGCGCCCCCGGGTCGGGGACGTCGTCGTCGGCTCCGACGCCGACGGGGTGCTGCACGCGGGAACGGCGCGCCGCGACGACGGCGCGGTCGTCTCGTCGGGCGGCCGGGTGCTGTCCGTGGTGGGCACCGGCGCGGACCTGTCCGCCGCGCGCGCGAACGCGTACGACATCCTGGGTTCGATTCGATTGCCCGGCAGCCATTTTCGCAGCGACATCGCGCTCGCGGCGGCCGAGGGAAAGGTCAGCGTCTAGAAAGCCGCGGCTTGCCCGTCGCGGCGGGGATCGCTCACCGCCAGGTATCCGTCATCGAGGCGCCAGATCGCCTGGCAGCTGCCGAACTGGTTGTAGTCGTCGACGGCGACCAGGTCGTGCCCGCGCCGCCGCAGCTCGTCCAGCGTCGGCTGCGGAAAACGCCGCTCGCAGCTGACCTGCATGCCCTGTACCCACCGAAACCGCGGGCCGTCACACGCGGCCTGTGGATTCTGCCCGTGGTCGGCGATGCGCACCATCACCTGCACGTGGCCCTGGGGCTGCATGGTGCCGCCCATCACCCCAAAGCTCATCACCGGTGCGCCGTCTTTGGTGACGAACCCGGGGATGATCGTGTGGTAGGGGCGCTTGGCCGGTCCGACCCGGTTCGGATGACCCTCGGCCACAGCGAAATCCGCACCCCTGTTTTGCAGAGAGACCCCGGTGCCCGGCACCACCACGCCCGAGCCGAACCCCATGTAGTTGGACTGGATCATCGACACCATGACCCCGGTGGAGTCGGCGGCGGTCAGATACACGGTGCCCCCGCGCGGGGTGCCGGCCGACGCCGGCTTTGCCCGCGCTGGATCGATCAGCGCCGCGCGCTCCCGCAGGTATTCCTTGTCCAGCAGGCGATCCGGAGCCAGCGCCATGTGGTCGATGTCGGCGACGTGAGCGTGCGCATCGGCGAAGGCCAGCTTCACCGCCTCGATCTGCAGGTGCACGCTGTCGGCGGAATCCGCCGGCAACGAGGGCATGTCGAAGTGCTCCAGGATGCCCAGCGCGATGAGCGCCACGATGCCCTGGCCGTTGGGCGGTATCTCGTGCACGTTGTGTCCGCGGTAGCCGGCGTCGATCGTGCCGACCCAGTCGGCGCGGTGCGCGGCGAGGTCGCTTACCCGCATCGCCCCGCCGTTGGCCGAGGCGTGCGCCTCGAGTTTGGCGGCGATGTCTCCGCGGTAGAACGCCTCGCCGTTGGTGGTGGCGATTCGCTCGAGCGTGGCCGCGTGGGCGGGAAACCTGAATAGCTCACCGGGTTTCGGCGCCCGCCCCCCGGGCAGGAACGCGTCGGCGAACCCGGGCTGGTCCCTGAACACCGGCACCTGGGCGGCCCATTGCTCCGCGACGGTCGGCGAGACCAGAAAGCCGTTGCGGCCGTAGGAGATCGCGGGCTCGAAGAGCTTCGCGAACGGAAGCCTGCCGAATTTGGCATGCAACTCGGCCCACGCGGAAACGGCCCCGGGCACGGTGACCGAATTCCAGCCGAGTGCGGGAACGGCGTTGCCGCCGAAGTATTCCGGCGTCCAGGCGGCGGGCGAACGGCCGGATGCGTTCAGCCCGTGCAAGCGCTGGCCGTCCCACACGATGGCAAACGCGTCCGAGCCGATGCCGTTGGACACCGGTTCCACCACTGTCAGGGTGACGGCGGTCGCGATCGCGGCGTCCACCGCACTGCCGCCGTCGGCGAGCATGCGCAGACCCGCCTGAGCCGCAAGGGGTTGCGATGTGCAGACCACGTTGGCGGCCAGGACGGGCTTTCGCGGCCAGGCGTAGGGGAGGCTCCAACCGAACGGTGTGCTCACCTCCGCGAGCGTAACGCTGGCGTGCTGCTCGGTGCCGACTGCTGCGCTAGCGTGACGCTCGACGGCCGAGCGCCTACGCCGTCAGCAGCGGCGCCATCCAGGTCAGCTCGGCCGGCAGTTGCGAGCTCCAGAACTCCGCGTTGTGCCCGCCGGGCGAGAAACCGCCCGCGGGCGGGTTCGGCAGCTGCGCGATGAACTGCTTCGTCGCCCCGTAGAACGGGTCGCTGTCGCCGCAATCCACCCGGATCGGGATCGACGCCAGCGCCGGCATTCCGAACACCGAGTTCGCCGCGAAGTCGTCGGGGCCGTCGAACGCGCCGGGCGCGGCAGCCCCGGACGACAGCCACAACGCCGGGCTCACCGCACAGATCGCGGCGGTGCGCCCGGCTCCCAGCCGCCCGCCGAGCAGCAATGCGCCGTAGCCACCCATCGACCAGCCCAGGAACGCCACGCGCGACGTGTCCAAGTTCTGGTTCCCGAGCATCGGGATCAGCTCGTCGAGCACCATGGCCCCGGCGTCCTCGCCGGAGGCCCTCTTGTGCCAATAGCCGCCCCCGCCGTCCACCGCGACCACGGCAAACGGCGGCAACCCGGCGTTGACGGCCTGCGCGAGGCCGTGCTCGACGCCGCCCGCCATCACGGTCGACGCGTCGCTGCCCTTGCCGTGCAGCGCGATCACCGGCCGCAGGGCCTTGGTCTGCCCGGGTGGACGCGCGATCGCCCAGTTGGTGCTGACCCCGCCGCGCGCCGCCGACACGAAGGAACCCGTAACCATCGTCGGCGCAGGCTGGGCCGGTGCGGCCGGCTCGAGCGGGGCGGGTGGCGGGGGTCCCAGCGGCGCCGGGGCGCCGTGTGTCGGCGCCGGCGTGGCGTGCGACGTGCGGGGCTGGAACACAATGTCGAGGGCGTATGCTCCCGTAGCACCGATGGCCGCGCTGGCGCCGAGACCGAGCAGGGTTCGGCGGCTCAGGTCGGGCATGCGGGCCATCATGCCATGGCCGTTTGGCCAAAATGGCAATGCAGTACCACTTTGACTGGCACGATGGCTATTCGTGACTGCAGCAGTTACTCCAAAAGGAGAACGTCGACGGTACGCGCTCGTGAGCGCCGCCGCCGAGCTGCTCGCCGAGGGCGGGTTCGAAGCGGTGCGGCACCGGGCGGTCGCCCGGCGCGCCGGCCTGCCCCTGGCGTCCACCACCTACTACTTCTCGTCGCTGGACGACCTGATCGCGCGCGCCGTCGAGCACATCGGGATGATCGAGATCGCGCAGCTGCGCTCGCGGGTCAACGCGATGTCGCGGCGGCGTCGCGGACCCGAGACCACCGCGGAGGTGCTGGCGGACCTGTTGGTGGGCGACCTGTCCGATCCGGCGCTCACCGAGCAACTGATCTCCCGATACGAGCGACACATCGCCTGCACGCGCCTGCCCGCCCTGCGCGAGACCATGCGCCGCAGCCTGCGCCAGCGCGCCGAGGCGGTGGCCGAGGCCCTGGAGCGATCCGGCCGATCCGTGCGCATCGAGCTGGTGTGCACGCTGATCTGCGCCGTCGACGGCTCGGTGGTTGCCGCCCTGGTCGAGGGCGGTGATCCCGCGGCCGCCGCCCTGGGCACCGTGGTGGAACTGGTCGACGTGCTCGCACCCATCGACCCGCGACCGGTGCAGATCTGAGCCTTTAGCTGCGGGGCAGCGACGGCGTAACAATGCATCCGGTGGCCACGTCGCCGTAGATCGTGATGTCGGCCGGGCGGCGTTGGGCATACAGCGCGACGTAGGCGCAGACGACGGCATCGACCGGATCTTCGACGCGGCGCAGTTCGCTCTTGCGTTGCGCGGCCACGACTTGTCGGCGCAGCTCCGCCCAACCGGCGTGGCCGCCGACATGCAGTCGCACAGCGGTGTGCGCGAGCTTTTCGATGCCGTCCATCAGGAGCAGCAGTTCCGACTTCAGCCGCGCGACGTCGCGGCCCGGTTTGGCCTTGTACTTGAGGGTCCGCTCGAGCCGGAACAGCACGACGGTCGCCGAATGCGGATAGACCTCGATGGCGCGCCGGCCGGCCGGGGACCGCGGATCCATGTCGAGGCCCAGCGCCCCGGCCAGCCGCGCCGCGCGCGGCGTCTCGGCGAACTCGGGTCTGGCGGTGTTGCATGGGTGCGCGCCGGCCTCAAACCTGCGGAAATCGCGGTTGAGCGCCGCCTCGGCGGGCCGTTGGCCTTTTGCGTTGGTAACCACCAGCGGCGCGTCGAACGCCACCACGCAATCGCCCCGGGTGTAGGGCGCCAAAGCGGCGAGCACGTCGGCGTCGTCGCGCGCGGCGCCGAGCTGCACGAGATGGCCATCGGCGTCGACCACCGCGACGCCGGTCGGCTTGCGACCGCCCCAGGCCAGGTCCACGCCGGCGAAGTGCACGGCCCACATTGTGCCTGCACTCTCGCGGGGTCCGGCGAACCGTAAGCTGTGTGCTTGTGAGCATTCCGAACGTGCTGGCCACCCGGTACGCCAGCGCCGAGATGGTCGCGATCTGGTCGCCGGAGGCCAAGGTCGTCGCGGAGCGGCGGCTGTGGCTGGCCGTGCTGCGGGCCCAGGCCGAGCTCGGCGTGGACGTTCCCCCCGAGGCGATCGCCGACTACGAACGGGTGCTCGACGACGTCGACCTGGCCTCGATCGCCGACCGCGAACGCGCGCTTCGCCACGACGTCAAGGCCCGCATCGAGGAATTCAACGCGCTGGCCGGCCACGAGCACGTGCACAAGGGGATGACCAGCCGCGACCTCACCGAGAACGTCGAGCAGTTGCAGATCCGGCGGTCGCTGGAATTGGTTTTCTCCCATGGCGTTGCGGTGGCGGCGCGGCTGGCCGAGCGGGCCGTGACGTATCGCGACCTGGTGATGGCCGGCCGCAGCCACAACGTCGCCGCGCAGGCCACCACGCTGGGCAAGCGGTTCGCCTCGGCGGCCCAGGAGACGCTGATCGCGTTGGGCCGGATGGGCGAGCTGATCGACCGTTACCCGCTGCGCGGCATCAAGGGCCCCATGGGCACCGCCCAGGACATGCTCGACCTGCTTGGCGGCGATGCGGCCAAGCTGACCGAACTCGAGCGACGCGTCGCCGACTTTCTCGGGTTCGCAACGGTTTTGACCAGCGTCGGGCAGATCTACCCGCGGTCGCTGGATCACGACGTGCTCTCCGCGCTGGTGCAGCTCGGCGCCGGCCCGTCGTCGATGGCGCACACCATCCGGCTGATGGCCGGGCACGAGCTCGTCACCGAGGGGTTCGCCGAAGGGCAGGTCGGCTCGTCGGCGATGCCGCACAAGATGAACACCCGCAGCTGCGAACGGGTCAACGGGTTGCAGGTGGTGCTGCGCGGCTACGCCTCGATGGCGGCCGAGCTGGCCGGCGCGCAGTGGAACGAGGGCGACGTGTTCTGCTCGGTGGTCCGTCGAGTTGCGTTGCCGGACAGCTTCTTTGCCGTCGACGGGCAGATCGAGACGTTCCTGACCGTGCTCGACGAGTTCGGCGCCTACCCGGCGGTGATCGCCCACGAGCTGGATCGCTACCTGCCGTTCCTGGCCACCACCAAGGTATTGATGGCCGCGGTGCGCGCCGGCATGGGTCGCGAGGCGGCCCACCACGTGATCCGGGAGCACGCGGTGGCGACGGCGCTGGCCATGCGGGAACGCGGCGCCGCGCCCGATCTGCTCGACCGCTTGGCCGCCGACGAGCGGCTGCCCCTGGACCGCGCGGCGCTGGACGCCGCGCTGGCCGACAAGAAGGCGTTCACCGGGGCCGCGGGCGACCAGGTGGACGATGTGGTCGCGGCGGTGGACGCGTTGGTGAGCCGCTACCCGGACGCGGCCAAATACACCCCGGGCGCGATCCTGTGACTCTCGCGCGCTCGCTCTCGGGGATCGACTTCACCGACCTGGACAATTTCGCCGGCGGGTTTCCGCACGAGCTGTTTGCCGTGCATCGGCGAGAGGCGCCGGTCTACTGGCACGAGCCGACCGACAACACCCCCGACGGCGAGGGCTTCTGGTCCGTCGCCACGTACGCGGAAACCCTTGAGGTGCTGAAGGACCCGGCGACGTACTCGTCGGTCACCGGTGGGCAACGGCCGTACGGCGGCACGCTGCTGCAGGACCTGGCCATCGCGGGCCAGGTGCTCAACATGATGGACGACCCCCGCCATACCCAGATCCGGCGCCTCGTCAGCTCCGGGCTGACACCGCGCATGATCGGCCGCGTCGAGGACGACCTGCGGACCCGGGCGCGCCGGCTGCTCGACGCGGTGGTGCCGGGCGAACCGTTCGACTTCCTGGTCGACATCGCCGCCGAACTGCCGATGCAGATGATCTGCATCCTGCTGGGAGTGCCGGAGTCCGAACGGCATTGGCTGTTCCAGGCCATCGAGCCGCAGTTCGACTTCGGCGGCTCCCGCAAGGCGGCCCTCTCGCAACTGTCCGACGCGGAGGCCGGGTCGCGGATGTATGCCTACGGTCAGGAGCTGATCGCGGCCAAGCGTGCCGAGCCGACTGACGACATGCTGTCAGTCGTCGCGAATGCCACCGTCGACGACGAGGACGCGCCGGCGCTTTCCGATCTCGAGCTGTACCTGTTCTTCAGCCTGCTGTTCAGCGCGGGCGCGGAGACGACCCGCAACGCCGTCGCCGGCGGACTGCTGGCGCTGGCCGACCACCCGGAGCAATTGCACGCGCTGCGTTCGGATTTCGGCCTGCTGCCGACGGCGGTCGAGGAGATGGTGCGGTGGACGTCGCCGTCGCCGTCGAAGCGGCGCACCGCCACGCGCGACGTCACGCTCGGCGGGCAGTCCATCCGGGCGGGACAGAAGGTTCAGATCTGGGAGGGCTCGGCTAACCGCGACGCCGAAGTGTTCGACCGCGCCGACAAGTTCGACATCGTCCGGAAACCGAACCCGCACTTGGGATTCGGGCAGGGCATCCACTATTGCCTGGGCGCCAATCTGGCCCGGCTGGAACTGCGGGTCCTGTTCGAGGAGCTGCTGACCCGCTTCGGTTCCGTGCGGATCGCCCGGCCCGTCGAATGGACCCGCAGCAATCGGCACACCGGCATCCGGCACCTGGTTGTGGAGCTACTCGAGGAATAGTGACGGTCCGGGTCGTCGATGCCGAGCCGCCACCCGATGTCTTCGCCGCGGTGATGGCGACCGGAATCTTGTCGATCGGCGCGCGCGATCACGGATACCGATGGGTCAGCGACGCGCTCGGCGTCGTGGCCACCGTCGGCTTGGTGTTGCTGACCGCATTGGTGGTCCTGACCGCGATCGGGCGCCGGAACCGCTGGGATCTCACGGATCCCGATGTCACCCTGAGGCTGTTCACCTTCGTGGCCGCGTGCGCCGTGATCGACTCCCGCCTGTCGTCCAACCTGTGGGTGCTGGGCCCGCTCGGCGTGCTCGCGCTTTCGTCCTGGCTCGTGCTGACCGTGCTCAGCGCGCGGAACATGTTGGCGCACAGCCGGGCTGCGCTGCGCGACCACGCCCACGGCGCGTGGGAACTCGCCAGCGTCGGGACATCCGGTCTGGCGACCGTGCTGACTCAGCTGGCGCGGCATACCGGCCATCGCTGGTGGCTGACGGTTGCCGTGCCGATGTGGGCGGCCGCGCTGTGCATCTATGGCCTGATGACGTCGCTGATCGTCTGGCGCGCGGTCGGCGAACGCCGGCATCGCGAGGGCTTCGCGCCGGACAGCTGGATTCTGATGGGTGGGTTGGCCATTGCGACATTGGCCGGCGACAACATCCACTGCCTGGCGCCTGACTGGCTGGCGGGGCCGGTGCGGGTGGTCACCGTCGTCACCTGGGTGGCGGCCAGCCTGTGGATACCACCGCTGGTCTACTTCGGCCTGCGCGGGATCAACCGGCGGCCGGATTCGCTGCGGTACGCCGGAGTGTGGTGGGCGCTGGTGTTCCCCCTGGGCATGTACTCCGCCGCCAGCTACGCCATGGCCGCCGAAATCGGTCAGTGCTGGTTGACCACCGTTTCGCTGGTCTTCTTCTGGGACGCGTTGGCGGCGTGGCTGATTGTGGCCGTCGCCGGCTTGCTGCGCGGGTGGCGGCTGGTGGGTGACCGCCGCTGACCGCAAATCGCGCCTCGGGGTGATCCGTCGCACACGAACATGCATAATCTCCCCGTGACCAAAACTTCGCGTGTTCGCTCGTTCGTTGTTGCACTGCTCGCTGCGCTGCCGATGCTGGCGATTCCGGTCGCCGCGGCGGACCCGCCGCAGGGCGCACACATCACCGACATCCAGCACGTCAACGACCGTTGGGACAAGGTGTCCGTCTACTCGCCCGCGATGAACACCGTCATCGTCAACGATGTCTACAGGGCCCCCAACGCGGGTGCGCCCACGTTTTACCTGCTACCCGGCATCGACGGCGGCGACAACAGCGCTTGGTTCGGGATGACCGACATCCAGGGATTCTTCGCCAACAAGAACGTCAACGTCGTCTCCCCGCTCGGCGGTGCCTTCAGCTGGTTTACCAACTGGGTCAACGACGGCGGCAAGCAGTACCAGACCTACATGACCAGGGAACTGCCCCCGCTGATCAACGCGCAGTACCACGCCAACGGCAAGAACGCGGTCGGCGGATTGTCGAGTACCGGCGGCACGGCCATCGATTACGCCGTTCAGGCGCCGGGAGTCTTCCGGGCCGTCGCTTCCTACAGCGGTTTTCCGTCCGTCTCCGACCCGGACGAGGCCCAACAGGTCGCGCTGACCCTGGCAAGTGGCGGCCAAAGCGCCGAGAACATGTGGGGACCCCTGGGTGGTCCCGGCTGGGTGGCACACGACCCGTCGAAGAACGCCGGAAAGTTGAGGGGCGTCGCGGTTTACGCCGCCGCGTCGGGTAGCGGCGGCGTGGGCGACGTGGACCGGCTGCCCGCGGGCTTCGGGCCCAACGTCGCCGGCGGCCTCATCGAGCGCATCACGGCGGACAGCACCAAGCGATTCGCCGATGCCGCGAACGCCGCAGGGGTGCCGATCACCTACGTTGTCCGTCCCGAGGGCTCGCACACCTGGGGCCTGTTCGAGTCGGAGATGCAGGAGTCCTGGAACACCACCGTCGGGCCCGCGCTCGGCGCATAGCCGGGTCAGCGCGCGCGCAGTGCGATTCCGGCCGACCGTAGTTCCAGCGCGGCCAGCGCCCGGATGGTGGCCGGATCCTCGTGCCGCCACCCGCCGACCGGGTCCGCGCTGATCGCGGCCAGCTTGCGCGGCGCCCGGTTGGTCAGGGCCCGCAGCGCCAGCAGCTGTTCGCCGGCCGGGTTCGTGGCCAGGCCGCTGACGGTCCACTTGCGCCGGAAGAAGCGCAGCCGCAGCAACAGCCACGGGATGTCCACGATGAGCAGCGGCACGGCGACGACGGCCAGCGCCGCCAGCACCGCGAGCCAGCCCGCGGTGGTTTCCAGGCTGTGCCCCGCCCCGGCGATGTCAAGGGCGGCCGCGCTGGCCGAGGCGAGCGGCTTGCTGACCGCATCGCCGACCACCGGGATGTTGTGCGCGCCCTGGCCGGCCGACGCCAGGTTGCCCGCGACCCCGTTCGCGCCGACCTCGACCTGCCGGCCGGCCTCGGCGATGGTCGAGATGGCGTCGTAGACGGCCGTGCCGACGACCAGCCACAGCGCCGTCCACAGGAAGATGGCGAAGTCGCTGAACAGTTGGACGGCCAGCCGGCCGGGCGTGGTGGCGTAGGGCAGAACCCGCGATGGCAGCGATGTCATAGCGCAATACCAGCACAGGGCCGGCCACGCGGCGCCCGATAGGCTGGCTCGATGCGCCCTGCACTGTCCGAGTACGAGCACCTGGCCAGCGGCAAGGTCCGCGAGATCTACCGCGTCGACGACGAGCACCTGCTGCTGGTGGCGAGCGACCGGATCTCCGCGTACGACTACGTCCTCGACAGCACCATCCCGGACAAGGGACGCATCCTGACCGCGATGAGCGTCTTCTTCTTCGGCCTCGTCGACGCCCCCAACCACCTGGCCGGACCGCCCGACGACCCGCGCATCCCCGACGAGGTGCTGGGCCGCGCGCTGGTGGTGCGGCGGCTCGAGATGCTTCCGGTGGAGTGCGTGGCCCGCGGATACCTGACCGGCTCGGGGCTGCTGGACTACCAGGCGACCGGCAAGGTCTGCGGCATCGCGCTGCCGCCGGGCCTGGTGGAGGCCAGCAAGTTCGCCAACCCGCTGTTCACCCCGGCCACGAAGGCGGCGCTGGGGGACCACGACGAGAACATTTCGTTCGCCCGGGTGATCGAGCTGGTGGGCGCGGTGCGGGCCAATCAGCTGCGCGACCGCACGCTGCAGATCTACATCCAGGCCGCCGATCACGCGCTGACGAGGGGAATCATCATCGCCGACACCAAGTTCGAATTCGGCAGCGACCGCGACGGCAACCTGCTGCTGGCCGACGAAATCTTCACCCCGGACTCCTCGCGGTACTGGCCCGCCCGCGATTACCGGGCCGGTGTGGTCCAGACCAGTTTCGACAAGCAGTTCGTCCGCAACTGGCTGACCAGCCCCGAGTCCGGTTGGGATCGGCACGGATCCAAGCCCCCGCCGCCGCTTCCCGACGACATCATCGACGCCACCCGGAGTCGTTATATCGAGGCGTACGAGCGTATTTCGGGCCTGAGCTTCGGCGACTGGATCGGCCCGGGCGCATGACCGACGCCGCACTGGACGCGCCCACGCCGCCCGTCGCGAAGCGGGTGGAGACCCGGCGGGAATTCCACGGTGACGTCTTCATCGATCCGTACGAGTGGTTGCGCGACAAGGCCGACCCCGAGGTCATCGGGTACCTGGAGGCCGAGAACGACTACGCCGACGCGATGACGGCGGATCTGGAACCGTTGCGGCAGAAGATCTTCGATGAGATCAAGTCGCGTACCAAGGAGACGGATCTGTCGGTGCCGACGCGACAGGGCGACTGGTGGTACTACGCCCGCACCTTCGAGGGGAAGCAGTACCGCGTCCAGTGCCGTTGCCCGGTCGCCGATCCCGAGGATTGGGATCCGCCGATGCTCGACGAGAACACCGAAATCCCCGGCGAGCAGGTCTTGCTCGACTCCAACGTGGAAGCCGAGGGCCACGAATTCTTCGCCCTGGGCGCCGCGATGGTCAGCCTGGACGGCAACCTGCTGGCGTACTCCGTCGATACGGTCGGCGATGAACGTTATACCCTGCGGTTCAGGGACTTACGCACCGGCGAGCAATACCCCGACGAGATCGCGGACATCGCCGCGGGAGCGACGTGGGCGGCCGATAACCGCACGGTGTATTACCTGACCCTCGATCCCGCCCATCGCCCCGACAAGGTGTGGCGCTACCGGCTCGGCGCAGGCGAGCCGTCGGAACTGGTGTATCACGAGGCCGACGAACGGTATTGGCTGGGGGTCGGGCTCACCCGAAGCGAGAAGTACGTGTTCATAGCGGCGGGTTCGTCCATCACCTCCGAAATCCGCTACGCCGACTCCGCCGACCCGCAGGCGCCGTTCACCGTCGTGCTGCCGCGGCGCGAAGGTGTGGAGTATTCGGTCGAGCACGCGATGGTCGGCGGGGAGGACCGATTTCTGATCCTGCACAACGACGGCGCGGTGAACTTCATGCTCACCGAGGCGCCCGTCAGCGATCCGACGCGGCAGCGCACCCTGATCCCGCACCGCGACGACGTCCGGCTCGACGGACTGGACGCCTTCGCCCGTCATCTCGTCGTCAGCTACCGCCGCGAGGCGTTGCCCCGAATTCAGTTGTGGCCCATCGGCTCCGACGGACAATACGGTGAACCCGAGGAAATCTCGTTCGACTCGGAGCTGATGTCGAGCGGGCTCGGCGGCAACCCGACCTGGGATTCGCCCAAGCTGCGGATCAGGGCGGGATCGTTGGTCACTCCGGCGCAGGTTTACGACGTCGACCTCGCCACCGGCGAGCGCACGTTGCTGCGCGAGCAACCCGTCCTCGGCGGCTACCGGCCCGACGACTACGTCGAACGGCGCGACTGGGCGCGCGCGGACGACGGGACCCGGGTCCCGGTGTCGATCGTGCACCGCGCCGACCTCGAGTTTCCGGCGCCGGCATTGCTCTACGGTTACGGCGCCTACGAGATATGCACCGACCCAAGCTTTTCCATCGCCCGCCTGTCGTTGCTGGACCGGGGTATGGTGTTCGTCATCGCCCACGTCCGCGGCGGTGGCGAGATGGGCCGGCTGTGGTACGAGCACGGCAAGCTCTTGGAGAAGAAGAACACCTTCACCGACTTTGTCGCGGTGGCAAGGCATTTGGTGGACGCGGGCATGACCCGACCGCAGCAGCTGGTCGCGCTGGGGGGCAGCGCGGGCGGCCTGTTGGTGGGCGCCGTGGCCAACCTGGCGCCGGACCTTTTCGCCGGCATCCTCGCGCAGGTCCCGTTCGTCGACCCGCTGACCACCATCCTCGATCCCTCTTTGCCGCTGACGGTCACCGAATGGGACGAATGGGGAAACCCGCTGAGCGACAGCGATGTTTACTCGTACATGAAGTCGTATTCGCCCTACGAAAACGTCGAGGCCAGGCGGTACCCGGCGATCCTGGCGATGACCTCGTTGAATGACACCCGGGTCTACTACGTCGAGCCCGCCAAGTGGGTCGCGGCGTTGCGCCACGCCAACACCGACGGCAATCCGATCCTGTTGAAGACCCAGATGAACGCGGGTCACGGGGGCGTCAGCGGCCGCTACAAGGCCTGGCAGGAAACCGCGTTCCAGTACGCGTGGCTGCTAGCCGCTGCCGACCGCGACCGCTACGGCGGCGGCCAGGAAGACGACCTGCATCGCGGCCCGCAGGGGTAGCCGGGTCGTCATCGACTTGGGCGGATCGGGCATCCGGGAGGCGTAGACGTTTGCCGGGAACATGGCCAGCATCAGCACCAGGAGGCAGACGGCGGCCGCCACCCGGGTCACGGGAACGAGCAAGCCGATGGCCCCGAGCAGCTCCAGCAGTCCGGTGATGGTGACCAGATAGCCCGGGGCGGGCAGGCGCGGCGGCACGATCGCGATGAGGTCGCGCCGCAGCGGCGGCGCGAAGTGTGAAAAACCGGTCAGCAGGAACATCGCCGCCAGCCCGACGGCGAGCGCGGCCGTCCAGCTGTTGACGTAGGCGACGCCGAGCCAGCCGATGCTCCGGGCGGCGATGGTGCTCAACAGCAGCGCGATCAACGGGGCCATGGGAATCATTCCAATCTAGACAGTGACAAGATCTTAGCACTCGAAGGTAAACGGGGATCTAGTCACTGTCAAGTTCGGTCGGTATGCTGGGCCCGTGACCCGGCCCAATTACCACCACGGCGACCTGCGCGCGGTGATCCTCGCCGAGGCCGCGCGCCTGGTGGCCGAGCGCGGCGCCGACGGGATCTCGCTACGGGAGTTGGCGCGCAGCGCGGGCGTGTCGCACGCCGCTCCCGCCCACCACTTCACCGATCGGCGCGGGTTGTTCACCGCGCTGGCCACCGAGGGCTTTGCGCTGCTGACGGAGGCGCTGACGCAGGCCCGGGGCAACTTCACCGACGCCGCCCTGGCCTACGTGCGGTTCGCCCTCGAGCACCCCGGCCACTATCGGGTGATGTTCGACAGGTCGCTGCTGGACGCCGCCGACGCCGAACTGGCCGCCGCCGAGGCCGCGGCCGGTTCCGAGCTGTCCCGCGGGGTCGCGACGCTACGGGATCCCAACGCGCGCGCCGATCCCGCCGCCGCTCAGCTCGCGGCCTGGTCACTCGTGCACGGGTTTTCGACGCTGTGGCTCAACGAGGCCGTCAACGCTCAGGTCAAACAGGCCGATCCGATGGACACCGTGATGCGGATCGCCACCATGCTGTTCGAGGGTTAATCCTCGCCCGCCGTCACGCTGGCGGGCTGCCTCGGCAGAAACATCGCCGGGATGACGGTGAACGTCACCAAGACGGCCGCGATCACGAATACCGTTGTGTAGGCGTGGGAAAGGTCGTGCAGCACGTTGCCGGGGAAGCCGGGGGCGAGCGCTTCCGGCGGTACCGCGGACGGGTCGATCGGGGTCCCGGTCGCGGCCGCCTTCTGCTGCAGGGCTGCGAGTTTGTTTGCCGCGGCGACGTTCTCGCTTCGGTTGAACTGGTTGGTGAGGATCATGGACATCAACGCGGTTCCCATCGAGCCGCCGACCTGATTGCTGACGCTCATCAGCGTTGTGCCGCGGGCGATCTGGTGTGGGGAGAGCGCCTGCACCGACGCGACGGACAGCGGCATCATGGTGCACCCCATGCCCAGCCCCATGACGGCCAGGGCAACCAGCAGTGTGGGCAGGTATGCGGCCTGCCGGGCCACGCCGAACGCGAACGCGCCCATTCCGGCGGTGATCAGCGCGATGCCGACCAGCACGATCTTGCCCGGCCCCTGCCGGTCCACCAGCGGTCCGGTCAGCCGCATGGTCAGCATGGCGCCGAGCCCCTGGGGGATCATGTGCACGCCGGCCTGCATCGGCGTCTGGTGCAGCACCTGCTGGCAGTAGCTCGGGAGCAGCAGGCCCGCGCCGAAGAACGCGGCGGCGAAGAGCAGCATCGTCACGTTGGCGTGGGTGATCACCTTGTTTTGGAAGAGCCGCAGATCGATCAGGGGATGGTCGGCGCGGCGCCGCGCATGCACGACGAACGCGGCGATCAACGCCAGGCCGACGGCCGCCGGTACCAACACCCGTCGGTCGGCCACCGTCCCGCAGCGCGGGACGGACGACACCGCGAACAGGAACGTCGCCAGTCCGGGTGACAGCAGCAGCGCACCTACGACGTCGAAAGTCTCCGACCGGGCCGGGTGATCCCTCGGGAACACGATCGCCGCCAGGACCAGCGTCAGGAGCCCGATCGGCAGGTTGATCAGGAAGATCCACCTCCAGCTCGAGGTGTCGATAAGCCAGCCGCCGAGGATGGGACCACCGATCGGGGCGAGCAGCATGGGGATGCTGAGGATGGACATCAGGCGGCCGAGCCGCGCGGGGCCGGCCTCGCGGGTCATGATCATGAACCCCAGCGGCATCAGCATGCCGCCGCCGATGCCCTGCACCACCCGAAACACGATGAGCTGCAGGATCGTTGACGCCACCGCGCACAGCAGCGAGCCAAGTGCGAATGCGACCACCGATCCCATGAAAAGCCGTTTGGTGCCGAACCGGTCGGCGGCCCAGCCCGTTAGCGGGATCACGGTCGCCAGCGCCAGCGTGTAGCCGGTCATCGTCCAGGCGACGACGACCTGCGACGAGCCGAACTGGTCGATGAAGGTGCGTTGCGCGACGGCGACGACCGTGACGTCCAGGATCGCCATCACGGTGGCAAGGAGGCATACCCCGGAGACCCGAAACAGCCTGGCGTCCAGCTTGTCGGGGTAGACATGGGCGCCCGGATGCTGAGGGGGAGCGGTGGGCGGCGAGCTGTCCATGACGTTGCTTAGCATATCGAATCGATCCACGGCGGCGTGCCGGAACGCGTTTGCTGCCGCGGCCCGGCAGGGCGGTTCGTTGGCGGTATTTTCACGGCTCCGGCCGCCCTCGACGGGCTTCGCGGCGGGGCCGATATACGCCTGCCGTCTGCGTGTCCTTCACCATCCCGACACCTGGAATCGTCAAACTGCAGGTGTGTCTGGAAAATTGATCGTCTCGGTCTCGGGGATCGGTGAGCGCACCCTGGGCGACGTCGAGGCGTTCTGCGCGCAAATGGACGCCCGCAAGGTGCCGGTTTCGTTGCTGGTTGCCCCCCGGCTCAAGGGCGACTACCGGCTCGACCGCGACCCGCGCACCGTGGAGTGGCTGACCGCCCGTCGAGCCGGCGGCGACGCCATCGTGCTGCACGGCTACGACGACCCCGCAACCAAGAAGCGTCGCGGCGAATTCGCGGTGCTGCGCGCGCACGAGGCCAACCTCCGACTGATGGGTGCCGACCGGGTCCTCGAGCACCTCGGGCTGCGCACCCGGCTCTTCGCGGCGCCGGGCTGGGTGGTGTCCCCGGGTGTGGTCAAGGCATTGCCGCAGAACGGCTTCCGGCTGCTCGCCGATCTGCACGGGATCACCGACCTGGTCCGGCACAGCACCGTCCGCACCCGGGTGCTGGGCATCGGCGAGGGCTTCCTGACCGAGCCGTGGTGGTGCCGCATGGTCGTGCTGTCCGCGGAGCGGATCGCGCGCCGCGACGGCATCGTGCGGGTCGCGGTGGCCGCGCACCAACTGCGCAAGCCCGGGCCACTGCAGGCGATGCTGGACGCCGTCGACCTCGCGTCGATGCACGGCTGCACCCCGACGGTGTACAAGTGGCGGTCCGACCGGGCGGTCCTCGACGCGGCCTGACCCAGCGCCTGATTGGCCGTCCGCCGGGCGCATTACCCTGTTCGGACATGAGCGATTCTTCGGCAGGGTTCGCCGCTGACGCGATCATTGTCGGTGCCGGTCTTTCGGGTCTGGTGGCCGCCTGCGAGTTGGTGGAGCGCGGCCTGCGGGTGCTGATCCTCGACCAGGAGAACAGCGCCAATCTGGGTGGGCAGGCGTTCTGGTCGTTCGGTGGTCTGTTCTTCGTCGACAGCCCGGAGCAGCGCCGCCTGGGCATCCGCGACAGCCACGAGCTGGCCCTGCAGGATTGGCTCGGCACGGCGGCGTTCGACCGGCCCGAGGACTACTGGCCACGCCAATGGGCGCACGCCTACGTCGATTTCGCCGCCGGGGAGAAACGCAGCTGGCTGCGCGCCCGGGGGCTCAAGATCTTTCCGCTGGTGGGCTGGGCCGAACGCGGCGGTTACGGCGCGCAGGGACACGGCAATTCGGTGCCCCGCTTTCACATCACCTGGGGTACCGGGCCGGCCCTGGTCGAGATCTTCGCGCGCCAGCTGCGGGATCGTTCGTCGGTGCGCTTCGCGCACCGCCACCGGGTCGACGAGCTGATCGTCGAGGGCGCGGCGGTGACCGGCGTCCGCGGCACGGTGTTGGAGCCCTCGGCGGCCGCACGCGGCGTGACTTCGTCGCGAAATGCGGTGGGGCAGTTCGAATTCCGTGCGCCTGCGGTGATCGTCACCAGCGGCGGCATCGGCGGCAATCACGAGCTGGTGCGCAAGAACTGGCCGGCACGGATGGGCCGCGTCCCCGAGCAGCTGCTCAGCGGCGTGCCCGCGCACGTCGACGGCAGGATGATCGGCATCTCCCAGCGGGCCGGTGCGCGGGTGATCAACCCCGACCGGATGTGGCACTACACCGAGGGCATCACCAACCACGACCCGATCTGGCCGCTGCACGGCATCCGCATCATCCCGGGCCCCTCGTCGCTATGGCTGGACGCGTCCGGCAAGCGGTTGCCGGTGCCGCTGTATCCCGGCTTCGACACCCTCGGCACGCTCGAGCACATCACCAAGTCCGGGCATGACTACACCTGGTTTGTGTTGAACGCCAGGATCATTGAAAAGGAGTTCGCCCTCTCCGGCCAGGAACAGAACCCCGACCTGACCGGGCAGAGCGTGCGCGAGCTGGTGCGCAACCGGGCCAGCTCCGGACCGCCGGCACCGGTGCAGGCATTCATCGACCGGGGCGTGGACTTCGTCAGCGCGGACTCGCTGCGCGAGCTGGTGACCGCGATGAACAAGCTGCCCGATGTGGAGCCACTGGACTACGCCACGGTGGAGGCCGAGGTGACCGCCCGCGACCGCGAGGTGGCCAACCGGTTCAGCAAGGACGGCCAGATCACCGCGATCCGGGCCGCGCGCGGCTACCTCGGCGACCGGCTGGGCCGCGTGGTGGCGCCGCACCGGCTGACCGATCCGAAGGCCGGGCCGCTGATCGCCGTCAAGCTGCACATCCTGACCCGAAAGACGTTGGGCGGCATCGAAACCGACCTGGCCGGGCGGGTGTTGACGGCCGACGGCACCCCGCTGAACGGGCTGTATGCCGCCGGCGAGGTGGCCGGATTCGGCGGCGGCGGCGTGCACGGCTACCGGGCGCTGGAGGGCACGTTTCTAGGTGGCTGCATCTTCTCCGGTCGCGCCGCCGGCCGCGGCGCCGCCGACGACATTTCGTAGGAGGCGGCTCCATTGCCGAGCGTCACGCCAGCGCAACGCTCGAGGCCGAGAGCGACGCTGGCGCGACGCTCGGCGAAACCTAGAAGGTGACCGCGTTTTCTTCGGGCAGCACCTGGAAGTCGGTGGTGGTCATCTCGGTGAGCCGGCCGTAGTAGATGCCCCGCGCGTCCGGGGCGATGATCCCCTGGTGGATCGGCACCGCCCGCACCGGCGCCACCGCGCGCAGGTAGTCCACGGCCTCGGCGATCTTCATCCACGGGGCGGCCGCCGGCGTGGCCAGTACGTCCACCGGCTCGTCGGGCACGAACAGCGCGTCGCCGGGGTGCATCAACCGCGCCGCGTGGCCCCCGTCGCCGATCAGAAACGAAATGTTCTCTATCACAGGGATTTCCGGGTGGATCACCGCGTGCCGGCCGCCGACGGCCCGGACGGTCAGCTCGCCGATCTGCAGCTCGTCGCCGACGTGCACCGCCCGGCACGGCGTGCCCAGTTGCTCGGTGGTTTGCGGGTCGGCGTAAAGCGCCGCATCGGGATTACCCTCGAGCAGCGAGGGCAGCCGGCTCACGTCGACGTGGTCGGGGTGCTGGTGGGTGATCAGGATGGCGTCCAGGCCCGTGATTCCCTCGAAACCGTGCGCGAAGGTACCGGGATCAAAAAGCACACGCGTGTTGTCGAACTCGGCAAGTAGGCAGGAATGGCCGAAGTGCGTAAGTTGCATATTTACGATTGTGCCCTGACGGGGGTGATGCCGATGCGGGTGATCCTGGCGGCGATGCTGGCTGTCGGCGGCTTCGTGGTGGCCCTGATCGTCGCGGTGCCCACCCACGCGGACCCGGAGACTTGCCCGACCACCTGCGACCAGATCCCGAACAGCGCCTGGATCCCGCAGCGCGCGGTGCCGCTGGACTCGGTATACAGCTGGCCGTCGCTGGCCGGTTCGTCGGTTCCGTTGACGGGCGCCGGCACAGCGAGGTTTCGCTTCGAGGATCTGTGTGCCTCACCGGAGGCGCCGCAGGACGCCCGCGCATCGGCGGTCGCGGCGCGCGTGACGATCACCCACCCGGACGGTCAGTGGCAGTTGCAGGCCGAAATCCTGCACTGGCGCGGTGACACGGCCCGCGGCGGCTCCATCGCGGCCGGGGTGTTCAGCAACGCCGTCGCCGCCCTGCGCGGCTGCCAGCAACGGGTCCCGGCGCAGTCGCCGTCGATCACCAGCGAAGAGCCGAATCGGATGGCGGCGGTGGTCAGCGGCCCGGTGGTGATGCACACCTACCTGGTGGCCCACGTGGCGAGCAGCACGGTCAGCGAGCTCACGCTGTGGTCGCAGGGGCCGCCGCAGGTGTCCTGGCCGGCGATGGCGGACGATCCGGTGCTGAATTCCATGATCGCGCCGCTGTGCGACGCCTATATCGCCTCGTGCCCGTGACCGGCCGTCGGCACCGCTCGCCGGTAGAGTTGGGTGCCGAGACGAGCCCTGAGGAGGAGCGCCGGTGAGCCGGGTGGTCGTTCATGTGATGCCCAAAGCGGAGATTTTGGACCCGCAGGGTCAGGCAATTGTGGGTGCGCTGGGTCGGCTCGGCCACCCCGGGATCTCGGAAGTCCGCCAGGGCAAGCGATTTGAGCTCGAAGTCGACGAGTCCGTCGACGACGCGACGCTCGCCGAGATCGCCGAATCGCTGTTGGCCAACACCGTGATCGAGGACTGGACGATCAGCCGGGAGGCGCAGTGACGGCGCGCATCGGCGTGATCACCTTTCCCGGCACGCTTGACGACGTCGACGCCGCCCGCGCGGCGCGGCGCGTCGGCGCTGAGGCGGTGGCTCTATGGCACGCCGATGCGGACCTGAAGGGGGTCGACGCGGTGGTGGTTCCCGGCGGCTTCTCCTACGGCGACTACCTGCGCGCCGGTGCGATCGCGAGGTTCGCCCCGGTGATGGCCGAAGTGGTCGACGCCGCGGGACGCGGAATGCCGGTATTGGGAATTTGCAACGGTTTTCAGGTGATCTGCGAGGCCGGGCTGCTGCCCGGTGCCCTGACCCGCAACGCGGGTTTGCACTTCGTGTGCCGCGATGTGTGGCTACGGGTCGCATCGACCTCGACGGCGTGGACGTCGCGTTTTGAGCCCGGCGCGGACCTGCTGGTGCCGCTGAAGTCGGGCGAGGGCCGCTACGTCGCCCCGGCCAACGTGCTGGACGAGCTCGAGGGCGAGGGGCGGGTGGTTTTCCGCTACCACGACAACCCCAACGGCTCGCAGCGTGACATCGCCGGCATCAGCTCGGCCAACGGCCGCGTCGTCGGGCTGATGCCGCATCCCGAGCACGCCATCGAGGCACTGACGGGACCGTCGGACGATGGCCTGGGCCTGTTCTATTCGGCGCTGAACTCCGTGCTCGCCGCCTAGCCGAAAATCCCTACTGCGCGGCGTAATTCAGCCCAGCACGGGGAACCGGCGTTCGTCCGCGAGCCGCTGGAGCGCCGCCTCCATCACCGTGCGAACGTGCAGGTCGACCTCTTCGACGTCCGGGTCGTCGCCGAAGCGTGCGATCACATCGATGGGTTCGAGCACCTCGGTGACGATCTTGGCAGGCAGCGGCAGGTTGGGCGGGAAGATCACGCTCAGGCCGAATGGGAAGCCGAAGCTGACCGGCAGGATGTTTATCCGGGCCTTCGTGAGTCGCAACGCGCGCGCCAGCCAGTTGCCGCGGGTCAGGAACAGCTGGGTCTCCTGGGCGCCGATGGACACGGTGGGCACGATCGGCACGCCGGCTTCGATGGCGGTCCGCACGTAGCCGGTGCGGCCGTCGAAGTCGATGACGTTCGCGCTGAAGGTGGACCGGTAGGCGTCGTAGTCGCCACCCGGAAAAACCAGCACGATCGCGCCCGAGTGCAATGCCGCGGCGGCGTTTTTCCGGTTCGCCTCGATGACGCCGAGGCGGCGCAGCCATCCGTCCAGTGGGCCCATGAACAGCCCGTAATGGGCCAGGGTGTAGACGGGGCGGTCGTAGCCGAACTTGTCGTAGAAGGCCGGCGAGAAGATGAACACGTCCGGCGTGAACATGCCGCCCGAGTGGTTGGAGACCACGAGCGCCCCGCCGGTCGACGGGATGTTCTCGACGTTTCGCACCTCGGCGCGATACCACCGCTTGACCAGGGGACCGAGGGCTCTAGCGACCTGTCGGGTGAACTCCGGATCCCATTTCGCCGTCTCGTGATTCTGGGCCGCCGGCTGTTTGATGCCTGCCATTCGCAACGGATTGCCGGTGTGACGCAGGCCCTAAACATCGGCGCGAGCGCAACGCCACCGCGAAATACCGCCCACAATTTCGCCGTGGCGTTACGCTCGCCTCCCCTCAGCCGGCGTCACACAGCAACGGGGGCGCCGGCGACGGTAACTCGACGGCGGGGGCCAACTGGCCGAAGAGGTCGATCGCGTCCGCGATGGCGGAGTCGACGAAGGCGGCAAAGTCGTCGAAGGAGACGCCCTTGCGGATCCATTGCGACCTGCGTGCCACCACGCCGATGCGCTGCGGGTCTGACGAGCCGTGCACGACCGCGACGACCTCACGGTCCTGCGCGTTCCAGGTGTCGGCGAAGTGCGTCAGCCAGGGACGGTCCGCAACGGGAAAGAAGCACGCGGGGGTCACCCGGATGATCAAGACGTCGCCCTGCGTCGGGCAGACCTCGAGATGGACGTGCAGCCGCCGCGGGCGGGTGTTGGCGACGTAGAAAAACTCGCCGTCGTGGCGGCCCCGGAAATACCGGCTGCCGCGCGTGCACAGATAGCGTTCGACCTGGTTCGCGCAGACCGGCTCAGTCTTCATGAGATCGATGGTGAGGCCATTGGCTTGGCGGATCCTTTGAGCCGAGCTAGCCGGGACCGAAGAAAATGTTGAGAATTGGCTGAGCGTGGGGAGCCCGGTCGGGGCAGCCGCGCAGCGGTGAGGAGGGTTGGCGGTGGGCTTCGCGGTGGAACGCATCGACCATATCGTGTTGAACTGCAACGACGTTGGGGCCACCGCGTCGTGGTACGAGCAGGTGCTGGGCATGAGGCGAGAGACGTTCGGACCGTCGCAGCGAACCGCCGTCTCGTTCGGGAACCAGAAGATCAACCTGCGGCCGATTGGGGCGCTGGCCGACGACCCCGACTGGGTGACCGGGTCCGCCGAAGCCGCCGGCTCCGCTGACTTGTGCTTCGTCACGCAGGCGACGCCGGAGGACGTTCGCGCCCACCTCACCGCGTGCGGGGTCCAGATTGTCTCGGGGCCGGTGACCAAAACCGGGGCGCTGGGGCCGATGACCTCGCATTATTGCCGTGACGTCGACGGGAACCTCATCGAAATCGCGGTCTACTGAACGTCTTTCAGCGGGTAAAGCTCGGGCAGGTTGATGACGATAGCCTCTTGGGTGCTGCGCGCGATCACGACTTCCGCGGGGGAGTTCGGGTCTGGATTTTCCTCCCGGTGCGGCAGATACGGCGGGATGAACACGTAATCTCCGGGCGCGGTCGAGATGCGCACTTCTCGGACGCCGTCGTGGAAGACGAACTCCGGATTGCCGCTTCGCACGTAGACCGCAGTCTCTGAATCGCCGTGATGATGGTTCGACGATTTGGTTGCGGGTAACGCGTGCGTCTCACCCATCCACAGCTTCTCGGCGCCGACCGACTTGCCGGACAGGGCGGCGAACCGGCGCAGCCCCTCCGATTGGGCGGTGTCGGAACTGATGTCCGACGCCTTGACGTGGTGCACGCGGTGGCGCGTGAGTTCGGTGGCCGAGTCGTCGAAGTCGGGGTGAAATCCGTCTGAAGTCGCCATGGGTCAATTATCGTCCGCCGCATCCCGATAGGCCTCGAGCAGCCTCAGCCACACTTCGCTGATCGTCGGGAAGCACGGCACGGCGTGCCACAGCCGGTCGACGGTCACCTGGCCGGCGACGGCGATGGTCGCCGAGTGCAGCATCTCGGTGACCCCGGGTCCGACCATCGTGAGTCCGAGCAGGTGGCCACGATCCGCATCCACCACCATCCGGGCTCGACCGGTGTACCCGTCCGCGTAGAGCTTGGCTCCCATCACGGCGTCGCCGATTTCCACGTCGACCGTTCGCACGCGGTGCCCGGCTTCCTCGGCCTGCCGCGCGGTCAGGCCGACCGCGGCGGCCTCCGGGTCGGTGAAGAAGGCCTGCGGCACGGCGTAATGGTCGGCGGTGGTCGCGTGCGCGCCCCACGGCGCGGTGTCCAACGGCTTTCCCGCCGCGCGCGCGCCGATGGCCGCACCGGCGATTCGTCCCTGGTATTTGCCCTGATGGGTCAGCAGGGCCCGGTGATTGACGTCGCCCGCCGCATAGAGCCAGCCGTCCTCGATGGCCCGCACGCGGCAGGTGTCGTCGACGTCGAGCCAGCTGCCCGGCGTCAGTCCGACCGTGTCCAGGCCGATGTCGTCGGTGAGCGGCGCGCGGCCCGTGGCGAAAAGTACCTCGCTGACTTCCAATTCGGATCCGTCGTCCAAGTCGAGGACGACTCGCGCGTCGTCGGTCCGGCGCAGCGCGCGGACCGAAGTTCCTAGGCGGACATCCACGCCCGCCTCCGCGAGTCCGCGGCCGATGAGTTCGCCCACGAAGGGCTCCATGCGGGGCAACAGGCCAGAGCCGCGAGCGAGGAGGGTCACCTGTGAGCCCAATCCTTGCCAGGCGGTGGCCATTTCGACGCCGACGCCACCGGCGCCGACGACGGCCAGCCGCTCCGGGACATGGCTGCTGTCGGTGGCCCGGCGGTTGGTCCACGGTCGGGCCTCGACGATGCCGGGCAGGTCGGGGAGTGCGGGCCGGCTCCCGGTGCAGACCACGACCGCGTGCCGCGCGGTCAGTACCGGCTGCTCGCCGCCGGGCGTCGTGACGGCGACTCGTCGCGGACCGTCCAGCCGCCCATGCCCGCGGATCAGCGTGGCGCCGATTCCGGCCACCCAGTCGGCCTGGCCGGTGTCGTCCCAATCGGTGACATACCGGTCGCGCCGGCCGAAGACCCCCGGGCTGCTGATGGGACCGCTGACTGCCTCCCGCGCGCCGTCGACCCGCCGGACTTCCGCGACGGCAATCACCGGGCGCAGCAACGCTTTACTGGGCACGCAGGCCCAATACGAACATTCGCCTCCGACGAGCTCGCGCTCGACCACCGCGACGCGCAGATTCGCAGCCCGCGCGCGCTCCGCGGCATTCTGACCGATCGGCCCGGCGCCGAGCACGATGACGTCGTAGTCGCGCTCGCTGGGTGCTGTCATGTTCGAAGGTCCTTCCTTCCGTCGACGAGGCGCTCCGCCAGCTGGCGGATGTCGCTCACCACGAGGTCCGGTTGTGGCAGGCCAGCAACAGGAAGCGGTGGATTGCCCGGCCGGGTGATCAGAGCCGAGCTGAAGCCGACCTTTTGTGCGCCGAGCGTGTCCCACGCGTGTGCGGCCACCATCATGCAATCGCCGGGCGCTACTTCGAGCGCCTCGCACACGTATCGGTAAACGGTCGGGGCCGGCTTGAAGGCGCGGCGGGCATCGACGCTCAACTGGTGTTCGAAGAAGCCGCCCAGCCCGGAATTCTGCAGCGCCGTCGGCCCGTTCGGGTTGGGCGGCGAGTTGGTCAACGTCACGAGCCGAAATCCGTTGTCGCGCAGGGCGGAGAGCCCCTCGGCCGCATCCGGGTGTGCCGGCATCGTGAGCATGCCGGTTTTCAGGCGGCGTAGATCGTCGTCGGCGATGGTGACGTGGTAGACGTCGCCGAGCATGCCCAGCACGCCCTGGGCGAGCGTCGGGAAGTCCGCGTAGCTCTCGGCCAGGGTGACCGTCATCGAGTACATAACGAGCTGGGCGAACCACTCGCGCAGTACCCGTTCGTCGCCGAACTTCTCTGCGAAAAGCGGTGCCAGGGACTCGATGTCGAGCAGCGTCTCGTTGACGTCGAAAACCAGCACGGACGGCGTGTTTGTCGGCACGGCTACCCTCCTCGGCGTCCTTCGGCGCGTGAACGTCCGGCCTCAGTCCATCACGACGACCACGTTGCCGCCAGCTTCTCCTTACTCCGCAACCCGGTGGGCCTCGTGAGTCTGGTCGAACGAAAAGACGCGTGCCGGCGTTGCGTGCTCCCGTACCACCGCCGGTGCGGTGGGCAGTCGGGTGAAGAGCTGACTGACATTGCTTCGTCTTCCTAAACCTGTTGGTGGCCCTGCGGATGGTGATGCGCGCGGCGTCGAACTGCTGCGATGAATCCCCTGGCATGCCGGCGTCCATCGGAATGGGCTAACTAACCCAGTATTATGGGCTAACAGACCCAATATGTCCAGGATGGATATCCCGTGAGCCGGTCAGGCTCTTCCTTTGCGGCCTGTCTTGCGGGGCGGTGCCGCGAAGGAACGCACGTAGTCGACGGCGGCAATGACGGCGGCCCGCATCGGCTCCGGATCACCGGTGGCGTAGGTCACCGTCGCGCCGCCCTGGTGTGCGAGGACCAGCGACGCGGCGAGGTGTCGCGGGTCGGCGTCGGGACGCAGGTCGCCACGGCGCCGCATCGCCGTGAGGCCGGCCTGAAACAGCCCGATCCACTGGTCGTAGCCGGCGGAGAGATCGTCGTGCACCTCGTCGTCGGCGTCGATCAGCTCGCCGGCCAACGAGCCGTAGACGCAACCGCCGACGCGGTAGACGGCGTCTATGTCGGCGGTGACGGCGTCCGCCCACGATTGCAGGGCTTCGAAGCTGTCGAGCGCACCCAACGACGGTCGGGTGTGGAAGGCCCGGACGTCGTCGCGCCGTGCGGCGATGACGTGTCGGGTCAGGTCGCGTTTGTCGCTGAAGTAGTGCGAGATCTGCGAGCCGCTCACCCTGGCGCGGCGCCGCACGTGTTCGATGCTGGTGTTGGCGACGCCGCGCTCGAACATCAGCCGCGCGGCGACCTCGATGATCCGCGCCCTGGTCGCCAATCCCTTGCGGGTGAAGCCCGGTGCGCTTTCGTCACTCACGTTGCGCCGTCCTGCGCCGACCGCGGGCACGCCGGGCGGCCCGCGGAATCCGTTCGGCAGCATCGGTGGCGAACATGCGCAGATAGTTGACCGCGAAACGGACGGCGTCGGCGTGCGGCCAGTCCGCTCGATAGGTAAATGCCAGGGTGCCGCCTCCCTGATGAGCGCTGACGATGACCAGCGCTATCCGTCGCGGCTCGGCGTCCGCGACCAGAATGCCGCCGTCCTTCATGCGCCGGATCGACTCCTCGACCAGCTCGATCCATTGCCGATAGCCGGCGCCCAGCGTTTCGCGCGTTGCTTCGTCGGATTTCGCCAGCTGCGCGGCGAGGGCGTGGTAGGTGGGCGTGCCGAAGTATCCGATACGCCTGAGGTAGCGCATGTTGAGGTCGATCCACCGCTCGAAGTCGTCGAACGACTGCAGGCCGCCCAGCCGGGGCTGGCGGTGAAAGTCCAGTACCACGCCGATCTGGCGCTTGACGACCGCGCGGATCAGCGCGCTCTTGTCGGCGAAATAGTGGCCAAGCTGGGAGCCGCTGACCGAGGCCGCCCGGCGAACGTTCTCCATGTTCGCCGCGGACAGGCCCTCCGTGACGATCAGCTGGGCGGCCGCGTCCACGATCCGATCGCGGGTGGCCTGCCCCTTGGCGGTCAACCGTTGTTCGTCCTGAACATCCGGATTTGCCATCGCGTCAGGCTAACCCGCGGCCGCCCCGAACTATGGGATATTCAACCCATTGCTGGCTGTGGCGGCCACGGGCCCGTCAGGCGGCCACGGCCACCCTTGCGAGGAAGTTGCGGATCAGCTGTGCCACGTCGTCCAGCGCGGACTCGAGCAGGAAGTGACCCCCGTCGAGCAGGTGGATCTCGGCATCGGGCAAGTCGTCGGCGAATGCCTCCGCGCCCGCCGGGCCGAAGATTTCGTCACCGCGGCCCCACACGGCCAGCAGTGGCACCCGCGTCGCGCGGAAATACTCGTGCACGCGCGGATAGAGCGGAGCGTTGGTGGCGTAGTCGCGCAGCAGCTTCAGTTGCACTTCGTCGTTGCCGGGCCGGGAGATCAGCGCGTAATCGTGATGCCAGCATTCCGGATCGACCAGCGTCTCGTCGGCGACGCCGGTGATGTATTGCCACCGGGTGGCCTCCAGCGTGAGGAACTGCCGCACCGCCGCCTCGGTGTCGGGCGTCGGCGCAGTCTGATAGGCCCACAACACTTTCCAGAAGCTCTCGACGAATCCGGCGTCGTAGCCGTTGCCGTTCTGGGTGATGATCGCCGTGACGGCGGAAGGGTCGCGCAGTGCCAGCCGCCACCCGATCGGGGCACCGTAGTCCTGCACGTACATCGCGTAGCGGTCGACGCCGAGCATGCGGAGCAGTCCCGCGGTCAGGTCCGTCAGTGCGTCGAAGGTGTAGTCGAATTCCTCGACCGGTGGGGCGTCCGAGAGCCCGAAGCCCAAGTGGTCGGGCGCGATCACGTGGTAGCGGTCCGCCAGCTGCGGTATCAGGTTGCGGAACATGTGCGAGCTGGTGGGAAACCCGTGCAGCAGCAGAAGCGCCGGCGCCGCGGGATCGCCCGCCTCGCGGAAGAACAGCCGACGACCGTCGACGGTGGCGTAGCGATGATGAACGACCGGCATCCTATTTCCTCCGGACCTTTCTGGGTTATACGACCCAGTATGCACCAAAATCGGTGTCGTGCGACAGCCTCGGGGCGATCTGACAGGTTGTCATTGGCGCCGGGGTGTGCCATATTCTGGGCTGGGCATCCCATTTGTACCGGAGGAGCGGGCGCACGGTGGGTAACGCATTGCGGGACAGAACGGTCGTGGTGGTCGGGCGGGGCAGCGGGATCGCCCACGCCATCGCCATGCTCGCGCAGGCTGAAGGTGCGCGGGTCGTCGTCGCCGGGCGGGATCGCGCCAAACTGGCCGCCGCCTACAGCGACAGCGACATCACCGCCGAGGCCGTCGACATCACCGACGACGAGTCGATCGCCGACCTAGCCGGGCGGCTGGGCGCGGTCGACCACGTGGTATCGACCGCCTCGGCTCGTGCACGTGGGAAGCTGCGCGACCTAGACCGGCAGAAGCTTCAGCTCTCCTTCGACACAAAGGTCATCGGGCCCGCCATGCTGGCCAAACACTTTGCGCCTCAGATGAAATCGGGCGGCTCGTTCGTGCTGTTCTCAGGAGTGCACGCGTTCAAGCACAACGTCGGTTATCTGGGCGTGGGCATCACGAACGGCGCCGTCGACTTCCTCGCCCGCTGGCTGGCCGTCGAACTTGCTCCGCTGCGGGTCAATGCGATTTCTCCCGGAGTGATCGACACCGGAGCCTGGGACGCGTTCGGCGAGGACGGCAAGCGGGACTACTTCAAGGACATCGCCGAGGGCAACCCGGTGGGGCGAATCGGGACGGCCGACGACATCGCCGACGCCGCTCTGTTCGCGATGACCAACACGTTCATGACGGGTGTGACGTTGAAGGTGGACGGGGGCGAACCGCTGGTCTAGGCTGAGGCACTCTCGAGGAGATGCGATGGGCACGCTGGTTTCGGTCAATGTGGGCATGCCCAAGGACGTCCGATGGCGTGACGAAACCGTCCACACGGGGATATGGAAGACACCTGTCGAAGGGCCGGTAATGGTGCGCCGCCTAAACATCGACGGTGACGGGCAGGGCGACCTCGGCGGCCACGGCGGCGAGCAACGCGCGGTCATGGTTTATCAGGTTGAGTCGTATGACTTTTGGAGGAACTACCTCGGCCGTGACGACCTGGAAGCGGGTCAATTCGGCGAGAATTTCACGATCAGCGGGCTTCCCGACGACGAGGTATGCATCGGTGATCGCTACCGCATCGGCGAGGCGGAATTCGAGGTCACCCAGCCGCGCGTCACCTGCTTCCGGGTCGGCATGCGCCTGAAGGAACCGAAGATACCCAATCTGCTTGTCTCCCAACATCGCCCAGGCTTCTATTTCCGTGTGATCAGCGAGGGCAAGGTTTGCGCGGGCGATGCCGTCGTGCGGACCCGGCGCGGCCGTCACGAGCTCAGCGTCGCCGACGTCGACGCGCTGTTGTATCTGCCCAACCGCGACATCGGGATGCTCCGGAAGGTCGTCGAGGTCCCGGCGCTGAGCCCCGGCTGGCAACAGTCCTTCCGTGACATGCTGGCCGAATCAGCCGGCGCGGCAGCACAAGCCGGCGCCGAACCGGCGTGGGGCGGGTTTCGTCCGTTACGCGTCACCCAAATATGCCGGGAAAGCCCGCAGGTCTTGTCGATTCGCCTCGAGTCCGCGGACCACACCGCGTTGCCCCCGCCGCTTCCGGGGCAGTACCTGCCCGTGCGAATCACCGGCGCCGGGGATCCGGCGCCGCTGCGCAGCTACTCGCTTTCGGGTGATCCCGCCGAGGGGGTCTACCGGATCAGCGTCAAGCGCGAAGAGCACGGCCTGGTGAGCCGCTGGCTGCACGCCCACATCCAGCCGGGGGCGGTAATCGAAGCCGCCGCGCCGCGCGGCGACTTCTACCTCACCGAGGCCACGAACCCGGTGGTGCTGTTCTCGGCGGGAGTCGGCGCTACGCCCGTCCTGGCGATGCTGCACGCGCTGTCGGCCGCTGCCAGCGGTCGCGACGTTTGGTGGTTGCACACCACCCGCAATCCCGAAACCGAGGCCTTTGCCGGCGAAGTTGCCGCGCTCATCGATTCGCTGCCGCACGCTCGGGCGCGGGTTTTCTACACCGAAACGCAGGGCCGTCTGAACCAGGAGTCGATCGCCGCCCTGGGCCTGCCCTCCGATGCCACCGTTTACCTCTGCGGCCCAACGCAATTCATGACCGATGTCCGCGACTGTCTCACCGCCGCCGGCTTCGACCCCGCGAACGTTCACAGCGAACTCTTCGGTGCCCTCCCGGCGATCAACCCCGGCGTCGTCGCCACGGGGGAGCGCACGCCGCCGCACCCGCCCGCCGGCACTCCCGGGACCGGGCCGTCGGTTACCTTCGCGCGCAGCGGGTTGACCGTCAATTGGGCGCCGGGCTATGCCAGCATCCTCGACCTCGCCGAGGCCTGCGACGTCCCGACGCGATTCTCGTGCCGAAGCGGGGTATGTCACGTCTGCGTGACCGGCGTCGTGGCCGGGACGACGAAATACGTGCAGGCACCGCTGGAAGAGCCCGGCGACGGGGAAGTGCTGATCTGCTCGGCCGCGCCGAGCAGCGACCTGGTGTTGGACCTCTGAAGTTACGGCGCGATCGCGAGTTGTCCGCCCGTCGCGTGCAGGACGGCACCGTTGATGTAGCTGGCCTCGGGAGAACCGAGAAAGACGACCGCGCTGGCGATCTCGCAAGGATCGGCCGGCCGGCCCAGGGCCGTGGTCGCGCCCAGCCCCTCGACCAAGCCCGGCAGCACGTTGGCGCCGGGCGTGTCGGTAGGGCCCGCGGCCAACGCGTTCACCCGCACTCCGAACTTGCCGAACTCGTCGGCCCACACGCGCGTCAGCTGTTCGAGGGCGGCCTTGCTCGCGCCGTAGATGCCGGTGCCGCGCGCCGCCACCGACGCGGCGAGGGTACTGACATTGACCACGGCGCCGCCGCCGCGCTGAGCCATCGCCGGCGCAAGCTGTTGGACCAGGATGAACGGCGCGCGGATGTTGACGTTGACATGCTCGTCGAAGGTCGCGTCGTCGGTGTCGGTGGTTTCGCCGAATTTGTAGATGCCGGCGTTGTTGATCAGGATGTCCACCTGTCCCGCCTCGGCGGCCAGCCGCCGCACGTCGTCGGCGTCACCGAGATCCGCGGCGATGAAACGGGCTTTGCCACCCGAACTTTCGATTTCGCGCACCACGTCGGCGCCACGCTCCGCACTGCGCCCGTGTACCAAGACCTCGGCGCCGCGATCCGCGAGTTGCAGCGCTATCGCGCGGCCGATCCCAGATGTGGCGCCGGTGACCAGAGCGGTCGACCCGGCCAATGCTGCACCCATCAAAACCCTGCCTTCGCCAGAAACGTTCACTTGCCTTCCCCAAGCGACGACCCCGGCGAAATTATTCCTACGGGGCCAGGCAGACCGACGCCTCGGCGGTGTAGCACAGGAACGTCAGCGTCTCCTGCAGATACAGCTGCACGGTGTCGGCGTCGTGGCTGAGGTACCCGATCGCGACGTCGGTGCCCAACTGCAGGTCGAAATCGCCGCCGCGAGTGGTCAGCACGAAGGCTCCGTCGATGGCGGGTGCCCAGATGATGTCCCCGTCGACCAAACGGTTCAGGTGCTCGCGGATGGGATAGCCGTGCTCGGTCGTCTCGCTGACCTTGGTGTAGACGTCGGCGGCCAGCAGCACCGAATACGGGCCGTCGACACCGGCCAGCCGCAGCCCGGTCAGCGCCTGCGAGATGGCGTCGGGCATGTCGCGGGGATCCTCGGGCAGCTTCAACGTCGGGTTGGAGCTGCAAGTGCGGATGCCGTCGATCGACCCGGCGGCGTAGCCCTCGAAGATGGCACGGTCCTCGACGAACGCCAGCTTCTTGGCCGCCTCCTTGACCGGGTCCCAGTCGGAGTCGTTCGCGCCGCGCTCGACGTTGTCGATCTCGTAGCGCGACAGCGTGAACGGAACACGCAGGCGGACAAGGGGTTTGCTCTCTCGCAGGTGCGCCACCACCCCGTCGGTGGGTGCGTCGGCATCGAGGAGCCGGCCGGTGCTGACCGACGCGGTGACCGGTCCGCCGGGCTCACTCACGTCGACGACGCGCCGACCCGCGATATGGCGCTTGAAGGTCCGGGTGGCCTCCAATTCGATCTCCGCCCAGGCGACTTCGGTGACGGGCGCCAGGTCGCGGTAGAGGTTGTTCATCGAGAGGTTCCTTTCAGGCTGCCGATCGCGAGTGAACCGTCGTTGGAAGCCGGGGCGACTGGCCGCGCTGTGGCCAGTGGCGCCGGCAGGGGCGGTGGGTCGTCGAGGAAATCGACGGTGGGGGAGAAGAACAGCCCGCCAGTGACCGCGGTGGAGAAGTCCAGAATCCGGTCGGTGTTGCCGGGCGGGTCACCGAGGAACATGTTCTCCAGCATGCGTTCGGTGACGGTCGGCGTCCGCGAATACCCGATGAAGTACGTGCCGAACTCGGCCTTGCCCAACTCGCCGAAAGGCATGTTGTGCCGCACGATCTTCAATTCGGTGCCGTCGTCGTCGGTGATGACGTTGAGGGCGATGTGGGAGTTGTCGGGCTTGGCGTCGTCGTCAAGTTCGATGTCTTCCAGCTTCGTTCGGCCGATCACCATTTCCTGCTCGGTGACCGACAGCGAATTCCACGACGACATGTCGTGCACGTACTTCTGTACGTGCACGTAGCAGGAGCCGGCGAACTCGGGATCCTCATCGCCGATGGCGGTGGCGCTGACGGCGATTGGGCCGTCGGGGTTTTCCGTCCCGTCCACGAAGCCCAGCAGGTCGCGGTTGTCGAAGTACCGGAATCCGTGCACCTCGTCGACCACGGTGACCGCGCCGGCCATCGAGCGCAGGATGCGGTCGGCCAACTCGAAACACACGTCCAGGCTTTCGGCCCGGACGTGGAACAAAAGGTCGCCCGGTGTGGCCGGGGCGGTGTGCCGCGGGCCCTTCAGCGCGACAAACGGATGCAGTTCGGCGGGACGCGGCCCGGAAAACAGGCGGTCCCAGGCGTCGGAGCCGATCGAGGCGATCGCCGACAACCGTTTGGGCGGCTCGCGGAAACCGATCGCGCGCACCAGCCCGGAAATTCCCGGCAGCGCGTCGTGCACCATCGCCTCCCCACCGTCGTCGATGGTGACCACGAGAAAGATCGCGGCCGGTGTCAGCGGCTGGAGGATGGGTTGGGGCTGAACCGGCGGCACTCTGCCGACCCTATCGTGGCGACGGCGAGGCCGACAGCCATGATGGTCACCATGCCGGCCAGCGCCGCAGGCCTCTGCGAATTCGTCGACGCATCACCGTCGCCGTTTCACGCCTGCGCGACGGCGGCCGCGCGGCTGGCCGAAGCGGGGTACGCCGAAGTCGCCGAAACCGACCGCTGGCCGGACCGACCGGGGCGCTACTTCGTCGTGCGGGCCGGATCGCTGGTCGCCTGGAATTCGGACGGCCCCGACGGGCCGTTCCGGATCGTCGGCGCACACACCGACAGCCCCAACCTGCGGGTCAAACAGCGCCCGGACCGGTCGGTCGCCGGTTGGCGGGTGGTGGCGCTCGAGCCGTACGGGGGCGCTTGGCTGAACTCCTGGCTGGACCGAGACCTGGGCATCAGCGGGCGGCTGTCGATCAGGGAGGGCGGCGGGGTCGGCCAGCGGCTGGTCCGGATCGACGATCCGATCCTGCGGGTCCCGCAGCTGGCGATCCACCTGGCCGAGGATCGCAAGTCGGTCACGCTGGACCCGCAGCGACACGTCAACGCGGTCTGGGGCGTTGGGGAACAACGGGGTTCGTTCCTGGACTACGTCGCCGAGCGGGCCGGGGTCGCGGCGGCCGATGTGCTGTCCGCCGACCTGATGACCCACGACCTCACGCCATCGACGGTGATCGGCGCCGACGCCAGCCTGCTGAGCGCGCCCCGGTTGGATAACCAGGCCAGCTGCTACGCGGGCCTGGAGGCGTTGGTCGCGGCCGAACCGGCGGGCTTCCTGCCGGTACTCGTCCTCTTCGATCACGAGGAGGTCGGATCGACGTCGGATCGCGGCGCGCAGTCGAACCTGCTCGGCACCGTCCTGGAGCGGATCGTGCTCGCGGCCGGCGGCGACCGGGAGGACTTCCTGCGCCGGCTGCCGGTGTCGCTGCTGGCGTCGGCCGACATGGCCCACGCCACCCACCCGAACTACCCCGAGCGGCACGAGCCCGGCCACCTGATCGAGGTCAACGCCGGGCCGGTGCTCAAGGTCCACCCCAATCTGCGGTACGCCACCGATGGCCCCACCGCGGCGGCGTTCGAGCTGGCCTGCCGGCAGGCCGGGGTCGGGTTGCAGCGTTATGAGCACCGGGCCGACCTGCCGTGCGGTTCGACGATCGGGCCGCTGGCCTCCGCGCGGACCGGCATCCCGACCGTCGACGTCGGCGCCCCGCAGCTCGCGATGCATTCCGCGCGGGAATTGATGGGCGCGCACGACGTGGCGGCCTATTCCGCCGCGCTGCAAGCCTTTCTGTCGCCCCGCTGACCTACGATCCGGCCATGACGCTAAACGTGGAAATGGTGACGTTCGACTGCGGCGATCCGGACGTGCTGGCCGGGTGGTGGGCCGAACAGTTCGGCGGTAAGACACATGTCATCCTCGCCGACGAGTTCACGGCGGTGACCTACCCGGAGGGGCTGCGGCTCGGGTTCCAGAAGGTGCCCGATCCCACTCCGGGAAAGAACCGGGTGCACCTCGACTTGAGCGCGGCCGACGTCGACGCCGAGGTTTCGCGGCTGACGGCCGCCGGGGCGACCGAGCTCGGCCGGCACCAGTTCGGGGACACCTTTCGCTGGGTGGTGCTGGCCGACCCCGAGGGCAACGTGTTCTGCGTCGTAAAGCAGTAGCGGGGTGTGAACCCAGGGCGGGAAAATCGCCGAAATCCCGCCCTGGATTCACACGAAAAGCCTCGAGCGCAACAGCGCTCAGTGCCCCACGAAGACCGGTTCGTAGCGGATGACGTTCTCCACGACGATCCCGTCGCGGGTGCGCACCCGGTCGATCCCGCGGATCTGGAACGGCCCGTCCGGGCCGGTGCCGCGACCCACATAGTGCAAGAACACCAGCTCCTCGCCCTCGGCGGCGCCGGGCACCGTCGCGCTGTCCACCACCTCGAGCTTCAAATCCGGTGCGGCGTCCAGCAATTCGGCGATCTTAGCGGTGTAGGGCTCGATGCCTCGGACCGGCTCGGGGTCACCCGGCCAGTAGCCGACGATGTCGTCGGCCAGGATGTCAAAGCCGCGCGACATGGTGGGCGCCGCCCAATACGCGGCGAACACCTCGGCGCTGAACTTCGGGGCTGATTGGACGTCTGTCATCGTTCCTCCTTGGCTCGGGCGCTCCGATCGAGCGCGTCAGGTCAAGCCTGTGTCGGCGTCGTGCGGCGACACAATTACCTCCGAGGTCATCGCTACGGATACGTGCGCCTGGTTACCGTGGCTTCGTGAGCCACGCGACGGTCGGTGTCCTGCTGCGCGAATGGCGCACGCGCCGACGGGTCAGCCAGCTCGACCTGTCGCTGAGCGTCGGTGTGTCGGCGAGGCACCTGAGCTTCATCGAGACCGGGCGCTCCCGCCCCAGCCCCGAAATGGTGCTCGCGCTCGCCGAGGGCCTGGACGTTCCGTTGCGCGAACGCAACGCGCTGCTGCTGGCCGCCGGGTTTGCCCCGCGCTACCAGTCGCGCCCGCTCGAGGACGGCGCGCTCTCCCCGGCGCGCGACGCGGTGCAGCGCCTCCTCGACGCCCACGATCCCTACCCGGGCATCGTGATCGACCGTGCCTGGAACATCGTCGGGACCAACGCCGCCGCGTCCGCCCTGACCGCGGGTCTGCCCGAAGAGCTGCTCGGGCCGCCGGCGAACGTTTACCGGTTGTCCCTGCACCCCGACGGGCTGGCCGCGCGGACGCTCAATTTCCCCGAATGGGCCGGATACCTGCTGCACCAACTGCGGCGCACCATCGCGCTCACGGGCGACCCGGCGTTGCGGGCGCTCCACGAGGAGGTGCGCGGATACCCGGGAGTCGCGGCCGCCGCCACGGCGTGGAGCTCGCCGCCGGACAACGCCGCGCTGCTCGTGCCGTTCGACCTCGATGCCGGCGGCGGACAACGGCTGTCGATGTTCACGACCCTGACGACGTTCGGGACCCCGCTCGACGTCACCCTCGCCGAGCTCGCCGTCGAGCTGTTCTATCCCGCCGACGCCGAAAGCGCCAGCCTGCTGCGCGGCAGGTAGCGCTCTTACACTGTTCGGGTGACTGTCTCTCCGACGAGTGCGCGCATCCAGGCCGTCGACACCGTCGAACACGCCGCCAGCAGCCCCGACCAGCCGCAGCCGTTTCACGAACTCGGCCTCAAGGACGACGAGTATCAGCGAATCCGGGAGATCCTGGGCCGGCGTCCCACCGACACCGAGCTGGCGATGTACTCGGTGATGTGGAGCGAGCACTGCTCGTACAAGTCGTCGAAGGTGCACCTGCGCTACTTCGGTGAGACCACCACCGACGAGATGCGGGCCGGGATGCTAGCGGGCATCGGCGAGAACGCCGGCGTCGTCGACATCGGCGACGGCTGGGCCGTCACCTTCAAGGTGGAATCGCACAACCACCCGTCCTACGTCGAGCCCTACCAGGGCGCGGCCACCGGCGTGGGCGGCATCGTCCGCGACATCATGGCCATGGGCGCGCGCCCGGTCGCCGTGCTGGACCAGCTCCGGTTCGGCGCCGCCGACGCGCCCGACACGCGCCGCGTCGTCGACGGGGTGGTCCGCGGCATCGGCGGCTACGGCAACTCGCTGGGGCTGCCGAACATCGGCGGCGAGACCGTGTTCGACGCGTGCTACGCGGGCAACCCGTTGGTCAACGCGATGTGCATCGGCGTATTGCGCCAGGAGGACCTGCATTTGGCGTTCGCGTCGGGCACGGGCAACAAGATCATCCTGTTCGGCGCGCGGACGGGGCTGGACGGCATCGGCGGGGTGTCGGTGCTGGCGTCGGACACTTTCGATGCGGAAAACTCGCGCAAGAAGCTGCCCTCCGTTCAGGTCGGCGACCCCTTCATGGAGAAGGTGCTCATCGAGTGCTGCCTCGAGCTGTACGCCGGCGGCCTGGTGATCGGCATCCAGGACCTCGGCGGAGCCGGATTGGCCTGCGCCACTTCCGAATTGGCGTCTGCTGGGGACGGCGGAATGGCGGTTCAGCTCGATTCCGTGCCGCTGCGGGCCAAGGAGATGACGCCGGCCGAGGTGCTGTGCAGTGAGTCGCAGGAGCGCATGTGCGCCGTGGTGGCGCCGGAGAACGTGGACGCCTTCATGGCGGTGTGCCGCAAGTGGGAGGTGCTGGCCACCGTCATCGGTGAGGTCACCGATGGCGACCGGTTGCGGATCACCTGGCGGGGCGAGACCGTCGTCGACGTGCCGCCGCGCACCGTGGCCCACGAGGGGCCGGTGTATCAGCGGCCGGTCGCGCGTCCCGAATCGCAGGACGCCCTGAACGCCGACCGGTCGACGGGCCTGCCCCGGCCGGCCACCGGCGACGAGCTGCGCGCGACTCTGCTTGCGCTGCTGGGCAGTCCACACCTGTGCAGCCGCGCGTTCATCACCGAACAGTACGACCGCTACGTGCGCGGCAACACCGTGCTGGCCGAGCACGCCGACGGCGGGGTGCTGCGCGTCGACGAGTCGACCGGCCGCGGCATCGCGGTGTCGACCGACGCGTCGGGCCGCTACACGCTGCTGGACCCCTACGCCGGGGCCCAACTCGCGCTGGCCGAGGCGTACCGCAACGTCGCCGTCACCGGCGCGACCCCGGTCGCGGTGACCAACTGCCTCAACTTCGGTTCGCCCGAAGACCCCGGGGTGATGTGGCAGTTCTCGCAGGCGGTCCGCGGGCTGGCCGATGGCTGTGCGGCCCTTGGGATTCCGGTGACCGGCGGCAATGTGAGCTTCTACAACCAGACCGGGTCGGCGGCGATCCTGCCCACGCCCGTGGTCGGCGTGCTCGGCGTGATCGACGATGTGGCGCGGCGCATTCCCACCGGCCTGGGCGCCGAACCCGGGGAAACCCTGCTGCTGCTGGGCGATACCCGCGACGAGTTCGACGGTTCGGTGTGGGCGCAGGTGACCGCCGACCACCTGGGCGGGGTGCCTCCCGCCGTGGACCTGGCGCGGGAAAAGCTACTGGCCGAGGTGCTGACCTCGGCGTCGCGCGACGGGCTGGTGTCCGCGGCGCACGACCTGTCCGAGGGCGGCCTCGCCCAGGCCATCGTCGAAGCGGCGCTCGCGGGTGAAACCGGTTGCCGCATCGTGCTTCCCGAGGACACCGACCCGTTCGTGATGTTGTTCTCCGAATCGGCCGGCCGGGTGTTGGTGGCGGTGCCGCGCACCGAGGAGAGCCGGTTCCGTTCGATGTGCGAGGCGAGGGGGCTGCCCGCCACCCGCATCGGTGTCGTCGATCAGGCCTCGGACGCCGTCGAGGTGCAGGGCCTGTTCACCGTGTCGCTGGCCGAACTGCGCGAGACCTCCGAGGCGGTGCTGCCGCGATTCTTCGGATAGGCCGTTATCGCGCGCTGGCGTTGGCCGCCGTCCTCGTCGGCTGGAGCTTTGTCAGCCCGCGGCTGCCCCCGGTGTGGCGGGTGACGCTGCAGGCCGGCGTGGGTGCGCTGCTGGTGTCGGTGACCCGCGCGCCGCTCGGCCTGCGCCCGCCGCGGCTGTGGGCCGGGATGCGGTTGGGGTCGGCGGCCGGCGCCGCCGCGGCCAGCGCGATCGCCGCGACGACCGCACTGCCGTTGGTGCGCGCCTCGATGGCGGCCAGCGAGCCGCCGGCCTCCATTCCGGGTTGGCTGCTGCTACGCATCCCCGTCGGCACCGTCTGGGCCGAAGAGGCCGCCTTCCGCGCCGCGCTGGCCGCCGTGGGCTCCCACGCCTTTGCGCAACGCGGCGGAAGGCTGTTGCAGGCCACCGCTTTTGGGCTCTCGCATATCCCGGACGCGCGGGCGACGGGCGCACCGGTGCTGGGCACGGTGCTGGTCACCGGTGTCGCGGGCTGGCTGTTCGGTTGGCTGGCCGACCGTTCCGGCAGCCTCGCCGCGCCGATGCTTACACACCTGGCCATCAACGAGGCCGGTGCGATCGCCGCGGTGGCCGTGCAACCCTGAGGTATGCCCGCCCGTCACAGCGCCGACCCGGCACAGACCCGGCAGGCGGTGCTGGCCGTGCTGGACTGGCTGCGCGACGATGCCCAGCCGGCGCCCGACCGGAACGCCCTGGCCACCGCCGTGCGGCTCACGGCGCGGACCCTGGCCGCGGTGGCGCCGGGTGCCAGCGTCGAGGTCCGGATCCCGCCGTTCGCCGCCGTCCAGTGCGTCTCCGGGCCGCGGCACACCCGCGGCACGCCACCGAACGTGGTGGAGACCGATCCGCGGACCTGGCTTCGCCTGGCCACCGGGCTTTTGCCGCTCGAGGAGGCGAGGTCGGCCGGGACGCTGCGGCTGTCGGGCTCCCGGGCGGGTGAAATTGGCCACTGGTTGCCCCTGTTCGGTGTCAGCTGAATACAACCCTGAACTGCAGGTTTAGAGTTATGAATCGGAATTTTCGGCGCTCAACACGCCCGTCGGATTCGGCGGCGCGCCCGTACTGCCCGTAGACTCCGGTACGTCACCAATCGTTCGCCAGGGAGCCGCCGAACCGTGACCGTGCAGGAATCCGAGCAGGACCTGAACTCCCCCCGTGAGGAGTGCGGCGTATTCGGGGTCTGGGCCCCGGGCGAGGACGTCGCCAAACTCACCTACTACGGCCTGTACGCGCTGCAGCACCGCGGGCAGGAAGCCGCGGGCATCGCCGTCGCCGACGGATCCCAGGTGCTGGTCTTCAAGGACCTCGGCCTGGTCAGCCAGGTGTTCGACGAGCAGACGCTGGCCGCGATGCAGGGTCACGTCGCCATCGGGCACTGCCGCTACTCCACCACGGGCGACACCACGTGGGAAAACGCCCAGCCGGTGTTCCGCAACACCGCGGCCGGCACCGGGGTTGCGTTGGGGCACAACGGGAATCTGGTCAACACGGCGGAACTCGCGGCGCGGGCCCGCGACGAGGGGTTGATGGGCACCCGATACCCCGCGCCGGCGACGACGGACTCCGACATCCTGGGCGCGCTGCTGGCCCACGGCGCGGCCGACGCCACGCTCGAACAGGCGGCGCTGGAGCTGCTGCCGACGGTGCGCGGGGCGTTCTGCCTGACGTTCATGGACGAGAACACCCTGTATGCGTGCCGCGATCCCTATGGGGTGCGGCCGCTTTCGCTCGGACGGCTCGACCGCGGCTGGGTGGTGGCGTCCGAAACGGCCGCGCTGGACATCGTCGGCGCCTCGTTCGTCCGCGACATCGAGCCCGGCGAGCTGCTGGCCATCGACGCCGACGGCGTGCGCTCTACGCGATTCGCCAACCCCGAGCCCAAGGGCTGCGTCTTCGAATACGTCTACCTCGCGCGGCCCGACAGCACGATCGCCGGCCGCTCGGTGCACGCCACCCGCGTCGACATCGGTCGCCGCCTGGCGCGCGAATGCCCGGTCGAGGCCGACCTGGTGATCGGCGTGCCGGAGTCGGGCACACCGGCCGCCGTCGGATACGCCCAGGAGTCCGGCATCCCGTATGGGCAGGGCCTGATGAAGAACGCCTACGTCGGGCGCACGTTCATCCAGCCGTCGCAGACCATCCGCCAGCTCGGCATCCGGCTGAAGCTCAACCCGCTCAAAGAGGTGATCCGCGGCAAGCGGCTCATCGTCGTCGACGACTCGATCGTGCGGGGGAACACCCAGCGGGCGTTGTTGCGCATGCTGCGCGAGGCCGGCGCCCTCGAGGTGCATGTGCGCATCGCGTCGCCGCCGGTGAAGTGGCCCTGCTTCTACGGCATCGACTTCCCGTCGCCCGCCGAGTTGATCGCCAACGCCGTCGCGGACAAAGAGGAGATGCTCGAGGCGGTCCGGCACGCCATCGGCGCCGACACGCTGGGCTACATCTCGCTGCGCGGCCTGGTCGCGGCGTCCGAGCAGCCCGCGTCGCGGCTCTGCACCGCCTGCTTCGACGGCAAGTACCCGATCGAACTGCCCGAGGAATCGGCCCTGGGCAAGAACGTCATCGAGCACATGCTCGCCAACGCCGCGCGCGGAGCCGCGCTCGACGATCTGGCACCCGATGAAGTGCCGATCGTGCGCTGACCGAAGCCTTTCCCGGTGCTTCAAAGACGTTTGATACCGGCGCGAAGCGCCGCCCGGTAGCCTTTATCGCGATGACGGATCCCTCAAAAAGCCCCGGACGAAACCCGGGCAGCCAGGGCATCACCTACGCGGCGGCTGGGGTGGACATTGAAGCCGGTGAGCGCGCCGTCGCGCTGTTCAAGCCGTTGGCCACCAAGGCCACCCGCCCCGAGGTGCGCGGCGGGCTGGGCGGGTTCGCCGGGCTGTTCGCGCTGCGCGGCGACTACCGCGAGCCGGTCCTGGCGGCCTCCACGGACGGCGTCGGCACCAAGCTGGCGGTCGCCCAGGCGATGGACAAGCACGACACCGTCGGCCTGGACCTGGTCGCCATGGTGGTCGACGATCTCGTCGTGTGCGGCGCCGAGCCACTTTTCCTGCAGGACTACATCGCCGTCGGCCGGACGGTCCCGGAACGCCTGAGCGCGATCGTCAGCGGCATCGCCGAGGGCTGCGTGCGCGCGGGCTGCGCGCTGCTGGGCGGTGAGACCGCCGAACACCCGGGCCTGATGGAACCCGACCACTACGACATCTCGGCCACCGGTGTCGGCGTCGTCGAGGCCGACGACGTCCTCGGCGCCGACCGCGTCAAACCCGGCGACGTCATCATCGCGATGGGCTCGTCCGGCCTGCATTCCAACGGTTACTCGCTGGCCCGCAGCGTCCTGCTCGAGATCGACCGGATGAACCTGGCCGGTTACGTCGAAGAGTTTGGCCGCACCCTCGGTGAAGAACTGCTGGAGCCGACCCGCATCTACGCCAAAGACTGCCTGGCGCTGATCGCCGAGACCCAGGTCCGGACGTTCTGCCATGTCACCGGCGGGGGGCTGGCGGGCAACCTGCAACGCGTCATCCCGCCCGGGCTGGTCGCGGAGGTCGACCGCGGCACGTGGACGCCCGCGCCGGTGTTCGCCATGATCGCCCAGCGGGGCCGCGTCACGCGCGAGGAGATGGAGAAGACCTTCAACATGGGCGTCGGCATGATCGCGATCGTCGCTCCCGAAGACACCGACCGCGCCCGGGCCATCTTGACCGCGCGGCACCTGAATTGCTGGGTGCTGGGCACCGTCGGCAAAGGCGGAAAAGACGGCCCGCGGGCCAAGCTGGTCGGGCAGCACCCGAGGTTCTGACAGAAACTGTGCCGATGCTCAGCGCATCGGCACAGTGGTAGTTAGAGGTTCAGCGACGCCAGTCGTCGGCGTCATCCCAAGATTCGTCTTGGCCGTCGTCGCCGGGTTCGTCGGCGGTCGTGCCCGACAGTTCCTGCTGAAGCCGCTGGAAATCGGTCTGCGGGGAACTGTATTTGAGTTCTCGTGCAACCTTGGTCTGCTTTGCCTTAGCCCGGCCGCGGCCCATGGGGGAACCCCCTCGCGCAATAACGGAGCGGCCTAACGAGTAGGCGGCTCCGATCTCTTGGTGTCGTTATTGTCCTGCCGACAGTTTACCGTGCCTCACGGTCGGGTGTCGGTGACCCCTGTCCGCTGTGGCGGACGTCATCGACGATTATCTCGCACCGCCCCGCAACCGTTCAACGGCTCGCCGTCCGGCGCCGACGTGTTCGGTGGCGGGCAGGGAATCGGCGTCGATTGCCGCCGCGACGTCGCCCTGCGCGCCGGTCGTCAGCTCGGTGTCCGCGGGCAGGCCGCGCTTGACGAGCGCCAGCGCCACCGGCCCGAGGTCCACGTGCTCGACCACGGTTCCGAGGCGTCCGACGGCGCGGCCACCGGCGAGTACCGCGTCTCCCGTGGCGGGCCGCTCCGCCGATCCGTCGAGGTGCAACAACACCAGCATCCGCGGCGGTTTGCCCAGGTTGTGCACCCGCGCGACGGTCTCCTGCCCGCGGTAGCAGCCCTTGTCGAGGTGCACGGCCGCGCCGATCCAGCCCACCTCGTGCGGGATCGTGCGCTCGTCCGTGTCGACGCCGAGTCGGGCCCGCAGCGCCGCCACCCGGTGGGACTCGTACGCCCAGACCCCGGCCGCGCGGACGCCGGCCGGCGCCAGGCGGTCCCGCCAGGCGGCGGCCTCGCCGCGCGGAACCAGCACGTCCAATTCGATCTGGCCGCCGGGGGAACCGGGCATCCGGCGCGCAAAGCCGTCACCGGCGAGCCGAACCGCGGTCAGCTCGGCCGGCAAAGCGTCCAGCCCCAGCGCGTCGAGCACCGCCCGGTCTTCCAGCCGCGGGCCCAGCAGCGACAACACCGCCAGGTCCGCGCCGCTCGGGGTGACCTCCGACCAGAACACCATCTTGCGCAGGTATTCCAGCAGCGGCTCACCCCGCCACGGTTCGGTGTCGAGGTAGGTCGTGCCGCCCAGCTCGGTCTGAATCCAGTGGTCCTCGACGCGGCCCTGCCCGTCGAGGCTGAGGTTTTGCGTGGTCGCGCCGTCGGGGAGTTCGCTGACGTGCTGGGTGGAGATGGTGTGCAGCCAGGTCTGGCGGTCTTTACCGGTCAGGGTGAGGACCGCGCGGTGCGAGCGGTCGACCAGCACCGCGCCGGTCTCGGCCGCCCGCTGCTCGCCCAGCGGATCGCCGTAGTGCCAGACCGCGCCGGCGTCGGGCCCGGGATCGGGTGCGGGAACCGGATTCACGCAATCAACTCTACGTACGGGGCGCTGCGCCGAGTGTGCGGCCAGCCGCACGCTCGACCGCGACGGTGCGGCTGGCCGCACGCTCGCGGCTAGGCTTACCCTCCATGGCCGACCGGACGGGTGTGATCGTCACGCTGGACGGTGAGGCGCATCCCCCGGGAAAGCCGCTGCTGCACGCCGACGAGCTGGCGGCCGTTCGCGGCGACGGAATCTTCGAGACGCTGCTGGTGCGCGACGGCCGCGCCTGTCTGGTCGGCTCCCACCTGCAGCGCCTGACGCAGTCCGCCAAGATGATGGACCTGCCCGCCCCGGACCTCGCCACGTGGCGAAACGCCATCGAGGAGGCGACGCGGCGATGGACCGCCGGCACCTCCGACGAAGGCGCGATGCGCCTGATCTACACCCGCGGCCGCGAGAGCGGTTCGGCGCCGACCGCCTACGTGATGGTCAGCGCCGTCCCGGAAAGGGTGAACGCGGTTCGGCGCGACGGGCTCTCGGCGATGACGCTGGATCGAGGACTGCCGGCCCGGGGCGCCGACGTCATGCCGTGGCTGCTGGCCGGAGCCAAGACGCTGTCGTACGCGGTCAACATGGCCGCGTTGCGCCACGCCGCCCGGCAGGGCGCCGGCGACGTCATCTTCATCAGCTCCGACGGCTACGTCCTGGAGGGCCCACGCTCGACGGTCGTGATCGCCGCCGAACCGGGCGCGGACGGGAATCCCTGCCTGCTGACGCCGCCGCCCTGGTATCCGATCCTGCGGGGCACCACGCAGCAGGCGCTCTTCGAGGTGGCCCGGGCCAAGGGCTACGACTGTGACTATCGCGCGCTTCGGGTCGCCGATCTGCATGCCGCCCAAGGCATCTGGCTGATTTCGAGCATGACCCTGGCGGCTCGGGTGCACACCCTCGACGGACGTCGACTGCTGCGATCCCCGATCACCACCGAATTCGCCGAACTGGTCGACGCGGCCATCGTCAGCGATCGCTGAGCGCTGAATTCTGTTGTCGGCTCGCGGGATGGCAGGTACCGTCGGCCGTACACAGGGAAGGAGGTGGTCCGCGAAATTGATAGCTTCATGGACATGTGAGGTGGCTACGCGCTAGCTGCAATGGCTCGGAAGAGTCGGCGATCAACGCGCGCTGGCGAATTCCCCGTAGCCACCCGGCCCCCGAGTTCCGGTTTTTGTCCAACCGGAGATGTGCTCGGGGGCCGCCCCATGTCCGGCGAGACTCCGATCTACCCGGCGAACCGCGACAGGCGCGCCGAAAGATGCGGCACCAGACCGCCGTCGGCGTCCACCCGCTCCTCGACGTAGGCGAGATCGCCGCCCTCGACGATTCCGTAGAGCCGCTTGGCCCCGCCGACCAGCACACCCGACCGGCTGCGGGCCAGGGCGTCGGTCACCAGCTCCCACGACGACTGGGTGCGCGGCCGTCCGTAGAACAGTTCGACATAGCCGGCGGAATGGGCCAGCAACAACTCGATGGCCTGCGACTCGGTCGGATCGTCGGGATCGCTGACGAACCGCCAGAAGCCCGTCTCGCGCAGGCCGGGTTCCCGGTACTCGCCCGCCTCGTCCAGCCGCCAGGAGCGGGCTTCCCAATTCAGGTAGTCGCCGCCGTCGTGGGAGACCACGATCTGCTGACCGAACCGGTAGTCGCCGTCGGCTCCGCGGCCCTCGCCCTCGCCGCGCCACACCCCGACCAGCGGCAGCAGCGCCAGCAGCGCGTCGTTGAGGTTGGCGCCTTCCCGCAGATTCGCGGTGTCGGCGGGGACGGGCAGGTCGTCGAAGGCGGGGATGTTGCGGGCGGCGGTCACCTTGGCGCGTTCGGCGGCGGCAGCCACGGCACGGTCGCCGGAAGCCGTGGGGTTGTCGGACGTCACGACTCGTCAGTGATGAGTCGGTAGAGGGTGTACAGCGCGAACCATGAGATGACCACGACCGCGACGACCAGCATGATCTCGAAGAAGAGCACCACGGGAACGAGTCTATTCGTCCCGCCGGTCCTAGGGGACCGGCCGGTTCGTCAGGCGATCTTGACGTCGACCTCGTGAACGCCGGCGCCCGACGGCGCCACCACGGCGTCGCCGTTGCCGATGGGAGACAGCGCCCGCAGCGTCCAGGATCCCGGCGCGGCGAAGAACCGGAAGTCACCGGTGGCCGACGCGACCACCTCGGCCGTGAACTCGTCCGACGAGTCCAGCAGGCGGACGAACGCGCCACCCACCGCCTGACCGGCGCCGTCCACAACGCGTCCGGTGATGACCGTTTCCTTCTCGAGGTCGACGCTGGCGGGCAACGTCAGTCCTTGCTTCGGTCCAGAGCACATATCAGCTTCCCAACTCGATCGGGGCGCCCACCAGGGAGCCGTATTCCGTCCAACTGCCGTCGTAGTTCTTGACGTTTTTGTGGCCGAGTAATTCCTGCAGCACGAACCAGGTGTGCGACGAACGTTCGCCGATCCGGCAGTACGCGATGGTTTCCTTGGTGCCGTCCAGGCCCGCGTCGGCGTACAGCTGGGCCAGCTCCTCGTCGGACTTGAAGGTGCCGTCCTCGTTGGCGGCCTTGCTCCACGGGACGTTGATCGCGCCCGGGACGTGGCCGGGTCGCTGGCTTTGTTCCTGCGGCAGGTGCGCCGGGGCGAGGATCTTGCCGGAGAACTCGTCCGGGGAGCGCACGTCGACGAGGTTCTTGACGTTGATGGCCGCGATGACCTCGTCGCGGAACGCCCGGATGCTGTTGTCCGGTGCGGCGGCGGTGTACGAGGTGGCCGGCCTGCTGACCGTGTCGGTGGACATCGGCCGCCGGTCGAGCTCCCACTTCTTGCGGCCGCCGTCGAGCAGCTTGACCTTCTCGTGGCCGTACAGCTTGAAATACCAGTAGGCGTACGCGGCGAACCAGTTGTTGTTGCCGCCGTAGAGGATCACGGTGTCGTCGTTCGCGATGCCGCGGTCGGACAGCAGCTTGGAGAATTGTTGCGCGTCGACGAAGTCGCGCTTGACCGGGTCCTGCAAATCGGTGCGCCAGTCCAGCCTGATCGCGCCGGGGATGTGACCGGTGTCGTACGCGCTGGTGTCCTCGTCCACTTCCACGAAGACGACGTTCTCGGCGTCGAGATTGCTCTGGGCCCAGTCCGCGGAGACCAGGACGTCGGAGCGTGCCATGGATGGATTCCTTTCGATTGCTGCTGATGAATCGGGGCTAGGAGGGAGTCGGTCGCAAGCGTGCGACCAGCGGGTAGAGCTGGCAACCCAGGCAGATGCCGAAGGCCGCGTTCAGGACGGCGGCACCCAGCGCGAATGCGGTGGCGATGACTCCGACCAGGAAGGCGCCGGCGGCGAATCCCGCCGCGCCGGCTACCGCGAAGATCAAGCCGACCAGTTGGGCGAACTTCAGCGGCGCGACGGGTTCGCGCTCGGTGGCCGGCCCAAGCCGGGGCGCCACGACGGTGGCGAACACCCGACCATAGGGATGCCGGCGCGGGCCGCCGACGGCGCCGATCGCGAAGACCACGGCCTGTGCCCCGAGAATGACGGCGGCCGCCAACGGACTGGCGGCCGAAACAACAAGCGCGACGACGAGGACCGCGGTCGTGACCCAGGCGGCGAACCGGGGTCCACGGACGTCGACGCGCTCCGGCTCGACGGCGGTGGTGCTGCTCGGCACGGTATCGCTCCTAGAAATCTTGTTGCGCGGAAAGGGTGGGGCACGCCTTGGGAGGGGGCTCCGAAGCTGCTCCGAGTGCGCGCGGGGGCGCTGCTACTCAGCAGCTACAGCAACAACAACAACCCGCGATGCGGCACAGATCGACTGCGCGACGCTTGGTGAGCATGGGCTCGACGCGGGCTGACACGTCGGCAAGCTTACCCAATGACGCGGTGCTCAAGCCAACAGCGGCTGGAGCACCGATCGCAGGTCGGCGGCCTTCGGCACGCCGGAGGCCCGGTACCGCTGCCGCCCGTCGACGTCGAAGATCAACGTGGTGGGCAGGGAGAGCACCGAAAACCGCCGGGCGGTCGCCGGATCAGCGTCCAGGTCGATCTCGAGGTGCGCCACGTCGTCCATGTCCTCGCAGAGCTGGTGGACCACCCGACGGACCCGGTCGCAGGGCCCGCACCACGGGGCGCTGAAGTGCACGATGGTTGGGCCGCTGCGGGACAGGCCCAGGTCAGCGGTGTCGGGATCGGCGCCCCGATCGGCGATCTCGTGGATGCGTCCCGAGCGGCGCCTCAGCAACCATCCGGCGAGCGTTGCCACCAGGACGGCGGCGACGGTCGCGACGATTACGGTGGTCATGACTGCTTGAACCCCTCGAGGGCGATGGTTACTCCCCGGGCGACGCCTTCGATGATGATGTCGGACCCGCGGGCGCCCTCGGATGTCGGCGCCACGCCGAACGGAAGCCGCTGATTGGGCAGCCTGGCGCCGAACGCGTGCAGGACCGCGTCCCGCTTGGCGTCGGGAACCGGTTGGTCGGCGGTGTCGGGGCCGGTGAGGACGCCGGTGGGGGTGAGCACCAGAGTCGCCGGGTCGTCGGGGGCGATGGAGAGGTCGACCGACACGCTGACCCGGTGGTCGAAGTCGGCCGACTTGGGCGTGCCGCTGAACACCAAGCCGTGGCTGTCGGAGATGCCCGAGGCGGTGACGCCGCCGGTGGCGGTGTTGGTTTCCTTGGGGGGCGCCTCGACCATCAGATCGGGGATGCCCAGGTACCGGCCCAGGTGGATCGAGTCGATGATGATGCGGCTCTCCAGCCTGCTTACGGGCAGTTTCGCGCCGGGCCTGATCAGCCAGGACGCCTGGGTCAGGTCGACCGAATACATGGTGGCCTCCAGCGTGGCCGTGCCGACCATCGCGTGATCGACCGCGTTGGCCTTGATCTCCACCTGGCTGTAGTGCCGCCGCAACGCCTGGGGGATGAAGGGGAAAGCCACGATGGCGACGAACGGATCGGAGCCTAGATTCGCGACCCTGCGCACGCTGGTCGACAGCCGGTATTCGGCATAGATGCTGGCCCCGTAGTCGGCGCCGACGGCGCCGATGACGATCACGGCCACCGCAACGGCCGCTGCCGCGACGCCGATCAGCACCTTGCGCATCCGCACATTGTCCCGTACACGCACGGCCGCTGTGTCATGCGCTGTCTGGTGGCGGGCCTCACACTGGCACATACGCCGCACCGAAAAGGCAGGTGGCAAGTTATCGTTAGATGACCTGGCAACCAACGCGTCGTGGCGTTATCGAAATTGGGAGACGCCTTTCCCACGATTTGGAGGGGCTTGTTGGAGCTTTTACTGCTGACCTCGGAGCTGCATCCCGACCCGGTGCTGCCGTCGTTGTCGTTGCTTCCCCACACCATCCGGACGGCGCCGCCAGAACCCTCCTCGTTACTGGAGGCCGGAACCGCGGACGCCGTGCTCGTCGACGCGCGCACCGATTTGTCGTCCGCGCGCGGCCTTTGCCGGCTGCTGAGCACCGCGGGGCGCTCGGTCCCGGTCCTCGCCGTGGTGAGCGAAGGGGGCCTGGTCGCCGTCAGCGCCGACTGGGGTCTCGACGAGATCCTGCTGCCCAGCACCGGGCCCGCCGAGATCGACGCGAGGCTACGGTTGGTGGTCGGTCGCCGCGGCGGGCTGGCCGACCAGGAGAGCGCCGGCAAGGTCAGCCTCGGCGAGCTCGTGATCGACGAGGGCACCTACACCGCGAGGCTGCGGGGCCGCCCGCTGGATCTCACCTATAAAGAGTTCGAGTTGCTGAAGTACCTGGCCCAGCACGCCGGCCGGGTGTTCACCCGGGCCCAACTGCTGCACGAAGTGTGGGGCTACGACTTCTTCGGCGGCACCCGCACGGTCGACGTGCACGTGCGTCGGCTTCGGGCCAAACTCGGCCCCGAGTACGAGGCGTTGATCGGCACGGTGCGCAACGTGGGTTACAAGGCCGTCCGCCCGGCGCGCGGCCGCGCGCCGCTCGCCGAACCCGATGATGTCGACGCCGTCGACGACGCCGAGGCCGACTCCGAGAGCCTGCAAAACTCGCTGGGCGACCCGCTACGCAGTCAGTGAGCGCGCCGGAGTGGCGCCCCACTCTGACCGCCGATGAGCAGCGGGGGGTGCGCGAACTCGTTTCGGCGGCAACCGATTTCGATGGAGTAGCACCGGTGGGCGAACAGGTGCTGCGCGAACTCGGGCACGACCGCACCGAGCACCTGCTGGTCGCCGGTGACCACCCGGGCTCGATCGCCGGCTACCTCAATCTCAGCCCGCCCCGCGACGGCGGCGCCGGGATGGCCGAACTGGTGGTGCACCCGCAGGCCCGCCGGCGCGGTATCGGCGCCGCGATGGGACGCGCGGCGGTGGCCAAGACCGCCGGGCACAACCAATTCTGGGCGCACGGGACCCTGGAGCCGGCCCGGGCGACCGCGTCCGCGCTCGGCCTCGTCGCCGTCCGCGAGCTGGTCCAGATGCGACGCTCGCTGCGTGACGTCGACCCGGTGCCGCCCGTCCCCGGCGTGCGGATCCGTACCTACGAAGGCACTTCCGACGACGCCGAGCTGCTGCGGGTGAACAATGCCGCGTTCGCCTACCACCCCGAACAGGGCGGGTGGACCGAAGCCGACTTGGCGGAACGGCGCAGTGAACCCTGGTTCGACCCGGCCGGCTTGTTCCTGGCCTTCGGCGCGCCCGGCGGCGACGAGGCGGGCAGGCTGCTGGGCTTCCACTGGACCAAGGTGCACCTCGACCGGCCCGGGTTGGGGGAGGTTTACGTCGTCGGCGTCGACCCCTTGGCGCAGGGTCGGCGCCTGGGGCGGACGTTGACGGCCATCGGCATCGAGTACCTGGCGCGTCGGCTGTCCGATTCGGCCGAACCGACGGTGATGCTCTACGTCGAGTCCGACAACGTCGCCGCGGTGCGGACTTACGAGCGCCTGGGGTTCACCACCTACAGCGTCGACACCGCTTACGCGCGGGCGCCCGGCTGACCCAGCCGTGTGGACGCGAAGTGTTCACATTGCATTCATCTCTACCGGCTTCTGTGGGTCTTATCGGCGCATATTTTCGCGGTGACTTGGCAACCTTCTTGGGGGAGTTGCCAGCGGCGCCCGCACGCGTCCCGAAAAATGCGTCAGAAAGCGAGATCGGTGAGGCTCGACAGGCAGGTCAGGGCGCTGACGGTCGCCGCGCTGGCGCTGGCCGTTTGCGGTGCAGCCGTGACCGCCTGCGGCAGCGACGACAACCGCCGCGGCGCTTCGCCGGCCACGATCTCGGGACCCACGGGCACGGCGGGCTGTGGCGGCAAGAACGGGTTGACGGCGGAGGGTTCGACCGCTCAGCAGAACGCGATGTCGCTGTTCAACCAGGTGTGGGGGCAGTACTGCCCGGGCAAGGGCGTGTCGTACAACCCGACCGGGTCGGGCGCCGGGCGCGAGCAGTTCATCGCGGGCCACGTCGACTTCGCGGGAGCGGATTCGCCGCTGGTCGCCGACCAGATCGGCCCGGCCGCCAAACGCTGCGACGGAAACCCGGCGTGGGACCTGCCGCTGGTTTTCGGTCCGGTCGCGCTCGTGTACAACCTGCCGGGTGTCCCGAGGCTGGTCCTCAGCAGCGACGCCCTGGCCAAGGTCTTCAGCGGCCGGATCACGGTCTGGAACGACCCGATACTGGCGGCGCTCAATCCCGGCGTGGCGCTGCCCGCCACCAAAGTCGTGCCGATCTACCGCGCGGACTCGTCCGGCACGACGGACAACGTCCAGAAATATCTGACGGCCGCCGCGCCGCAGAGCTGGACGCGGGGCGTGGGCACCGAATTCCAGGGCGGCGTCGGCGAAGGGGCCACCAAGTCGGCCGGTGTGATCCAGGCGGTGCGGGCCACACCCGGTGCCATCGGGTACGTCGAGAAGGGGTTTGCCGACCAGGCCGGTTTGCCGTACGCCCTGATCGACACCGGCAACGGCGTCGTTCCGCTGACCAACGACACCGCCAACAAGGGCATCCAGGCGGCCGGCTTCGTGGCCGATGGCAACGATCTGGTGCTCGACCTGAATCCGATGTACGCCGGCCAGCAGCGAGGCTCGTATCCACTGGTGCTGGCCACGTACGAGATCGTGTGCTCGAAGGGCTACGACGCGGATACCTCCGCGGCGGTCAAGTCGTTCCTGGGCGTGGCCGCGACCACCGGGCAGGCCGGCCTCGCGTCCGCCGGTTATGTTCCGCTGACCGATAAGGTCAAGGGGCGATTGGTTACCGCGATCAACGCCATGCAGTGACCAGTGGGCGCAAGGAGCAACAGCACAACTGTGGCGGGATCACAGTGACAAGTCCTTCAGTGCCAAACCCATCCGCAGCGGGTTCGGGTGCGGTCGTCGCCGCGCCCTTTCCGGAATCGCCGGTGGTACCGATCAGCCCCTGGGGACGTGCCCAGCCGCGCATGGGGGACAGGATATTCCGTTGGCTCGCTAGGGGTTCGGGCGTTCTCATCGCCGTCCTGATCGTCGCCATCGGCGGATTCTTGCTGTTGCGCGCGATCCCGGCCCTCAGGCGCAACCACGAGAACTTCTTCACCTACGGGGGTAGCTGGGTCACCACCGACACGTCGGCCATGCATTTCGGAATCCCCGAGCTGCTGCAGGTGACCGTGTTCGTCTCGCTGTTCGCCTTGATCCTGGCCATGCCGATCGCCCTGGGCGTCGCCCTGTTCATCACGCAGTACGCGCCGCGGCGGGTCGCCGGAGCGCTGGCCTACGCGGTCGACCTGCTCGCCGCGGTGCCGTCGATCGTCTACGGCGTGTGGGGCCTGTACGTACTGGCGCCGCAGCTGCGGCCGGTCGCGAGCTGGCTGAATCACAGTGTCGGCTGGTGTTTCCTGTTCGCCACCGGCAACGCATCGGTGGCGGGCGGCGGCACCATCTTCACGGGCGGGATCGTGCTGGCGGTGATGATTTTGCCGATCATCACCGCGGTCACCCGGGAAGTGTTCGTCCAGACACCGCGCGACGAGATCGAGGCGGCGCTGGCGCTCGGCGCCACGCGTTGGGAAGTGGTCAAGACGACCGTGCTGCCCTTCGGGCGATCCGGGTACGTCAGCGGCGCGATGCTGGGCCTGGGCCGCGCCCTGGGCGAGACGGTCGGGCTGCTGATCATCTTGCGGGGCACCCAGGCCGCCTTCGGGTGGTCGCTGTTCGACGGTGGTTCGACGTTCGCGACCAAGATCGCGGGCGCGGCACCGGAATTCAACGATCGGTACAAGGCCGGCGCCTACATCGCGGCGGGGCTGGTCCTGTTCGTGCTCACCTTCCTGGTCGACACCCTGGCCCGCGGAGCGGTCGCCGGAGCCGGCAGCCGCAGGGGTGGCCGATGACCTCGATGCTCGACCGCCCGCTCAAGGCGCGGGCCTTCTCCGAACTCGGCCGGCGCCGCCGGGTCGCGGACACCACCGCCACCGTGTTGGTCACGCTGTCGATGGTGATCGCCCTGATCCCGCTGTTGTTGGTGCTGTACTCGGTAATCGCCAAGGGGCTCAAGGCGATTGCCGCCACCACGTGGTGGACGCATTCGCAGGCCGGCATGACCGCGTTCGTGGCGGGCGGCGGCGCCTACCACGCGATCGTCGGCACCCTGCTGCAGGGACTGGTGTGCGCCGTCATCTCGGTACCCATCGGCGTGATGATGGCGATCTATCTGGTCGAATACGGCGGCAACACCGCGCTGGGCAGGCTGGCCACGTTCATGGTCGACATCCTGTCCGGCGTGCCCTCGATCGTGGCCGCGCTGTTCATCTACGCGCTGTGGGTGGCGACGCTGGGGCTGCCCCGGTCCGAATTCGCGGTGTCCTTGGCGTTGGTTTTGTTGATGCTGCCGGTGATCGTGCGCGCGACCGAGGAGATGCTGCGCATCGTTCCGGTGGACCTGCGCGAGGCCAGCTACGCGCTGGGAATCCCGAAGTGGAAAACCATTGCCAGCGTCGTGATTCCCACCGGGCTGCCCGGCATCATCACCGGCGTCATGCTGGCGCTGGCCAGGGTGATGGGTGAGACGGCGCCCCTGCTGATCCTCGTCGGTTATTCGCAGTCGATAAACTTCGACATCTTCCGTGGATTCATGGGATCGCTGCCGGGCATGATGTACGACCAGACATCGGCCGGCGCGGGCGTCAACCCGGTGCCCACGGATCGGTTGTGGGGTGCGGCGCTAACCCTCATCCTGGTGATCGCGATCATCAATGTCGGGGCCAGGGTGATCGCGAGAATCTATGCCCCCAGGAAGTCGTAGGCAGGAGCACTAGTGGCCAAGCGGTTGGACCTCAAAGCCGTCAACATCTACTACGGGTCGTTCAAGGCGGTGGCGGATGTGACGCTGTCGGTTCTGCCCCGCAGCGTGACAGCCTTCATCGGTCCGTCGGGGTGCGGCAAGACGACCGTGCTGCGCACGCTGAACCGGATGCACGAGGTGATCCCGGGCGCCCGCGTCGAGGGCAGCGTGCTGCTCGACGACCAAGACATCTACGGCCCCGGCATCGACCCGGTCGGCGTGCGCCGGGCGATCGGCATGGTCTTCCAGCGTCCGAACCCGTTCCCCGCCATGTCAATTCGTGACAACGTGGTCGCCGGACTGAAGCTGCAAGGGGTGCGCAATCGCAAGCTGCTCGACGAGACCGCCGAATACTCGCTGCGCGGGGCGAACCTGTGGGACGAGGTCAAGGATCGGTTGGACAGGCCCGGCGGCGGGTTGTCCGGCGGTCAGCAGCAGCGCCTGTGCATCGCGCGCGCCATCGCCGTGCAGCCCGACGTGTTGCTGATGGACGAGCCGTGCTCCGCGCTGGACCCGATCTCGACGATGGCCATCGAAGAACTGATCAGCGAGTTGAAACAGGACTACACCATCGTCATCGTCACCCATAACATGCAGCAGGCCGCCCGGGTGAGCGACCTCACGGCGTTCTTCAACCTGGAGGCCGTGGGCAAGCCGGGCCGGCTGGTCGAGATCGACGACACCGAGAAGATCTTCTCGAACCCGACCGAAAAGGCCACCGAGGACTACATCTCCGGTCGCTTCGGCTGACGCGCGGAGTGGGTCAGGCCGGTTCCGGCCGAGCCGGCCGGCTGTGTTTCGTGTCTTCTTCGGGAAGGCTGCCGGTCGCCTGGAAAATGACGCGCCTCGCCACTTCCACCGCGTGGTCGGCGAAGCGCTCGTAGAAGCGGCCCAGCAGCGTCACGTCCACGGCCGCCGCGACGCCGTGCTTCCATTCCCGGTCCATCAGCACCGAGAACAAATGCCGGTGCAGATCGTCCATGGCGTCGTCTTCCTCGCGGATCCGGGCGGCCTTCTCCGGGTCGCGCGACAACACCACCTCTTGCGCATTGTTGCCCAATTCGACTGCGACCCTGCCCATTTCGGCGAAATAACCATTGACCTCTTCGGGCAGCGCGTGCTGGGGATGGCGCCGACGGGCGATCTTCGCCACGTGCAGGGCCAGCGCGCCCATCCGGTCGATGTCCGCCACCATCTGGATGGCGCTGACGATGGACCGCAGATCGCCGGCGACCGGCGCCTGCAGCGCCAGTAGCACGAACGCGCTCTCCTCGGCCTGGGCGCTCAGTGCCGCAATCTTTTCGTGGTCGGAAATCACTTGCTCGGCCAGCACCAGATCCGCCTGCAGCAGGGCCTGGGTGGCCCGTTCCATGGCGATCCCCGCCAGCCCGCACATCTCGCCCAGGCGCTCGGATAACTCCGAGAGCTGCTCATGATAGGCCGTCCGCATGCTGCCAAGCCTACGGTCTCAATGCCGGAAAAGCGTGAGGCTGCAGCGCCAAAAATCTTTACCCGCAGGTGGTGTCGGCCGCGTTGGTGACCGTCAGGTCGTCGGGCAGCTTCGTCGGAGCGTTGCCCGACCCGCGTTCTATCTGCATGCTGATCGACGAGCCGGTGGGCGCGGGAGTGGCGACCGAGTTGAAGTCGGGGCCCAATACCACCTGGATCACTTGCCCGTAGCCCGAGACCCGCTGGACCTTCGCGTTGGCGAACGACGAAGCCACCGTGGCGGCGGCCTGCTCGTTGCCGGGCGAGAACAACACGGTCGTCGCGTTCACCGAACTCGGATAGTCATCCGGCGTCATCACGTTGAACCCGTTGCGCTTCAGCTGGCTGGTCGCGGTGGCGGCCAACCCGCTCTGCGTGGTCGCGTTGGACACCCGAACCGTGACATCCTGCGGCGCGGTCGTCGTCACCTGTTGGTGCTGGGCCTCCGGGGTCGCGGTGGGGCTGGGCGCCTTCTTGGTGGTGGGCGCCTTGCTGGGGCCCGAGCCCGGCGCCGCGGCGGACGAGTTCCCCAGGTTCAGCGCGTTCTGGTCGTTTTCCTCGGGCAGTGGGTCGTCGTTGATGATCGCGTCGAAAAGCGCACGCATGTCGGCCATCCGCGGGGGCTCGTCGCCGTTCTGGTCCGTGACGCCGGTGGGCACGGTGACAAACGTCATGTGCCCGGCCGCCATGCCCTGCAGCGACTGACCGAGCTGGACCAGGTCCTTGGTCTTGACGTTGTCAACGTAGGTGTCGTTGATGACCATGTTGACGACGTTGTTGAGCTTGTTGAGGTCGAGCAGGGTGTCCTCGGAGATCAGCGACCGCAACAGCGATGACAGGAACAATTGTTGGCGCTTGATGCGGCCGTAGTCACCGTTGGTTTCCGTGGTGACCTGGCGGGCCCGCACGTAGTTGAGCGCGGTCGGCCCGTCGAGCACTTGGCGCCCCCCGTGTTCGAGGACGGTGCCCAGTTCGTAGTCGTGTATCGGTGTGCTGCTGCATACTTCGATTCCACCGAGAGCGTCGACCATCTTCGCGAAGCCGGCGAAGTCGACGGCAATGAACCGGTTGATGCTCAACCCGGACAGCTTCTGGATTTCCTTGACCAGACATTTCGGGCCGCCGAACGAGAACGTCGAGTTCAGCTTGGTCTCGGTGTAGACCATCTTCGGGCCCCAGGTCTTGGTCTTCTGGTCGTAGAGGGGGCCGTATTTGCCGGTGTCCGGGTTCCACGCCTCGCATTGGATCGGGGTGATCGCGAGGTCGCGGGGGAACGACACAGCCACCACGCGTTTGCGGTTGGCGGGGATGTTGACCAGCATCACGGTGTCGGACCGGGCCCCGCCGGCGTCGTCGGCGTCCCCGGCGCCCATGTTGGCGTTTTCCCCGGAGCGGGAATCCATCCCGACGATCAAGAAGTCTTCGTCGCCGTACTGGCCGCCGGGGTCGCGGATGTCGCTCGAGTTCGGGTCGAGTGCGTTGATGATGTTGAGGCGGTTGTTCTTCGACGCGCTCCACTGCCACGCCCCACCGGTCAGGATCAGCGCCAGCACGGCCGAGAACGCCGCCATCGAACGCGCCGCCACCAGTATCGGGCGTCGCCGACGCTTGGCCTTCGGCTCGCGCTGCTGGGGCCTCGGCTCGGGGGCCGCGCCGCCCTCGGTCCCGTCGGGTTCGAAGTCGTCGTAATCGTCGTAATCGGCGTATTCGGCGGCCTCGAGGTCGGGGAGCTCCGAGGGGGGGTCGAGCAGATAGGCCGGGGTCTCGATCACCTGCGTTTCGCGCAGGTCGATGGGGACGTCGGACCCGGCCTCGGAAATTTCAGCGTCCGGAGCGGCGCGGTGGTGACTGGGCCGGGCGGTGCTCGGGGCCCCGACTTTGGCGATCAGATCGGCGACCGTGAGGCCGCCGTCGGTGTGACACCCGGCCCTATCGGCCTCGGCCTCGGCGCCCGGCGGCTCGACGGGTTCGACGGTCTCGTCCGGTGCCGGCTCGGCCAGCCAGCGGTGGACGCTGTGATCGGACGGCGGCTGCGCGAACCGCTCCCACGGGGCGGCTCCCAGCGTCGGGGGCGGGGTGCGCCGATGGCCACGAGTGGCGTCAGTGCCGCCATTACCCATGTCCTATCGGCCTCCAAAACTCAGATGCAACTCTGATGCGACGCCGGGCGGTTGCCATCAGCGCCGCGAGCCGCGCCACCGGTGGGTCGCACGGTATCCGCACGCTCCCGCGGCGGCACGCAACCGACCCCCACCGAAGCGCAATGCAGCAAGGTCCACATCGTACTGAGTTATCGGCGCGGACGCGATTTCGAGCGTGTTAACGCTTAGCCACCCGAGTGCATCACGTCCGCGCCCGCGGGCACCGTGCAATCGTCCGGGTCGGTCAGCCAGCCCTCGGGAAGGGCCACCCGGGCCGGTGAGCCCTGCCGGCCGCGCGGGCCGCTCGCCGCGTCCGGAAACGGGACGCTGCGGTCCAGCCGGTCGAGCAGAGAGTCGAGCTCATCGAGCGTCGTGACCATCGCGAGCGCTCGCCGCAACTCGGATCCGGCGGGGAAGCCGTGCAGGTACCAGGCGACGTGCTTGCGGATGTCGCGCATGCCCTTGTCCTCGCCGAAATGGGCGGCCAGCAGCCGGCCGTGCCGGCGCACGATGTCGGCGACCTCGCCCAGCGTCGGCGGCGTCGGGGCCGGACTACCGGTGAACGCGGCCGACAACTCGGCGAAGAGCCAGGGCCGGCCCAGGCAGCCGCGACCGATGACGACGCCGTCACAGCCCGTGCTGGCCATCATCGCCAACGCGTCGCTGGCGTCATAGATGTCGCCGTTGCCGAGCACCGGGATGGTCCGCACCTGCTGCTTGAGCTGGGCGATCTGGTCCCAGTCGGCGGTGCCCGAGTAGCGCTGCGCCGCCGTGCGGGCGTGCAGCGCGACCGCGGCCGCGCCCTCGGCCTCGGCGATGCGGCCGGCATCCAGGTGGGTGTGGTGCTCGTCGTCGATGCCGATGCGGAACTTCACGGTCACCGGTATGCGGGTGCCCTCGGTGGCCCGCACCGCGGCGGCGACGATCTGGCCGAACAGCCGCCGCTTGAACGGCAGCGCCGCCCCGCCGCCACGCTTGGTGACCTTGGGCACCGGGCAGCCGAAGTTCATGTCGATGTGGTCGGCCAGGTTCTCGTCCGCGATCATCCGGGCGGCGGCGTAGGTGGTCGCCGGGTCGACGGTGTAGAGCTGCAGCGAGCGGGGCGACTCGTCCGGTGAGAACGTCGTCATGTGCATCGTGACCGGATGCCGCTCGACCAGAGCGCGCGCGGTCACCATCTCGCAGACGTACAGCCCGCTGACCGTGCCGACCTTGGAAAGTTCCAGCTCACGGCACAACGTCCGGAACGCGACGTTGGTCACGCCGGCCATCGGGGCCAACACCACCGGGCTGGCGAGCGTGATCGGACCAATACGCACGGCAGCTACCGAGGGCTTATCGGCGACTCATCGCCAGCTTGCCGGCGGTCTTGTGCAGCTCGAAGGCGGTGGTCTTCTTGCCGGTACGGGCCTCGCGGTCAAGCTGGCGTTGCTTGGACACCTCGAACCGGTCGCAGGACGCCTCGAGTTCCTTGATCAGCACGCCGAGGTCGTCACGCAACTCCGCCGCCTCGCCGGTGAAGTCCTCGCGCTCGAAGATGCGCCATTTCTTCAGCACCGGCATGACCACCTCGTCGAGGTGGATGCGCGGGTCGTAGACGCCGCCCATCGCGATGATCACGGCTTTGCGCCGGAACTCGGGCACCTGGAAGCCGGGCATCTGGAAGTGCCGCAGGATCAGGTGCAGCGCCTTCATCGCCGTGTTGGGGGCGAGCTCGAACGCGGCCTCGCTGACGTCCCGGTAGAAGATCATGTGCAGGTTTTCGTCGGCCGAGATCTTGGCCATCAGCTGCTCGGCGACGGGGTCGTTGCAGGCCCTGCCGGTGTTGCGATGCGAAATCCGGGTGGCCAGTTCCTGGAAACTGACGTACAAGACCGAGTGGGTGAGCGTCTCGGCGAAGTACTCGCCCTGATGGTTCTGGCCCGGGCTGAAGCCCCGGTTGACCACCTCGAGGCGGAGCAGCTCCAGCTCGACGGGGTCGACCGCGCGGGTCACCACGAGGTAGTCGCGCAGCGCGATGCCGTGCCGGTTCTCCTCGGCGGTCCAGCGGTTCACCCACTGCCCCCAGGCCCCGTCCATGCCCATGTTCATCGCGATCTCGCGGTGATACGACGGCAGGTTGTCCTCGGTGACCAGGTTCTGCACCATCGCCACCTGCGCGACGTCGGACAGCTTGCTCTGCTCGGGGTGCCAGTCCTGTCCGCCGAGCGCGTAGTAGTTCTTCCCGTCCGACCACGGGATGTAGTCGTGCGGATTCCACGGCTTGTGCACGCTCAGGTGCCGGTTCAGGTACTTCTCAACGACCGGTTCGAGCTCGTGCAGAAGCTGTAAGTCAGTCAGCTCCGCTGACATGGCCCCTCCAGTTATCTGTGTCTGCGGGTAGCAGTCAATATATCTGTGTCCCCCGGTAGCATCAAGTTCCTCGCGCGCGCCGCGCGCCACAGTTTTCGACGGCGGACGAGCGTCGCGCGGAACCTGGCTCTCTATGGCTAACCAGTGCGGGGTGCGCGCGAAACCGCTACTCGGATTTCCCCTGCTCGGCGGGCGGTACGTAGGGCGCCGCCGCGTTGAAGAGCATATTGACGCAATAGTCGATGAACTGCTTGCGGGTGGCCCCGAGCTGGCCGTTGAGGTACGCGGTGAACAGGCTGGTCAGCCCGCCGACCAGGCTGGTGGCGATCAACTTCTGCAGCACCGGATCGCCGATGCGCGACAGTTTGCGCTGCAGCAGGTCGATGAAGTTGGGCATCCACTCCGCGCCCGACCGCGTCAACACCGGCTCCACCGTGGGCGCCAGCAGCAGCACCCGTCCCCGGACGGGATCGTCGACCATGAGCTCGACGAATTGTTCGACGGCCTCGCGCGGCGTCTTCGCCGAGGTGAGGGTGTTCATCGCGCGCGTGCAGACGTCGTCATACACGGCGCGCACGAATTCGTCGCGGTCGGCGAAGCTCTCGTAGAAGTAGCGTTCGGTGAGCGCGGCCTTGCGGCACACCGCGCGGACCGTCAGAGCGGGGCCGCGATCGCTGCCGAGTAACTGCACGCCCGCGGTGATGAGATTGTCGCGGCGAAGGGCGAGGCGGCTCTCCAGGGGGACGCCGGTCCAACGCCCCCGTCGTTGACCCGTCTGCACATCGCTCCTAAGCTCTAAAGTGACAACGCATGTAGTCAGAATTGCCGAAACTTACAGGGATCTAATAGTGACCCAACATACTTCCGCGGCCCGCCCGCTGAACAGCGGCGGCGGTTCGCCCGCCGGATCCGACGGCGTGGCCGGCGGGTGCCCGGTGTCGCCGCTGGGCTATGCCTCGCCCCCGATCCCGCTCGGGCCCGATTCGCTGACCTGGCGGTACTTCGGGGACTGGCGCGGCATGTTGCAGGGTCCGTGGGCGGGATCCATGCAGAACATGCACCCGCAGCTCGGTGCGGCGGTCATCGACCACTCGACGTTCTTCCGGGAGCGTTGGCCACGCCTGCTGCGCTCGCTGTACCCGATCGGCGGCGTGGTCTTCGACGGCGACCGCGCCCCGGACACCGGCGCCGAGGTGCGCGACTATCACACCGACATCAAGGGCGTCGACGAACAAGGCCGCCGCTACCACGCGCTGAACCCGGACGTCTTCTACTGGGCGCACGCCACGTTCTTCGTCGGCACTATCCATGTGGCGGAGCGGTTTTGCGGGGGGTTGACCGAAGCGCAGCGCCGGCAGCTCTTCGACGAACATGTCGAGTGGTATCGCCTGTACGGCATGAGCATGCGGCCGGTGCCGGAGTCCTGGGAAGACTTCCAGCAATACTGGGACCACATGTGCAGCAACGTGTTAGAGAACAACTACGCCGCCCGGGCGGTCCTCGATCTCACTGAGCTTCCCAAACCGCCATTCGCCCAATGGGTTCCGGACCCGCTGTGGGCCGCGCAGCGCAAACTGATGGCCCCGTTCTTCGTGTGGCTCACGGTCGGCCTCTACGATCCGCCCGTGCGCGAACTGATGGGCTACCGGTGGTCGCGGCGCGACGAATGGCTGCATCGCCGGTTCGGCGATCTGGTCCGCCTCGTCTTTGCCTGCGTGCCAACGCGATACCGCAAACACCCGCGGGCGCGGGCCGGCTGGGACCGGGTGACCGGGCGAATCCCTTGCGACGCACCGCTGGTGCAGACGCCGGCGCGTAACCTGCCGCCGGTAGACGAGCGCGGCAACCCGAAGCACTACTGCCCGAGGGTCTCCTAGCTTCCGCTACTCGTGCGCGTGGCCGTGCACGCCTTCGAGGTCGGACTGATGCACGTGCTCGTGAGTGTGCTCGGTTCCGTCGTCGTGGGTGTGGGCGTGCTCGTGGGTGACGTGGTCGTGTTCGTGGGTGGTGTGCGAATGTGAGTGAGCGCCGTCGGCATGGCGGTGCTCGTGCGCGTGTGGCGCGTCATGGCTGTGCTGTTCGGTCATCTTTTACCTTCCGAGTGCGAAATACGTTGTCGTTTGGGGCCGTTTGACGACGATGCTGCGACCGCCTTCAGTCCGGTCTGGCCGCGGTGATGACGCGGTACGCCGGGCCCGGCGTGTTCCGCGTTGCAGACCGCGTCGATGACGAGTTGCCGAACGTGGTCGTTCTCGAGGCTGTAGAAGATCGTGGTTCCCTCGCGGCGCGTCTGGACCAGCCGCGCCATCCGCAGCTTGGCCAGGTGCTGGGAAACCGACGGTGCGGGCTTTCCCACGTGTTCGGCGAGTTCGTTGACCGACATCTCGCGATTGGTCAGCGACCAAAGCACTTGCACGCGGGTGGCGTCGGCGAGCATCCGGAACACCTCGACGACGAGGCCGGCCTGGTCGTCGGGCAAGCGCCCTTCGCTACTATCTGCATGCATACGCAGATAATAGCCGCTTCATCCCGGCGGGACGACCGTGGACTGCCGCCGGCCGCCGTTGCGTTCGTTCCAGAACCGGTACACGTCCACCGCGGCCTCTTCGGGCTGGTAGCGCATCGGCAGCCGACGCTGGTCCCACGCCTTGGCGAACTCGTCGTAGAACGTGGCGACCTCGAAGTACTTGCGATCATCGAGGTAGTACTGCTCGTAGGCCTCGCGCGTGGTGAGGAAGACGACTTCCCTGGGCGAGCAGTAATACAGCGAGCCCAGGCACATCGGGCACGGGTGGGCCAGGACATAGATGGTGCTGTCGACGAGATGCTCGGTGCCCAGCCTCATGCACGCCTCTCGGATCGCCAGTATCTCCGCGTGCGCGGTCGGATCGTTGGTCTGGGCCACCTTGTTGGCGCTCTCGGCGAGGATCTCGCCGCCGTTGACGATCACCGTCGCGAACGGGCGACCGCCTTCGGCGACGTTCTGGCGTGCGAGCTCGATCGTTCGCTGGGCGAAGTCCGTCACAGGTCGCAGGGTAGTCCCGCCCGGGCCGGCGATCGGCGCTGTGATAGTAACTAGACTGTCTATGTTTTTCGGATGGGATGAGGGAACACCATGGCGCGCACCGATCGCGATCGTTGGGACTTGGCGACGAGCGTCGGGGCGACGGCGACCATGGTCGCCGCCCAGCGGGCGCTGTCGACCGACGAGAAGCTGATCGACGACCCCTATGCGGCGCCGTTGGTGCGCGCCGTCGGCATCGACGTCTATGTGCGGTTGGTGAACGGCGAGATTCCGGTCGGCACGGAATCCGAGTTCGACCCGCAGCGCATGGCGCGGGGGATGGCCTGCCGCACCAGGTTCTACGACCGGTTCTTCCTCGACGCGGCGCAAAGCGGCATCAATCAGGTGGTCATCCTCGCGTCGGGACTCGACGCGCGCGCGTACCGCTTGCCGTGGCCGGCGGGCACCGTCGTCTATGAGGTCGACATGCCGGAGGTGATCGAGTTCAAGACGTCGACGCTCAGCGACCTCGGCGCCGAGCCGACCGCCGAGCGGCGCACCGTCGCCGTCGACCTGCGCGACGACTGGGCCGCGGCGCTGCGGGACGCCGGTTTCGACCCGAAGGCTCCCGCGGCCTGGAGCGCCGAAGGGCTATTGGTGTATCTGCCCGACAAGGCCCAGGACGCGCTGTTCGACAACATCACCGCGCTGAGCGCTCCCGACAGCCGCCTGGCATTCGAATTCGTGCCCGACACAGCCATTTTCGCCGACGAGCGGTGGCGCGCACACCACGACCGGATGAGCGAACTCGGGTTCGAGATCGACTTCAACGATCTCGTCTATCACGGTCACCGCAGCCACATCCTCGACCATCTGAAGCAGCGCGGCTGGCGGACGTCGTCGCAATCCGTCAGGGAGCTGCACGCCGCGAACGGCTTCGCGTATCCCGACGACGAACTCGCCGAGGCGTTCGGCGACGTGACCTACAGCAGCGCGACGCTTACCGGCTGAGCAGGTCGTCCTTCAGGCGGTTGGTGAGCATCTCCTGGAAGACGGTGCGAGCCGGGTCGTAGAGGTCCTGGAAGGTCGCCAGGACCGTGCCGCGGTCGTACTCGGGGATGGACCCGATCGGAGTCCAGAAGCTGTCGATGTCCATCAGGAAGAACGGTCCCTGTTGGGCCGGCATGGTCCGGCGCAGGTGATAGCTCGCGTCCAGCGCCTGACCCACGCCCGGGCCGTAGCGCACGATCATCGACTTGCCCGGCTGCGCCTCCCGATAGACCGCGGCACCCTGCCATTCGGTCAGGGTCAGGCCGGCGGGTGCGATGCGTTGCGGCCCGAGCAGCGGCTCGGCGATCCAGTTGCTCCATTCGATGCGGCCGTCCACGCCCTGGGGCACGCGGATCTCCAGGACGTAGCGCAGGCCAAGGCGTTCCACCCCGACGATCGGCGAGAACTGGGCGCGCGCGTCGATCACGCGCATCACCAGGTCGACGAGGTCCTCGAAGTTGCTGTAGGCGGTGGTTTCGATGACGACCGCCTGGGTCTTCATCGAGGCCGCGAGCGTGTTGTCGCGGTTGACGTAGCGGACGAAGCGCTCCGCGGCCGGCTGTGGTTGCCCACCGGCGCCCATCGCCCAGGCCACGTCCTGCGCCTGGCGTTCGATGGGCAGGAGGTCCGCGAGCAGACGTCTGAGCTCCCCGCTCGATGACTCGGTCAGGGAATCAGTTGCGGGGTGACGGATTTCCATGGTTACCAGGGCTACTGGCGCATTTGGGTAGGCCGCATCGACACTCATCTTGCCGAGCATAGTCATCCCGTTCGGCGTTTAAACCGGGGCATCCCGCGTGTCCCCCGGGGCGCTGAGCGGCGGGGATCAGCCCGGGCGTCGTCCGGCGCCGCCCGGCACCGGAATGCCGGCATCACCCGAGGTCATGGCGGTTTTTGGTGCCCCCACTAGGACTCGAACCTAGGACCTGCGGATTAAAAGTCCGTAGCTCTACCAACTGAGCTATAGGGGCGCGAAGGTTCAGGATACTGTGTTCGGAACACGGCTCGGCCGGCGCTCGTTTGAGGATTGTGCCCGCGGTGACCTAAGCTGACGTGGCTCCCAACGGTAACTGCGTTGCGAGTGCCCCCGAAGTGATTCGGTTCTGGCCCCCATCGTCTAGTGGCCTAGGACGCCGCCCTTTCACGGCGGTAGCACGGGTTCGAATCCCGTTGGGGGTACGCGACGCGGCGACGCGGAGCAAAGCGAGGCCCTGTGGCGCAGTTGGTTAGCGCGCCGCCCTGTCACGGCGGAGGTCGCGGGTTCGAGTCCCGTCAGGGTCGCCAACACGGCGAGGCACTCAATGCCTTCCGGCCAGGTAGCTCAGTCGGTATGAGCGTCCGCCTGAAAAGCGGAAGGTCGGCGGTTCGATCCCGCCCCTGGCCACCAAGCGGTCATTCTCCGCTTCGATCAGAAGCTCCCGTAAGGCGTGCCGGTGACGATCGAATATGCGGCCTCCCCTAGGACCGCGACCTCCAAACCGCCCAGCATCGGCAACAATCCGACATCGGCGGCGATCGGGTAGCCGACCGCGTTGACGAGCCCGGCGAGGGGCTGACCGTTGACCATCTGGGTCACCCCGTTCAGGAACAGGTTCAAGTCGTAGGACGGCAACGAGACGAGCACCGCGGTACCGATGTCCGCCGTCGGAAGCAGCGTGGAATAGGCCGTCGAAACTGCGGTCGTCGCGCCGCCGACGATCTGGGTGTTGGCCGCCTCGAGGCCGGAGATGAGATCGGTTATCGAGGGCGGCCCGGTGGGCGGGGCCAGTGTGCCGGGCGCCGATGAGAATGACGTCAGCGCCTGCGATAGATCCTGCAGCGACGGCAGCTGCGGGGGACCCTCGGCGTTGAGGTCGCCGATCGCCGCGCCGATGCCCTGGTGGACCCCACTGACCAGGGCCGGCCCCAGCGCCAAGGTGTCGCTCAGCGGCGGCAAGAATCCGAACGGGGTCGTCACGTCGGCCGGCCCGGTGGACCAGCCAAAGTTGGGATCGCCGTAGCCCCAGTTGACCAGGGGCCTCAAGACCGGCTGGACCAAATCCGCGATCGGGTTCCCGACATAGGGGATGTATCGGACCGGATCCAGCAGCGGCAAGTTCTGGGTCGGAATCATGTAGAAGGTGGTGGTCGTCGGTCCCTGCGTCGGCAACACCACAGCCGAATTGATCTGCGTAGGCGTGAGGCTCTCATAGCCGCCATGCACGGTCACCATTCCCGCGACGGCATTCAGGTCGGCGAAGATATCGATCGGGTATTGCGGGAAGTCGGCCCAGCCGTCGTATTCGAGGGTGTAAACCTTGGTCACGAAGTCATTCGTCGGCACCGCGCCAAGGGTCGAAAAACCCAACGTCGGCACGCTCAAACCCGGGAACCGCGCATCCCAGCCGCCGTTGGGATTCATCGAATTGCCAAGCAGCACAAAGTTGATCGGTAAATTGCTCGGCGTGCCCGCGGGGTCCAACAACTGCATTTCCAGCGCGGCGATGTTGGCGCCCTGCGAATAGCCCAGAACGTTGACGGTGTTTCCGGCGGCGAGTTGCAGCTGGATCGCGCTGTTGAGGGCCGTGACACCCCGGGCTATCGAAATGTTTTGCATCAAGTCTTTGATGCCGCTATCCGGATATTCGCCCGCCGGCATGAACAGTGCTTGCACCAGGCCGACGGGGAAATTCGGCGCGACGTACTTAGTCACCACGTTGGCCACGAAATCCGGCGGCGGGAACGGCATTCCACTTCCGCCCGGCACGAAGGTGACGGGCGGATCCGCCAACGCGGCCACACTGGCGGCTTCGGTGCTGGCGTAGGCGTTGCCGGACGAGGCCAGGGCCCGGGCGAACTCACCGTGGAACGCCGCCGCTCGCCCAAGCAGCGCCTGCCACTGTTGGCCGTACGCGCTGAACAGGTGCGCAACCGCCTCGGACACCTCGTCGGCGGCGGCCGCCACCACACCGGTTGTCCCGCCCGCCGCGGCCGCCCCGGCCTCGCCGAGCGTCGAACCTAGCGCCGACATCTCGGCGGCCGCCGTCGCGATTACCGGCGGGGGTGCCAGCACGTGCGCCATCGGCCCCTCCCTCCCACGTCAGCATAAGGCGGTGTGACGGGCTCGGTGGGCGTTCGGCCGTTCAGGCCAGGCGTTCGTCGGGCATGTCTTCGGCCACAAGGCCTTTCACCTGTTGGTAGTAGATGACCTTGCCGCCGCCGGCCCAATTGCCCTCGGGGATCTCATGGATCAGGGTCCACACATGAAACGCCCGCGGGCCCTGCGGTTCGATTCCCGCCGCCGCGCAGACCGCGCCGTGCACGTCGGCCGCGAGTTGTTCCTTGCGGCGTTGATCCAGCGCTCCTTCGAACACGGTCAGGTCGACCCGGAAGCGGGGCGCGCCCGGGCCGCGGCCGCCGACCGAGAGCTCGCCCGCGTCCACCGGGTGTAGGTACACCCACGTGTTCTCCCGCAGAAACGGTGTGTCCGGGGCGCGTTCGGCGCGCAGCAGCACGCTCACCAGCTCGTCGGCCAGCCGGCCCAACGCGTCATCGCCCACCGAGTCGCGCACGAACGTCAGATCGATCATCGGCATCGCACGATCATCTCCTCGCTCACAGCTTCCGCAGGCCGCGCACGACCTTGACGTAGGGCGCGGTCACCGACGCGCTCTTGCGCAGACTCGGTTGGATTGCACCGGCGTTGCCGACGACCAGGTAGCGCAATCCGTTGTCGCGGAACTCCGCGATCTGTCCGAGGACCTCGTCGGGTGTTCCCACGGCGAACAACTCCCGGACGAGCGATCGCGGGGCCTTGGCCGCGTAGGACAGTGCCGTCTGTTCGTCAATGGTTTGCGGGATGAGGTCCTGCACTCCGGTGAAGTCGCTCCCCATCGGGTGTTCGGCTCCGTGGCGGGCCCAGTCCTTGGCGGGACAATTGAGCGTGAACACTTTGGCGATGTCGCTGTCCACGACTTCGTCGATCTCGTCGCGCGACCGGCCGGTGACGATGAACCGAATGAGCGCGGGCGTGATGGCCATGGGGTCGCGTCCGGCATCCGAGGCCGCTGTGCGCACGATCTCGAGTTGCTCGCCGTATTCGGCCGCGCGGGTCGTTCCGGGAAACCACCCGTCGGCGTACCGCCCGGTGGCGCGCATCATGCGCGGGCCGTGCGCCGCGATCCAGATCTGTGGCCATTTCCCCTTGTACGGCGGCAGCGCGAAAGTGGCCTTGTGCAAGGGGAAGAACGGTGAGTCGCGAGTGACCAACTCGCCGTTGGAATTCCAGAGCGCACGGATGGTGGCCACCGCCTCCTCGAAGCGTGCCACCGGCTTGGACCAGTCGACGCCGTAGGGCGCGTTGCTTTCCCGCTCGCCGGTCCCGATTCCGAGCACCGACCGGCCACGGGTGAGCAGGTGCAGCGAGGCGGCGGCCTGTGCGGTGACGGCGGGGTTGCGCCGACCGGTGTCGGTCACGGCCACTCCAAGGCGCATGCGGCCGAGCCGGTTGCGGCCGGCCAGGTAGCCCAGCATCGTCCATGGCTCGAGGTGGGCGTCCATCTTGGGGATGATCTTTGCCGCGCCAACGTGCTTGGGGGTCCACATCGACGGCGGCAGCACCGAATTGAGATGGTCGGCCACCCAGAAGGAGTCGGCGCCGCAGGCGAGCCCGGTCAGGTAGTCGGCATGGATCAGCGGCTTCGGCCCGAAGCGCGAATTGATCGTGTTGTGCATGACGCCCACGCCGAGACCGGCCATCGTGTTCTCTCCTGCGGGCCGCCGGCCAGAGACTAGCCGATCGGCTACCCGGGACGATAGAACACGGACCGCGGTTGATCAATGGCTAGGTGAGCACCGGCATCAGCAGCCGCGACGACGAGCGCACCGTGTTCAGGCTGCTGGTGCCGACGCTGGCGTGGCGGAAGTTCATGATGACGGGCGCCGACGGGTCCTGGTCATCGCTGGTGAGAATCAGCCGAATGCGGTGGCCGGCCCGGAACCGTCGGGCGTTGGGGACCAACGGGATTCGATACTCGACATCCTCGCCCAGCGGCACCCCCTGCGCGTTGCGGCACGGCAAGACCGGCGCGCCGGGGCGGCTGGCCGCCTCGTCGACCTCCCGCATGCTGGCGCGCAGCCAGCCCGCCGTCACATCGGTGGCCTCGCCGTCGGGCGCCACGTCCTGCAGCATCGCCATCCAGGCGGTATCGATCGCCGTCGCCGAGGCGACCAGCCGCAGCTCGATGTCGCCGACCACGTCGAGGTCCTCGTCGAGCGGTTCGCCGGTCCAGGTCAGCGCCGACGGCGGATCGATTTCGCTGGGCTTGACGCGTCCCAGGCCTGGGCCCAAGACCATGAATTCGCGGCCACCCGGCTCGCCTTCGTCCCCGTCTAGGGTGCCGTCGGCGCGCAGGGCAAGTTCACGGTGCGGGGCTTGCGATGGCGGCCACGCGTCGGCGGTGCGCCACTCGTCGGCGCCGGGCAGGAAGTACCGGATCGGTGGCCCGTCGGTGATTCCGGTGTCGCGCCCCTTCAGCCAGTGGTCGTACCAGGCCAGCGCCTCGGTGTGCATGCTCTCCCACGGCCACGTCAGACCGTACTTGCCGAGCATGCCCATCCGGACGCAAGCGTTGTCCGACAAGCCTTTCCACGTGGTGAACGTCGAGGGAAGGTGCAGCGGCACGTTCTCCCAGTCGCAGCCGAGATACACGGGAATGTCAATTTCCTTCAACAGTGGCAACAGGTTTCGCTGCTCCCACCACTCGTCGCGGGTCGGGTGCTTGAGGACGGCCTCCTGCCACAATTCGTCCCACGGGTGTGGGTTGTGCGGCAACCGGAGAACTCGGCGCAGCATGGTAACCGCCGCCTCGCCGTTGGCTGTCTCGAACTTCTTATGCACGCGTGGGCTTTTCAGCACGCGCCGGGCCAGGGCGACCGGCTTGCTGCGCCAGAACCCGTCGCTGCGCTCGGCGGTCAGACCCGTCATGGCGAGGAACGGTGTGACGAAGGACGAGCTCAACAGGCCGTGATGGTTCGCGCCGTCGTACAGGTCCGCGGTCACGGCCAGCGGGAAGATCGCCTTGAGGTGGGGTGGCCGTTCGACGGCCGCCGCGAGCTGGGTCATCGCGAAGTAGCTGATGCCGATCATGCCGACGTTGCCGTCGCACCAGGGTTGCGCCGCCACCCATTCCACTAGGTCGTGCACGTCCTTGCGTTCCTGGGCGTCGAACAACGTGAAGGTGCCGTCCGAGCCGTTGGTGCCGCGGAGGTTGGCGATGACGTGCACATAGCCGCGCGGCACCCAAAAGTCGGTCGACCCGGCCTCGACGAATCCGGCGGGGGCGCCGAGGTCCTGCACCTGGCGCGGGTAGGGCGATGCGGCGAGCAGTGCGGGGAAGCGGCCGTCGGAGGCGGGCCGATGTACGTCGGCCAACAGCCTTGTGCCGTCGCGCACGGCGATCGCGGTGTTGATGTCGCTGCGTTTCGTGTATTGCGGCTCGCTGAGGTTGCGGTATTGCCGGCCGGTGGTCTGCGGGCCGTTCAGCGTCGGAATCATAGTTTCACGCTACGTTGAAACTAGTCTCAACGCAAGATGAAATTTCGCGGTATGGTGTGGCGGTGGCGAAGCGATCGATCACCCCGGGCCCGCGCGACGAGCGCGGCGTGCTGGCGGCGCGCATCGTCTCCGCGGCGCGCGCCGAATTCGCCGAACACGGCTGGGCCGGCACGGCGATCCGGGCCGTCGCCCGCGCCGCGGACGTCGACCCGGCGCTGATCTACCACTACTTCGGCTCCAAGGAGGGCCTGCTCGACGCCGCCACCGCGCCGCCGCAGAAGTGGCTGGATTCGGTCACCGCGACGTGGTCGACGCCGAAGGCGGAACTGGGCGAGCGACTGATCCGCAACGTGCTGCAGATCTGGGCCGACGACGACGTCGGGGCCGCCCTGCGCGCGGTGGTCCTGACCGCCGCCCACGAGCCCAAGACCCGCGAAAAGCTGCGGCTGATCGTGGAGCGCGGGCTGATCGGTGGGTCCACCCTCGGGGACGACGAGGACGAGCGGCTGCGCCGCAGCGGCCTGATCGCCAGCCAGCTGATCGGCTTCGCGTTGTTGCGTTACGTCTGGAAGATCGAGCCGATCGCCTCGATGCCCGAGGACGAGGTCGTCGCCGCGATGGCGCCCAACCTGCAGCGCTACGTCGACGGCGACATCGCCGCGAATTGAACGTGATTGGAGTCGGCGAACGGCGACAATGACCGGATGCGTGTGACGCTCCCGCTCGTGGTAGCCCTGGCTTTGGTCGCGGCCGCGCCGGCGCAGGCCAGCCCCGACGTGCCGCCGGTCAGCGACGCGGCGCGCGCGGCCGGTTTCGTCGACGTCCGCAGTGTGGTTCCGGACGCCATCATCGACCTGCGCTACGCGACGACCAACAATTTCACCCACACGCAGCTGTATCCCTCCGACGCACGCTGCCTGGTGCACCAAACCATGGCGCCGTTGCTGGCGACGGCCGCCACGGCGCTGCGCCCGCAGGGACACGTGCTGGTGTTCTGGGACTGCTACCGGCCGCACGACGTGCAGGTCAAGTTGTTCAACGCCGTGCCGAACCCGGCCTGGGTGGCCCGCCCGGGCCAGTACGCGCACAGCCACGAGTCCGGGCGTTCGGTGGACGTGACGTTCACCAGCGTGCAGCAGCAGTGCCCGCCCGAGCGGCAGGTCGATGGGTTGTGCCTGGCGGATATGGGCACCGACTTCGACGACTTCTCCTCGCGCGCAACGGCTTACGCGACGCAGGGCGTCAGCGCCGACGAACAGGCGAACCGGGCCCGGTTGCGGGACGCCATGCAGTACGGCGGCCTGGCCCCCTACTCCGGGGAGTGGTGGCACTTCGACGGTCCGGGCGCGGCGGTCGACCGGCCGATCCTCGACGTCCCGGTCGACTAGGGTGTCTCATATACTGAGACATTGATTTCATATTGTGGGTGGGGCCCGATTAGGCTCCGGATCATGGACGAGCAACCCGAAGCCCGCTACACGCACGGCCATCACGAGTCGGTGCTACGCAGCCACCGGCGACGCACCGCCGAAGACTCCGCCGCCTACCTGTTGTCCCACCTGAAGCCGGGAATGACCGTGCTGGACATCGGCTGCGGCCCCGGGACGATCACCGCGGACCTCGCCGCGCGGGTCGCCCCCGCGGCGGTGGTCGCCGTCGACCAAGTCGCCGACGTCCTGGACGTGGCGCGCGCCGAAATCGAGGGCCGCAACCTGTCAAACGTCACGTTCGCAACCGCCGACGTGCACCGCCTCGAATTTCCCGACGACGCATTCGATGTCGTCCACGCACATCAGGTGCTGCAACACGTCGCCGATCCGGTGGGCGCGCTGCGGGAGATGCGGCGCGTGTGCCGGCCGGGCGGGATCGTCGCGGCGCGTGACGCCGACTACGCCGGTTTCATCTGGTTCCCACAGCTTCCCGAGCTGGACCTGTGGCTCGATCTCTACCGCAAGGCGCACCGTGCCAACGGCGCCGAACCGGACGCCGGCCGGCGGCTGCTGTCGTGGGCGCTCGCGGCCGGCTTCCACGACGTCACGCCGACGGGCAGCGTCTGGTGCTACGCGACCGCCGACACCCGCGACTGGTGGGGCGGAATGTGGGCCGACCGAATCCTGCACTCCGCGGTGGCTCGCGATCTGTTGGCTTCGGGCCTGGCCACGGACGCACAGCTCGAGGCGATCTCCGCGGCGTGGCTGGCATGGGCCGCGGCCCCGGATGGCTGGCTGTCGATGCCGCACGGCGAAATCATCTGCCGCGCATAGGCTGTCAGTCCAGGAAGAGGTCGGGAATGGGCTGCTCGCCGCCGCCGTATCGGGACAGGTCCGCGACGCCGGCCGCCTGCAGGACATCGGCATCGATGTGGCAGGCGCCGGTGGCCTGCCGGGCGGGCCGGGAGATGATCTCGACGGCGGCGTCGCCCATGATCTCGGGGCGGCGCGACGACTCCGCCAACCGGTCACCGTCGGCCATGTTGGCCACCGCGGCGGTGGCGATATAGGTCTGGGGCCAAAGGCAATTCACGCCGATCCCGTCGTCCGCGAACTCCGCCGCCCAACCCAGCGACAGCAGGGTCATCCCGTACTTGGACAGCGTGTAAGCGGGGTGGGCGCCGAGCCAGCGGGGATTCATGTTGATGGGCGGCGAGATGGTGAGGACATGCGGGTTGGCCGACTTGCGCAGGTAGGGCACGCAGGCCTTGGTCAACAGGAAGGTGCCGCGCAGGTTGATCTCCTGCATCAGGTCGTACTTCTTGGCCGACAGCTCGGGCGTCGGGTCTACCGCGATGGCGCTGGCGTTGTTGACGCAGACGTCGATGCCGCCGTAGCGCTGCACGGCGGCGTCGACCGCGCGCTGCACGTCGTCCTCGCGGCGCACGTCGCCGACGACCGGCAGCGCCTTGCCGCCGGCCGCCTCGACGTCGGCGGCCGCCGTGTGCACGGTTCCGGGGAGGCGGGGATGGGGGGTGTCGGTCTTGGCCAGCAGCACCACGTTGGCGCCCTGCCTGGCCGCCGCGATGCCGATCGCGAGCCCGATTCCGCGGCTGCCGCCGGAGATCACCACGGTGCGGTCGGCGAGCACTTTGTTAGCCATTCGTCTCCTTCGGCCTGGTCAAAGCCACCCGTTTGGCCAGGTCAAACGGGTGGTATTGGCATTCTCTTTTTTTGCAAGTACGTTATTCACCGATGGATAATACGGCCCACACTCCGTCTGGCCTCCCGCTGCAGCCCGTGTATGGGCCGGCGGACGTAGGCGCGGAGCCTCCGCAGCCGGGGGAGTTCCCCTTCACCCGGGGTAACTTCGCGTCCGGCTACCGCGGCAAGCTCTGGACCTTCCGCCAATACTCGGGATTCGGCACCGCCGAGGAATCCAATCGCCGTTACCGCTATCTGCTGGAGCAGGGTGGAACCGGCCTGTCGGTGGCCCTCGACCTGCCGACACAGTGCGGGTACGACTCCGATGACCCCGAGTTCGGCGAGGAGGTCGGCCGGGTCGGCGTCGCGGTCGACACCCTGGCCGACTTCGAGATCCTTTTCGACGGCATCCCGCTGGACAAGCTCAGCACGAGCATGACGATCAACGGAACGGCGGCGATCCTCCTGGCGTTCTACGTCGCCGCCGCGGAGAAAAAAGGGATACCGCGGGCGAAGCTCACCGGGACCATCCAGAACGACATTCTGAAGGAGTACGCCTCGCGCGGAACCTGGATCTGGCCGCCGGAGCCGTCCCTGCGGTTGATCGCCGACACCATCGAGTTCTGCGCGGCAGAGGTTCCCAGGTTCAACGCGATTTCGGTGGCGGGTGCGCACTTTCGCGATGCCGGGGCGAACGCGGTGCAGGAAATGGCGTTCACCCTGGCCGACGGGGTGACCTATTGCGACACCGTGGTGCAGCGCGGCCGCATGACGATCGACCAGTTCGCGCCGCAGATCTCGTTCTTCTTCTACACCCACGGCGACTTCTTCGAGGAGATCGCCAAATACCGTGCGGGACGGCGCCGTTGGGCGACGATCGTGCGGGAGCGTTACGGAGCGACGACGGAGAAGGCGTCAATGTTCCGCTTCGGCTGCGTCTGTGGTGGCGCGTCGCTGTACGCGCCGCAGGCCCACAACAACATCGTCCGGGTGGCCTACGAGGCGATGGCCGCGGTGCTGGGTGGTGTCCAGTCGATGTTCACGGCCGCGTGGGACGAGCCGTTCGCACTGCCCACCGAGGAAACCACGACGCTGGCGCTGCGCACCCAGCAGATCCTCGCCCACGAGACGGGGGTGGCCAGCGTCGCCGACCCGCTGGGCGGCTCCTACTTCGTGGAGGCCCTGACAGATGCGACCGAGGCCCGCATCATCGAGATCATGTCCGACCTGGAGCGCCACGGCGGCATGGTCCAGGCGATCGAGGACGGTTACCTGCAGGGCTTGATCGCCGACGAGGCATTCAAGATGCATCAGGACATCGAAGCCGGCACCCGCCCCGTCGTGGGGGTCAACCGGTTCGTGACCGAGGAGCCGGAACACGATGTCGTCACCTATGAGCTCGACGCCGAAGGACGTGACCTGCAGCTCAAACGTCTGTCCAAGGTGAAGGCCGAAAGGGATTCGGCCGCAGTAACATCCAGCCTGGCCGCGCTGTCGCAGGCCGCCGAGGGGACCGACAATCTGATGCACAAGCTGATCGACTGCGCCAACGCCTACTGCACGGTCGGGGAGATGGTCTCCGCCCTCAAAGGAGTGTGGGGCGAGTTCCAGCAACCGGTGGTGTTCTAGGTGGCCGCGCGGATTCTGGTGGCCAAGCCCGGCCTCGACGGACACGACCGCGGCGCCAAGATCGTCGCCCGGACTCTGCGCGACGCCGGCTTCGAGGTGATCTACACCGGCATCCGGCAGCGCATCGAAGACATCGCGTCGATCGCCGTGCAGGAAGACGTGGCCGTCGTCGGCCTGAGCATTCTGTCGGGGGCGCACCTGGCGCTCACGGCGCGGACCGTCGAAGCGTTGCGCGCCGCGGACGCCGCGGACATCGCCGTCGTCGTCGGGGGAACCATCCCGCACGCCGACGTCCCCAAGCTGATCTCCGCGGGCGCCGCCGCGGTATTCCCAACCGGGACACCGCTCGACGTGCTGGTGCGCGAGATCCGCGCCCTGACCGGCACACCAGATCCGGAGCCGAAGGAGACACAGTGCGCGTCGGAGTGATGATCGGCGCCGAGCGTGGCGATATGGCCCGCAAGGTGAACAAGCTCGTCTCCGATATCGAGTGGGCCGAGTCGGCGGGACTGGACACCGCGTGGATGCCGCAGGTGCCCAACGACTTCGACTGCCTGACCATGGTGTCGCTGATGGCCGCACACAGCTCGCGCATCGAACTCGGTACCGCGGTGGTGCCGCTGCAGGCCCAGCATCCGATTGCCCTGGCCCGCCAGGCGCTCTCGACGCACGCGGTGGCCGGGGGGCGGCTGGCGCTGGGGGTCGGGCCGTCGCACCACTGGATCATCCGCGACATGCTCGGCCTGCCGTACGAGAAGCCGGCCGCCTACACCCGCGACTACCTGCAGGTGCTCAACGCCGCCATCGCCGGACCCGGACCGGTCGACGTCGACAACGATTCGTTCACGGTGCACAACCCGACGGTCATCGGCGCCGACACCCCGATGCCGGTGCTGGTCGCCGCGCTGGGCCCGGTGATGCTGCAGATCGCCGGCGAACTCGCCGACGGCACCGTGTTGTGGATGGCCGACGAACGCGCCATCGGCGACCACATCGCGCCGAAGATCACCAAGGCCGCCGCGGATGCCGGTCGGCCGGCGCCGCGGATCGTCGCGGGCATCCCGGTATGCCTTTGTGCGCCTGCACAAGTCGACGAGGCCAAGGAGCGGGCCAACCGCATCCTGGGCGAGGCCGAGGTGTCGCCGAACTACCAGCGCCTGCTCGACCGCGGCGACGCCCGCGATGTCGGCGACCTGTGCGCGGCCGGCGACGAGCACGCCATCCTGGCCCGGATGCGCCGATTCGCCGACGCCGGCGTGACCGACCTGTCGGTGCGGCTGCTGCCGATCGGCGACAACCGAGACGAACTCGTCGCCTCCAAGCGGCGGACCCGGGACATGATCGCCTCGCTCGCAACGGAACTGCGGTGACGTCTCCCGGGCCGCTATCGGATATCCGCATCCTCGAGGTCGGCACCATGCTGGCCGGTCCGTACGCGACGATGCTGCTGGCCGACCTGGGCGCCGAGGTCACCAAGATCGAGCCGCGAGGCGGCGAGATCTCTCGCGGGGTCGGCGCCAGCTACTTCGCCAGCCTGAACCGCAACAAGTCCAGCGTCACGCTGGATCTGAATTCCGAAGCGGGACAGCGAAAGCTGGGTGAGCTGGTTGCGGAATCGCACGCGCTGCTGGTCAACCTCAAGCCTTCGGCCATCCGGCGGCTGGGGCTCACCTACGACGAACTACGACGGCACAACGAGCGCATCGTCTGCGTCGCGATCACCGGCTTCGGCCTGCACGGCGGCGATGATCCGGCCTTCGATTACGTGGTCCAGGCGGGCGTCGGCACCGCCGCGTTAACCGGCGACCCGGACGGACCTCCGACGCTGCCCGGCTATTCATCGGCCGACAACTCCACCGGAATGTGCGCCGCGCTGGGACTTTTGGCCAAGATCGTTTCCGGAACGGGCGGGCAGGTGGACGTGTCGCTGCGCGACGTGATGCTGTCGCAGCTCAACTATCACGCGTCGGCCTACCTCAACGGCGGCGTCGAGCCGCAGCGGCGGCCGCATGGCGCCCATTCCTACTACGTTCCGGCTCAGCTCTTCCCAACCGCGGACGGGTATCTGGCGCTGTTCATCACGCACGACGGCTTTTGGAAGTCGTTCGCCGCCGAGGCGGGCATCGGGGGATTCGAGACCATGGCCGAGCGGGTGGCCCGTCGCGATGAGGTACTGGCGGTCGTCACGGCGATGCTGGCGACCGACACCGCCGCGGGTTGGGAACGGCGACTGCGCCCCCTCGGCGTCCCGGCCGCGGCGGTCCGGACGCTGCCCGAGGCGCTCAAGGCGACACCGGAAGTGGTTGTCACGGCCGGCGATTTCCGCCTGGTCGGCAGCCCGATCCATGTTTCGGGCTTTGAGCCCGAGTACCGGCCACCCCCGGAGCTGGCCGACTAAGACGCCGTTCGGGCGTCAAGGGTTCAGGTGCGCTTCGGCGAGTTTGCGGAACGCGGCCACGAGCCGACTGCGGTCCCCGGCGCGCGTCGCCAAGACGACGTGGCAGGGCTCGACCCCTTTCAGGGGGACCGTGGTGATGTCGGGCCGCAGCGCGGCGCCGTGGAAGCCGGCCGTGATGGCCACCGCCTGCCCGGAGGCGACCACTTCGAGCTTGTCCTCGAGCGCGTCAATGAATGGTCCGTCCGGCGCCCGGCGCCCGTCGGGACGGGGATCGATTCGCCAGTAGGCGCTCCACGCCGGGTCGGAGTTCCGCACTCGCGGCATCGGCTCGTCGGCGATGTCGTCGAGGGTCACGAAATCGCGATCGGCCAGTCGGTGGTCGACGGACATCGCCAGCACCCGGGGCTCGTCGTAGAGGATGGTCACGTGCAGCCCGTCGGTCGGAAACGGTAGCCGGGTGACCACCGCGTCCACCCGATGCCCGAGCAATGCGTCCAGGGCCTGACCCCAATCCAGGTGCGAGACTTGCACATCGGCATCGGGGTGTTCGCGGCGCATCTCGCGCACCGCGGGGGTGACGATCATCCCGGTCGTGTATCCGATCGCGATGCGGCTGGGCTGGGCCGCGGCCCGGGCCTGCGCGGCGGCTTGGGTGGCCGAGCGCAGCAGCGCCTTGGCCCGCGGCAGAAATACCTCGCCGGCCTCCGTGAGCCGGGTGCCTTGCGGCGTGCGATCCAACAGACGAACGCCCAGCTGCTGCTCGAGCCGGCGGATCTGCCGACTCAACGACGGCTGCGCTACGCGCAGGACGCCCGCGGCCCGGCCGAAGTGTCGCTGTTCGGCGACCACGACGAAGTATCCGACCAGCCGCAGGTCGAGATCGATACCCGGCGATGCCGATTCGGTCATGCGCCGAGTGTAACGGCACACCCAACTGCTTCTACGACCAATAGAGCAATCGACATGCGGTGATGCGGATCCGGTATCGCGTCATGTGAAACAGGTCTTGGACAGTCGGCCCGACCAGGTCATTGACTGGGTGCCGCGAGAGCTAAGCAAAGTGAAGGGATCAACCATGCATGTCTTTGTGACCGGCGCGAGCGGACACATCGGTTCGGCCGTCGTCGACGAACTCCTGCAATCCGGCCATCACGTCACCGGACTGGCCCGCTCCGACGAGTCCGCCGCGGCGCTCGCGGCGAAGGGCGCCAGAGTGCACCGGGGCGACCTCGACGACCTCGACGGTTTGCGATCGGCCGCCGCGGCATCCGACGGTGTCATACACCTCGCTTTCAGACACGACTTCGACGACTTCGTGGGCGCCGCAGAGACCGACCTGCGCGCCGTGCAGGCCATCGGGGAGGCGCTCGTCGGCTCCGATCGGCCCTTCGTCAGCACGTCCGGAACCCTGCTGTTATCGCTCCTGGGGCAGGGCGGCCATGCCACCGAAGAGGACACGCTGCCCGGCGGCCCACGGGTCGACTCGGAGAACGCGGTGATCGCGCTGGCCGAACGCGGGGTGCGATCGTCGGTTGTTCGGCTGTCCCCGTTGGTGCACAGCGACCTGGACCACCACGGCTTTGCCCATCACCTGATCAACACCGCCCGCGACACGGGGAAGTCGGCCTATATCGGCGACGGGAGCAACCGCCGGCCCGCCCTCCACACGCTGGACGCCGCGCATCTCTACCGGCTGGCTCTCGAAAAGGCGCCCCCCGGAACGCGTTTGCACGGGGTGGCCGACGAAGGGGTGCCGTTCCGCGACATCGCCGACGTCATCGCGCGCCACCTGAATGTGCCCTCAGTCAGCATTCCCGCCGACGAAGCCGGTCACTTCGGTTTTCTCGCACTCTTCGCATCCCTGGACAACCCGACGTCGAGCGCCCTCACGCAGCAGGTGCTGGACTGGAAGCCCGAACGGGCCGGCCTGCTCGACGATCTCGACGCCGGACACTACTTCGGCGAATGAGCGGCACCGTGGCTGACGCCCGAAATGCGTTGGGCCCGGTGGGCGTGTGCCTGCCGGTCTCCCTCACCGACCCGCTATCCGTCGATCTACAACGCGAGGCGGTGGGCAGGCTCGAACGCGCCGGATACCGCGCGGTGTGGACCAACGAGGTGATCGGTAAGGACGCCCTGGTACTGCTCGCCACGCTGCTACCGGCTACCGAGCGGATGGTGTTCGGCACCTGCATCGCCAACATTTGGGCGCGGCCGGCGCAGACCATGAATGCCGCGGCGGCCCAACTGGCACAGGCATATCCGGGCCGGATCGTCCTGGGATTGGGGGTAGGTTATCCGGAGCAGGCGGCCAGCGTCGGACGGGAATTCGGCAGCCCGCTGGGCACCATGCGCGACTACCTGAACGGGATGAACGCGCCCACTTGGCCGCCGGCGCCCGCCGCGGCCTATCCCCGGATCATCGCCGCCAACGGCCCGAAAATGCTGGCGCTGGCGGGTCAACAGGCTGACGGGGCGCTGCCAGCCTTGCTGCCGCCGGAGTTCACGGCCCAGGCCAGGCGGGCGCTGGGACCCGACAAGCTCTTGGTCGTCGGGCTGTCCGTCGCCCGCGATATCCGGGCCGCGCGGGAGGCGGTGTCGGCCATGATCGGGATGCCGGGCTCCGCGTCCCGCCTGGCGGACCTGGGCTACTCGGCCCAAGACATCGACGAGGTGAGCGAGCGCATGGTCAATGCCCTTGTTGCCCACGGCGATCCGTCCGACGTTGCGGCCGCTGTCCGCGAACACCTCACCGCCGGTGCGGACCACGTCACGTTGCTGCCGCCGGTGGGAGGCGAATTCGGCGCCGGCATCGATCACCTCGAGGGGCTGGGCCCGGCGCTGGCCGAGCTCGAAAGGCCGGCGCCGGAGTTGGCCGAGGGCGAGTAGCCAGCCGAACGTGCGGCGAGCCGCACGTTCGGGCTCGAGTGTGCGGCCAGCCGCACGTTCGAGGTCGACTAGCGCGCCGCGAGCTGCTTCTCCGCATACAGCCTCGCCCACTCGGCGCGCGACCGGATCGACACGTCGACGTCAGTAGCCTTGGCGCGCAGTGCTTTAACGGTCGCCTGCTCGCGCGGCGTGCGCGCGAACGGGTCCCAACCGAAGAACCGGCAGGCATTGGCCCAGGTGATCTTGTCGATGTCGGAATCGTCGGCGCCGGCGGCGTTCAGCTCGGCCAGCACCTGTTCGGGCGCATCGGGCCAGAAGCAGTCCGAGTGCGGGTAGTCGCATTCCCAGGCGATGATGTCGATGCCGATCTCGTGGCGCAGTTTCAGCGACGTCTTGTCGGTGACGTAGCAGGCCAGCGAGTGTTCGCGGAAGACGTCACTGGGCAGCTTGTCGCCGAAGTCGCGGCGCAGCCACTTCTGGTTGGTGTAGTGACGGTCGCTGCGGTCCAAATAGAAGGGAATCCAACCGATGCCGCCCTCGGAGAACGCGAACTTCAGGTCGGGGTAGTTGCGCATCGCGGGTCCCCACAACAGGTCCTGCGCGCACATCGCCGACACCTGGGTGGCCAGGATGATCATGTTGTCGATCGGCGCATCCGGGGCCATGCTGATCGCACCGAATCCGGTGCCGATGTGCAGGCACATCACCACGTTCTCCTCGGACAGTGTGCGGAACACGGGGCCCCAGTAGTCCTCGGCGTGGTAGCTCGGAAGCCCTTCCAGGTGCGGCAGTTCCGGCATGGTGACCGCCCGGCAACCCTTGGCGGCGACCCGGCGGATCTCGGCGCACATGCCCTCGGGGGTCCAGGTCGGCAGGATGGCGATGGGGATGAAGCGGTCTGGATACGACCCGGCCCATTCGTCGATGTGCCAGTCGTTGTAGGCCGATACCATCACCAGCGTGACGTCCTCGCGCGTCATGTTGAGGTGCCGCGCGGAGAAGCCGGTGAACGTCGGGAAGCACATCGACGCGAGGATGCCGTTGCGGTTCATGTCGCGAACGCGTTCGTGGACGTCGTAGACGCCCGGCCGCATTTCGGCGAAACCGGCTGGGTCGCGGCCCCATTCGTCGGCCGGCCACGACACCACGGCGTTCAGTCCGCTCACGCCTTGCGGCCTGCCCTGGTACATCCACTGGTCGACGCCCTTGTCGTCGACCATGACGATCGGGGCCTCGTCTTTGTATTTGGCGGGCACGTGGCGCAGGAACATGTCCGGCGGCTCGACCACGTGGTCGTCAATGCTCACCAGGATCAGGTCATCGGCATTCATGGGCTAACCGACGCGCTCGGTGGTCGTCTCCAGCAATCGCGGGACCGGCGCCGGATCCAACAGCAGGGCATCGGACATGTTCAGCTGTCCGGCGTTGGCAATCATGTTGTCCAGGATGGCCTGAAGGTCGTCGCCCTCGAGTTCGTAGATGGCGACATACGGGCCCTGCCCATCGACCGGGCGCAGCCGGCGCGCCGCAACGATTCCGTCGAGCGCGAGCAGTTCGGGTATGTGAACCTCGTCGTACCAGGTGTTGTACTCCTGCTCGCGATCGGGCGAGCTGGGCAGACTCTCCACATACATGATTCCCTTGGCCATTGCCGCCGCCTCTCCGTGGCTACTCGTAGCGCACCGTGACGGAATCCGTGTCGGGTACGCCCTGGCACGTCAGAATGTAGCCTTCGGCCACCTCGTCGTCGTCGAGAGCGTCGTTGACCCGCATGGTCGCGTGGCCCTCCTCGAGCCTGGCCATGCACGTGCCGCAGTTGCCGGCCTCGCAGCTGAAGGGCGGCTCCAGGCCGGCCCGCCGGGCGCTTTCCAGCAGCGTTTCGCCGGGGACGAGCGGGACCGTCGCCTTCTTGCGGTCGAGGTGAATCGTCACCGTGCCGACCTCGGCGCCATTCTCGGATGCGGGATCTGTCACCCGTGGAGTCTCCTCGATGATCGTGGTGACCGTCGCCATGACCGCCCTCCCATATTTGCATTCTTCAGTATAGAGAATACTATTCTCACAGAGCGATAGGGTCTTCTCAAGACGTTCGGACTGCTGGAAGGAACGGGACGTGACCGAGCCGGCAGCGCTCGTGTTCGAGGAACGGCGGTTCAGCCTGCCGCAGCTCGACGTCTTGGCCGACGGACTGGCCGCGACCCTGACGAAAAAGCGTGTCGTCCCAGGTCAGCGGGTCGCGGTCATGGCGTCCAACCGGCCGGAGTTCGTGGCCGTCCTGCTCGCGATTTGGCGGCTGGGTGCCGCCGCGATCCTCATCAGCCCGGCGTGGAAGCGCGACGAGGTCGACCATGCCCTGGCGATCACCGGCCCGGCGCACGCCGTCGGCGACCATCCGGTGCTGGGCGGCCTGATGCCGATGCTGCACCTGGACGATCCGGTCCCGACGGGTGAGCCTCCGGCGGGGTCGTCGCCGGACGGCGCCGACGCGGTGCTGGTGTTCAGTTCGGGCACCACCGGCCTGCCGAAGGCGGTGCGCCACACCCGCGCGGCGTTGGAGGCCGCGGTGGGGCACTGGCGCGCGGCCCTGGAGCTGACCCGAAACGACCGGATTCAGGTCGCCACTCCGCCGTCACACATCCTCGGCCTGCTCAACATCCTCACCGCGCTGCGGACCGGCGCCCGGATGCGGCTGCATCGGCGATTCGACATCGACCGGATGCTGCAGACCATCGAAGAAGACCGCATCACAGTCGAAATGGCCGTCGCGCCCATCGCGCTGGCCATCGCGTCGCACCCCCGGCTCGAAACCTACGACCTGTCCTCGCTTCGCTTCATCATGTGGGGGGCGACGCCGGTCAGCCCCAGCGTCGCCGAGACCGTCACCCGGCGGACCGGCGTCGGTTGGGTCCCCGCCTACGGCACCACGGAGTTGCCCGTCATCGCGTGTAATCCGCTGCAGGGGGCGCGACTTGACGCGGTCGGGCGCCCGGTGCCGGGGGTGGACCTGCGGGTGGTGTCCTTGGAGACGGGACAGCCCGTCGGCCCGGGGGAGGTCGGCGAGATCCAGGCGCGGTCGGCGTCGCTGATGGCTGGCTACCTGCCCGCCGACGCGACCGCCGAGGCGATCCGCGACGGCTGGTATCGCACCGGCGACGTCGGCTGGCTCGACGGCGCCGGCTGGTTGCGGATCACCGACCGCCTCAAAGAGATGATCAAGGTTCGCGGTTTCCAGGTCGCGCCGGCCGAGATCGAGACGGTGCTGCACGGTCATCCGGCCGTCAAAGACTGCGCGGTGTTCGGCGTCCCCGACGGCATCAACGGCGAGGCGATCGTCGCGGCGGTCGCGGCGCGCGCGCCCGTCGACCCATCCGACCTCACCGCCCGGGTGGACGAGAAGCTAGCGTCCTACAAACACCTGAGCCGCATCGTGTTCGTGGACGATATTCCGCGCCTGCCCTCGGGCAAGGTGCTGCGCCGAGTGCTGAAGGAGTCTTATGGATGTACGTCTGACAGCTGAGCAGCAGCAGCTGCGTGACGCCGCCGCCAAACTGGCCGATGATCTCGGGCCGGGGGCGGTTCAGGATCTCGACGACCCGAGCCGAATCGCGCGGCTGGACAAGCAGATTGAAGCGACCGGGTGGCGCTCGCTGCGCTCCGACGGCGCCTCCGGCGTCGAAGTTGCCATCGTCGCCGAGGAATTCGGGCGACGATTGGTCGACGCGCCGTTCCTCGGGCCGGTGCTGGCCGAGGATCTGGCGCGCCATGTCGGCGCCGACGGCGGGGGCTTGACCGTCGCGGTCGACGACCGGGTGATCGACGCCCGGGGCGCGCGGCGCGCCCTGTCGCTCTCCGGTACCGCGGTCCTGGCCACCGACGTGGCCGCCACTCGCGCCGGCGCGGACCTGACCCGCGCCGAGGCCGACGCGATGGGATCGCCGACGACTCTGGGTGAGGTGTCGTCCGACGTGGCCGAGCGGTGGCTGGCCCTCGCGCTCGTCACCACGTCCGCGGACCTGGTCGGTATCGCGCGGGGCGCGCACGCGGTCGCGTGCGACTACGCCAAAATTCGCGAACAGTACGGCAAAACCATTGGGTCGTATCAGGCCATCGCACACCTGCTTGCCGAAAGCCGGGCGCTGATCGAAGGCTCGGTGAGCGTGCTGCGCCACGCCGCCTGGGCGGTGGACGAACTCACGCCCGTCGAGGCCATCAGGGCCGCGCAGGTCGCCAAGGTGTATTGCGCGCGCGCCACGCGCACCGTGTGCGAGACCGCGGTGCAGGTGCACGGCGGCATCGGCAACACGTGGGAATGCATCGCCCATGTGTACCTGCGCCGCGCGCTGACATCGACCGAACTCTGGCCCGTCACGCTGAAGGAGATCGACTTTGGACTTTCGTGATTCGCCCGACGAGGCCGCCTTCCGGGAGCGTCTGCGGTCCTGGCTTGCCTTGCACGCCAAGGAGTATTCCGGCTCGGGGGACGAGTACTGGGAACGCATGGCCGACTGGCACCGGGCCCTGTACGACAACGGCTTTTTCGGCCTGTCCTGGCCCCGCGACTACGGCGGCCGGGACTTGCCGCCGGTGTACGACGTCATCGTCGACGAGGAACTGGTGCGCGCCGGCGCCCCGCCCCGCCCCAGCGTGGGCTATCTGGTCTTCGGCATCGGCCACCATGGAAGCGACGAGCTACGGAAGCGCTTCCTGCCCGGCATCATCAACGGCACCGAACGGTGGTGCCAGGGTTTCTCCGAGCCCGGCGCCGGCTCGGATCTGGCATCGCTGACCACCACCGCAACCCGCGAGGGCGACAGCTATGTGGTGCACGGGCACAAGATTTGGACCAGCTACTCCGATGTCGCGGACTGGTGTCTGCTGTTGGCCCGCACGGACCCCGACGCCAAACGCCACCGCGGCCTGTCGGCCTTCGTGCTCGACATGAAACAGCCTGGCGTGCAACAGCGCCCGTTGCGGATGATGAACGGCGTCACCAACGAGTTCGGGCAGGTGTTCTTCGACGGCGCCACGGTGCCCGCGGATCGGATGGTCGGTGCTCCCGGGGAGGGCTGGGCCGTCGCCATGACCGTCGTCGGGCACGAGCGCGAGCCCTCCACGCTCGGCTATGCGGCCCGATACGGCAAGCTGGTCCGAAACCTCTTCGCGCGCAACGACGGCCCGGTTCCCGAAGAGCTCGCGTGGGCTGCGGTCGAGTCCGAGATGCTGACGCACCACGTCCGGCGGCGGCTGTCCGAGCAGCTGGACGGGATCTCGCACGGCCCGGAAGGATCGCTCGACAAGCTGCTGATGACCTGGGTCGAGCAATCGGTCGGGCACGCCGCGCTCGCGGTCAGCGGGACACGTGACCCGGACCTGCTCAGCGCCTATCTGTACAGTCGCGCCCAGAGCGTGATGGGCGGAACGTCACAGATACAGAAGAACATCATCGCCTCGAGAATCCTGGGATTGGGAGTCTGAATGTACGACATGCCAAGCGAAATCGACGTCCGCGCCGACGGGCCGTTGCGGATCATCACCCTGAACCGCCCGGACGACCTCAACGCGGTCAACGACAACCTCCACGTCGGACTCGCGCGGCTATGGCAGCGAATGACCGACGATCCCGGGGCCCGCGCGGCCGTGCTGACCGGCAGTGGCAAGGCGTTTTCGGCCGGCGGGGATTTCTCGTATCTTGCCGAACTGTCCCAAGACGCCGACCTGCGCGCCAAGACCATCCGGGACGGACGCGAGATCGTGCTCGGCATGGCACGTTGCCGAATTCCCGTGGTGGCGGCCGTCAACGGGCCGGCCGTCGGCCTCGGCTGCAGCCTGGTCGCGCTGAGCGACATCGTCTACATCGCCGAGAACGCCTTCCTCGCCGACCCGCACGTGCAGGTGGGCCTGGTGGCCGCCGACGGCGGACCGCTGACCTGGCCACTGCACATCAGCCTGCTGCTGGCCAAGGAGTACGCGCTGACCGGCACCCGCATCAGCGCGCAGCGCGCCGTCGAACTGGGACTGGCCAACCACGTGGCGGCCGACCCCGTCGCCGAGGCAATCGCCTGCGCCAAGAAGATTTTGGAGTTGCCCCAGCAGGCGGTCGAGAGCACTAAGCGGGTGCTCAACATTCACCTGGAGCGCGCGGTTCTGGCCAGCCTGGACTATGCGCTTTCGGCCGAGCACCAGTCGTTCACCACCGAGGATTTCCGCTCGATCGTCGCCAAGCTGAACGCCGGCAAGAACTGATCGCACGGCCGCGAGCCGAACCGCACCGCGAATTTCGGCCGGTTTTTTCGCAGTGCGGTTAGGCTCGCGGCGCTTCGATCGACCGCAGGAATTCGCGCATGACTTGGTCGAACTTCTCGGGCTCCTCGATAAACGGCATGTGAGCGCTCGACTCGAACAACTCGAACCGCGAACCCGGTATGCGCCGGTGCATTTCCCACGCGTGTTCCGGCACGCACTCGTCGAATCTGCCGGCGACGACGAGCGTCGGCAATGCGATCTCGGGTAACCGGTCGAACACATCCCAGCTCCGGATGGTTCCCACGATGTGAAAGTCGCTGGGGCCGAACATCGTCTCGAAGATCTCGGCTCCCATCCCCCGGAACGCGTCCTCGAGGTCCCTGGGCCAGGGACGCACGCGGCACAGGTAGGTTTCGTTCCAGGTGCGGATGGCGGCCTGGTATTCGGCGGCATGGGTGGTTCCGGCCGCTTCATGACGGTCGATAGCCGACTGGGTTGCCGGGTCCAGCTCGGATTTCAAGCGCGCCACCATGTTCGAGAACTCGGGTATCGACGCGATGCTGTTGGAGATGGTCAGGCTGGTGGCTCCCGAGGACACATCGAGGGCATATTGTTGCGCCAGCATGCCACCCCACGAGTTTCCGAAGATATGGAAGCGGCTCATCCCCAAGCCTCTTACCACGGCGTCCATCTCAGCAACCGAACGCTCCATCGTCCAAAGTCCCGGGTCGGACGGACAGTCGGAATTCCCGCAGCCGAGCTGGTCCCAGAAGACGACCTCCCGCTCGTCGGCCAACCGTTGCAGCGAGCTCAAGTATTGGTGCGGTAGCCCGGGGCCTCCGTGGACCACGAGCAGCGGATGACCCATGCCGCCACCGACCCGTTTGAACCATACGTTGCCGCCGGGGACCGCGATCGTCCCTTCCGGCAATGTCTCGTCACCGGTCATGCTCAGCCAAAGCCCCCTGGATCAGGTGTCGAGCGGCCATCTCACCAGCAGTGTAGGCAAGTCATGGCTCGGCGGGTTCGCGCAGCTACATCAGCCGGCGCCAGAATTCGTCGCTGTCCGCGTCGTCGCCGGCCGACCCCGGCGCTCTGGCAGGATCGGTTACGAGACAGGTTTATCGTTCGGCCGACCAGGTAGGAGCAACGGCAATGACGAGTGTCGCTAACCCGATTCCGCCGCAAGACCTTTCGGGAATCGTCGGACACCGCTTCATATACACCTACGCCAACGGGTGGCAGTACGAGATGTACGTCAAGAACGCCGCCACCATCGACTACCGCATCCATTCCGGACATGTGGGTGGCCGGTGGGTCAAAGGCCAAGAGGTGAACCTCGTCCAGCTCGACGATGACAGCTTCAAAGTTTCGTGGTCAGAACCCACCGGGACGTGCGTGGCCGTCAACGTCCTGCCCACCAAACGCCGCATCCACGGCGTGATCTTCTTCCCACAGTGGGTCCGCACGCACGGTGAGCGCACCGTGTGCTTCCAGAACGAACATCTCGATGAGATGCGCGACTACCGGGACCGGGGCCCGACCTACCCGATTTACGAAGTCCCCGAATTCGCCTACATCACCCTGTTCGAATACGTCGGCGCCGACGACGAGACCGTCATCGATACCGCTCCGCAGAACCTGCCCCCGGGATGGTCCAACCGCACCGACTAGTCGGCCGCTGCGCTTGTTGCAACTCATACTCTCGGAATGAGAGAATAGGGTTCTCGTGAATGTGCGGGTGCCTCCCGTTCGCATCGCGCTGCCGAAATTGGAGAAGATCCGTGCCCGAAGCCGTCATCGTGTCCGCCCTGCGGACCCCCATCGGCACAGCCCGCAAGGGCACGCTGCGCGACACCAGCGCGTTCGACCTGGCCCACCACGTGGTCAGCGAAGCGGTCAAGGATCTGGACCCGGCGCAGGTCGACGACGTGATCCTGGGTGAGGGCCTCTACGGGGGCGGCGTAATCGCGCGCCACGCGGCCATCACGGCGGGACTGCCGCACGTGCCGGGCCTGGCCAACAACCGGCACTGCGCGGCCGGTCAGGCGGCGGTGCAGAGCGCGGCGGCAAGCGTGCGGGCCGGGATGGATCAGCTCGTCATCGCCGGCGGCGTGAACTCGGCGTCCACTTCGCCGCGGTCGCGAACGCAGGTCGACGGGGAATGGGTCGACTGGTTCCCGCCGACCCACCCGGACCGGCCCGACGCGCCGAACATGGACATGTCGATCACCGTGGGCTGGAACGCCGCGCTCAAGGCGGGCGTGAGTCGCGAGGAGATGGACGCGTGGGCGCTGCGGTCGCACCGCAACGCCGTCGCGGCGATCGATGAAGGGCTCTTCAAGGAGGAGATCGTCCCGATCGAGACGCCGCACGGGCTGTTCTCGGTCGACGAGCACCCGCGCCGCGACACCACCATGGAGAAGCTGGCCGCGCTCAAGCCGCTGCACCCGGAAATCGAGGGCTTCTCGATCACCGCCGGCAACGCCTGCGGCGCCAATGACGGCGCGGCCGTGCTGACCATCGCGAGCGACGCCCTCGGCCTGCCCGCGCTCGCCACCGTGCGGTCCTGGGCGTCCGTCGGCGTCGATCCGGCCATCACCGGTTTAGCGCCCGTCGACGCCATACCGAAAGCGCTTGCGCGCGCGGGGCTTTCGACCTCGGATGTGGACCTCTTCGAAATCAACGAGGCCTTCGCGGCGATGTGCGTGGCGACCATCAAGCTACTCGACCTGGACCCCGACAAGGTCAACGTCAGCGGCAGCGGCTGCTCGCTGGGACACCCGGTTGCGGCAACCGGGGCCCGGATGGTGGTCACGCTGGTGCACGAATTGCGCCGCCGCGGTGGCGGAATAGCGGTCGCCGCCATGTGTGCGGGCGGCGGAATGGGTTCCGCGACGGTCATCGAGGTCGCTGCGCCATAATGCGCACATGACCATCGCCGACCTGATCGCGGGAGCGCGCAACGGATCTCCGCGCGCGGCGGGTCGGTTGCTCAGCCTGGTCGAAGGCGAGCGCCGCGACGAGGTGCTGGCGAGCATCGGGTCCGCAGCCGAGCTCAGCATCAGTGTCATCGGCATTACCGGACCACCGGGCGCCGGCAAGTCGACGACCGTCGGCGCGCTGGTCGGCGCGTACCGAGAACGCGGATGCCGGGTGGCCGTGCTGGCCGTGGACCCGTCATCGCCGTTCAGCGGCGGGGCGCTGCTGGGCGACCGGATCCGAATGACCGCGCATATCAACGACTCCGACGTGCTGATCCGTTCGGTGGCGACTCGCGGTCACATCGGGGGACTGGCCGCCGCGGTTCCGGCGGCCATCCGGCTGCTGGGCGCGATCGGGTATGACGTGGTGTTGCTGGAGACCGTGGGTGTGGGGCAGTCGGAGATCGAAATCGCCGCCGTCGCCGACCCGACCATCGTCATCCTCAATCCGGGGGCGGGGGACGCGGTGCAGGCGGCCAAGGCCGGCGTGCTCGAAGTGGCCGACATTGTGGCGGTCAACAAGGCCGACCGCGAGGGCGCCGAACAGACCGTGCGTGATCTGCGCGCCGAGACGAACGCACCGATCGTCAGCCTCATCGCCGCCCGGGGGGAGGGCGTTGGCGACCTGATGGCCGCCATCGAAGATCACCACCGCACCGACAGCCGGGAGCGCCGGTTGGCGCGGGCCCGCGCGCAGATCCTGTCGATGGCGCAAACTCGACTGCGGACCCAGGCGGGTCTCGACCGGCTCGCCGAGTCGGTGGTCGACGGCCAGGACGATCCGTACACGGCGGCCGAAAAACTGCTTTCGTCGGAGGCGGAACGCGGCGATTAACACGCGGCCCTTGCTTTGCCCGGTATCGATGTGTTGCATGAACCCATGACACGTTCCGCCGACGAGCTGGTAACCGAATTCTGCAAACGCTGGGCTTCCCCGCAGCCGGAAGAGCTGGCCGGGTACTTCACCGAAGACGCCGTCTACCACAACATCCCGATGGATCCGGTGCGCGGCCGGGAGGCGATCAAGGAATTCATCGCAGGGTTTCTCGCGGCGTTCGACGGCATCGACTTCAACGTGCACCGGCAGATCAGCGACGGCTCGTTGGTGATGAACGAGCGCACGGACGTGATGCGCCGCAAGGACGGCGGGACGATCCCGTTGCCGGTGATGGGCGTCTTCGAGGTGCAAGACGGCAAGATCGTCGCGTGGCGCGACTACTTCGACATGGGCGCCATCACAAGCGCTTTCGGCTAGGCGTCCGACTGATCGCTGATGAGCAGGCGGTAGCCGGCGTCAAGCTGCTGTCGTTCCAGCAGGTCGGAATGCCGACGATGCCATCGTCCGGAGCGCAGGTCGCCCGCGAGTCGGGTCAAGCCATCGACGAGCTCGGATTCATCTGCGTAAGCCAGCATCGACATGCCCGCGCGGACGGAGGGGTCAAGGTACGCCTCGGGACGACGCCAGTAGGCGGCGCCGAACCCGTCGGTACAGTCGTGCGGCACCGGGACCGTCTGTACGTGCGCGCCCCCCAACAGCTCCACAAGTTGCTCGACCGGCACGTACAGCTCGTCGCTGATCCGCATGGCCGCTGGCAGGTATTCACGCAGCAACCAGAAGTCACGGGTTACCGCTTGATCCCACGTGAAGATCACCGTCCGGTAGCGGGCGACCCGACGCATCTCGCCGATCCCGGCGACCACATCGCTCCAGTGGTGCACGGTCAAGATTGCCATCGCGGCGTCAATGCAGTTGTCGCGCAACGGTAAAGCCTCTGCGAGTGCCTGTATACATGGGGCCGACCCGAGTGGCCGCTGGGCGATCATCACCATGCTGGGCTCTACAGCGACGACGGTCTGGGCCGGTTCGTAGGACCCCGCGCCGGCGCCGACGTCAACCACGGTGCCCATCGTGGCGAGCGAGGCGTGAATCTGGGACGCGATCCGCGGATCGGGTCGGCGCGTCGCGACATATCCCACGCCGATCCGATCGTAGGCACCCATCGACTCAGGATGACCGAGCTGGATCCACTCCGCCAGCCCCTCACGAATTTCGTTGGAGCAAGGCAACGCCAAATCGTTCGTTCCGCAGAATCGCTCGACCATCGAGCAACCCCACCCGCTCGTCACGCGACTGCTGGATGTAGCCATCAACCGCAAACTCGCCAGGAACATCAGCGAAACCAACGTCGGATCGGCTGGCGGTTAAGCCTTCCAAACCTGCTGGGCAACACGATAGAAGTTTCCGCCAAGGACCGCGTCGACATCGGGAATGCTCCACCCGCGCCCACGCAGGTGGTCGTCGAGCTCGAGGAAGGTTTCGGGCGGCATCCACCGGATCGGTCCCCAGCGGGTGTAGCTGTCGTCGAACAGGTGCGGATTGCGCACCACCTCGTCGACGAAATCGGCGAAATCGAACGAGAAGTCGGTACTGACGCCGACGTGGTCGACGCCGACGAGCTCGACGGCGTACTCGAGGTGTCGGGTCATCGCCTCGAGAGTAGGGGTGTTGGGCCCGAGGAAAATGCCGACGCCGGTGATTCCGATGACGCCGCCGCTGGCCGCGCAGGCACGGGCCTGGTCATCGGTGATGTTGCGCGGGTGATCCCAAACCGCGCGCATGCAGGAGTGGCTGTAAATGACTGGGCCGCTTGAGACCTCGCACATGTCCAGCCCGGTGCGGGCGCTGCAATGGGATCCGTCCGGCACGACGCCGACAACGTTCATCTCGGTGACGAGGGAACGCCCCCACGCGGTGAGCCCGCCGTCCGCGGCGTCCAGGCAGCCGCTGCCGGCCCGGTTGGCCTGGTTGTAGGTGGGCAGCAGCGTGCGCACGCCGAGATTCATCAATGTCGCCAGGTTGTCGAGGTCACCGTCGAGGGGAGCGGAGTCTTCCAGGTCGAAGGCGACCGCGATCCGACCCGCACGGCTAATCGCCTCGACCTCAGCGAGATTGGACGCCAGCTCCAGTTCCGGGTGGGCTTCGACCGCGGCGCTGTAGTGCCGCAGCAGCGCCACCGAGTCGTCGAAGGTGTGCGGCGCATACCCGGCGTTGACCGACAGGAACGCGCCGCCGCCGCGCCGGTACCGCGTGAGCGGGCCGACTTCCGCGTCGGTCTGCAGCGGCAGGCAGGTGTGCTGGTCCCACAGGAGTGACATGGCTAGTCGAGCAGCCCCTGCCGCATCGCCTCGGCGACGGCCGCGGCTCGGTCGTTGACCCCGAGCTTCTCGTAGAGACGCTGCACGTGGGTCTTGACCGTCGACGGCGCCACGTACAACTCGCCCGCGATCGCCGGGATGCTTTGGCCACGAGCGATCCGACTAAGCACCTCGCGTTCACGCGCGCTGAGAACCGGGCCTATTGAGGTCGCGCGCTGGCGGATCTCGCCGGCCAGGCCGCCGACGAGCGAGGGTGCCACCACATCGCGACCCTTGGCGCAATCGAGCACGGCTCTGACGATTTCGGTGCGGGTGGAGTCCTTCAGCACGAATCCGGAGGCGCCCTGCTGCAGCGCCTGGTACACGATCGCCGGCTCATCGTGGGCGGAAATCAGCAATACGCGGGTCGGCAAGTCGTTGCTTCGGACTGCCGCTGCCACCTGCGCGCCATCCATGCCGGGCATCTTGTAGTCCAGTAACGCGACGTCGGGAAGGTGCGCCTTGATCAATTCCAGCGCTGTTGCGCCGTCGTCCGCCTCGCCCACCACGTTTACCGAACCGCTCGACGACAGCGCACGCACCACACCCTCACGAAAGAGCGGGTGGTCATCGCCCACAACCACACGCACTTTCCCGGCCGTCGCAGCGCCGACCATGGCGACGAGTTTAAACCGTTCGCGCGAACGATTCGCTCGCAATAAGTCGCCGGTCGTACGGTGTTTTGGTGGCGGTGACTCGTGACGTCGAATTGGAACGGGTGCGCAGGGCCCACCAGTTGCGGTCGTATCGGTTCGCATCGGTGCTTCGGATCGGTGTGGTGGGGCTCATGGTGTTCGCCATGCTCATCGGCACGTACCGGTTCGAATGGGCCCAGCAAACGGTGCTGATCTTCCTGTATGCGGCCGCCGCGCTATGCGCTCTGGTGTTGGCATTTGCCCCCTTCCGCCGCGGGGTCGGGATAGGCCGGTTTGAGCCGTTCGTATTCACGGTCATCGACGTCGTGACGTTGACCGTCTTCCAGGTGCTGTCCACCAACGGGATCTATCCGCTGCTGATCATGACCATGCTGCCGATCCTGGTGGGGCTCGACGTGTCGTCGCGCCGCGCTGGGGTGGTGCTCGCCTTCTCCATGGGTGGGTTCGGCCTCGCGGTGCTCGAAGACCCGGAGATGGTGCACGACATCGGGTGGGCTCAGGCGGCTTTCCGGTTCGTGCTGTATGGACTGCTCTGTGCCACAGCGTTCGTGGTGGTGCGCATCGAAGAGCGGCACACGCGCTCGGTGGCGGGTTTGAGCGCGTTGCGCGAGGAGCTGCTGGCCCAAACGATGACCGCCTCGGACCTGTTGCACCGCCGGATCGCGGGGTCCATTCACGACGGGCCGCTGCAAGACATCCTGGCCGTGCGCCAGGAGATCGTCGAACTGGATGCGGCCTTCCCCGGCGACGCGCGCGTCGGGCGCGCGCTTACCGGCCTGCAGGATGCCTCGCAGCGACTGCGGCAGGCCACCTACCAACTGCATCCCGCCGTTCTCGAACAGGTCGGCTTGGCCGCGGCGGTGCAACAGTTGGCCTCCGATACCGCTCAGCGTTCCGGTATCGACGTTTCCACCGACATCGACTATCCGATCCGCAACGACATCGACCCGATGGTGTTCGGCGCGGTGCGCGAATTGCTTTCCAATGTGGTGCAACACTCGCGGGCGAGCAACGCGTCGGTCACCATCCGAATCACCGACGGCACATGCGTTCTGCAGGTGGAGGATGATGGGGTGGGGCTCAGCAACGAGGCGGTGGCGCGCCGCCTGGCCCAGGGGCACATCGGTTTGGCGTCGCATCGGGCCCGCGTGGAGGCCGCGGGCGGGTCGTTCGTCTTCCTCGACTCACCCGAGGGCACCCATGTACGCGTGCAGCTTCCGCTCCGGTAGCGGACCCGCTACTGAAGATCGACGGATTTCCCGGTGGCGGCCGCATGGCCCGCGCGATAACCGAAAACCATTGCCGGGCCGATGGTTCCACCGGCGCCGCCGTAGGCCCGACCGGTCACGCCGCCCATGGCGTTGCCCGCGGCGAACAGTCCCGGTATCGGGTCGCCGCCGACGTGCAGGACGCGGGCGTCGGCGTCGGTGCGCGGGCCGCCCTTGGTCCCCATGGCGCCGATGGACACCGGCACGGCGTAGTACGGCGCGGTGTCGATCGGGCCGAGGGTCTTGCCGGCGAGGGTGGTGGCGCTGTCGTCGCCCCAATAGCCGTCGTACGCGCTGGAGCCGCGCCCGAAGTCGGGATCGGCGCCGGCGGCCACATTCCGGTTCCAGTTCTCGATGGTGTGGGCGAGTCCGTCGGCGTCGATGCAGGTCTTGGCGGCCAGCTCGGCCAGATCCGCCGATTCGCAGAACCAGTCCGGAACCGCCTCTCCAGGCGCGATGCCCAGGAAGCCGTACCGCTGTAGGTGGACCGAGTCGAACACCATCCACCCGCGATCGTTGACGTATCCGCCGCGGGGGTCGAGGTACTGGAACGCGCCGGCCATCGAGTTGTAGTCGGATGCTTCGTTGACGAACCGACGCCCGGCCGAGTTGACGATGATGCTCCTCGGACGGGTGCGCTCCAGGCGGACGCTGCGGCTTCGCGGCTTTCCTTCGATGGTGTCGCCCGGGATCTGCACGATCGGAACCCACCAGGCTTCGCCCATGTTGGCCAGATCCGCGCCCTGCGACATCGCCATCCGCAGCCCGTCCCCGGTGTTGTATGGCGGTGAGACCGCGCCGTGCATGGGACCGCGCAGAAACGCTTGTGTGAGAACCGGATCCCATTCGAAGCCGCCCGTTCCCAGGATGACTCCGCGGCGCGCGCGCACCCGGATGGTCTGTCCCGGCAGGGCCACCTGGACTCCGATGATCTCGCCGGCATCGGCGATGAGCCGCTCGGCGCGGGCGTTGACGTGGATCGTGGCGCCGGTGTCGAGCAAGCCGCGGAGAAGGCCCGCGATCAGTGCGGCACCGGCGACGCACAGGTTGCCGGGTTCTTCGCCCGTGGCCGCGTCCAGCCGGGCCGCGTGCAAGCGGGCCAGGGTCTCGGCGTCAAAACCCACGTTGGAAAAATCGATCGGAAACGCCGTGATCCGGGTGCCCCACTCGCCCAACCGATTCAGGTCGAAGGGAGCCGCTTTGTGCGATCGGCCGCCGCCGGGCTGCCCTCCGGGCAGCTCGGGCCGGTAGTCGGGAAAGCCGGCGGCAATCTCGAAACGCAGCTCGCTGTTCGCCTCGACGAAGTCGAGCATGCGCGGTCCGGTCCGCACGAACGTCTCGACCAGGGCGTCGTCCATCGCGCCAAGAGACTGGGCTCGTAGGTACCGCAACGCGTCCGCCACCGTCAATTCCCCATCGGGAGAACGGTTATGGGCGGGAATCCACACGACGCCGCCGGACACGGCGGTGGTGCCGCCAACCGTGGCGGCCTTCTCGAAGACCTCGACGGACGCGCCGGCCACCGCCGCCGTCAGCGCGGCGGTGAGTCCGGCGCCTCCGCTGCCGAGCACGGCGACATCGACTTCACGGTCCCATGACATGGATTGCTATCCCTTCAGCTCAGTGGCTAGCTCAACAGCTCCGCCAACTGCTTCGCGGCGGTGATGACCGCGTCCTTGCCGCGCATGACGACGTCCTCCCGGTGCGAGATGAGGTTGATGCAGGTCGGCGGGGACGGCGCCGGGCGGTTGACCGGGACCGCCAAACCGTAGGTGTTCGGTTCGATCTCGCCGTACGTGATCACCCAACCACACTCGCGAGTCTTGGTCACCAGCTCTCGCTCGCCCGGGCGCGGTGGCATGTTCGCGAGCAAGGCGATTCCCGCCGCGCCGCGGTCCAGCGGGTATCGGCTGCCCTCGTGAAAGGACAGTTGGTAGGCGACATGACTGGGCACGATCACGGCGATCGCCACCTGCTGGTCGCCCTCGGCGATGAGCAGTGACACAGTGGTGCTCAGATCGTCGGCCAGCGCGCGCAGGATCGGCAGGCTGACCTGGCGCACGTTGCGGTCGAACGAGGCGCCGAGCACGGCCAGGCCCGCCGCCGGGCGGTAGCGCCCGTCCTCTCCCTTGGCCACCAACCGAAATTCGGTGAGCGTGGAAAGCAGTCGATAGGCGATGGTGCGATGCACCCCGAGCTGGTCGGCCAGTTGCTGCACGGTCAGCCCGTTCGAGGAATCGGCCACCAGGTGCAGCGCCGTGAGCCCCCTGGCCAGCGTCTGGGAGCCCGTCATGACCTTGACAGACCCCCATCCGAGAGCGAAGCTCTATAGATAACGCACATTAGTGTGCGATATTAGCACACATAGTAGGTCGAAGACGAGAACAATATTTCCGACTACCAGCAGGCGTGAGAGGGACCGTGGCGGAATTCGAGAGCATATGGAGCGATCTCCAGGGTGTCGCGTTTTCGCAGGGTTACCTCCATGCCGGCGGAGTCCGCACCCGCTACCTGCGCGCCGGCGATTCCGGCAAGCCGGTGCTGATGTTCCTGCACGGATCCGGGGGCCACGCGGAGGCCTACGTCCGGAACCTGGCGGCGCACGCCGAGCACTTCTGGACCTGGTCCATCGACATGCTGGGCCACGGCTACACCGACAAACCGGGCCACCCGCTGGAGGTCGGCCACTACGTCGACCACCTGCTGCAGGTGCTGCGCGCCATCGGGGTCGACCGGGCCAGCATCAGCGGTGAATCGCTCGGGGGCTGGGTGGCGGCGCGCGCCGCCATCGACCATCCCGACGCGGTGGACCGGTTGGTCCTCAACACCGCCGGCGGCTCCCAGGCCGACCCGGAGGTGATGCAGCGGATCATCACGCTGTCCATGGCCGCCGCCGAGGACCCGACCTGGGAGACGGTCCAAGCGCGGATCAAATGGCTGATGGCCGACAAGTCCAAGGATTACGACGACCTGGTCGCCAGCCGCCAACGGGTATATCGCCAAGCGGGATTCGTCGACGCCATGCGCGACATCATGGCCCTGCAGGATCCCGAGATCCGCGCCCGCAACATCGTCTCCCCGGACGAATACGGTTCGATCACCGCGCCCACGCTGGTGCTGTGGACCAGTGACGACCCGACCGCCGACGTGACCGAGGGCCGCCGCATCGCGTCGATGATTCCCAACGCGCGCTTCGAGCTGATGCCCGGCTGCGGTCACTGGCCGCAGTACGAGGACGCCAAGACCTTCAACCGCCTACATCTCGACTTCCTGCTGGACCGGTGATGGGCGGCGACGGGCAGCACGTGGATTTCGACGTTGCAGTCGTCGGCGCGGGCCCGGTCGGGTTGACCTTGGCCAATATCCTTGGGCTGCGCGGTGTTCGGACGCTGGTCGTCGACGAGCGCGACAGCCTCATCGACTACCCCCGCGGGGTCGGCCTGGACGACGAGGGGTTGCGCACCTTCCAGTCGATCGGGCTGGTCGACCGGATTCTGCCCCACACCGTGCCCAATCAAATCCTGCGTTTCGTCGACGCCAAGCGTCGCGTGCTCGCCGAAATGGCGCCGCCCGACGCGCGTTTCGGCTGGCCGAAGCGCAATGGGTTCGTCCAGCCGCTCGTCGATGCCGAATTGTTGCGCGGCCTGGACAGATTCGAGCATGTCGAGGTGTGGTGGAACCGGCCCATGACCTCGTGCGCGCAGACCGACGAAGCGGTGACGGTCGAGTGTGGCGGCGACGACAATCCCGCACGGGTGCGCGCACGATACGTCGTCGGGTGCGACGGCGGGCGCAGCACGACCCGCCGGATGATGGGGGTGTCCTTCGACGGGACGACGTCGCCGACGCGGTGGCTGGTGGTCGACGTCGCCAACGATCCCCTGGGCCACCCGAACAGCGAGGTCGGCGCCGACCCGGAGCGCCCCTACGCCTCGATCTCGATCGCCCACGGAATCCGTCGGTTCGAGTTCATGATTCACGCCGACGAGACCGACGAGCAGGCCGAGGATCCGGCGTTTCTGACGCGGATGCTGGCGCGGATGGTGCCGCACCCCGACCGGGTCGACGTGATCCGGCGCCGCGTCTACACCCATCACTCACGGATCGCCGGTGCGTTCCGCTCGGGCCGGCTGTTGCTGGCCGGCGACGCAGCGCACCTGATGCCGGTGTGGCAGGGACAGGGCTACAACAGCGGGATTCGCGACGCGTTCAATTTGGGCTGGAAGCTCGCCGCGGTGGTGCGCGGCCTGGCGGACGACGCGTTGCTGGACACCTACGACATCGAGCGCCGCAAGCATGCGCGGGCGATGATCGACCTCTCCACCATGGTGGGCCGGGTGATCTCGCCGACCGACCGCAGGATCGCCACCGCCCGCGACCTCCTCGTGCGGTCGGCGTCGATTGTTCCCTCGCTCAAGCGGTATGTGCTGGAAATGCGGTTCAAGCCGATGCCGCGCTACGAGCAGGGCGCCGTTGTGCACTCCGCTCCGCGCCGGGCCGACTCGCCGGTGGGCACGCTGTTCATCCAGCCTCGGGTCGATACCCGCGCGCAGCGCGACGTGCTGTTGGACGACGTGCTGGGCGATTGGTTCGCCGTGCTGTGCTGGAACAACAACCCCCGCAAGATCCTCGGCGAGGACGCATTCGCCAGCTGGAAAGTTTTGGGCGCCAGATTCTTTGCGCTGCGCCCGGTGACCCAGCTGCACTGGGAAGGCCACGACGACCCCGATGTCGTTATCGTCGGCGACCGCAACGGCGGGCTGAAAGCGTGGTTCGACGCCCATCAGGAGTCGGTGCTGTTCCTGCGGCCCGATCGGTGCATCGCGGGCGCCTCCATCGCCCAGCTCGCGCCCGAGCTGAGCGCCTCGCTCCTGGACGCCCTCACCCTCACACCGGGAGGGGGTGATCCTCAAAGTGGCACTGGCTCTGTGCTGTATGTCGCACAGCCCGCTCCTGAATCTTCCGGGGCCGTCGCGGGGCCTGCTTGACGACATCGAAGGCGCCATCGCGCAAGCGCGGCGCTTCGTCGAAGATTACGACCCGGAACTCGTCGTGATCTTCTCACCGGACCACTACAACGGGTTCTTCTACAAGGTGATGCCGCCGTTCTGCATCGGCATGCGCGCCAACGGCGTTGGCGATTACGGCACCCACGCGGGCCCGCTCGACGTCCCCGAGGACCTGGCGACCGAGTGCGCGAAAGCCGTCCTTGGCGCCGGCGTGGACGTCGCGGTGTCGGCCGCCATGGACGTCGACCACGGCACCGTGCAGCCGCTGGAGAAGCTCTTCGGCGACGCCACCGCGCGCCCGGTGATACCGATCTTCGTCAACGCGATAGGCGTGCCGCTCGGACCGTTGCGCCGTTGCCGGGCACTCGGTTCCGCCGTCGGCGGCTATCTGGCCGAACTGGACAAGAGGGTCTTGTTGATAGGTTCGGGAGGGCTCTCCCACAGCCCGCCGGTGCCGACGCTGGCGAGCGCACCCCCGGCCGTGCTGGAGCGGATCGTGGACGGCCGACCGATGACACCCGATCAGCGGCAAGCGCGGCAGGCGGTCGTGATCGAGGCCGCCAAGAACTTCGCCGACGGCCAAAGCGAGCTGCAACCCCTCAACCCCGCGTGGGACCACCGGTTCCTCGAAATCATCGACGACGGAAAGCTCGCCGACCTCGATCAGTGGTCCAATTCGTTCGTCACGTACGAGGGCGGCAGCTCGGCACACGAAATCAGGACCTGGGTCTCGGCTTTCGCAGCGCTGGAGACCGTGGGGCGATACGAGACCACGGTGCGTTACTACAAGCCGGCCGCCGAATTGATCGCGGGCTTCGCCATCCGAACGGCGGTGCCAGTATGACCACCGGCGCTACGGAGGGCTTCGATCACGTCGTCGACGTGCTCATCGTCGGGTCCGGCGGGGGCGGCATGGCCGCGGCCCTGACGGCCCAGGCGTCGGGTCTCGACGCGCTGGTCGTGGAAAAGTCGTCGTATTTCGGCGGTTCCACGGCCCTGTCGGGTGGGGGCATCTGGGTGCCGGGCGCACCCGCGCAACGCCGCGAGGGCTACACGCCCTCACCCGAGGGTGTCGTCGAATACCTGCTGAGGATCACCGACGGCCTGGTCGCTGAGGCACGGATACGCCAGTACGTCGATGCGGCGCCGCAAATGCTGGAGTTTCTCGAGAACCTCTCGAGCTGGTTCGAATTCGTCTGGAAGCCGGGCTATGCCGATTACTACCCGGAGCTGCCCGGCGGCTCCGAGCTGGGCAGCACCATCAATGTGCCCCCCATCGACCTGCGCAAGCTGGGCCCCGACGAGCAAACGCTGCTGCAGCCGCTGGCGCTGGCCCCCAAGGGAATCTGGCTGGGACCCAAGGAGCTTCGGACCTTCTACCGGATCCGGCAGTCATGGGCCGGCAAGGGCGTGCTGTTGAAACTGATCGCGCGGATGGTCAGGGCCAGAGTTTTCGGTGAGCGGATGGCGGCGATCGGACAGTCGTTGGCCGCCCGGCTCAGGCTGGCCATGCGGGAACGGGGTATCCCGCTGTGGTTGGACTCGCCGATGGTGGAATTGCTCACCGACGCCGGCGGCGCGGTGACAGGTGTGGCGGTGGAGCGCAACTTGACCACGCAGCGGGTCGGCGCGCGACGGGGCGTCATCCTGGCCTCCGGCGGCTTCGACCACGACCTCGCCTGGCGCAAAGAGCAACTGCCCGTCATCGAGCAGGATTGGAGCTTCGGCAACCCCGCCGCCATGGGCGACGGCATCCGAGCCGGCGAGAAGATCGGCGCCGCAACCGAACTACTGGACGAGGCATGGTGGTTCCCGGCGATCCAGTGGCCGGACGGCCGGATGCAATTCATGCTCAATGAACGGATGATGCCCGCGCAGTTCATCGTCAACGGCGACGGGAAGCGCTTCATCAACGAGGCGGCGCCCTACATGGACTTCGGCCACGCCATGATCGACGGGCAGAAGTCGGGAGTGACGCACATCCCCTGCTGGCTCATCACCGATCACCGGTCGTGGAATCGCTATGTCATCGGCGGCCATCTCCCGATACCGAAGATTCCCGGCGCGCCGGTACCCACCGGCCGCAAGGTTCCCGCCGCCTGGCTGGAATCGGGCGTGGTCAAAGCGGCCATGACATGGGACGAAATGGCCGCCAAGATAGCAGTGCCGGCACATCAGCTTTCCGCAACCGCAAGCCGCTTCAACGAACTCGCGCACCAGGGGCACGACGACGATTTCAACCGCGGCGACAGCGTCTACGACAACTACTACGGCGACCCGACCCTGCCCAACCCGAACCTGTATCCGTTGGGCAAGCCGCCGTACTACGCATTCCGAATCGTCCTGGGCGACCTGGGTACCTCGGGCGGCCTGCGTGTCGACGAACACGCCCGCGTGCTGCGGCCCGACGGCACCGTGGTGCCGGGGCTCTACGCGGTGGGCAACACCTCGGCGCCGGTCATGGGCCGCAGCTACGCCGGCGCCGGGGCGACCATCGGCCCGGCCATGACGTTCGGCTACGTGGCCGCCAAACACCTTGCAGCCCAAGCCAACAAACAGACCCCTTAACTCATATGGGAGGTAATCAATGAAAATCTCGCTGTTCTACGAGTTCGCGCTGCCGCGTCCGTGGGCCCCGGACGACGAACACGTCTTACTGCAGGACTGCCTGGACGAGGTGGAGGCCGCCGACAAGGCGGGGTTCTCCACCGTCTGGCTGACCGAGCATCACTTCCTCGAGGAGTACTGCCATTCCACCGCGCCGGAGATCTTCCTGGCCGCGGCCAGCCAGCGGACCAAGAACATCCGGCTCGGGTTCGGGATCATGCACCTGCTGCCCGCGGTCAATCACCCCGCGCGAGTGGCCGAACGCATCGCCACCATCGACCTGCTGTCCAACGGGCGGGTTGAGTTCGGCACCGGGGAAGGCTCCTCCGTCGGCGAACTCGGCGGATTCGATGTCGATCCCGCCGACAAGCGCGCCCAGTGGGAGGAGGCCCTCGAGGTCTCGATCCGATGCATGATCGAGGAACCGTTCACCGGTTTCAAAGGCGACCAGATCCAGATGCCACCGCGCAACGTCATTCCCAAGCCGCTGCAAAAGCCGCATCCGCCGGTGTGGGTCGCCTGCACGCGGCCGGCGAGCGTACAGATGGCCGCCCAAAAATGCATCGGGGCACTGAGCTTCGCGTACACCGGTCCCGGGCCGCTGACCGACCGGGTCAACGGCTACTACAAGGAGTTCGAGGAGAACGGCGTGCCCATCACGCCACAGATCAACCCGAACATCCTGGCCATCGGTGGGGACCTGTCGATGATGGTCGCCAAGACCGAGGAGGAGGCGCTGCAACGGCTGGGGCAGGGCGGCGGATTCTTTTCGTTCGGGATCATGCACTACTACCTGACCGGGATGCACGTCCCCGGCCGCACCGGGGTCTGGAAGCGGTATCTCGAAGAGGTCGAGAAGGACCCGACCCTGGCTTACGGCCCTGGGCGCGGCGCGATCGGATCCCCGGCCACGGTGCGCGAATTCCTGCGCGGCTACGAGGAGAGCGGCGTCGACGAGATCATCCTGTTGCTCAACCCGCGCAGCCACGAGGGCACCATGGAATCCATTGAGCTGATGGGCAAAGAGGTGCTGCCGGAGTTCATCGAGCGTGACCAGAAGGCCGTGGCCGACAAGGCCAAGCGGCTCGCACCCGCGATCGAAAAGGTCGAGGCGCGACGGCCGAAGTCGACGGCACCGCTGTTCGACGAAACCTACGCCTTCGGTGGCCTGCCCACCGGCCGCGACAAGTTCACCGCCAGCGAGATCCCCGAGGCCATGGCCGAGATCAACGAGGGTCGCGTCCAGGCGGCGCGGCGCGCCCAGGAGCAAGAGCAGGGCAAGTGACGCCGGAAGCGGATTGAGCCGTGGGACACATCGACGAGCTGTGGCGCTACGACGGCCGCCGTGCCGTGGTAACCGGATGTGCCTCGGGCATCGGCGAACACGTGGCGCGGCAGCTCAGCGAGCTCGGGGCCGACGTCGTCGGGCTGGACAAGCGCCGTCCGGCGTTCGAGCTCAACGGGTTTCACGAGGTTGACCTCGCCGATCCGGCCTCCATCGACCGGGCGGTGGCCTCGGTCGAGGCGCCGGTCGACGCGCTGTTCAACGTGGCCGGCGTCTCGTCCGGGATCGGCGACCCCCCGCTGGTCGTCACCATCAACTTCCTCGGACTGCGCCAGCTCACCGAGGCGCTGATCGAAAAGATGCCGGCGGGCTCGTCGATCGTCAGCGTATCGTCACTGGCCGCTGCGGCGTACCGGGACCACCTGCGCGCGGTGGCGCCCCTGCTGGACACCGCGACGATGGCCGAAGGCATCGACTGGTGTCACGCGCACCCCGATGCGCTGGCCGGCGGGGGCTACCAACTGTCCAAAGAGGCGATCATCCTTTACACCATGCGAAGCGCCGCACCCCTTGGCGCGCGCGGCATCCGCATCAACTGCACCGGCCCGGGCGTCACCGAAACCCCGATCCTCGATCAGCTGCGCACCGCGTACGGGCAGGGCTTTCTGGACGACATTCCCAAACCGTTGGGTCGCGTTTCGGAGGCCGCCGAACAGGCCGCGGCCCTATTGTTTCTCAATAGCCGCGCGGCCAGCTACATCACCGGCCAGGTGTTGTGGGTCGACGGTGGGAACGTGGGCGCGGCGATCGCCCGTGAGCTCGAGGAAGGAGCGCCGTGGCCAACGTAACCGACTTCCGGCGAGTCGCGCGCGACGTCTCCAACTGGGGGAGGTGGGGAGCCGACGACGAGCTGGGCACGCTGAACTTCATCACCGCGGACAAGGTCGCGCAAGCCGCCGGCCTGGTCCGGCACGGCAAGGTCTTTCCGCTCGGCGTCGACTTCGGCGCGTCAGGACCGCAGGGCGCCTTCGAGTTTCGGCACAATCCGGTGCATGTCATGACGGTCGACGGCGGCGATGTGAACACGCTCACCAAATACGGGCCCGATTGGGCGCGCAACCCGCTGGCCCAGCAGCTCAGTCAGTACATGACGGCCGACAATCCGTTTCGCTTCAACGACGACATGATCATCATGCCGTTGCAGGCCGCCAGCCAGTGGGATGCGCTGTCGCACGTCTACTACGACGGTCAGCTCTACAACGGCTTCCCGGCGGATTCGGTCACCAGCATGGGGGCCTACCGCTGCGGCATCGACAAGGTCGACGGCAAGGGCATCACCTCACGCGGTGTGCTGCTGGACCTGGTTCGCCACCGCGGCGCGGAGGTCTTCCTCGAGGCCGGGAACCCGATCACTCCCGAGGAGCTGGACGACGTGGTTCGCGCGCAGGGGGTGACCGTGGGCCGGGGTGACATCGTGTTGATCCGGACCGGTTGGTGGACAAGGTTTCTGGCGACCGGCAACAAGTTGGAAGGTTACTCCGGATTGGACTGGCGGTGCGCTTCGTGGCTGCACGACCACGAGATCGCGGCGGTCGCGGCCGACAACCTCCAGGTCGAGGACCTGGTGTCCGGCGTCGACGGGATAACGTTTCCCCTGCATCTGCTTTGCCTGCGTGACATGGGGCTGATGTTCGGCGAGTACTGGGACCTCACCGCGCTGGCGGACGACTGCGCCGCCGACGGCGTGTACGAGTTCCAGCTCGTCGCGCCGCCCCTGAGAGTCGTTGGCGCCGTGGGTTCGCCGGTGAATCCGATCGCGATCAAGTAGAGAAGGCGGGCGATTGGAGATTCATCGCAAAACCCTGCTGGTCGACGGCCTGCGCACCAGCTATCTGGAGGCGGGCGAAGGCGAACCGGTGGTGCTGTTGCACGGTGGAGAGTTCGGCGCCAGCGCGGAACTCGGCTGGGAACGCAACATCGCCGCCCTGGCCGCGCAGTACCGGGTCCTGGCACCGGACCAGCTGGGGTTCGGGCAGTCGGCGAAGGTCATCGACTTCGTCGAAGGGCGCCGGATGCGGATTCGGCACGTGGCGCGATTCTGCGAGGAGCTCGACGTCTCCTCCGCGCACTTCGTCGGCAACTCGATGGGCGCCATCAACCTGCTCACCGACGCCACGTCGGACACGCCGCTGCTGCCGGTCCGCAGCCTGGTGATCATCTGCGGGGGAGGCGAGATCCAGCAAAATCGGCATTTCGATGCGCTCCAGCAGTACGACGCGACGCTCCCGGCGATGCGCCGCATCGTCGAGGCGCTGTTCCACGACCCCGGCTACCCGGCGGACGAGGACTACGTCCGTCGGCGCTACGAGTCGAGCACCGTCCCGGGCGCGTGGGAGGCGGTGGCGGCGGCACGATTTCGTCGCCCCGACGCCGCGCCCGCCCCGACCCCTTCGAGCACGCGCGCCTACGAGCGCATCGGCGTGCCGACGCTTGTCATCGAGGGGGGCGACGACAAACTCCTGCCGTCCGGCTGGGCCGCCCAGATCGCCAAACAGATCGACGGTGCCCGCGCCGCGGTGGTGGCCCAGGCCGGTCACTGCCCACAGATCGAACGGGCCGCCGCGGTCAACGCGTTGCTGCTGGACTTCATCGCAACCGCCTGAAATCTAAAAGATGTACTCGAGCCGGGTCTGCATGCCGGCTTCCTGGTGATAGGTGTTGTGGCAATGCAACTGCCAGACACCCGGGTTGTCGGCGACCAGCACGGCGAGCACCTTCCGCTTGGGGAGCACGATCACGGTGTCCTTGCGCGGGCCGGGGCTGCCGTCGGCCTTGATCAGCTGGTAGGTGTGGCCGTGCAGGTGAATCGGGTGATACATCATCGTGGTGTTGTCGAACGTGATCGTGGGCCGTTCACCCTCGCGGACACGCAGCGGGTCGGTCTGGCTGTAGGGTTTCCCGTTGATCGTCCAGTTGTACTGTGCCATGTTGCCGCCCAACACGACCGGAAGGTTGAGGTCGGGCTGTGGCCGGCCGAGGTTGACGGGCGTTGTGGCCGTGAACATTTCGATGGTGCCGACCCGCTGGCCGAGTTCGGCCGGCTGAAACCCCGCGTCGGGTGGGCTGCCGGTGCCGGTGGACAGCAGCGCGCGTGCCAGCGCGTTCTTCCCTTCCGCCAGTGCCACCAGCGGGAAGACGCCGTCTGCGGCGGTGACGATGACGTCGTAGCGCTCGGCCATGCCGATGAGCAGGGCGTCGACCCGGGTGGGTACGACCGGGAAGCCATCGGTGTGGGTGACCGTCATCGAATGGCCGGCCAGCGCGACGCGAAACGCGGTGTCCGAGCCCGTATTGATGAAGCGGATCCTGATGCGCTGACCCGGCTTCGCGTTGAAGGTGGTGGGTGCGGCCGGGATTCGGCCGTTGATCAGATAGTAGGGATAGCCGATGTCTCCGGCGTCGCCGCCGAGCAGATCGCTCTTTGTTCCGCCGTTGTCGGACATGCCAGGCATCTCCGGCATGCTGGATGTCGGCGTCATCGACGTCGTTGAGCTGGTCGGGGACGTCGGTGTCGTTGTGGACGTCGTCGGCATGGTCGACCGGCTCGGCTTGTTCGGATTGGTGAGCTCGCTGTAGAGCTGCTGCGGGCTCTTGCCGACACCGTCGGTCCAATCGTCGAGGACGACAACCCATTCGGCGTCGTAGTCGCCCTCGTTCGGATCTTCGACGATGACCGGCAGGTAAAGCCCCTTGTCGGCGTCCAGGCCGGTGTGCGGGTGAGCCCAGTAAGTGCCCGAATTCGGGACGGAGAACCGGTAGGTGAAGTCCTGGCCGGCCGCGATGTTCGGGGTGGCGGGCGCGGCACCGTCCATGTCGTTGCGCAGCGCCACGCCGTGCCAGTGCACCGACGTCGGGACGTCCAGCCGGTTGGCGACGGTGACGACCAGTTCGTCACCGACGTTGGCGCGGATCAGCGGTCCGGGAATGCCGTTGCCGTAGGCCATCGTGCGCACGACCCGTCCGCCCAGATCGATGTCGGCCAGCTGCGGCGTCAGGCTGGCGGTGACGGTGCGCCCGCTGTGCGGCCGTGCCTGCTCGGCCGCGTCGATGGCGGCGGCCATTTGCGCTGCGGCGCCCGATACTTGGGATTTCGTTTGGCTGCAGCCCGCAAGCGCCAACCCGCCGGCGAGGCCGGCCGCCATGAAGCCGCGGCGGGTGAGCAACGTCGCGTCGAAAGGTACCCCGCTTGGGGGCCGCACGGGCATTGAGCGCTCCTCGTCTCGGGTCGAACCGCCCCGCCGACTTATACCGTGCTCGGCCGTTGGCCGGAGCGCAAGTACCGAGTTATCGGCTGCCACAACTGATCAATGCAACCCGAGGCATCGGCCTTGACCCGCGTCTCGGCGCGCGGCGCCTACTGCGCGGCGCTGGACGTCCGGGAGGCCATCCAATCGGCAAAGCGGGTGGGGTAGATCGTTGCGCCCTCGCTGTCGAGCGGAACGATGGTGTGCTCGTCCAGCGCGGTACCGAAGTACTGGGCCGCGGGGTCTCCCACCACCTCACGCGGATCGTTGGACGCGGCCAACGCGGTCCGGATGAACTCGTCCATGCCACGCTTTTCGGGGCCGGCGATGTTGGTGATGCCGTTGGTCGGATCGCTAATCGTCGCGCCGGTGACGGCCGTGGCGACGTCGTTGGCGGCGATGGGCTGGAACGCCCCAACCGGCAGGCGGACCGTGTTGCCGTCGGTGGCCGAATCGGCGATCGCCGTGACGAATTCGAAGAATTGCGTCGCCCGCACGATCGAATACGGGTTTCCCGATTCCTCGATCAGCTTCTCCTGGGCGACCTTGGCCCGCATGTAGCCGCTGTCCGGGGCGCGGTCGGCACCGACGATCGAGAGCGCGACGTGGTGCCGCACCCCCGCCGCGCGTTCCGCGGCGAGAATGTTTCGGGTCGACGTCGTGAAGAACTGCATCACGGGGTCGTCGTCGAAGGACGGCGAGTTGGACACGTCGACCACCGTGTGCGCCCCCGCCACCGCGTCGGCAAGCCCCTCACCGGTGACCGTGTCGACGCCCGAACGCGGCGAGGCCGAGATCGCCTCGTGTCCCATCTCGGTCAGATTGGCGATGACCTGCGAGCCGATGAGTCCCGTGCCGCCGATAACCAAAATCTTCACGATCAAGCCCTCCCGAGGTAGCCGATGAACCGATGAGCTCAGCCTTCCACGTTCGCAAATTGATTGATACAGAGCCGGAGGTCGAACTCTCTAAATCAAGTGCTTGACTTAACGCAGCCGACGCCGATTAACTCGTCGTGTGGTCAACGATCTGACGGGCAAGGTAGCCGTAGTCACCGGCGGGGCGTCAGGCATCGGCCGCGGCGCGGTGGAGAAGTTTGTCGCCGAGGGCGCGCGGGTCGTCATCGCCGACGTCGACGCCGACCGGGGCGAGGCGCTGGCGACGGCGCTGGGACCGGACACCTTCTTCCAGCGCACGGACGTCTCGGACACCGAACAGGTCGGAGCGCTGGTGGCCGCCGCCGTCGAAAGGTTCGGCGGCCTGCACATCATGGTGAACAACGCCGGGGTCTCGGGCACCATGCACCGCCGGTTTCTCGAGGACGACCTGGCCGACTTCCACCGGATCATGGCGGTCAACGTGCTGGGTGTGATGGCCGGCACCCGAGATGCTGCTCGGCACATGGCCGCCCACGGCGGGGGATCGATCATCAACATGACGTCCATCGGTGGAATCCAGGCCGGCGGCGGCGTGATGACCTACCGCGCCTCCAAGGCGGCGGTCATCCAGTTCACCAAGTCCGCGGCAATCGAATTGGCGTACTACGAGATTCGGGTCAACGCCATCGCGCCGGGCAACATCCCCACGCCACTGTTGAAGACGTCGGCGGCGGGCATGGATCCCGCGGAGCTCGAGCGGTACGAGGCGGGCATCCGCGAGACGATGCGGGCCGACCGGCCGCTGAAGCGCGAGGGCACGCCCGACGACATCGCGGAGGCGGCGCTGTACTTCGCCAGCGACCGGTCGCGCTATGTCACCGGAACCGTGCTGCCGGTGGACGGCGGGACGGTCGCGGGCAAGGTCATCCGGTCCAAACGCAAGGAATGATCGCCTTTAGCGCGGACTTTAAATCAAGCGCTTGACTTAAAGTGAGGAGGGGGGTTGACTGACGGGATGACCACCGCAGGCCGGACCGTCCGCACCGAGCGGGCCAGTTCCACCCAGGAGGCGATCCTGGCGGCGGCCGAGCGGCTATACGCCGAGCACGGCATGTTCGCCGTGTCGAACCGCCAGGTCAGCGAGGCCGCCGGCCAGGGCAACAACGCCGCGGTGGGATACCACTTCGGCACCAAGGCCGACCTGGTGCGCGCGATCGAGCAGAAGCACCGCGGGCCCGTCGAGCAGCTGCGCGAACAGATGGTGGCCGAGCTGTCGGAGTCGCGCGGTCCCATCGAGATGCGGGACTGGGTGGCCTGCCTGGTGCGCCCGCTCACCGACCACCTGGCGGACCTCGGGAACCCCACCTGGTACGCGCGCTTCGCCGCGCAGGCGATGACCGACCCGGCCTACTACAACATCATCGTCAAGGGGGCGCTCAGCTCGCCGTCGCTGGTTCAGGTCGTCGACGGGATCAACGGCTGCCTGCCCAACCTGCCGGCCGAGGTGCGGTTCGAGCGCAACATCATGGCCCGCAACCTCTTGATGCACACCTGCGCCGACCGCGAACGCGCGCTGGCGGCGGGATCCACGATGCACCAATCGTCTTGGCGCGCCGCCGCATCCGGCCTCATCGACGCGATCGTGGGCCTGTGGCTGGCGCCCGTGACGCCGGACGAATAGGGGTCTAGGGATGAAAGTGACTGTCGACCAGAACACCTGCGCGTCCTCGGGCAACTGCGTCATGAACGCGCCGGAGGTGTTCGACCAGCGCGACGACGACGGGGTTGTCGTGTTGCTCAATCCGAATCCACCGGCCGAGCAGGCCGAGGGCGCCCGCCGCGCCGCGGCGGCGTGCCCGGCACTGGCCATCCACATCGAGGAATGACATGTCGGACACATTGGCGAGCGCGAAACCCCAAGCGGATCAACAGGTCCCGGAATATCCGACGGCCCGCGACGCCGGCTGCCCCTTCGCGCCGCCTCCGGACGTCATGGCGCTCGCGGCGGCCAAGCCGCTGTCCAGGGTCCGGATCTGGGACGGCAGCACACCCTGGCTGATCACGGGCTACGATCAAGTGCGGGAACTGTTCTCCGACTCCCGGGTCAGCGTCGACGACCGCACGCCGGGGTTTCCACACTGGAACGAGGGCATGTTGTCCACCGTGCACAAGCGCCCGCGTTCGGTCTTCACCTCCGACGGCGAGGAACACACCCGATTCCGGCGGATGTTGTCGAAGCCCTTCACGTTCAAACGGGTCGAGGGGTTGCGGCCGAGCATCCAGCAGATCACCGACGACCACATCGACGCGATGCTCGCCGGGCCGCAACCCGCCGACCTGGTCACCGCGTTGGCCCTGCCGGTCCCGTCGCTGGTGATCAGCCAACTGCTCGGGGTGCCGTACGAAGACGCCGACATGTTCCAGCACCACGCCAACGTCGGGCTGGCGCGCTACGCGACGGGGGAGGACACCGTCAAGGGCGCGATGAGCCTGCACAGGTACCTGGCCCAGCTGGTCGAGGCCAAGATGGAAGACCCGGCAGAAGACGCGGTGTCCGACCTGGCCGAGCGCGTCAAAGCCGGTGAACTCAGCGTCAAAGAGGCCGCCCAGCTGGCCACCGGACTGCTGATCGCGGGCCACGAGACCACCGCGAACATGGTCGGGCTGGGCGTGCTTGCGCTGCTGCGGAATCCGGACCAGTTGGCCGTCATCCGCGATGCCGAGGATCCCAAGATCGTCGCGAACGCGGTCGAGGAACTGTTGCGCTACCTCAGCATCATCCAGAACGGCCAGCGTCGCGTGGCCCTCGAAGACATCAACATCGCCGGCGAGGTCATCCGCGCCGGCGAGGGCATCATCATCGACCTTGCCCCGGCGAACTGGGATGCGCGCGCGTTCACCGAGCCGGATCGGCTGTACCTGCACCGGTCGGGGGCGGACCGCAACGTGGCGTTCGGCTACGGCAGGCACCAGTGCGTCGGGCAGCAGCTCGCCCGCGCGGAGCTGCAAATCGTCTACCGCACGTTGTTCCGCCGCGTCCCGACACTGGAGTTGAGCATCCCGTTCGAGGAGGTGCCGTTCAAACACGATCGGCTCGCCTACGGCGTCTACGAATTGCCGGTGACCTGGTGAACCGACCCGATCACTCTCAAAAAAGCCGATCCCGAATGGAGGGTCAACGATGACGACTCAAGCAAGCACAGTTTCGCTCTACCCGCCGGGAGGCTTTGGCGCGCCGAAGGATCGGCGCGGGCACGCCAGCGGCAGCAACGTGGGGCTGCCGGAAGGGACGGTGGTTTTTTCCGCCGACAACCACATCTCCCTGGCCGCCGACATCTTCTACGAGCGCTTCCCGGAGGAGCTCAAGGACAAGGCGCCCCGGATCTGGTACGAGGACGGCGCCTATCAGGTCGGGCGCAAGGGACAGTCGTTTCTGCCGGGTGACTTCAGCGCGGTGCTGATGCAATACGACGACTTGCCCGGGGCCGCAAGCACCAACATCGAGGCCCGCATCCAGGAGCTGCACGACGACGGCGTCGACAAGGAGCTGGCGTTCCCCAACGCGGTGCTGGCGCTCTTCCATTACCCGGACAAGAAGCTTCGCGAACTCGCGTTCCGTATCTACAACGAGTACATCGCGGAGCTCCAGGAGCGCTCGGACGGCCACTTTTACGGCGCCGGGCTGATCAACTGGTGGGACCCGCAGGGCGCCCGGCGCACGCTGGATGAGCTGAAGTCGCTGGGGCTCAAGACGTTTCTGATGCCGCTCAACCCCGGCAAGGACGACGACGGCAACCCCATCGACTACTCGAGCACGTCGATGGACGCCGTCTGGGACGAGATCGAGGCCGCCGGCCTGCCCATCACCCACCACATCGGGGAGACACCGCCGAAGAGCCCGACCGAGTTCAACAGCGTCGTCGTCGGCATGATGATCAATATCGACGGATTCCGGGAAACGTTCGCCAAGTACATCTTCGGCGGCATCCTCGACCGGCACCCGACGCTGCGCCTCGGCTGGTTCGAGGGCGGGATCTCCTGGGTCCCGTGGGCGCTGCAAGACGCCGAGCACCTGGTGGCGTCCTATCAGCACATGTTCAACCGGCCGCTGGAGCATGACGTGCGCTACTACTGGGACAACCACATGAGCGCGTCGTTCATGGTCGACCCCCTGGGTCTGCAGCTGATCGACAAGATCGGTGTGGACAAGGTGATGTGGTCCAGCGATTACCCGCACAACGAAAGCACCTACGGGTACTCGGAGAAATCGCTGGCCGCCGTCGTCGACGCCGTGGGCCCGGAGAACGCGGCGCGAATCGTCAGCGGCAACATCACCAAATTCCTGGGCCTGTAATGACGACGCTGGCACAATCGGGCGCCGGTCTGGTGATCCCCGAAACTCCGGACCTGGGCCGGATGCGTCGCGAGACGGGCAGCCGGCTGCGCGCGGCGATGGCCGAGCGCGGTGTCGACGCGATGCTCCTGCTGGGCAACAGCGCGGTGGTGTACGCCACCGGGACCAGTTGGCCGCTGGGCGACGCGGGGCTGTCCTACGTCGAGCGGCCGGTGGCCGTGGTGCTCGCCGACGACGAATGGCCGCACCTGTTCCTGCCGTTCCGTGAGGGGGCCGCGCACGAGTCGGAGCTTCCCGCCGACCATCTGCACGGGCCGGTCTACCTCGAATTCGACGAGGGAGTCAGTGATTTCGCGCGCCGACTGGCCGATCTGATACCGGCCGGGGCGGTGATCGCGGTGGACGAGTGCACCGGTGCGATGTCGCGCGCCGCGAAGTCGTTGTTCCCCAACGGCGTTCCGGCCGATGCGGCAGCCATCGTCAGCGCGGCCAAGGTCGTCAAGACCCCGGACGAGCTGTCGTGCATCCGCACCGCCGTGCGGATCACCGATGAGGCGATGGTCGACGTGGCCAAGGCCCTCGCCCCCGGCGTCCGCCAGATCGATTTGTCGGCGAGCTTCTTGCGGCGGGCCTTCGAACTGGGCGCCATGGCCAGCATGCTGGAACCGATCTGGCAGGTGATGCCGCCCAGCAAGGCCGAAGGGGTCTGGACGACGCACGGCGACTTGGCGCTGCCCCTGCTGAGCACCGAGCGCGAACTGGCCGAGGGCGACGTCCTGTGGACCGACGTCAGCATCACCTATCACGGGTACTGTTCGGACTTCGGCCGCACCTGGATCGTGGGCCGCGAGCCGACGCCGCGTCAGCAGGCGCAGTTCGACAGGTGGCAGAGCATCGTCACCGCGGTCGAGACCGTGGCCCGTGCCGGCGCCACCGCGGGCGATCTGGGCAGGGCCGCCATCGCGGCCAACGACGGTACCCGGCCGTGGCTGCCGCACTTCTACCTCGGGCACGGGATCGGCGTCAACGCGGCCGAGATGCCCATGATCGGAACGGATCTCGGCCAGGAGTTCGACGACAACTTCGTCCTGCAGCCGGGAATGGTGCTGGTGCTCGAGCCGGTGGTCTGGGAGGACGGCACCGGTGGCTACCGCAGCGAAGAAGTCGTGGTGATAACCGAGGAAGGCTCGACTCGATTGACCGACTACCCCTATGCCCCCTATGGCTCCCATGTCCGTTGAAGTCTGCCCCGACGAGCGGGCGCTACGATCCGGTCGCCGTCAGCGCGCCCTGGACCAGATGGCTGCCCACGACATCGATGTGCTGGTTTTGGGTCGCCAGGCCAACACCCGCTACGTCACCGGCACCCCGCAGCTGTGGGTCGCCGGTACCCGGCCGTTCGGCCCGTCCTGCGTGTTGGTTCGCGAGACCGGCGCGCTTCACCTGCTCAGCACGTGGGACGAAGGCGTCCCGGAGGACATTCCCCACGAGAACCTGTACGGCATCTCGTGGAACCCGGCCACGACCATGTCGGTGCTGCGACGCATCGACGGTGCGGCCACGGCGCGCCGCGTCGGAACGGACGCGCTCTCACCGGCTTTCGCGCAGCTTCTGCCGACCGCCTTTCCCAACGCCGAGCTGGTCGACGGCGAGTTGGCGATGCGCGCCGCGCGGCGCGTCAAGACCGCCGAGGAGGTGATCGCGCTGCGGGAAGCGTGCGCGGTCGCCGAGTCCGGCCTGGCCGCCGCGGTGGCCGAGTTGCACCCCGGCGTGCGCGAACGAACCCTGGCCGGCGTCATGCTGGAGGCCATGGCGGCCGGCGGCGTGAGCACGCCGTCGAATCAGGAATTCGCCTGGATCACGTCGCCCGATCACCCGTGGCGAGGGGACGCCGGAGACGGCCGCGTGAATGATGGCGATCTGGTGGCGTTTTCGGCCGGCGTGCTCGCCGGTGGCTACATGGGTGAGGTCGGGCGGACCTGGCCGGCGGGCGAAGTCAACGGCGCCCCCGCGTTGTATCGGCGCTGGGACGATCTGTGGGCCAGGCTGCTCGCCGCCTGCCGTCCCGGCGCCGGCGCCAATGAATTGCTGGCGGCCTACGAGGCCGCCGGGGAACCCGCGCCGCCGATGCCGGTGGCCCGGGGCCTGGGCATGGGCTTCGACCCGCCGGTTGTGTCGAAGCACTTGCCCCGTACTGCGGCCGACGAAAGACTGGAGCCGGGAATGGTTTTGGCCGTGACCGGCTACGTCTGGGAGCAGGGAGTCGGGGCGGTGTTCGGGCGTGAGGCGGTGTTGATCACCCCCGATGGCGCGGAGGTGCTGACCTCGAGCCCGTCATGGCGGGCATAGGTGAACAACCGCCGGTCGATGCGCCCTTGGTCGGCTGCACGGTCGTCGACCTCTCCACCGGGATAGCGGGCGCCTACTGCACAAAGCTGCTCGCCGACGGCGGCGCCGACGTCATCAAAGTCGAGCCACCAGAAGGCGATCCGCTGCGACGGTGGTCGTCCTCGGGCGCTTCCGTCCCCGCCGACGCCGACGGCGCGCTGTTCAGCTTCCTGTCTGGTTCCAAGCACAGCGTGGTCGCCGATCCCGCGGTGGACGACGACGCCGACCTGGTGACGCGGTTACTGGCCGGCGCGGACGCCGTGGTGTGGTCCAGCGGGTCGCGGGTGGCCGAGCATCCGCGGTTCATGCCCGAGGCGATCCATCGGGCACACCGGCACCTGACCGTCACGTCGATCACACCGTTCGGCCTGCGCGGTCCCTGGAAAGACCGGGCGGCAACGGAATTCACGCTGCAGGCATGGTCGGGCGGGATCGTCGGGTTGGGCCGCGGGTTGCCGGAACGGGCGCCCGTCTTCGTCGGCGGGCAGGTCGGTGAGTACATGGCCGGAGCCTACGCAAGTGCCGCCACTCTGGCGTCGCGGTTGCGCCGCAATGGATCGGCGGGCCCGGGGGAGATCATCGACCTGTCGATGCTGGAGACCCAGATCCTGTGCCTGACTTATTATCCGGTGACCTACTTCGAGATGCTCGGCCGGCCGTGGCGAGACGCGAGGCGCCTCACGGTGCCGGGCGTGGCCCAGGCGAAGGATGGTCTGGTCGACCTCGGCTGTGGGACCGCGCAGCAGTGGTTTGACCTGTGCGCGATGGTCGGTCACCCGGAGTGGATCGACGAACAATCGCCGCTGACCATCACGGAGCAGGCCAACGTCCACGCCGAAGACATCTACGCCTGGGTGGAGGCGAACCTGGTCGACGAGATCCGCGAACTCGCGACGGCGTTCCGGATCCCGAATGCGCCCGTGGCCAACGGCGCCAACATCGAGTCATTGGAACACTTCGTCGAAAGAGGTTCGTTTGTGCCCCACCCGCGCGGCGACTTCCACCAGCCGAACCACCCGTACCGGATGCGGCCCGCGAAGCTGCGCGGGCCCGCGGCGGCGCCGCGGTTGGGTGAGCACACCGCGCATCATCGCGCCGCGACCGTACCCCCGCGCCCCGCGCCGGCAACGTCGGGGTCGCCGAAGCCCTTGCCGTTCAGCGGGCTTCGAGTGTTGGACATGACGACCTTCTGGGCCGGACCCTGCTGCACTCACTTTCTGGCCATGCTCGGCGCCGAAGTCATCCACGTCGAGTCCGCCCGCCGGCCGGACGGCACCCGGCTCATCGCCGGAATACCCAGTACCGAAAGGCAGTGGTGGGACAAGTCGCCGATCTTCGCCGCGCTGAACACCAACAAGAAGGGCCTGGCGCTGGACGTGCAGCGTCCGCAAGGACGGGAGGTCCTACTGCGGCTCATCGCGACGTGCGATGTGATCGTGGAGAACTTCACCCCCCGGGTGCTCGACCAGATCGGCCTGGATTTCGCGGCGGTTCAAGCGGTTCGGCCCGACGCGGTGATGCTGCGCATGCCCGGTTTCGGGCTGGACGGGCCGTGGCGCGACAACCCCGCGTTCGCCTACGCGATCGAATCGGCGTCCGGCCTGAGCTGGCTGACCGGCTACCCCGACCGCGCGCCGTACGAGCCGTATTCGATCGGCGACCCCAACGCCGGTGTCCATGCCCTCAACGCCCTGCTGCTGGCGCTGGAGTACAGACGCCGCACCGGGCACGGGGTGCTGGTCGAGGCGTCGATGGTCGACGCGGCGCTGAACATCTCCGCCGAGCAGGTCATCGAGTACACCGCCTACGGGGCGCTGCTGCAGCGCGCCGGCAACCGCGGGCCGACCGCGACGCCTCAGAACCTCTATCGCAGCGCCGACATCGATGAATTCGGCCGACCGGACAGCTGGGTCGCCATCGCGGTGCAAACCGACGATCAATGGGAAAAGTTGTGCGAAGCGATCGGATCACCCTCCTGGGCAACCGATCCCAGGCTTTCGACCGCGGCCGGGCGGCGCGCCGAGGCGAACTTGATCGATGAGCGGCTGGCCGCGTGGTGTGAGCACCGGCGCTGCGACGACATCGTCGCCACGCTGTGGGACGCCGGTGTGCCGGTGGCCAAGGTGATGCAGCCCCATCGCCAAACGGAGTTGCAGCAGCTGGGATTTCGCGGGTTCTTCGAAGAGGTCGACGACCCGCTGAACGGCCGGGCCAGGCTCAGCACCGTGCCCATGAGGTTCTCCAGCGGGCCCGGGCGCCTGCACACGAATCCGGCGCCCACACTCGGGCAGCACAACCATGAGGTGCTCTCCGCGCTGGGTCTGACCCCAACCGAGGTCGCCGACCTGGAGGCCGAGGGAATCATCGCCACCGCCCCTGCGAGGTAGGCCGCCGCCAGTCTGCTGTCACATTTCTAAGTGCTGCGGAGTCTGATGGGGTATGGACGCACTCCTTCACCGAAGCGCATTGGTTCTTTTGGGCGCCGGCGGCGCCGTAACGGGCGCGTGGGCCTACGCGGCGCCGCGCCACTGGTACGACAACTTTCCGGGATTCGGCATGACCTGGCTCCCGCAACTCGGCCCATTCAACGAGCATTTCGTCAAGGACGTCGGGGCGATGTTTCTGGCGCTGGCCGCGCTGAGCGCCGTGACGTTTGTCTTGGTCGCCAACCAAACCCTCGTCAGGGTCACGGCGGTCACGTGGCTCGTCTTCAACACGCTGCACTGCATCTATCACCTGTCGATGCTGCAGATGTACAACACCCGGGACGCGACGGCGAACGCCATCCTGTTGCCGCTGCTCGTGCTAATTGCCGCAGCGCTGTTGATGCCGGTCCGAATCAACCACGCGCCCAACGAGATCCCAATGCGCGAGAGGCTGATCGACAGGCCTTAGTGAGCCCAGCCCTCCGCGGCCTGTTCGTCGAACGTGCGGTCAATGCGCTCGAAGCGGCGCTTGACCGACGCGCGCGCCGCTTCGTGGGGCAGGACGTACAAGCGATTCGCCAGGATCGCGTCGGCCGTCAGCCGCGCCACGTCGTCGACACCCAGGGTCTGGTCCTGCGCCGGCAGCGGCCCGAGCGAACCTGTCACGTCGGGCGTCGACGCCAGCCCGTAGTCCGCGCCGCGGATTCGTTCCGAGTTGGACACCAGCTTGGTTTCGACCACCATCGGGCACAACACCGAGACGCCGATGCCGTTGTCCCTGACCTCTCTGGACAGCGTCTCCGCCAGGGCCACGACCCCGTACTTGGCCACGCCGTACGCCCCGAGGCCCGCGTTGGGAACCAGCCCGGCGAATGACGCGGTGAACGCGATGTGGCCACCGGTGCCCTGCTCGAGCAGCCTCGGCAGGAACGCCTCGACGGCATGGATCGACCCCCACAGGTCGATATCGATCACCCAGCGCCAGTCCTCGTGCGTCATCTGCGCGATCGGCCCCGCGACCACGATGCCGGCGTTGCTGAACAGGACATCCACCTGGCCGAGCAGGCGAAACGCTTCGTCCGCGAGGTGAACCATCTCCTCGAGATGCCGCACGTCGCACATCACGCCGTGGGCGTCGACGCCCTCGCCACGCAAGTGCGCGACGGCCTGCTCCAGTGCGGGCTGGTCGACGTCGGCAAGCACGAGCCTGGCTCCCCGGCGGGCAAACTCGGTGGCGGTGGCCAGGCCGATGCCGCTCGCCCCGCCGGTGACCACGGCGCCGCGTCCCTCGAATCCGTCCATGGGACGGAACGCTACTTAAGGCAGCTACCCGCGTCGATGGGCAGGGTCACGCCGGTGACGTAGCGGGACTCGTCGGAGGCGAAGAACAGCACCGCGTTGCTGATGTCGATGGGGTCGACCCAGGGGATCGGCAGCGTGTGGAACATCTGGCAGATCGGCGCCATGTCGTCGGGACCCGGGTTTTCCAGATCCGGCCGGAACATCCGCCACGTCCCCTCGTTCATGATCATCGGGGTGCTCACGTGCGTGGGATGCACCGAATTGACCCGAATCATGTGCTGCCCCAACTCGACTCCGAAGGCGCGCATCAGCCCCACCACGCCGTGCTTGGCGGCGACGTAGTGCCCGGTGTGCGGGTACGCCTTGAGCCCCCCGACCGAACTGGTCAGCACGATCGACCCGCCGCGCCCGCCGGCCAGGATGTGCGGGACACCGGCCTTCACGGTCTTCCACACCCCCGACAGGTTGACGTCGATCATTTCCGTCCAGTCCTCTTCGCTGGTCTTGTCCAGCGTTTCGCCGCCGTTGCCGATGCCCGCGTTGGCGACGATGATGTCCAGCCGGCCCAGTTGCTCCACACCGCTGTCGACGGCGGCCTTCAGTGCGGCGTAGTCGCGCACGTCGACTTCGGCGGTGACGATCCGGCGGTTGTGTCCCTTGACGAGGTCGGCAGTCTCCGCCAGGTCCTCCGGCGTCGACGCGGGGATCGCCGAGCCCTCGACCAGGCCCTCGCGGATGGGCTTGCAAATGTCGACGGCGATGATGTCGGCGCCCTCCTGCGCCAGCCGAACCGCGTGGCTGCGGCCCTGACCGCGCGCCGCCCCGGTGATGAAGGCGACTTTGCCCTCGACACGTCCAGTCATGGCTACTACCTCATTTCCTCAATGGCTCAGCGGACAGCCGTTGTCGTCGCCCACCGACGCATGTCAACGCCGGATCCATTTTGGCTAGATCCCGTTCTAGATATTAGAGAACATCATTCTCTGCTGGCAATGGCGTGCGCTATTTGCTCGTTCCGTCACGGGGCGAACGAACGCGCTAGCCGACGAATCCGCGTGAGCAGAAGTCCCACACCTCGTCGGCGGTGATGGGATGCACCGTCGCGTCGTCGGAGCCGCCACTTGATTGCGCGATGAACATGACCGTCTGCATGGTCATGGCGGCCACTCGCTTCGGGTTGATTTCGGCGCGCAGCTTGCCGGCCTCGGCGGCGGCCTCCATCAGCTCGGTGAGCAACGCCAGCAGCGGGGCGTGCGCGACCTTGACCTCGGCCGGGTGCGTGACCAGCAAACGGGGCGCGAAGTCGGTGAACAGCGGCCGCTTGGCCGTCGGGTCGGGGCGTGAAGACTCGTACAGCAGCTCGACGGCGACCTTGAGGCGCTCCAGTGCGTCGGTGTGGCTCTCCGTGGCCGCGCGGATCTGATCGGCGGACCGGCTCAATGCGTCTTCGAACAGGGCGAGCAAGAGCTCGTGCTTGCCGTCGAACTGCAGGTAGAAGCTCCGCAACGACTGGCGCGAGCGATCCACGACCTCCTGGACGGTAAAGTCGGTGCTGCCCTTCTCGATGATGATGGCCTGTGCCGCGTCGAGGAATCGCTGAACACGCTGTGCCGCGCGCAGTTTCGCGGTCTTGATCGACCGCTCGACGGCGCGCTGCTTCCAGGCCGGCTCTTCGCTCGGGCTTGTCACGGTCGGCTCGGACGATTGCCGCGTGGGGAGAACATGATTGGACTCTACCGGAGAACGCCGTGCCATCGGTGCGCTCGACCCCCTATGGACGCCGTGTCGGAGATTGTAACTTTCTCACGACGAGAATACTATTCTCTTACACGTGTGTAGGGAAGCGTAATCGCAAGAGCGAAACGCGCCGGCCCCGAGAATCGCCGGAACCGTCTTTCAGGGAGTGCTGTGCAACTGACCTTCGATGCCGACGTCGAGGCGTTCCGCGCCGAGTTCGTGGCGTTTCTGGACGAGCATCTCCCCTCCGACGCGGAGGCCCTCGAGCGGCCGCGGTCGAGTTCGCACGTCCCGGAGTGGGCTCGGCGCTGGCAGCGGCTGCTCTTCGACAGCGGGTGGCTGCTGCCCGGCAATCCACCGGAATTCGGTGGTCGCAACGCGACGCTTTTGCAGCAGTACGTGCATATGGAGGAATTGGGTCGCCGGCGCATCTATCAAAGTTTCAATCCGCAGGGCGTGGGCATCATCGCGGCGTCGTTGCTGACGTTTGGCACCACGGAGCAGAAGCGGCGGTGGGCGGTGCCGATTTTGCGGGCCGAGATCACGGCGTCGCTGGGGATGAGCGAACCGGGCGCGGGCTCCGACCTGGCGTCGCTGAAAACGCGGGCGGTGCTTGACGGTAACCACTTCGTGGTCAACGGGCAGAAGGTGTGGACGTCGGGCGCTCACGACGCCGACGTGTTGTTGACATTCGTCCGCACCGATCCGGGAAAGCCGAAACACAAGGGCATCAGCGCGTTGATGATCCCGACCAATACTCCGGGTGTGGTGCGTCGCCCGTTCGCGTCGATGTGCGACGGCGACGAAATCGACTTCAACGAGGTGTTTTTCACCGATGCGCGAGTGCCGGCCGAGAATCTCGTCGGCCAGCTCGATGAGGGCTGGCGGGTGGCAACCGGTTCGCTGGGACACGAACGGGTCATGCTGTGGATGGGCTACGTCGACCTGTTGCACGGGCTGACCGCCGATTTCAGCCCGTCCGGAGCGCTCGAGCGCGACCGCTACGCCACCCTGGTGATGGATTCCTACGCGCTGCGGCTGCTGGGGTCGGCCGCCCTGGCGCGCGCCGCGCGCGGCGAGGAGGACGTGCCCGCCCAGTCGGTCCTCAAGCTGCTTGGTTCCGAGGCGCTGCAGCGCGCCTCGGAGGACGCGCTGAACGCCTCGGGCGCCGAGGGTCTCGTGTACCACGCGGTGACGGCCCCGTTCGTCCCGCTGAATCTCGACAGCCACTACCGCAGCTGGTTCGACCGCTACGCCCGCAGCTTCGCCGCGACCATCGCCGGCGGCACGTCCGAGATTCAGCGGAACATCATCGCCGAACGGGTCCTCGGCCTGCCGCGCAACTAGCGGGCGTCCGACCAGGCGTAGTAACCGATCACGGCGACCCCGGCCGCGATCGACACGGCCCCTAACGCCATGCCCGCCATGGCGATTCGGGGATTGTTGGCCTCACCGCGCTGCACCCGTCTGCGGGCGACATCGCCCGTTATCACCGCCGCGATGCCGAACGGCACCCCGATCAGCAGCCAGCAGGTAAGTAGCGCGACGATGCCCACGAGCAGCGAGGCGACGCCGACCTCGTTTCGGGGTACGTCGGGCTGGCTCATCGCGTCCCATCCTCGTGGTTGCGAGACGAGTGTACGCGCAGGAATCCGGTCGACCGTTACAGCTGCGCCAGCCGTGGCGCGAAGCCCTTGGTTCGCAACATCGTTCCGGCTTCGCGGGTCAATTCCCGTGCGCTGCCCAGCAGCCCGTCCAAGACCAGCGACCGCTTGACGTGGTGGTGCAGCTGGTGCTCGGCGGTGAAGCCGATGCCGCCCAGCACCTGCTGGCAGTGGCGCGCGGCGGTGAGCGCCGCCTGTCCGGCCGCGGCCTTGGCCAGCAGGGACGCCAGGCCGGCGTCATCCGGCTGCGCGGCGTTCAGGGTCGCCTCGGCGCCCTCGATCGCGACGAGCGTTTCGGCCAACCGGTGCCGGATCGCCTGAAATGAGCTGATGCGCTGACCGAACTGGACCCGGTCGCCGCGGTGCTGGCGCGCCAGCGTCAGCATCGCCCGGCTGGTGCCGACCAGCCACCAGCCCACCGCCCGCCTGCCCTCGGCGAGCGGCACCGGATCGCCCTCGGGCACATGGTGTATCGGCAGCCCGCCCATCGTCGCGGCGGCGCGGTCGTCGCGCTCCCACACCACCCACGAACCCCCGGCGAACGGCAGGGGCACTGTTCCGCCGTCCGCGCGTCCGGCCGCCCGCAGCACCACATCGTTGAGCACCGGGGCATGCGCGCCGGTCTCGCCGAGCAGACGGAACACCAAAGGTATTGCCGCGTCGGGTATTTCGTCGAGCATGTCGCGCCAGCCGAGCTCGGACAGCGCCGCGTCGAGCTTGGTCCCGCTCGCGGCGGTCATGGTGGTCCGCAGCGAGTCGGCCAGCATGCTGAGTGCCTCGGAGTCCACCGTTCACTCCTTCCCGAGGTCGAGCAGCCGGCGCGCGATGATGTTGCGCTGGATCTCGGCGGTGCCGCCATAGATGGTGGCCGCGCGCGAATAGAGGTACTCCGAGCGCCACGGTGTGTCGTCGAGCTCCAGCGTTCCGGGCAACAGGTCGCGGACGGTGTCGTAGAGCCGTTGCTCGGCGGCGGCCAACAGAACTTTGTCGATCGAGGTGTCCGGTCCCAATCGCGCGCCGTCGCGCAACCGGTGCTGGGTGTCTCGGGATCGGCAGCGCAACGTGTGCAGCGCCAGATAGGCCGAGCCGAGGGCCGATTCGTCGGGTTCGCGCGCTTCGGCCAGGAGCTGGTCGAAGCGCGAGTACAGGTAGGCGATTCGCTGCCAGAAGCAGGCGGAGCGCTCATAGGGCAGCAGGTCCATCGCGAGTCGCCAGCCGTCTCCGGGTTGGCCGAGCATGCGGCTTGCCGGGATCACCACGTCGTCGTAGTAGACCTCGCAGAATTCGTCCACCCCGTGCATCGTGTGTAGCGGCCGAATGGTGATGCCCGGGGTGTCGAGGTCGACGAAGAAGGCGGTGATTCCGTCGTAGCCCGGCGCGGTGCGGGTCAGCAGGACGCAGCGTGTCGAGAACTGCGCGAAGCTGGTCCAGACCTTCTGGCCGTTGACGATCCAGTTGTCGCCTTGAGGCGTGGCTCGGGTGGTCAGCGAGGCCAGGTCGCTGCCGGACCCCGGCTCGGAAAAGCCCTGGCACCAGTGCTCGCGACCGCTGAGCAGCCGCGGCACCATCTCCGCCGCGAGTTCGCCGGGCGCGTAATCGATCATCGTGGGTGCCAGCACCTCGAGCATCGAGTAGGGGCCCGGCTCGGCCAGCCGGCGGCCCACCACTTCCTCGCCGACGATCGCGCGAAGCACGGCGGGACCCCCCAGGCCGCCGACTTCGACCGGCCAGCCGTAGCGCATCCAATCGGCGTCATACAACGCACGGCTGACCCGGGCGAATTGCTCCATATGGCCCTGCAGCGAGTGGTCGGGCCCCGGGGTCAGATCATTGTCGTCGAGCCACGCGCACAGGCCTGCCCGGAACTCCTCGACATTCACGGCTCGGCTTTCACGGCTGCGGGCGGCCGACGGCGTGCGGGCGCCCGGAGTCGTGCACGCCGCTGCGACGGATGAACGTCATCGCCCTTGTCTTCAGCCGCCATCCGTCGGCGGTGCGGGCGTAGGTGTCGCGGTAGTAGCCGATCCTCATGTCATGGGTGGCGTGGTCGATGAAGCACAGCGGCTGGGTGCCGCTGGCCGAATCGCCGTCGATGTCTACCAGCGCGGTTCCCGTGAGAAACAAGCCCTTTGGCGCCGCTGCCACCAACTCGGGGAACTTGTCCAGCGGGTACGTGTCGCCGAACGCGCTGTAGGTTCCGTCCGGGGTGAATACGCCGACCAGGCCGTCGATGTCCTCCTGGGTGATGGTTACGGCGTAGCGGGCGAGCAGCTGCTGAATCTCGACCAGGTCGTCAGTTCTGGTTGGCATAGACCTTGCCGCCTTTCATGACGAAGCTGACGTGCTGGGTAACGGTGATGTCTTCCAACGGGTTTCCGGGTACCGCGATGATATCGGCGAGCTGCCCCGCCGCCAGCCGTCCCCGGTCGGTCGAGTTGATCAGCTCCGCCGCGGTCACCGTCGCGGCGCGCAGCACCGCCAGCGGCGGCAGGCCCCATTCGACGAGGGTGACCAGTTCGTCGGCGTTCTTGCCGTGCGGTATCGCGGGGGCGTCGGTGCCGACGGCGATCTTCACACCGGCTTTGTGCGCGGCCAGGATCGAGGTGCGCGACCTCGGGAACATCTCCGCGGCCTTGGCCTGCAGCTCGGGCGGGGCGTGCGAGACGTCCATGCCCTCCGCCAAGCGCCGCGTGGACACCAGGAACGTGCCGTGCTCGACCATCGTCGCGATCGCGTCGTCGTCGATCAGGAAGCCGTGCTCGATGCAGTCGATGCCGGCCGCGACGGCATGCTTTACCGCGTCCGCCCCGTGCGTGTGGGCGGCGACGCGCAACCCGCGCCGGTGCGCCTCGTCGACGATCGCACGCAGTTCCTCGTCCGAATAATGTTGCGCCCCGGGCGGTCCCGTCAGCGACATCACACCACCGGAGCAGCAGACCTTGATCAGCTCGGCGCCGTGTTTGATCTGGTAGCGCACCGCCTTGCGGATTTCGTCGATCCCGTTGGCGATGCCCTCTTCGACCGTCAGATCCAGCACGTGGGGCGCGAACGCGGCGAACATCGTCGGGTCCAGATGGCCGCCGGTCGGGGTGATGGCGTGGCCGGCCGGCACCACTCGCGGCCCCTCGATCCAGCCCGCGTCGATCGCCTTGCCCAGCGCGACGTCGAGCAGGTAACCACCGGTCTTGACGAACAACCCGAGGTTTCGCACCGTGGTGAAGCCGGCGCGCAACGTGCGGCGGGCGTTGCCGACCGCGCGCAGCACCCGCGTCGGGGGGTCGTCCTGGACTTGGGACAAGCCGGGTTTCTCCCCGCGCCCGCCCATCAGAAGGTTGACCTCCATGTCCATCAGCCCGGGCAACAGGATCCGGTCGCCGAGGTCGAGCACCTCATTTTCGGGACCCTGCGGGCCCCGACCGCCCACACTCGCGATTCGGTCGCCCTCGACCTGGATGACGCCGGGGGACACGATCTCGCCGGCGTCGACGTCAAGCAGCCCGGCGGCCTTGATCGTCAACACCGGTTAGATCACCGGTTCCCGGATGCACTCCACCCATGCCGCGCCGCTGTCGGGGACCCGGGGCTGCTTCCACGCCTCGATCGGGAACGACACCATGACGAGCGACTGCATGATGTGCATCAGCGTACGGGCGTCATCGGGCAGGTCGTCGAGCGGGAACTTGTCGCAGTAGGCGATGGCGTCCTCCAGGCGGGGGAACGCCACGTCGTAGAACGCCTGCATCTCCGACATCGTCGAGGCCAGCCGCTTGGCGTAGCGCTCGGGTTCGGTCGCCAGGTCCCAGTCCAAATAGGGCTCGAGGTCAGCGAATTCAGCGGGCAGCGCCATTGTGGGCGTACTCCTTTACGTAATCGCCGGTCGTCTTGTGCAAGTGGCGGATCAAGACTTCCTGATCGCACAGCAGGAATTCCTTGACGGCCCGGGTGCCGATCATGGTCTGGGTCGCTTCCAGCGTGTTGGCGTCCTGCAGCGCGTATTCCTTGAACGTCACCGCGGCCAGCTCCTGGGCCAGCCGCTCGCGTGCGTTGCGCGGCGGAACGAAATACAGCGTGCACTCGAAGATGTGCTTGTCGACGGCGGTGGGCCAGTAGTGGTAGGTCAGGAACCAGCCCGGCTCCCAGATCAGCAGCATGAAGTTGGGGTAGAAGAGCCACGAGTCGATTCCCCACTGCGGCACCCTCTTCACGTTGACACCGGGTGGCAGCTCGAGGTTCTCGATGATCTCCGGCTTGTCCCACGGACCGAACAAGCCGCTGCGCAACACCTGGTCCATCGGCTTGACCATGGACATGTCGGGCGGCGGCGCCTGACCGCCCCACGTCGACTGCAGGCTGTGCGGGCCGGCCACCTCGTAGTGCAACGCCTCGTAGCCGTACTTCTGGATCTTGGCGGCTTCTTCCTTGGTGTACTGACCCTGGTGCAGGATCGGCGCGTGGTAGAACTCGATGAACGCGTCGATGAACAGCTTCCAGTTGCTGCCGACCTCGGCCCGGTAGGAGTAGGTCTCCGTCATCTCGCCGAAGGGGTAGCCCTCGATGCTCTTGGCCAGCGGCCCGAGGTAGTCGATCAGCGGCGCCGCGTTGTCGTCGAAGTTGATGAAGATGAAGCCTTCCCACACTTCGCAGCGCACTGGCGCCAGGCCGTATTGGCTCTTGTCGAGGTCGAAAAACTCGTCCTCCTGTTGGACGAAGGTCAGGTCGCCGTCCAGGCTGTAGCGCCAGGCGTGGTATTTGCAGGTGAACTGCCGGCAGGTACCCGACGTCTCCTCATGCGGAAAGTCGTTCCATACCAGCTTGTTTCCGCGGTGACGGCAGACGTTGTGGAACGCCTTGACGGATCCGTCCTTGGTCTTGACGACGATCACCGACATGCCTTTCCCGGCCGACGGCAGCTCTTTGGTGAAGTAGCTGCCGGTGCGCGGCAGCCGCCCCACGCGGCCGACGTTGAGCCAGGTTTTCTTGAAGATCGCCTCGCGCTCGGCCTCGAAGAATGCCGGATCGATGGAATCGGTGTAGTCGACCGGGGCGGTCCCCAGTTCGGGGTAGTTTTCTGTCCAGCTTCCGGCAGCTGGTTTCGGGAAGTGGGGCAAGGCTCTAACCTTTCTCGTTCTCGAGCTGAACGCCAAAAGTGTTGATGGCCATCGCGAGCGCGATGTAGCCGCCGACCGTGAAGACGAAGTCCATCCGCTGACGTTCGTCAAGCCGTTCGCCGAGGGTCGCCCACGTCTGATCCGAGACATTCGACTTCTCGTCGAGTTCGTCGACGGCGGCGAACACGGCGCGATCGAACTCGTCGTCGGTCTGGCCGGTTTTGGCGGCCGCGATCTCGGCGTCGGAGAGTCCCGCTTCCTTCGCGATGTCCACGTGGTGTGACCATTCGTAGGCGCAGTCACGCCGATGGGCGACCCGCAGGATCGCTTGCTCGCGGACGCGCACGGGAAGGGAGGAAGCAAAGAGCAGATACCCGCTGAACCGCAAATACGCGCGGGTCAACTTCGGGTGGCGCACGAGCGTCGACATGAGAGTGCCGGCATCCCGCGGATTACGCCGTTCCGGGGGCAGCATGCCGGACAGTGACTGCTCGACAGCCTCGTCCCACTGGTCCGCGGGCAGCGGCTGCAGGCGCATCCGGGGTCTCCTCTCGGCGTTCTCCCGACCAACTCTCGGACAAGGAGAATCAGATTCTCATTTCCAACCAATAGACTTGCATGATTCGGTCGGATGGTCAATGCCGACGGCCGGGATCCGTGCTGGCCGGGCCCGCGACGTTCGCTGGATGTTGATTCTCGCTGCGCGAGAAGATAGTTTTCAAAATAGTGATCTTGGCGCCAGGCGATCATTCGCCGATGCTGTGCGGAGCGGCGCGTCCGAATCGCTCAGCTGGATCAGACTTGGAGAGGACTGGCCATGAACAAGGAAGACATGATCCTGATCAGCGTCGACGACCACACCGTCGAGCCGCCGGACATGTTCAAGAACCACCTGGCCAAGAAGTACATCGACGACGCGCCCCGATTGGTGCACAATCCCGACGGCTCCGACATGTGGAAATTCCGCGACACGGTCATCCCGAACGTGGCGCTGAACGCGGTCGCCGGCAGGCCCAAGGAGGAGTACGGCATCGAGCCGACCGGGCTCGACGAAATCCGGCCGGGTTGTTACAACGTGGACGAACGCATCAAGGACATGAACGCCGGGGGCATCCTGGCCTCGATCTGCTTCCCGTCGTTCCCCGGTTTCGCCGGGCGGCTGTTCGCCACCGAGGACCACGACTTCTCGATCTCGCTGGTACAGGCGTACAACGACTGGCACATCGACGAGTGGTGTGGGGCGTACCCCGCGCGGTTCATCCCGATGGCGATCCCGGTGATCTGGGACGCCGAGGCGTGCGCCGCCGAGGTGCGCCGGGTGTCGAAGAAGGGCGTGCACGCGCTGACCTTCACCGAGAACCCGGCCGCGATGGGCTACCCCAGCTTCCACGACGAGTACTGGAACCCGCTGTGGAAGGCGTTGTGCGACACCAACACCGTGATGAACGTGCACATCGGGTCCTCGGGCCGGCTGGCGATCACGGCGCCCGACGCGCCCATGGACGTGATGATCACGCTGCAGCCGATGAACATCGTGCAGGCCGCGGCGGACCTGCTGTGGTCCCGGCCGATCAAGGAATACCCCGACCTGAAGATCGCGCTCTCCGAGGGCGGGACCGGGTGGATCCCCTACTTCCTGGAGCGGGCCGACCGCACCTTCGAAATGCATTCCGCGTGGACCCACCAGAACTTCGGCGGCAAGCTGCCCAGCGACGTCTTCCGCGAGCACTTCCTGACGTGCTTCATCAGCGACAAGGTGGGCGTCGCGCTGCGCAACATGATCGGCATCGACAACATCGCCTGGGAGGCCGACTACCCGCACAGCGACTCGATGTGGCCGGGCGCGCCCGAAGAACTGTGGGATGTGTTGTCCATCAACGACGTTCCCGACGACGAGATCAACAAGATGGCCTACGAGAATGCCATGCGTTGGTACTCGTTCGACCCGTTCACTCACATTTCGCGCGAACAGGCGACCGTCGGTGCGCTGCGCAAGGCCGCCGAGGGGCACGACGTGTCCATCAGGGCGAAGGGCCACGACAAGGACTCCCGGGGCGGCTCGTCCTTCGCGGACTTCGCCGCCAACGCGAAGGCCCTTACCGGCAACACGGACTGAGCCGTACTGGCGCCGAGCAGACGCAAAAGCGCCAAATTTGTCGGCGTGTCGGACGCTTTTGTGTCTGCTCGCGCTGAGAGGAGATCCAGCAGTGCCCGGCGGTGGAATGAACTTCGAGCTGACCGATGACCAGGAGCTGATCCGCCGGTCGGTGGCCGAGCTGGCTCGCAAGTTCGACGACCAGTACTGGATGGAAAAAGACCAGGCGCACGAGTTTCCGGCCGAGTTCTACAAGGCCATCGCCGACGGCGGCTGGCTCGGCATGACGATCCCCACCGAATACGGCGGGCACGGCCTGGGGATCACCGAAGCCACCATCCTGCTCGAAGAGGTCGCCAAATCCGGCGGCGCCATGAACGCCGCCAGCTCAATTCACCTGTCCATCTTCGGCATGCAGCCCGTGGTGGTGCACGGTTCCGACGAACTCAAGGCGCGCACGCTGCCCAAGGTCGCGACCGGTGAGGTGCACGTCTGCTTCGGGGTCACCGAACCCGGTGCCGGGCTGGACACGTCGCGCATCACCACCTTCGCCAAACGCGACGGCGACCGCTACATCGTCAACGGCCGCAAGGTGTGGATCTCGAAAGCCATGGAGTCGGACAAGATCCTGCTGCTGACCCGGACTCAAAGCTATGACGAGGTCGCCAAGAAGACCGACGGGATGACGCTGTTCATCACCGATCTCGACCGCAGCCGAGTCGACATCCGCCCCATTCGCAAGATGGGCCGCAACGCCGTCAGCTCCAACGAGTTGTTCATCGACAATCTCGAGGTGCCCGTCGCCGATCGAATCGGCGAGGAGGGCAAGGGTTTCCAGTACATCCTGGACGGCCTGAATCCCGAACGGATGCTGATCGCCGCCGAGGCGCTCGGCATCGGACGGGTGGCGCTGGACAAGGCCGTGAAGTACGGCAACGAGCGTGAGGTCTTCGGCAGGCCCATCGGAATGAACCAGGGCCTGCAGTTCCCGCTCGCCGATTCGCTGGCCCGCCTCGACGCGGCCGAACTGATGCTGCGCAAGGCGACCTGGCTCTACGACAACGGCAAACCCTGTGGGCGCGAAGCCAATACCGCCAAATACCTGTGCGCGGACGCGGGCTTCACCGCCGCGGACCGGGCGTTGCAGACCCACGGCGGCATGGGTTACGCCGAGGAGTACCACATCACGCGCTACTTCCGCGAGGCCCGCCTGATGAAGATCGCGCCGGTCAGCCAGGAGATGATTTTGAATTTCCTGGGATCCAACGTCCTGAAATTGCCGAGGAGCTATTGATGACCAATCCGCTGTTCGACCTCACGGGCCGATCGGCGTTGGTGACCGGGGCCGGCAGCGGGATCGGGGCGGCGGTCGCACGGGCGCTGGCCACAGCCGGCGCCGCGGTGCTCGTCAGCGACATCGACGGTGACGCGGCTTCGGCCGTCGCACAGGAGATTTGCGCCACCGGCGGCAAGGCCGACGGCATCGCCCTCGACGTCCGCGACCGGCAGGCGGCCGACGCGGCTGCCGGACGAGCCGCGGGCCTCACCGAGGGGACGCTGCACATTCTGGTCAACAACGCCGGAGTCACCGCGCCCGCCATGTTCGCCGATCTCACCGACGAGAGCTTCCACCGGGTGCTCGACATCCACCTCATGGGCGCCTTTCACTGCGCCCAGGCCGCGCTCGCGTTCCTGCCGACCGACGGAACGGGCCGAATCATCAACGTCGTCTCGTCGGCCGGGATTACCGGCACCCTCGGGCAGGTGAACTACTCCGCCGCCAAGGCCAGCATCATCGGGTTCACCAAGTCGCTGGCTCGTGAGATGGCGCCCAAGAGGATTCTGGTCAACGCGCTGGCGCCGTTGGCGGCCACGAAAATGACCGAGACCATCCGGACCAACGAAAAGTTCGCGGCCAACATGATGGCCCGAATCCCGTTGAAGCGCTGGGCCGAACCCGAGGAAGTCGCCGGCGCGTTCGTCTTCCTGGCTTCCGACGCCGCGTCGTACATCACCGGGCAGGTGTTGCCGGTCGACGGCGGCATGGTGATGTGATTACGCCCGACGATCCCGTGCTGCTGGTGGACGACCGCGGCGGCGTGCGGACGCTGACCCTCAATCGTCCGCGCCGCAAGAACGCGATCAACCCCGAGCTGTGGCTCGCGTTGCGGGACGCCCTCGACGAGACGGGGCGTGACCGCGGCGTGCGTGCGCTCGTCATCACCGGAGCCGGCGGCAGCTTCTGCTCCGGCGCCGACATCTCGGTACCCGACGACATTCATCCGAAATACAAGCTGCAGCGCCTCACCGACGTGGCGCTGGCGTTGCACGAGCTCGCGATTCCGACCGTCGCCAAAGTGACCGGCGTCGCGGTCGGGGCCGGATGGAACCTGGCGCTGGGCTGCGATCTGGTGGTCGCCACACCGGAATCCTCGTTCTGCCAGATCTTTTCCAAGCGGGGCCTGTCCATCGACCTGGGCGGTTCCTGGCTGCTGCCGAAACACGTTGGCCTGCAACAGGCCAAGCGCCTCGCGCTGCTCGCGGAGACCATCGACGCGGCCGAAGCCCAAGCCCTCAACCTGGTGACCTGGGTGGTGTCCGCCACCGAGATCGATGCCTTCGTCCGGGATCTCGCCGACCGGCTCGCGGCCGGTCCGCCGTTCGCGCTGGCGCAAACGAAGGCACTGCTGGACGAGGGCGCCCACAGTACCTTTCGCGACGCGCTGGCCAACGAGGCGCGCGCGCAAATCGGCAATTTCGCGACGGCGGACGCGGCGGACGCCTATGCCGCGTTCGCCGAGCGACGCGAGCCGTCGTTTACTGGTCGATGGGCGTTATCGAGTTCTGACGAAAAAACACGGAGTGAAGATGCGTGAGACAGTCATCGTCGAGGCGGTTCGGACCGCGGTAGGAAAGCGCAACGGCGGGTTGTCGGGCATGCATCCCGCGGACCTGTCCGCGGTCGTGCTCAACGAGGTGCTGGAACGCGCCGGCGTCGGCCCGGAAATCGTCGACGACGTGATCTGGGGATGCGTGTCGCAGGTCGGGGACCAGTCCAGCAACATCGGGCGCTACGCCGTCCTGGCCGCCGGCTGGCCGGAGACCATCCCCGGGACCACGGTCAACCGGGCGTGCGGTTCGAGTCAGCAGGCGCTCGACTTCGCCGTGCAGGCGGTGATGTCGGGTCAGCAGGACGTCGTCGTGGCCGGCGGCGTGGAGGTGATGAGCCGCGTTCCGCTGGGTGCGGCCCGGGCGTCGGGGATGCCTTACGGCCCGAAAGTCCTTGAGCGCTATGACGATTTCTCGTTCAACCAGGGCCTGTCGGCGGAGATGATCGCCAAGAAGTGGGGGTTTTCCCGCGGCCAGCTGGACGAGTACTCGGCCCAGTCGCACGAGCGGGCGGCCGCCGCGCAGGACGGCGGGGCCTTCACCGATCAGATCGTTCCGGTGTTCACCGACGACGGAGCCGTCGTCGCCGACGAGGGGGTGCGCCGGGGCACCACCGTCGACAAACTGGCCGGGCTCAAGCCCGCGTTCGTCGACGACGGCGTGATCCATGCGGGCAATTCCTCGCAGATCTCCGACGGGGCGGCGGCGCTGCTGGTGACCACGTCGGAGATGGCCGTCGAGTTGGGTTTGACGCCGTTGCTGCGCTACCGGGCCGGCGCCGTCACGGGGGCGGACCCGGTGCTCATGCTGACCGGCCCCATCCCGGCGACCGAGAAGGTGCTGACCAAGGCCGGCGTCTCACTCGGGGACGTGGGGGTCTTCGAGGTCAACGAGGCGTTCGCGCCGGTCCCCCTGGCGTGGCTCGCGGAAACCGGAGCGGACCCCGATCGCCTGAACCCGCTCGGCGGCGCCATCGCGCTGGGACACCCGCTGGGCGCCTCCGGCGCGGTGCTGATGACCCGCATGGCCCACCACATGCGGGATAACGGCATCCGATACGGCCTGCAGACGATGTGCGAGGGCGGCGGCACGGCCAACGCCACCCTGGTCGAGCTGGTCTCTTAACGCGCCGCAAAACGGCCCGAAATGCGACGCTTGTCACAGGCGGCAAACCAACCTACTGTGTGTTCAGTAGGTTGTTACAACGGCTAGTCCCGAGGGAGCCCGGTGCCCGTCGCGCGGCGATACGACACGCTTCTCGCCAAAGGTGAGGACCGCAAGCAGCGGATTCTCGATGTCGCACAACGCCTGCTCACGCGCAACGGCTGGCGTAACACCACGCTCGCCCAAATCGCCGGAGAGGCCGGCGTGACCCCGGCCGGCCTGCTGCACCACTTCGAATCCAAGGAGCAGCTGCTGCACGCGGTGCTCGACGCCCGTGACGCTGACGACGACTCCCACGCGGACCGGGCCGGCGATCTGATGGTCGAGATCGCCCGGGTCGCCGATCGCTTCACGCGGGCACCCGAGATGGTCGGCACGTTCACCGTGCTGCTGATCGAAAACATCGATCCCGAGGCCCCGCTGCACGACCGCATGCTGTCCCGACAGCGTCAAGCCATCGACATTGTGGGCGACCTCATCCGGCGCGGCCAGGCCGACGGCCGGTATCGCACCGACATAGACCCGGCCGCCAAGGCAGTGGAAATTCTGGCCTTCGTCCACGGAATGGAAACAATATGGTTGCTCGACCCTTCGATACCGCTGACCGACGCGTTCAAGGAGTACACGGAGGCGCTGGCGCGGGACTTCGCGCCGCCGACGACCAACGGGAAGACATGAGGTACCGCCTCGACGTCGTCGCCTCCAGCGTCGTCGACGTGGTGCGGTTCGCGGGCGGCTGGCTCTTCGACCGCTCGATGGCGGGATGGGACGTCACCGTGCTGCTGACCGACCTGGCCGACTGCCCGGACCTTCGGCCGCTGCAGATCATCGGGGCCCGGACGCTCGACCTCGAGGACGCGCTCGCCGCCGTCAAATCGCGGCCGCGCCCCCAGGCGCTGGCGGCCGCGGCGGACCTGTTCGGGTGCGACTCCCGGGTGCGGCAGGGGGTATTGCAAGCCCTCGACCACGGCGTCACCGAGGTCACCCTGTGGGGCGAGAGCTGGCCGGCCGAGCTGGACGACAGCGTTGGCCTGGTACAACACCGGCTGAGCATGGCGGCCAAGATCTTCAAGGGCCAGGCGCTCGCGGCGGCGGCCGCGCCGCACGGGTCGATCGACTACCTCGAAACCTTCCGAAGCGGGCTGCTGGCCTGGCCGTCGGTCGCCGCCGACCTGGTCCCCGCGGGCTAGTCACCCCTTCCAACTCGGCAGCCTGCCGTTTGACGACGACTGGGCCGTGTGGAAATGTAATACTCATCTCTGAGAGGCTCATTCTCACTGCTGAGATTCGAACGGAGCGACACGGTGAACGACCTCACCAAGATGGATTTCTTCCGCGGCAAAGAGCTCATCGCGGACCCATACCCCTATTACGAGGCGCTGCGGCAGCAATGCCCGGTCACCAGGGAACCCCACCACGGCGTCACCATGGTGACCGGCTGGGAGGAAGCCTGCGCCGTGCTGAACGACGCCGAGACGTGGTCCTCCTGCACGTCAGTGACCGGCCCGTTTCCCGGTTTCCCGGTGCCCCTGGACGGCCTGGGCGACACCGACATCACCGAGCTCATCGAGCAGCACCGCGACGAGCTGCCGTTCAGCGACCAGCTGCCCACGCTGGATCCGCCGACCCACACCAACCACCGCTCGCTGCTGATGAGGCTGATCACCCCGAAGCGCCTCAAGGAGAACGAGGACGCGATGTGGGCGCTGGCCGACCAGGCGCTCGACGATTTCCTGGCGCCCGGCCGCGGCGACTGGATCAAGGGCTTCGCCGGCCCGTTCACGCTGCTGGTGATCGCCGACCTGCTGGGCGTGCCCATGGAGGATCGCGACAAGTTCGTCAAGGGCATCGCCGAGCATGCGGGGGGCGGCATCGGGGGCACCGGCAAGGAGTCGCTGTCACACAGTCCGCTGGAATTCCTTTACGGCCTTTTCTCCGACTACGTCAGGGACCGCCGCCGCGAGCCCCGCGACGACGTGCTGACCGGCCTCGCGACCGCCACCTTCCCCGACGGCTCGATTCCCGACGTCGAAGACGTCGCCCGTGTCGCCAGCAACGTCTTCTCGGCGGGCCAGGAGACCACCGTGCGGCTGCTCGGCGCCGCGCTGCAGACGATCGCGGAGCGCCCGGACATTCAGGCGCAGCTGCGCAGGGACCGCAGCCTGATCCCCAACTTCATCGAAGAGTCGCTTCGCCACGAAAGCCCGGTCAAGGGCGACTTCCGGTTGAACCGGGTGCCCGTCAACGTCGGCGGCGTCGACCTGCCGGCGGGCACCACCGTGATGATCGTGCAGGCGGCCGCGAACCGGGATCCGCGACGCTTCGAGGACCCGACCACATTCGATCCGGGCCGCAAGAACGCCCGCCAGCACATCTCGTTCGGCCGGGGGATCCACAGCTGCCCGGGCGCGCCGCTGGCGCGGGCCGAGACCCGGGTGGCGATCGAGCGGCTGCTCGACCGGACGTCCGACATCAGGATCGACGAGACCGTTCACGGCCCGGCGAATGACCGCCGCTACCAATATGTTCCGACCTATATCCTGCGCGGCCTGACGGAACTGCACCTGGAGTTCACGCCGGCATGAAAGTTTCGGTTGACGACCAGCGCTGTCGCGGTCACGGCGTGTGCACGACGCTGTGCCCGGAAGTCTTCAGCCTGACCGACGATGGTTACGCCGAAGCGATAGCGTCAGACGTCCCAACGCAATTCGAAGCGGCCACCGAGGAGGCCATCGAATGCTGCCCGGAGCAGGCGATCAGCAAGATCTGACCAAACCCGCACGCAGGTAAGGAGATTCGAGTGGCTAAGGGGCCGAAGGGGTACGTCATCCTGACCGAGGCCGTCAAGGATCCGGAGGGAATGAAGGCCTACGGTCGGGCCGCGGGAGCGGCGATGGGTGGCGTCAACATACTGGCGGTCGACACCGCTCCCAAGGTCATCGAGGGCGCCTGGCATGGCGACCAGACCGTCGTGCTGGAATTCGACTCGGTGGACGCGGCCCGGGCGTGGTACGAATCCGAGGCCTACCAAAAGGCGGCGAAGCTGCGCCAATCGGCGGCGGACTGCAACGCGGTCATCGTCGCCGGATTCGAGACACCCGCGGCCGCTACTCCTTGATGGAGATCGCCTGCCGGGGGCATTGACGGACGGCCTCGCGCACGTCCGATTCGATCTCCGGGGTGACTTCCTCCTGCAACACGGTCAGCATGTCGTCGTCGCCGAGGTGGAAAACCTCCGGGTTGATGCCCATGCAGACGCCGTTGCTTTCGCAAAGCCCCCAGTCGACTTCGATTTTCTTCGTCATTGGGATTCCCCTTACCGAAGTATCTTGACGGGTACATTCTTCCAGCCGGCGACGTTCTGCATGTTCACCCGTTTGCACCCCGCCCAGTCCACCTCGTAGCGAGGCATGAAGTCGAGCAGCCGCTCCAGCGCGAGCCTGCTTTCCAGGCGGGCCAGCGCCGCGCCAAGACAGCTGTGAATTCCGTATCCGAGACCCAGATGTTGCGCCTCGGTCTGGTCGCGCTCGATGTCGAAGGTCTCGGCGTCGGTGAAGGCCTCCGGGTCGCGGTTCGCGGCCGCGCCGCAAAGGAAAACCGGCTTGCCCGCGGGAATCACGCCACCACTGACGTGCGCCTCCTTGAGGGTGTAGCGCACGTTGTATTGGACCGGCCCCTCGTAGCGCAACAGCTCTTCCACCGCACCGGGAATCTTGCTGCGGTCGTCCTGGAGCTTCTGCCACTGGTCGGGATGACGGGCGAAGATCACCGCGGCGTTGCCGAGCAACTTGGTGACGGTCTCGGCGCCCGCGCCGCCCAAAAGGGTGGCGAACGCGGTGATTTCGATGTCGTCGAGCTTGCGGGGCTCGCCGTTGTCGCCGGGGACCTCGGCTGCGATCAGCCGGCTGATCATGTCGTCCTGCGGCTCCGCGCGCCGCTCCTGGATGAGGCCGAAGTAGTACATCGCGGTATCGATGTTCGCCTGCATCCCGGCTTCGCTGATCTCGATCTGCCCGGGTTCGTGATGCAGGCTGGTGTCGATCCAGTGTCGCACCTGCTGACGGTATTCCTCGGGAACGCCGGCCATCCGGGTGATGACTTCCACCGGGAACGGCCCGGAGAAGTCCTGCACGACGTCGAAATTGTCGGGATCCGCGGCGCCGAGGTACTTGTCGATCACCTCGACGATCGTCTCGACCTGCGATTGGATGGCCCGCGGCGTGAACGCCTTGTTGAGCAGGCTGCGCATGTGGCGGTGTTCCGGCGGGTCCATGAAGATGATCGACTTCTGCTCGGGGGAGATCCCTCGCCGCACCATCGCCAGGTCGCAGCCGCGCGCCGAGGAATACGTCTCGAAGTCCTTGAACCCGGCCGCGACGTCCTCATGGCGGGTCAGCGCGTAGAAGTCCTCTTTTTCGTCGTAGTACAGCGGTGCGTCCTCGCGCATCCGCCGATATATCTCGAACGGATTGTTGAAGAACTCCTCGGAGAACGGATCGAAGACGACCTTGGGCTTGGTCACTGCATGCTCCTCATCGGCGGGCTGAACCGTTACAGCGGATTGCCTGACTGTAACGCTAACGGTAGCGGTTTCGTGACGCGGCGAAAAGACCAAAACACCACCATGTCAGACCTTCCCGCCGACCTCTACGGCATTGATGACTTGCTCCAGTGCTCCCAGGTCGCCGCCCAGTTCCGCGGCGATGCCACGCACCACCGCCACGTCCTTGGCGACGAATTCGCCTACTACCTCGACGAACGAGCTGACGGAGCCCCGGGCGGCGACGATGTCCAGCACGCGGCTGGTGGCGCTGCCGTGTGGCAGGGCCTTCAGCAGTGTCGATTCCGGGACGCCCAGGCTCTCGCCCAGCCGGATGGACTCCGCGAGCAGCCCGATATGGCCGGCGAACAGCGCGTTGTTGACCAGCTTCACCCTCTGGCCGGCGCCGACCGGCCCGACGTGCAGGACCGGATCGCCGTAGCAGCCCAGCACGGTTCGCGCTCGGTCCACGGTGTCGGCAACACCGCCGACGAAGAGGGTCACCCGGCCTGCGGCGATGTCGTGCGGGCCACCGCTGACGGGGGCGTCGACCACGCCGACGTCGCCGGCGCGGGCGGCGATGGCCTCGATCGTTTTCGGGCTGGCGGTGGTATGCACCACCAGCGTGGAACCCGGCCGCATCGTGCGAAGCAGGGGACCGTCCAGGCAGACCTGCCGGACCTGTTCGTCGGTGAACACGCAGACCACTGTGACGTCGGCCCACGGACCGAGCTCGCCAAGGTCGCCCACCGCGTGGGCGCCGAGCTGGGCGAGATCGCGGCGCCGTGCGTCCGTCCGGCTCACGACCCGGACGTGGTGGCCGGCGCCGACAAGCCGGGCCACCATGGGGCGTCCCATCCGGCCCGCGCCGATGAAGCCGACCTTCACCGGGCCTTTCATCGGGGGTGCCCCATCAGGGTCAGCGTGGCGTCGGCCGCGTCGAGCACGGCGCCCCCGCCGGCCGCGGCGCGCTCGGCGAGTTCGACGATTAACCGGACGTCCTTCTGCAGCAGCGTCCCGGCCAGGCCCGCCAGCCGGTCCAGGCCGCCGATCCCGCCAAGAGCGTTGAGCGCGAAGCTGTTTGCGCTGCCACGCGAGACGACTTCGACGAGCCGATCCGGGGAGACGCCCAGCTCGTTGGCAAGCGACAAGGTGGCGGCCGCCGTACCCAGGTTGGCGGTGAACAGCAGGTTGTTGAGCAGTTTGGTCGTTTGCCCGGAGCCCAGGTCGCCGAGGTGAACGACGGGGTCGGCGTAGGTTTCGAAGACCGGGCGGCAGCGCTCGACGACCTCCGCGTCACCGCCGACCATCACCAGCAGACGGCCCTCTGAGGCGGCCGGACCGCCGCCACTGACCGGCGCATCGATGACCGAAACGCCATGAGCATAAGCGCGTTTCGCGAGCTCGCGGCAGGTGTCGGGGTGCACCGTGCTGTGTATTGCGATGACGCTTCCCGGCGTCATCGCCGCCAGCAGCCCGTCCGCGCCGCCGGTGAGTTCCTCGATGTCGGCGTCGCCGACGACGCAGAGGCAGACCAGATCGCTCGCCGCGGCCAGATCGGCCGGCGACGTGGCGAGGGTCGCCGGCGTGTCGGCGAAGGGCTCCAGCGAGGCGGGCCGGCGCGCCCAGAGCGTCGTCTTGTAGCCGCCCTCGACGATCCGGCGCGCCATGGGGCCGCCCTGACTGCCCAGCCCGATGAATCCGACTTTCATCCGGCCTCCAAATCGGATTCTGTTTCGGATGGACGCGCGGCCGCGCATTCCTCCACGAACGCAAGGACTTTGGCGTGGTAGTCGGGGGCGGTGTGGCCCAGGCTGATGTTGTGCCCGGCTTCCGGCTGTCTGTGCACGACGAATCGCGGCACGGCGGAAAACATGGCGCTGATCTCGGTCACCGCCGACTCATCTGCCTGCCAGACCTTTTCGTGCTCGGCGATGCTGAAATGCACCGGGACGCGAACGGCGGGCGCGAGCTCCGGGAAGGTTTGGCGGGCCCAGTCCGAGACCATCTGGTCCTCATAAGCCGGCGCCGACGGGGAGACCGTCGCGCCGCCGAGGACCTCGGGCGGGTACAGCTCCGCCGGGCTCCACAGCAGGTCGCGCATGCCCGGCGGGCGGCGTTCGCGGGTCGCCGTTCTCAGTATTTCCCGGGCCGCGGGGTGGTAGTGCCGACCCGTCCCGGCGAGCTCGATGCCCAACAGGTCGGCGCCGCGCTCGTCGGCGGCCATCCGCATGGTCAGCTCGCAGCCGCCCGAATGGCCCCAGACGAACAACCCTGCGCCGCTTGGTCGTTCCCCAAGGATGCGGTCGATCGCCCCGTAAGCCAGGTTGACGCGCTGCTCGCCACGGGCCATCGCCTCGGGATAAGGCGCCGAGCTGCCATAGCCGGGCCGGTCGAGCGCCACCACGGTGAAACCCGCTGCCGCGCCGGTTCGTAACAACGAGTACGAGGGGTGGCCCGGGCAGTCGAAATAGACGGCGGTGGTGCCGCCGCCGTGGATGGCCACGATCACGGCCTTTGGCCGCTCCGCTTCGCAGACAATCGCCGACATGGGCACGCCGTCGACGATCACCAGCCGGGGACGCGGCGGGCTCATGCGTCGGCCCGCAACAGCAGGACCCCGCTCGGGGTGAGACCGCCGCTACTGACCACCCCGACGCGGGCGTCGGCGACCTGCCGGTCACCGGCCTCCCCGCGCAGCTGGCTGATCGCTTCGTGTAGCAGGCCCATGCCGTGGGTGCGGCCGTGCGACAGCTGGCCGCCGTGGGTGTTGAGCGGCAGCAGCCCGTCGCGGGCGATGTTCTTGCCCCCGTCGAGGAATTCCTTGGCCTCGCCGATGCCGCAGAACCCCAGCGCCTCGATCCAGGACAGGCAGTTCATGGTGAACCCGTCGTAGAGCTCGGCGACGTCGACGTCGGTGGGCCGCAACGAGGTGCGCGTCCACACGTGGGCGGCCTGGCCCAGCACCTGTGGCTCGTGGGTGAGAGTGCTTTGGTCCCAGTCGATTCGCTCGATGATCTGCGTGCCGACCGCCTCCACCAGGACGGGCGGCTTGGCCAGGTCGTGGGCGGCGTCGACGGCGGAGACGATGACGGCGATCGCGGCGTCGCACGGCACGTCGCAGTCGTAGAGGCCGAACGGGGTGGTGATGGGCCGCGCGCCCAGGTAGTCGTCCATCGTCATCGGGGAGCGATACACCGCGGTCGGATTGAGTTCGGCGTTGGCGCGCTGGTTCAGCGCGATCCAGCCCAGCGTCTCTTTCGTCGTGCCGTAACGGTGAAAGTGCCGCTGCGCGTTCATCGCCAGCGTGTGGGCGGCCGACGTGGCGCCGAACGGGAACGTCCAGCCCGCCATGCGGCCCATCGACGGGGTGATCTTGCCCTGCTTCATCAGCTCGCCGTGGGTGGCTTCCCACAGCGTCCGGAAGCACAGCACGTGACGGGCCAGCCCGCAGGCGACGGCGAGCATCGCGGCGATCACCGATCCACCCGGGCCGAACGTTTCGATCCCGCCGTTGTGCCACGTCGGCCGGATCCCCAGCGCCGCCTCCAGCGCGGTGACCCCGCCCTCGCCGAAGCCGCCGAGGTTGCCGCCGCCGGGGTACGTGGACAGCCCGTCGATGTCGGCGAACGTGAGCCCGGCGTCGGCGATGGCCGCCTCGCACGCCTGCACCGTCAGGGCCAGCGGCGGCTGCATCAGCCGGCGACCGATCGGCGACATGCCGATCCCGGTGAGCGCGACCTTGTCTTCGAACTTCTCCGCCGTGAGCATGGGCCGCACGTGTTCCCCAAAGCGCTCCGGCGCGATCTCGTCGGACGGCAGGGGAGCGGGTTCGGCATCGGGAACCGGCCGGAACAGCGGCAGCCAGACGTCCTCGATCTGCTCGAAGACGACCTCCACCTGTAGACCGAGCTCGAGCCGATCCGGTTCGCACTCAACGATGTTGGTGGTCAGCCGGACGCGCGGGTCCTCGGCGATCGCCACCTGGGCGACGACGTACGGGGCCGGCATCCCGGGCAGGCTGAACCGATGATTGATGGTGAACCCGGCGAGCGTCGCGCGGCCGGAGACGGCCCGCACTCCCACTTCCCGGGATCGGCAGTAGCGGCACACCGGCGCCGGCGGATGGATCAGCGAGTCGCAGGTCTTGCATTCCTGCAGCCGCAGCGTGCCGTCGGCGCCCGAAGTCCAAAAGAACTCGTTGTCCTGCGTGATCAGGGGCAGCGGGCGTCCGGTCAACGCGTGAAACCCCATTCGGCTTCGTTCGCCTCGGTCTTGACGTGCGCGGCCGGGTCCTCGTCGGTGCTCGGCGGTGGCGGCACGTCGTCCGGGCGGCGTTCGTCCATTTCCATGATGGCGTGCACCGGGCAGTCCATCAGGGCGCGCATCACCGCGTCGCGGTCGGCCTCGGGCACGTTGCCGTCCCCGATCAGGCGCGCGTATCCCCAGTCGTCGAGCGAGAAGTATTCGGGCGCGTGTTTGGCGCAGATGCCGAAGCCGTCGCAGAGGGTGCGGTCCAGATGGATTCTCACGCCCCCGCTCACGCGTAGATCACCGCCTCCACCTCGTAGGGTCGCCCGGCGCTAAACACGTTGGCGCGGCACGGTTCACAGGAATTGTCCAGATGCTGCGCCACCGCCTGCGGAAACTGGTCGAGCATGCTGGCGGCCACGTTGGTGGCGGCGTCCAGGGTGGCGCAGGCTCCGCGCCCGCGCAGCGTCACCGACCAGTGGCGCAGCCGGTCGAGGTCCTCGGGGGTGGCGGCGCCGTCGCGGAGCGCGCCGGCGGCGGCGGCCATCGCGGCGGTGCCGTTGAAGCACGAACCGCATTGGCCCGCGTTTTCGCGATCGAAGTAGGCCAGCACGGACGCGGCGACCGCCACCGGGCAGTCGTCGGCGATCACCGCGATCGCGCCGCAGCCCAGCCCGCTGCCGAGGCCCCGGAACGTCTCGTGGTCCAGCGTGGCGTCCAGCACGCTGCGGTTGAGCAGCCCGGCGAAGTAGCCGCCCAGCAAAGCGCCCTGCACACGATCGGGCGAAACACCGTGCAGGGCAAGCAGATCGCGGAAAGGCAGGCCGTGCGGGACCTCATAAAGGCCCGGTGGCCGACCACCGCCGGTCAAGGTCACCAGGAACGTGCCGGGCGAGGCCGGCGTGCCCAGCGAGCGGAACTCGCCGGCGCCGTGCCGCTGCAGGTAGGGCAGGTTGGCCAGGGTCTCGACGTTGCTCACCAGGGTGGGTCGCCCGCCGACGCCCTGCTGAAATGGCCGCGGCGGCTTGTCCGTCGGCTTGACCGGGCCGCCGTTGATCGCGCGGGTGACCGCGGTCTCCTCGCCGGCGATGTACCCCGGGGCGACGTTGACCAACTCGATCGCGACGTCGCCGGCCGCGCGCTCCGCGAGCGCGGCCTGGACACTGCGGGCCGATTCGGCGTCGGACAGGTAGACGTAGGCGCGGTCGGCCGCCACCATCGCCGCGGCCAGCCGAAGCCCGTCGAGGACCAGGTGCGGCCGGTGCCGCAGCAGCCAGCGATCCTTGATCGAGGCGGGTTCGCCCTCCTCACCGTTGGCGACGACGACCGAGCCGCCCGCCACGCGCCCGTTGTCACGCACGGCGCGCAGCTTCACCGCCATCGGAAAGGCCGCGCCGCCCCGGCCCTGCAGCCCGCTGCGTTCGACTTCGCCGAGCAGTAGATCGGGGTCGCCGAGCGGACGATAGCCGCCGAGTTCGAGATAGGCCGCGTAGCTTTCCCTGTCGTGGCGGGGTTGATCGCCCAGCAGGCGCGACGGGCAGCCAGGCCAGGCCGTGACGCTGGTTTCCATCACTTGCTCTCCATGGTCGCGGTTAGTCTGTCGCACATGCGAACCGCGGTAGTGCGCGTCAACGTCGATCCTTCCGGCGTGCTCACGGCCGTACAGCTAGCAGACGGCATGACCGCACTCCTCGGGCTTGCCGGCGAGCGGGGCATCGAAGTGGTCGAGAACAATCTGGCGGACATGCCGGCCGGTCGCCGCGAGGTGGAGGTGCTCGTCGCCGGCGACGATGCCGACACTGTCAAGCGCGTCGGAGTCGAGCTGTGCGCCAGGGCATTTAGCACCGCGCCGGTGGCCGGCGTGGTCACGTTCATCAGCAGGGGAACCGACGACGACGCGCATGGCGTGCTGGCCGCGTTCGGGCTCGTCGGCGAGGTCGTCCGCACACCCGGCGACGAGGGCTTCGACATCGTCCATGTGACCCTGCGCGAGGCCGACCTCGATCGCGTTCCGGAAAGCCGCATTCACACGGCCCTCGAGGCGTCGCTCAACTGCGAGGTCCACATTCGCACGGGGTAACCGCATCAGGAACCCAGGAATTCGAGGATCGCGGGGGCGGCCTGCACCCAGGTGTCGAACATGTTGAAGTGCTGCACCCGGCCCGCGGCGCGGTCTTCGGACGCCCGCTCCCAGGCGTCCTCCGGCCAGGGCGGGTCGATCAGCTTGGAGCCCTTGATCAGGCAGCTGACCTCGAGCGACGTCCGCTTGGGGTGATCCATGTCGTTCTCGCCGCCACGAATGATCAACGTGGGAACCCTGATTCGATCGAACATTTCGTCCTCGACACCCGGGATCGTCTGTCCGGGCTTGGAGACGAACGCATTCAGCCAGCGCAGCATGACCTTGAGAAACTCGTCTTTGTCGAAGTCGAGGAACCGCTGCTTGTTGTCGGGGTTCTGCTCGATGCGCTCGCGCCATTCCTGCACCTTGACCACGCCGTCCATCCCGGTGCCGCGCACCGCGAGAATGCTCGGGATGATGTAGAAGGAGCCCAGCACGAACGTGCCGTAGATGCCGCCGACGATGTTCCACACCACGAGTTTGGTGACCATCTCGGGGTAGAGCATCGTCGTAAGCATCGAATCCCTTGCGCCGCCGGATCCTCCGGCGAGGATGCAGCGCTCGAAGCCCAGACCCGTGACCAGCTTGTGCAGCGTCTCGGCCCGCATGTGCGACTCGCTTTGGCCGTAGAACTGCACGTCCGAGGCCCCGCAGTTGGGCCGGTCCCACAGCAGCACCCGATAGCCGCCGGCGGCCAACGCATCGGCCAGCGGGCGCAGGCCCTCGATCTCTTTGCTGAACCGCCCGCCCGGCGTCAGCGCAATGAGATCGCCCGTGTCGCCGAGGATTTCGTAGACAACGTTTCCGCCATTCACCTCGATAGTCGACACAGATGCTCCCGTCGCGTCACGCCATCACCAGAACGTCGTTGCCGACGACTCGCACCGGATAGGTGCGGATGCTCCACTCCGGCTTGACCGCCGTCGTGCCGGTCGCCAGCTCGAAACCCCATTGGTGCCAGGGGCAGTAGATGTACTCCAGGTCCCGCACCATCACCGCGTCGCCGGCGGCGGTCTCGTCGACGATGGTGCGTCCGCGGGCGCGTCCCGAGCACAGCGGACCGCCTTGGTGCGGGCAGTAATTCGCGATCGCGTAGAAGGTGCCGTTGACGTTGTAGACGCCGACACCGTGCCGGCCGATGGGCACCAGTTTGTGGCTGCCGGGCGGGATTTCGTCCACCGTCGCCACGACGTGCTCGCGGCCCTGAGCGAGTCGGGGCTGGGGCGGCCTGGCGGTTGCCCCTTCTTGTTCAGACGCCAACTCAGTACACCCGGGTTTGACCCTCGAGGACCGGCACGGTCTCCGGCAGGTGGTATGTCGCGATCCCGTTTTTGAACATCACCGCGTCGCGGGCCGCCTTGGGCAGGTGCTTGACCAGCCAGCGCGGGTCATCGAACGTCCAGTGCGGGTAGTCCGAGGAGAACAGCAGGATCTTGTCGCACTCCATCCACTCCAGGGCGCGGGTCAACTCGGTCTTGTCTTCCGGGTAGTCCAGCGGCTGGGTGGTGAACTTGATGTGTTCCTTGACGTACTCCGACGGCTTGCGCTTGATGTCCACCCGCGACTTGCGGGCCTCGTAGAGCGCGTCCATCCGCCACATCAACGGCAGGATCCAGGAAAACGCGTGCTCGACGAACACGATGCGCAGCGTCGGGAACCGGTCGAAGACGCCGTCGAAGATCAGGCTCATCACCTGGTTGGCGGCCAGCAGCGAGTAGGTCACCATGAAATCGTGGTTGTAGCTGGGCAGGCCGACCGGCGGTGTCGGCAGCATCTCGTAATTGCTCCGCGACAGGTGGCAGCTCACCGTGATGTCGTGCTTGGTGGCGGCCTCCCAGATCGGGTAGTACCTCGGGTGGCCCCATGACGGCCGCGGCTCTGCTTTGATCAGGATCTGCGCCATGTACGGGTGGCCCGCCCACGTCTCGATCTCGCGGGCCGCCCCGTCGGGGTCCTCGATCGCCGCGCAGATCGAACCGCGCCAGCGCTCGTGCCAGTTGTTGTGGCTGTCGAGCCAGTGGTTCGCCTGCCAATGGTTGAGGGCGGTCGAAAACGCCTGGTGCGCCTCGGCCAGGCGCGGTGTGCGCCCGCCCGGCTCCAGGATCGCGATGTCCGAACCCGCCTGCATGATCAACTGCCGGAACGCCATGTCCGGGTCGCTGCAGGCGAACTCGCCGTCGGGGGGGAAGGCGTCGGCGCGCATCGCGAACGTGTGTGCGTAGTCCGGGGCGTCGTAGTAGATCAGCTCGCCGACCTTGTGGTCCAGGAAGAACTTGCTGCGCCACGGCTCGGGGATGTACTGGGTCAGCTCGCCGCGCCTGGGCACCGGGTGGATGTCGGAGTCGACGCACCGGACGGCTATGCGCTCGGCGGCGGGGACCCGTTCGTGTATGTGAGTCAGCGTCATCTCTGTCTCCTCAGTCTCCCTTGTCCTTATTCTGCGACTAGCCCGCTGCCAGGTCGACTGAAATGTCGATCCCGTACAAGTTCGACGCGTTGCGCCAGCACAGCTTGTCGCGCTGTTCGGCGGACAGCGATGCCGGCAGCCTGCGGACGTCGTTGCTCTGCCAGTGCGGATAGCTGGAGCCGAACATCACCATGTCTTCCTTGCCGGTGAAGCCGAACCACTCGCCCGCGAAGTCGGCGTCGGGCGGACCGTCGAGGCTGCCCTGCACGAAATACACGTGGCCGGGGATGTAGTCGCTGGGGATGCGCGGCGCCCAGGGTGTCTGTTCCAGGTGGGGCCGGCCGAATGTGTCCATCCGCCAGATGAACGGCGTGAGGAAGTCCGCGGCGCCGTCGGCCCAGACGAACTTCAGGTTCGGAAAGCGCTCGAACACACCCTCGGCGATCATGTTCATCAGGTGATACAGGTAGTTCAGCGCCATGAAGCTGACGTACTGCTCGTAGGTCAGGGTGTGCCCGGACGGCGTCGGGGGAAAGCCGATGCCCTCGCCGGTTTCGATGTGCACCGCCACCGGCAGCCCCGCGTCGGCGGCGGCCTCCCAGAGCGGCCAGAACTGGGGCTTGCCGTACAGCTCGCGGGATTGCAGCGGGACGCCGATCTGGACGACGCGCGGGTGGGCACGCCACTTTTCGATCTCGCGCAGGGCGCCGGCGATGTCGTCGGGGTTGACCCGGACCGTGCCGCGGAAACGCTCGCCGAATTCGGCGGAGTCCAGCCACCGCGACACCATCATCTCGTTGTGGGCGGCGTGCAGCGCGGTGCCCAGGTGACGGTCGGGCATGATGCCGCGTCCCATCGGATGCAGGATCGCCACGTCCACGCCGCGCTTCGAAAACAGTTCGTTGGCAACGAATTCCGGATCCGAACCCGGGTACTCGGGGTCCGGCCCCTCGGTGTTCGGCGCGTATTCGCCACCCGGCGCGCCGTACCAGTCCATCTCGTAGTCGGGGAAACCGCGGCTCTTGAACGGCTCGCGCAGGAAGGAGCGCAGGTCCTTGTTGGACGGAAAGAAGATGTGCACGCTCGCGTCGATCACCGGCGTGCGGGTTCCGTCAGCGTGTTCGATCACGTAAGCCGTCCCTTGGCTCGGCAAGCCAGAGTGAGCCCGATGAGGGCATCTGATAGATAAACTAACATTCTCGTCGGTCGCCAATCAACGGTGTTTTCGGTAAGCATTTCGGTTAATCATCGGCCCTGGTAGCCAGTGATTTCGCGATCATTCGGGTAAGTAGCGTTCTTGAATAAGGATAATAGCATTCTCCCTGTTGTCGACAGGTGCCCGGCCGGCGCATGCCAGGTGCCGGAGGCGGCCCCCGGCGGGCGGTACGATCCGCCGGGTGAGGGCCGTGCACGCGTCGATGGTGCGCTGGACCGGCCTGCTGTTCGTGATCGGTGCGGCGCTGTTCGCGCTCGGTGTCCTGCTCTCGCTGTTGCCCGCGTCGCCGCCGCTCCTCTCGGCGGTGACCTACGCGATCGGGGCGGTGTTCTTCACCGCCGCCGCGACCCTCCAGCTGGGCCTCGCCCGGCGGGAGCTGCCCGAGGCCGAGCGGCGCTCGCTCCCGTTGCGGGCGCGCACTACCGATTGGCTGGCCGCGGCGATCCAGTTGCTGGGGACGGTGCTGTTCAACATCAACACCGTCGACGCCGCGGTGACGATCGGCGCGCGCCCGGAGCTCATCGACGTCGACGTGTGGGTGCCCGACATGGTCGGTTCCGTCGCGTTCCTGGTCTCCTCGGCCATTGCGATCGTTCCCGAGGTCCGGACCCGAAGGCACTCCCACGTTGCCAGCGCCTCGCAGCGCATAGCTTTCCTCAACTTCGCGGGATCCGTCCTGTTTCTCGCCTCGGCCGTCGGCGCCCTGGTGTTGCGCTCGGGGGCTGACGTCAGCCTCGTGTGGGCCAACGTGGGTACGTTCTTCGGCGCCCTGTGCTTCCTCGTCGCCGCGTGGCTGTTCGGCTGGCCCCCAACGAAATTCGCTGCCGCGGACGGCTAGCCCGGCGCCGGGCCCGCTTGTCCCACGGTGACGCCGGCGGCCTTCTCGAACGGTTTGATCACCGTCGTGAAATCGGAATCCGGCCCTTCCTCGAGCGCGGCGGCCTCCCAGAGCCGGCCCACCGTTTCGGCGACGTCGGCCGGTGCGCCGAGCGCTTTCACTTCGTCGAGATACAGCCGCACGTCTTTGACCATCAGCCCGGTGGCGAAGCCGTAGTCGAAGGTGCGCGGGAGGATCGCGCGGGGGAACTTGTCGCGGCTCGCGCTCGTCGCGCCCGAGCCCGCGTTGAGCACCTCGATCATCACGCCCGGATCGAGTCCGGCCTTCACGCCCATCACGACGACCTCCGCCGTTGCCAGCAAAACGTTGGCCGCCAGGATGTTGTTGGCGAGCTTCATCGTTTGCGCCGAGCCGGGTTTCTCCCCGACATAAAACGGTCGGCCGATCGCCTCGAGAGCGGTTCGTACGGCGCCGAATTCGTCGTGTGGTCCCGACACCATGACGGCGAGCGAGCCCTTTTCGGCTCCGCCGACGCCACCGCTGACCGGGCTGTCGATCGCCGCGATGTTGCGTCGCGCCAGCAGGTCGTGGATGCGCACCGCGGTTCGGCTGCCGACGGTCGAGAAGTCGACATAGCGCTTGACGCGCGAACCCTCGATCACCCCGGTGGCGCCGGTGGCGACCTCGAGGGACGCGGCCGGCGTCGGGAGGCTGGCCAGCACCGTCTCGACCCGATCGGCGACCTGTTTCGACGAGTCCGCGGCGCGCGCCCCGAGGGCGACGAGGCGCTCGAGCGCCGCGCCGTTGGTGTCGAAGGCGACGACGTCGTGGCCTTGTTGGATGAGGCGACGCGCCATGGGAAAGCCCATGTTCCCCAGCCCGATGAAGCCGACCTCCATTGCGAACCCCTAGCCCTCATCCACTTCGGCAAACGCCTCTCGCGCGATGCGGAAGCTGTCGACGGCGGCCGGCATGCCGGCGTAGATGGCGACCTGGAGGAAGATCTCGCGAATTTCATCGCGCGTGACGCCGTTGGTCAGAGCCGCCTTGACGTGTGTCCGTAATTCGTTGGGGCGGTTCAGGACCGAAATCATGGCCAGGTTGAGCATGCTGCGGGTCTTTAGGGCCAGTCCGTCTCGTCCCCACACCGCGCCCCAGCAATACTCGGTGACGAGGTCTTGCAGTGGCTTGGTGAAGTCGTCCGCGCCGGCCAATGCTTGGCTGACATACGCCTCGCCGAGCACGGCGGAACGAATTTCCAGGCCCCGTTGGTACGTTTCGCGATCCAATGGTCTTCTCCTTCGGGTTCGGTGCGAGGACGAATCGTACGGGAGCGCGTCTACCTCAGAGGCGCACGACGACGGTCTTGGTCGCCGTGAACATGTCGAGCGCCTGGTAGCCCTTTTCGCGGCCGTACCCGGACTTCTTGAAGCCCCCGAACGGCAGCTCCACGCCGCCGCCGGCGCCGTAGGTATTGACGTAGACCTGGCCGGCGCGGATGTCGGCCGCGAGTCGGTGCGCGCGGGACAGGTCCGCGGTCCACACCGCGCCCAGTAGGCCGTACTGGGTGCCGTTGGCCAGCCGGATAGCCTCGTCCTCGTCGAAGAATCGGTTCACCGTGAGCACCGGACCGAAGATCTCCTCTTGCGCGATCGGCGACGCCGGATCGACCTCGGCGATCACCGTTGGCACAAAGTATGCACCGTCCGCCAGTTGAGCATCGTCCGGAGGTGCGCCGCCGCAGAGGATTTCACCCTGGATGTTGTCGGAGACCATTGACTGCACCCGGCGCTGCTGCTTGCGAGATATCAGCGGTCCGAGATCGTGATCCTCGATCCCGGGGCCGATCGTCGCCGACGACATGAGCCGGCAGACCTTGTCGACCAAGGTGTCGTGAACCGAATCGTGCACCAGCAGCCGCGAGCCGGCCGAGCAGGTTTGACCGCCATTCTGCAGGATCGCGCGCACAATCGACTCGGCGGCACCCCCCAGGTTCGCGTCGGGGAAGACGATCTGCGGGGATTTGCCACCCAACTCGAGGACGGTCGGAACCACCCTGTCCGCGGCGGCATGGGCGACAACCGATCCGATCTGCGTCGATCCTACGAAGCCCAGGTGGTCGACGTCGGGGTGCGCCGCGAGTGCGGCGCCGGCCTCGGCGCCTATGCCGGTCACCACGTTGAACACCCCGGGCGCCAGCCCCGCCTGAACCGCGAGGCGCGCCACTTCGACTGCAGTGCGCGGGGTTTCGTCGGCGGGCTTGACCACGGCGCAGTTGCCCGCCGCGATTGCTGGAGCCACGGCGCGCGCCAGCAACTGCATCGGATAGTTCCAGGCGATGATATGCCCGGTGACGCCCAAGGGCTCGCGTCGGGTATATACGTGCAAATCCGTTGACAGCGGGATGGTTTGACCGTAGTAGCTGTCGATGGCGTGGCCGTAGAAGCGGAAGTACCGTGCCGCGACGGTCGCGTCGCCGCGTGCCTGGGTCAGTGGCTTTCCGGTGTCCTCGCTTTCGATCCGGGCCAACCGCTCGTGGTTTTGGTCGATCAGGTCGGCCATCCGGGTCAGCAGCGTCGCCCGCTCGGCCGGCGACGTGTCGCGCCAGAGCTTGGATGCCGCGCGCGCCGCCGCGGCCGCCCGATCCACCTCGTCCGCACCGGCGCGGGCCACCGGGCCCAGCGGCCGGCCCGTCGCCGGGTCGATGTTGTCGTAGACCTCTGCTGACGCCACCGATGCGCCATCGATGAACGACTCTGTGATGGTCACGATGGCCCCTGACTCGATTGCGCCGTACCCACGGTTATCTATACGTCACTGTATATTTCTGTCAACCGGCCCGCTGGCGCCCGCGCCCGCCAAATAGGCAGAAGTGGACCAAAGTGTATATTTACTGGCTGTGGTGACAACGGCCCGGCGCGGACGCCCTACGCAGGCGGAAGCCAAAAAGCTGCATCAAAAACTGCGCAAGGCAGCCGTCGCGACCTTCGTCAAGAATGGCTATGACGGGACCACCATGGACGCGATCGCCAAAGCGGCCGGCATCACCCGCCGAACGCTGTATGCGCGCTACCCCGACAAACGCGCCGTTTTTCTCGACGTCATTCCCTGGGCGCTCACCCGTCGGACCGAGCGGGAAACGAACTACGACCTCGAGGACGGCGACCTGCGCGCCTCCCTGGTCGCCGTCGGCCGCGCCGGGCTCGCGCGGGCGATCGACCCGGACATCGTGCGCTTGACCCGAATCGCCATGAACGAATCGGCCCGGTTTCCCGAATTCGCCGTCAGCGCGCACTCGATGACCTGGTCGGCTCGGCATCGGCAGGTGATGGACGTGCTGCGCCGGCACCATGATGCCGGAACCATCGAGGTCGGAGATTTCGAGTCGACCGCGGGCCACTTCATCGCGATGATCGAACACCTGCCCGCGCGGCTTGCTGATTTCGGCATCTATCGCAGCGCCGAGGAAGAGGAGCGTCACCTGCAACACGCGGTCGATCTGTTTCTGTGCGGCATATTGCGCCGCAATTGATTTCGCGGACAATCAGCGAATGGCACTGCCCGGCCTCGTCCTGATACACGGCGGCGCGCATGCCGCCGACTGCTGGGAGCTCACCGTCGCCGAGTTGGCCCGCCAGGCACCCGGATTGCGTGTCCTCGCGGTCGACCTGCCCGGCCGCGCCGCCAGGCCGGCGGATCTGTCGACCGTCACGATCGCGGACTGGGTGAACTCTGCGGTCGCCGACGTGGATGCCGCCGGGTTCGGCGACGTTGTGGTCGCCGGGCATTCGATGGCCGGGCTGACCGTCCCGGGCGTCGTCGCCAAGCTGGGGGCCGCGCGGGTTCGCGAGATGATCCTGCTGGCGGCTTTCGTCCCGCCCCAGGGAAAGTCGGTCGTCGGCACCCTGCACGGGCCCCTGGCCCCACTGGCGAGGTCGGCGCGCAGGATCGAAAGAAGTTCATTCCCAATGCCGATCGCCCTCGCGCGATTCGCGTTCTGCAACGGCATGACACCTGAGCAGCGCGGCCTGACGTTGTCGCGGCTGTGCATGGAGTCGCCGAACGTGATCTTCGAACCCGCCGACCGCAGCGACCTGCCCGATGAGGTGCCGCGGACCTGGATCATGACAATGCGCGACCGGGCCTTGTCGGTCCGGCAGCAGCTCGCGGCGATCGAATCACTGGGCGGGGTCGACACGATGATCTGCATGAACGCCTGCCACGACGCGATGTTCAGCGAACCCAAATCGCTGGCCACGATCCTTGCCGAACGCTGCCGGCTCCGGGGCGACTGACAAGTCGCTGAAAATTGTCATTGACATTTGTCAATGAAATGCGCCACGATACCTGGCGATGACCGCGAACGTGAATGAGAGGCCCACCGGGCGCCAGGCGCAGCGGCTGGAGACCCGGCAGCGGGTATACGACGCTGCGGTAGCGGAGTTCAGACGATCGGGTGTGGCGGATGGCGATATCGGCGCCATCATCTCGGCGGCGGGCGTTGCCCGCGGCACCTTCTATTTTCATTTCCCGACGAAGGAGCACGTTCTCGAGGAGGTCGAGCGAAACCTGGTGACTCGGCTCGCGAGTGACTTGAGGCGCTTTGTCTCCTCCAGGCCCGACCTGTGGTCGACCATGCTGGAGGTGATCCGCCTGGTTGTTGCGGCCGAATCCCGGCTCGGGCCGAAATTGTTCAGAGACGTTCTCGCACTGCACTTTTCCCAGACGCGGCCGCCCGGATTCGGCAGGCCCACAGATCACCCGCTGGTGGCCCTGGTTGCCAAAGAGGTGGCGCGCGCGCAGCAGCAGGGCGTGGCACGTCCGGAAGCCAACGCCGAAAACAGCGCGTTGTTCTTTTTGCTGGGCTTCTACGCGTTGCTGGTCACCAATCACGACTCCAAGCCCGCGCGCAGCCGCGTCATCGACGAGTTTTTCACCAGCACCCGTCACGGCCTGGAGGTCCGATGATCCGGTTGGAAATGAATCGCCTAGGAGGCTGAACAATGTGGCAGGACCTAATGCGCCTCGGCCTGGGTTGGGCCAGTGCCGCTGGGCTGGTGGGCTTTTGGTACTACGTCCTTCGCGGCATCGGCACCTTCTGATGAACGAGCAAGACGGGCGCCGAAGGCGGGCATTGATCGTCTTCCAGATCTTCATCTACGGCTACCTGCTGCTCATGTTCGGTATCCAACTGTCGATGTGGGCGACCCGGAACTGGTAGGAGAAACCGTGAAACTGCCGAAGACGGCCGTGGCGGGGTTCGCGTCGCACACCTCTGGCGCGCTGACGCTCGATGATCAACTAGAGCGGAGCCGCCTGGCGCAACGCCGCGCCGACAAATGGCTTATCGCTGGGGCATTGCTGATGGGGGCCAACGTGCCCGGCATCTTCGGCCTGCCGTTGTTCCTGTATGGACTGGCGTTACTTCGACGGGCGCAGAAGGCCGGTCTGTCCGTGCGGCCGCTGATGGTGACCTTGATCGGCTACCTGGTCATCCTCGATGCCGGGCTCAACCTGCAGGGCTGGATCCTCGATATGGTCGCCAACCACTCTCTGATCTACCGCGTTCTATACACGGCGTGGGGCAACGCTTTTGACGCCGGTTACTTCTGGCACTACAACCAGTTGTGGATCGGGGGCGCGACCGCGCCGGGGGAGAAGGGCTGGGAAGTCGCGCTCATCCTGACGGTGTTTCCCATGCGGATCGCCGCAGCGATCGCCTTCCTGCAGATGAAGCGCTGGGGCCATCAATGGCTGCTGGTCACCTGTTGGTTCGGCGTCGTCATCTGGATCGGTTACGTGATGAACATGACGGTGTATGCCGACGTTCGTTATGCCGGAGTCGTTTTCCCGGTCCTGGGCTGGTGGATCTACGACATCACGTACATCACTCCGTTCCTGGCGATTCCGTATTTGCACACCGTGAGCCGCGAAATCTTCTCGGACTAGGGAGAACTCGATGAGCGCGTCCAAGACCGGCGACGAAGCGTCGGATCAATCCGCGGCCGATGACCTCCCGCTGGGTACCACGGCGCAATGGGCCGGGATGCACAAGTGGCTGAAGCGCGGCATCATGGTCTGCCTGGTCGGGCTGGTCCTCGAGGGTTCGTTCACCCTGCCGTTCCTGGCGATCTGGTATGGATATCCGACGCTGAGCTTCCGCGACATCTGCAGCGAGCTGATGAAGGTGCGCTACAGCAACGAATCGCTGGAATGTCAGTATCCCTATCCGTTCCCCGGGCCTCCCATCAGCGGTGCGCCGGAAGGCGCAGGGATCACCACGGCCAAAGACCATTGGGGAATCCAGCCCGTCCCCGAATACCCGCGGCTCGGCTTCCGCGAGCTGGTCAGGATCCACGATCGGCGGATCGAACGGCAAAATGCCGACCACGCGGCGCCGACGCGACATCCGTGAATGCGCCGGCCCCCTTCCGACCTCGACGGCCCGAGCACATTAATATACAGTCATGTTTACTTAATGAGCCCCGGTTGATGAGGAGTCGCTGATGACGTCTGCAACGGAGCGCCTCGTGCAATTGGTCGGGGCCCAGGACTGTTTCGACATTGCGCCCGCCGAGCTACTGCCCCTCCAGCTGGAAGCGGCGACCGAGCGCCTGCATTGCCAGGCCGAAGCCATTCCGCTTCTGGCGAACCGGGCCGAATCGGCGGGGGTGGACAAGATCAAACGGGTCGGCGACCTGGTACCGCTGCTGTTCGCCCACACCACATACAAGACGTACGTGGAAGGTTGGCTCAACGAGGGGCGCTGGGACCGCATGGGGCGCTGGCTGCAGACGGTGTCCACCCGCGCGGTCGAGGGGCTCGACACCGCCGGCGTTGGGACACTCGACGACTGGATCAAGCGGCTGGAAACCGTCGGTCACTACCTTTCCTGCTCGAGCGGCACCACCGGAAAACCGGCCATGCTGTCGTGCACCGAGGGCGACATCGAACTCTCGGCCCGGATCAACGTCGAGGCGCTGTTGTGGGCGACGGGCCTGGCCCGAGGCGAGGACCGCAAATTCCTAGGCCTGGGCCCGCAATTCGCCGCGCCGCGCGAGGACGCGATCCGGCAGGCCATGGTCGATTGCCTGTCCTCGCGATACGTGCCCTACCAGTTCGGTGATGGCGAGCCGATCACCGTCGGGTCGATGGTGGACATGATTACCTTGCGGCGCAAGCTGACCGAAGGTACGGCGCGACCGAATGAGGTGGCGGAATTCGAACGGATCGCCGCACAGCGGGCGGCCGACTTGGAGACGTCGGCCAAGAAGGCGATCGATGCGGTGATCGAGGCTCGGGGCCTGCCACTTCTGGCCACCGGCATGTTCGCCACCCTCTATCAGATCGCCGAGGGCATCCGTGCCAAGGGCTATGGCGGAGGGGAGTTCAACCCAACCAACGCGATGATGGTTGCCGGGGGGCTCAAAGGCGCTGCGTTGCCCGCCAACTACCGCGAGTACATCCTCGAGACGTTCAACGTCGCCGAAGAGCGGCTGTACCACGCGTACAGCATGCGCGAAATCAACGCCACTTTCCCGCTGTGCCATGCCGGGCGTTACCACATATCGCCGTGGGTGATCATGCTGCCGCTGGACGCCAACGGGGAGCAAATTCTACCGGCCGATTCAGGTGAGATCGAGGCTCGGGCAGCGTTTTTCGATGCTTCGATCGAGGGTCGCTGGGGCGGGGTGATCAGCGGGGACAAGGTGAGCGTCAGCTTTGGGAAGTGCCGGTGTGGCCACCAGGGTCCGACCGTCGGCCGGGACATCATGCGCTACGCCGACCTGCCGGGCGGCGACAAGATCAGCTGCGCGGGCAGCATCGACGCTTACGTGCGGGGCGTCGCGTGACCACCGTGAAAACATTGTCGGCGCCGCACTTCGTGCGGGGTGCGCTGGTCCAGGGCGAGGCCGTTCGTCATCGATCCCGCGACCTCGGCGCCGACTTCGTCACCCCGGCAATCGATCTCGATGCCCTCGTATTACCTCGCTCGGAGCTGCCACCATTGCTGGACGTCACTCTCGCCGAGATCATCGACTTCCTGGTCGAAACGGGCGAGCGACTGCGACTTGATCGCAACCCCCATCTGCAGCAGTGCCTCGAACTCGTCGCGGCGACAAACCCTTTGCCGCGGCGCGTCGTGGAGAACCTTTACCGACAGGCGCCGTTCTACCTCGACAGGCAGCTACTCGAGAGCATCGTCGATTCCAACTTCGCCCATCGAGAGGCGCTGGACGGGTGGGTCGAGCGAACCGACGTATACGGCAACAAGGGTGCGGTCCGCGCCTTCCCGCCGCGCATGGTTCACATGCTGGCGGGCAATGCCCCGTCGGGGTGTGTCTCCTCGATCGCGCAGGGGGCGCTGGTGAAGGCCGTCAACCTGTTCAAGATGCCGTCGAGCGATCCGTTCACCACCGTCGCGGTGCTGCGCACCATGGCGGAGATCGATCCCAAACACCCGGTGGTGCAGTCGATGTCGGCGGTGTATTGGCCGGGTGGTGACGCCTCGATCGAGCGCACCCTGTACCGGCCGCAGTACTTCGACAAGATCGTCGCGTGGGGTGGCGGCGAAGCGATCGCCAATGTGATCCAGTACCTGGGCCCCGGAATCCAATTGATCTCGTTCGATCCGAAATCGTCGATCTCGATGATCGGGCGCGAGGCCTTCGCGTCCGAGGAGAGCATCGCCGAGGTTGCCGAGCTATTGGCCGCCGACACCACGGTGTTCAACCAGGAAGCGTGCCTGGCCAGTCGCTACGCGTTCGTGGAAACGCTGAGTTCTCAAATGCCGCAGGTCGAATCGTTGTGCGCCAAGCTCGCCGAGCGGCTGAACGTGGAGCGCGACTTCGCCTCGGCGCAGGGCACGCAGTTGCCAACGGAAATTCGGGAAGAGATCGAAGTGATGGAAGCGATGGGTGACCTCAAGACTTGGGGCGGTTTCGACGGCCGCGGCTTGGTGATTCTCTCCGATCGGCCGGTCGAGTTCCAGCCCACCAACAAGACATCGAATGTCGTGCTGGTGGAATCGCTGGACGACGCGGTCCGCTTCGTCAACGTCGCCACACAGACCATCGGCGTGTACCCGTACGAACGCAAGGCGCGGCTACGCGATCGATTGGCCAGCGCGGGGGCCCAACGCCTGTGCCGACTCGGTACGGCCAACGCGCACGTCCTCGGCAGTCCACACGACGCGATGTACCCGCTTCAGCGGTTCGTGCACTGGATGGGCGACGACGACATCGCCGCGTCACGCTAGGTTGCATCGGGGGAGCGGGGCAGCGTGAAGGGAGCGGTCGTGTCTGGAGCGAGCAGTGACGTTTGGGAAGTCATGGCGACCGCCCGGACCATCCGGCGGTTCACCGATGAGCCGGTCGACGACGCGACCCTGACGCGCTGCCTCGAGGCGGCAAGGTGGGCTCCGTCGGGCGCCAACGCGCAGGGCTGGCGGTTCGTCGTGCTGCGATCGGCCGAGCAACGGGCCGTCGTCGCCAAGGCGGCCGCCCACGCGCTGGAAGTGATCGAACCCGTCTACGGGATGAGCCGGCCCGCCGCGGACGACACCAGCCAGCGTGCCCGCACCTACCGCGCGACCTACGAACTGCACGACCGTGCCGGCGAGTTCACGTCGGTCTTGTTCGCGCAACAGCACTATCCGACCGCGTCCGAGCTGCTGCTGGGCGGCTCGATCTTCCCCGCCATGCAGAACTTCTTGCTGGCCGCGCGGGCCCAGGGCCTCGGGGCGTGCCTCACCAGCTGGGCCTCGTATGGGGGCGAGCGGCCGCTGCGCGAAGCCATCGGTGTACCCGAGGACTGGTTGGTCGCGGGCCACATCGTGGTCGGGTGGCCCAAGGGTACGCACGGCCCGCTGCGCCGTCGCCCGCTTTCGGAGTTCGTGAACCTCGATCGCTGGGGCCAGCCGGCCGACGAGTTGCTGGTGCGCTCGGGCACTCCATAACCGCTTTCCGAGATTACAACTTCCGAGATAGAGAATGCTATTCTCGCGGAAGCGGTGACGACAGGAGGCGGCCCGGATGCTGTTGGAGTTCGATGCTGATCAGCGGCTTTGGCAGCAGACCGTTCGCGACGTCGTCGCCAAGCAGTGCCCGCCGTCGCTGGTGCGCAGCGTGGCCGAGGACGGCGTCGACCCGAGCCCGTTGTGGAAGTCCTACGTCGACCAGGGCTGGACGGAGCTGAACGACGCGGCCAGCGCCGTGGAACTGGCCATCGTGCTCGAGGAGCTGGGGCGCGCGACCGACCCCACCCCGTTCCTCGCGACGATGAGCCAATTCGCCCCGCTGGTCGCGGATCGGTTCGACGCGCACGAGGCCGGGACGGCGGTGTATGGCGGGGTATGGGCGCACCGGGACGCCGACGGCTGGGTGCTGGACGGCACGGCGCGGCACGTTCTCGACGGTGATCGCGTCGACCGGTTGGCGGTGGTGACCGACGCCGGTGTGTTCGTCGTCGCGGCCAACCAGGTGTCGGCCCGCCGCTCGGCGGTGTTCGACCCGGTCCTGCACGTCGCCGACCTCTCGTTCGGCGAAGTCCGGGTGCCCGACAGCGCCCGGCTCGCCGTCGACGCCGAACGCGCCGAGCACGTCGCGTTGACCGGCATGGCGATCACCATGGTCGGCGCCTGCCAGCGCATCCTCGACTTGGTCCTCGAGCACGTCCGCAGCCGGCAGCAGTTCGGTGTGCCGATCGGCTCGTTCCAGGCCGTCCAGCACAAGGCCGCCGACATGCACGTCGCGGTGGAGCGCGCCCGCGCGCTGGCCTACTTCGCGGCGTTGACGATCGCGGCCGACGATCCGCGGCGCCGGCTCGCGGCCGCGATGGCCAAGGCATCCGCGGGGGAGTGCCAGTCGCTCGTATTCCGGCACGGCTTACAGCTTTTCGGTGCGATGGGCTTTACCTGGGAGAACGATTTGCAGTTCGCGCTCAAGCGGGCCAAGGCGGGCGAGCTGATGCTCGGCGGCGCCGCGCAACACCGCGCGCGGATCGCAGAGGAATACCGTGCAGCTGACTTTTGATTCCGACGTCGAGGCGTTCCGGGCGGAGTTCGCCGCGTTCCTTGACGAAAACCTGCCCGACGCAAGCGAAACGTTGGAGCGCCCGCGGTCGGTGTCGCACATGCCGCAGTGGGCCCGTCGTTGGCAGCGGCTGCTTTTCGACAACGGCTGGCTGCTGCCCAGCCAGCCACCGGAGTTCGGTGGTCGCAACGCCACGGTCATTCAGCAGTTCGTCTATCTGGAGGAACTGAGCCGCCGCCGGATCTATCACAGCTTCAACCCCCAGGGCGTGAATATCGTTGGGGCATCGCTGTTGTCGTTCGGCAGCGACGAACAGAAGCGACGCTGGGCGGTGCCGATCCTGCGCGCCGAGATCACCGCCTCGCTGGGGATGAGCGAGCCCAGCGCCGGCTCGGATCTGGCGTCGCTGCGCACCCGGGCCGTGCTGGACGGCGACCACTTCGTGGTCAACGGGCAGAAGGTGTGGACATCCGGGGCCCACGACGCCGACGTCTTGCTGACCTTCGTGCGCACCAATCCAGATGCGCCGAAGCACAAGGGAATCAGCGCGCTGATCATCCCCACCGACACTCCGGGTCTGGTGCGCCGGCCGTTCCCGTCGATCTGCGGTGCCGACGATCTGGATTTCAACGAGGTGTTCTTCACCGATGTGCGGGTGCCGGCGGAGAATCTGGTCGGCGAGCTCGACCAGGGTTGGCGGGTGGCCAACGGGTCGCTCGGGCACGAACGCACGATGATGTGGTTGGGTTTCGCCGACCGGCTCGACAACATGATCGACGACTTTCGCCCCGGCACCGACGCCGAGCGCGACCAGTACGCCAGCACTATCATGGACAAGCAAGCGCTGCGTTTGTTGGGTTCGGTTGCGTTGGCCCGCGCCTCGCGCGGCGAAGACGACGTGGCGGCGATCTCGGTGCTCAAGCTGCTCGGGTCCGAGGCGGAGCTGCGCGGCATGGAACTCGCGTTCACGTCCGCGGGGTCCGACGGCCTTATCCACCCCGGGCAGACCGGCCCGTACGCGCACATGAACCTGGACCACTATTTCGCCAGCTGGTTCGAGCGTTATGCCCGAAGCTTTTCCGGCACCATCGCCGGGGGCACGTCGGAGATCCAGCGCAATATCATCGCGCAGCGGGTGCTCGGCCTGCCGCGCGGCTGAGTTCCCTCGAGCGTGCGGCCAGCCGCACGCTCGGCGTCGAGCGTGCGGCCAGCTTCACGCTCGGCCGGGGGCCGCAGACGCCATGCCGGGCAACGGGATCCGGGGCATGTCCGGGGTGCCCAGCTGGCCGGCCAGCCAGGGCAACGCGGTGGCGAAGGCCGTGCCGGCCGTCGGCCAGTCGTGCCTCCCCGGCTGGGCGACCACGGCGCAGTCGATGCCGTTCGTCCGGCCCAGGGCGCACAGGGACGCCGCGGCCGCGGCCTGGTTACCCGGGTCCGTCGACGCGCCGCGGCCGGCAACGGCCATCGCGGCGCTCTCGAGAACGGTGATGTCTCGGTGCGGCGTCGGAGCACCGCCGGACGTGATCGCGAACCAACCGGACACCCCGTGGTAGCGGCCGTGTCGGCTGATCACCGTCGTCGGGTCAAATGCCGCCCACGCCTCGGCATTTCCGCCGAACAGGCTGGCGATGGTTTGCGCCCTGCTGCCGGTGTTGGGGGTCAAGTCGCCCTCGATGTCGACGAAGGTGCTGAACAGCGTGGGGTGCATGACGGTCAGGTCCACCGCACAGGTCCCGCCCATGGAGAAGCCCACGACGCCCCAGTGCGACGGGTCGGGGCTGACCCCGAAATTCGAGACCATGTAGGGCACGACGTCTTTGGTGAGGTGGTCGGCCGCGTTGCCGCGGCTTCCGTTGACGCATTCGGTGTCGTTGTCGAACGCCCCGCCCGGGTCGACGAACACCAGCACCGGCGCGTTGCCGCCGTGCGCGGCCGCGAAGGCGTCGATGGTGTCCACCGCGTTGCCGGCGCGCACCCAGTCGGCGGGTGTGTTGATCATGCCGCCGATCATCATCACCGTCGGCAGCTGCGGCGGCGGAGAACTCGCGAACCACACCGGCGGCAGGTACACCAGTTCCTCGCGGTGCTTGAAGTGGGACGCGTCGGAGGGGATCTGCACCGGCACCAGGCGCCCGCGGGACGGCTTGGTGCCGCTCGCCGCCATCGCGGTGACGGTGGCCTTGTCGGTCTGCCCGGGCAGCGGAGCGGAGGTGAACTGATCCCACGCGCTCTGCACCGTCTGCACATACCCGACCCACTGATTCAGCACCAGCAGCGAGCAGAGCAGGCAAAGCGGCAGGCACACGATCGATACGAGGCGCCGCCACCAGCACGCGCCGCGCCAGCCCAGGATCAGGACGGCCGCGGCCGTTCCGGCCAACGCGATCCACACGTACAGCGTGGGCGGCGCCGGGTCGGTTGCGACTCGGCCGATGTACCAGTGCGCCCCCGCGGCCGCCGCGCCGCCCACCACGATGGCCACCGGCAGCCACAGCAGGAGCCAACGGCGCGATCGCCGCCCGACGGCCAGCGCCAGGGCGATCGCGGTGGCGGCATCGAGGGTCATCGGCACCCAGCCGTGCATCAGCGAGATGTGGTTACTCAGGAGCTGCATCGTGATTCCTCCTCCCGGCGGCAGCGATCCGCGCTGTGAGAGAAGGATTAGATGTCGGCCTCTACGAAGCCTCTACGAATTCTTGGAGCCCAGGGGCCCAGACCGCGAGCAGACACAAAAGCTCCTCACCACGCGGCGTGTCGGGGGCTTTTGCGTCTGCTCGCGAGAAGAAGCGTCAGTCGATGACGGCGGCTTCCTTGCGCTCGGTGATCGGCCTGGCCAGCTCTTGCTCGTCGCAGGCGCGTTGCAGTTTCTCGAGCGTCTCGTCCAGGCCGGCCCCGACCCTGCGGCCGGGGGTGAAGGTGGCCGGCAGCTTCCGCATGCCCTGGATGACGCCGATGGTCTCGTAATGCACGGTCCCTTCGGGGTCGCAGGTGTAGTCGGACATGCGGTCGAGGACCGCGGTCAGCATCGACTTGAACACCGTGCGCGCTACGTTCGACCCGGCGCAGCGGTGCACACCGAGTCCAAAGCTGAAGTGCCGGTTGCCTTTGCGGTCGAGGATGATCTCGTCCGGGTCGTGGAACACCGCGGGGTCGCGGTTGGCCATCGCCCACGAAATCCACAGCCGCTCGCCCTCTTTGAACGTGATGCCGTCGAGCTCGACGTCGTCGGAGAACGTCCTGCCGTCGCCGGGGGCGGGGGTGAAATAGCGCAGGAACTCCTCGGTCGCGGCATCGAGCAGCGTTTCGCGTTGCTTGCTGAGCAGCTCGCGCTGATCGGGATTCTGCGAAAGCCATTCCAGCGAATGGGCGGTCAGCGCCGTGGTGGTGTCGAAGCCGCCACCGATGATCAAACCGAGATTTCCGATGATTTCCAGGTCGGGCGCGGGCTCACCGTCGATGCGCATTTCGAGCAGGGCATTGACCAGGCCGGGCCGCGGATTCTCGCGGATCTCGATCATGTTGTTGATCAGGTCGATCCCCATCTGCCGGTGCATCTCGGTGACGCGCTGGATGTCCGGGGAATGCTCCGGGGTGTACACCGCGGCATGGGTCGGCTCGCTGTACATCTGCCAGTTCTTCAGCGGGATGCCCATCATCGCCAGCGTCAGCACGGCCGGTACGACGTTGGCCAGGTCGTCGACGAAGTCGATGCGGCCCTCCTCGATCTTCTCGTCGAGGCAGGCGCGCGTCACGTCGTCGACGAACGGCTCCCAGCGCTTGACCGCGGCCGGCGACAGGTAGGGGTTCAGCACGGCGCGGTAGGTTTTGTGCTCCGGGTTGTCCATCTCCAGGATGCCGCCCCGGATGCCGTTGATGCGGCTGGCCGTCGGGATCGAAATGCCTTTGTAGCCACGGCGTTCGTTGTTCACATCGTGATCGTTGGAGACCGCGGGGCAGCGGGCGAGCTCGAACACCTCGTGGCTGCCGGCCGCCACCCAATGCCCGCCGTAGGTGTCGCTCCAGGCCATCGGGCAGCGGGCGTGCATCTCCTCGGTGATGTCTTTGAACCGCGAACGGTAATCCGCGGAGTGCCGATCGAAGTGATACCGGTTCCGTTTACGGTCGCTGTCGCTGAGTTGGTCATCAACGCTGTCGTCGACACTCAAGGCGCTGTCTCCCTTTACGTTTCATCCGTGATGACGATGGCCTGTTCCGGGCAGGAGTGGGCGGCTTCGCGGACCTGATCCTCCTTGTCGGCCGGCACCACCTCGTCGACCGCCGACGAACTGCCGTCGATGTCGCTGAGCTGGAACGAATCCGGCGCGATCATCGCGCAAAGGGTGTGGCCCTGGCAGCGTTCCGAATCAACCCAGACCTTCACGATGTCTCCTTGCGGCTCAATTGTCGTAGTCGTACCACTTGAGGTAGCCGCCGGCATCGACGCGCAGCTGCACGCCGGTGACGTACCGGGCCTCGTCGGAGGCCAACCACAGCACGGCGTTGCTGATGTCCTCGGGTTCGATGTAGGGGATTTTCATCGCCTGCTGCACGCCGAAAACCGGTTCGGCGTCGGCCCGGGTCGGGCGTTCGAGGTCCGGCCGGAACGACCGGTACATCGGCTCGCTCTGCAGCATCGGGGTGTTGGTGTTGGTCGGGTGAATCACGTTGGCGCGAATCCCCAACGGCGCCAGCTCGGTTGCCAGGTCGTGGACATAGTGCGACAGCGCCCGCTTGGAGTGGATGTAGGCCATGCCGCCCGGGTCGTTGCCGGGGTTGTCCTTCTTGGCGGTATCCATCAGCGCGGCGGTGGATCCGGTCGCGACAATCGAGGCGCCCTGGCCCAGGTAGGGCAGCGCGACCTGGATGGCGTTGATGGTGCCGATCAGGTTGGTGTTGATGACGTCGCACCACGCCTGCAGGGGCGGGCGGCCCTTCATGCCGGCGACCCCGGCCTGCGCCACGACGATGTCGAGCCTGCCGAACTCCGCGACCCCGCGCTCCAGGGCCGCGCTCAGTTGCGCGGCGTCGCGCACGTCGGCCTGGGCGATCGCGGCGCCCTGGCCGGTCTTCTCGATGAGCCGGGCGGTCTCCTCGAGGTCCTCGGGTGCCGCCATGGGGTAACCGATCGTGTCGACGTCACGGCACAGGTCGACGGCGATGATGTCGGCGCCCTCCTCGGCCAGCCGCACCGCGTGGCTGCGACCCTGCCCGCGCGCCGCGCCGGTGACGAAGGCGACCCTTCCCTTAACGCGCCCCGGTGCGCCCTCTCCCACACTGTCTCCTTTTAAGTCGATGCTCAGGTGTTGCGGCCGCCGTTGACGCCCAAGATCTGACCGGTGATGTAGCCGGCCTCTTCGGAGATCAGGAAGGCACACGCGGCCGCGATGTCTTCCGGCTTGCCCATCCGGCGCACCGGGGTCCGGGCGATGGTCGCTTCGATGTCGCCGAGGTATCCGTGTTGCTCCGCGGCGCGCAGCATCGGGGTGTCGATGAATCCCGGCGGCACGGCGTTCACCGTGATGCCATTGGGGCCGTACTCGAGTGCCAGCGACTTGGTGAGGCCGTTGACCGCGGACTTGGCCGCCACGTAGTGGCTCATGTAGGGCGCACCGGAATGGGTGCTCGACGACGAGATGTTGACGATCCGTCCCCACCCGGCCTCCACCATGTCGGGCAGCACCGCCTGGGTCACGTGGAAGACACCATTGAGGTTGACGTCGATCACCCGCTGCCACTCCTCGAAGGTGATGTTGGCGAAGCGCTTGAAGCCGTCCAGGCCCGCCGCATTGACGAGGACCGTCACGGGTCCCAGCTGGGCGCGGATGGCCGCCAGCGCGGCATCCACCTGCGGCCGGTCGGTGACGTCGGCGGTGAAGGCGAAGTCGGCTTCCGACGGTCTGAGGTCGATGGTGGCGACATCAAGTCCGTCGGCGCGCAGCCGCTGCGCGACCGCTTGACCGATGCCGGATCCGCCACCGGTGACCACCGCGGTCTTCACGTCGAGGCCTCGTCTCCAAATGCGGCCATCTCAGTCACAAAGAATCTCCCTTACAATTATGAGAACCTTACTCTCGGCGCGAAGCGGCGTGCAACATGGCCGCGAAACCGCGCACGGCCTGCGCCGAGAGGCCCACTACCGCAACACACGCTCAATAACGCCGCTGGTCGGCGGCCCGGTCCCATTCCTGAGACTTTCTTGAATTATCGAGACCCGAATGTAAGATTCGCCGGGGAAGAGAATGAAATTTTCGTGACCGTCACCACACGAGGGAGTAGGGGATGCCAGTGCAGGACACGGCAGAGACCACCGCGAAGACGATCGCGGATGCCGCGCCCGAGTCACAGGTCGATCGCCGACTGCTGATTGACGGCCGGCTCGTCACCGCCGACAAGACGTTCCCCTCGATCAACCCCGCCACCGGTGCGGTCATCGGGCATGCGCCCGATGCCGGCGTCGAGCAGGCCCACGCGGCGATCTCGGCGGCCCGGCACGCCTTCGACACGACCGACTGGTCGACCAACGTCGAGTTGCGGATCCGCTGCCTCGACCAGTTGCACGCGGCGCTGGTCGAGCACGCCGAGGAGCTGCGCGAGCTGACCATCGCCGAGGTCGGCGCGACCCGCGCGCTCACCCAGGGCGCTCAGCTCGACGACCCCATCAAGATCGTGCGCTTCTACGCCGACCTGCTGCGCACCTATCAGTTCTCCGAAGACCTCGGCGAGATCGAATCGCGGGGCATGCTTCATCACCGCTGGGTGGAGAAGGAAGCCGCGGGAGTGGCGGCGGCCATCATCGCCTACAACTATCCGAACCAGCTCGCGCTCGCCAAGCTGGCCCCGGCGCTGGCCGCCGGATGCACCGTGGTGCTCAAGGGGGCGCCGGACACCCCGCTGGTCACGCTGGCGCTCGGCGAGGTGATCGCCAACCACACCGACATCCCGGCCGGCGTCGTGAACGTCCTCACTTCGTCGGACGCGGCCGTCGGGGTCGCGTTGACCACCAGCCCCGACGTCGACGTCGTCACCTTCACCGGATCGACCGCCGTCGGCCGCAAGATCATGGCCGCCGCCAGCGAGACCGTCAAACGCGTCTTCCTGGAGCTGGGCGGCAAGTCGGCCGTGATCATGCTCGACGACGCGGACTTCGCCGGAGCGAGCATGTTCGCGGCGTTCAGCATGGTCACCCACGCCGGGCAGGGCTGCGCGCTCACGTCGCGGCTGTTGGTGCCCAGGTCGCACCACGACGAGATCGTCGAACTGATCGCGGCCAACTTCGCCAAGGTGCGCCACGGCGACCCCGCCGATTCGAAGACGCTCATGGGGCCGCTCATCAACGAGCGCCAGCGCGACAAGGTCGACGGAATGGTCCAGCGGGCCGTGGCCGCGGGCGCGACTCTGGTCACGGGCGGCAAGCGGTTGGATCCGGGCTACTTCTATGCGCCCACGCTGCTCACCAACGTCGACCCCGACAGCGAGATCGCCCAGGACGAGGTCTTCGGACCGGTGCTGGTGGTCATCGCGTTCGACGACGACGACGACGCGGTGCGCATCGCCAACAACTCGATCTACGGACTGGCCGGCGCGGTCTTCAGCCGCGACCAGGACCGCGCCCTGGCGGTGGCGCGCCGGATCCGGACCGGATCGTTCTCCATCAACGGCGGCAACTACTTCGCCGCCGACAGCCCGTTCGGCGGCTTCAAGCAGTCGGGTGTCGGCCGCGAGATGGGCGTCGCCGGGCTGGAGGAGTTCTTGGAGGGCAAGACCTTTGCAGTTCCCGTTGTCGGGGCGCCCGCATGAGGCCGCTGGAGGGCATCCGCGTCCTGGAGGTCGCCATGTACGGGTTCGTCCCGTCCGCGGGCGCCGTGCTCGCCGAGTGGGGCGCCGACGTGGTCAAGGTCGAGCACGCCGTGACGGGCGACCCGCAACGCGGGCTCCGGCAGACCGGCATGTTGCGCGTCGAGGGCGACCCGAACCCCAACATCGAACACGCCAACCGCGGCAAGCGCAGCATCGGACTCGACATGGCGGTGCCCGAGGGCAAAGAGGTGCTCTACGAGCTGGCCCGCCGGTCCGACGTGTTCCTCACGAGCTTCCTTCCCGCTCACCGGAAGAAGTTCGGCATCGACGTCGACGACATTCGTACGGTCAACCCGAACATCGTCTACGCCCGCGGGAGCGCGCTCGGCCCGCGGGGCGCCGAATCGGAAAAGGGCGGCTACGACATGACCGCGTTCTGGTGCCGGGCCGGCACCGCCGCGACCATCACCCCTGCCGGGATGCCCGGCATGATCGCGCCCCCCGGACCGGCCTACGGCGACACGATCTCCGGCACCAACCTCGCCGGCGGCATCGCGGCGGCGTTGCTCAAGCGCGAACGCACCGGCGAACCGTCGGTCGTCGACGTGTCGCTGCTGGGCAGTGGCTTCTGGGCGATGGGACACACGGTCGCGCTGACGAAGCATCTGGACCAGCGGATGGAGGCGCCGCCGCCGGGCGTGCACGGCGCGCCGAACAATCCGTTGGTCGGGCTGTATACCACCTCCGACGGCCGCTACATCTCCTTCGTGATGATGCAGCCCACCAAGTTCTGGGCCGACGTTTGCCGGCACGTCGAGTTGCCGGAGCTGGCCGACGATCCCCGCTTCGCCACCGTCGAGACGATCGCCGCCAATACCGCGGATGCGGTCGAGATCTTGACCAAGGTGATCGCAACCCGCACGCTTGCCGAGTGGAGCGACCGCTTTGCCACGCTTGCCGGTCCATGGGCGCCCGTGCAGGACACCTTGCAGGCGGTCGACGACGCCCAAATCCGGGCCAACGAGTACCTGGTTCGCGCAGGCGAACTCGACCTGGTGGCCAACCCGGTCCAGTTCGACGTCACGGCGCCACGCACCGGCCCGGCGCCCGGATTCGCCGAGCAGACCGACGAAATCCTGATGGAAATCGGACTCGATTGGGACCGCATCATCGAACTCAAGACGGCCGGCGCCGTCACTTGAGGACTACAGGGACTGGAGCTGTGTGAAATGTGTGAGCCGAACGCCGCTTTTCATCCGATGAGCTGTCCGATAACGGTTTTGAATTTTCCATTCCGCCCGGACACCGCATGAGTCATAATCGCCGGACGCTTCAAGACACGAGGCCCCTCGTTTTGAAGCGCCAACTCACGCGACAGAACGGAGGAGTGGCGTGAGGATGGTAGTGGCTGTCGCACCGAGGCGAATGCCGGAATGCGGCTGTCCGCAACGCATTTCGACTGTGGTAGCTCGCGTTTGTGGCCGTCGGTCCAGCCAAATCTACAGCCTGTCATTCGGCGGAACAAGACCATCGGTCTCGAAAATGTTGGAAGGGACTGAGGCCGATGGCGATTAAGCGCGCGGGCCCGGAGCGATGGACCGGCGGCATTTCGCTCGGCCGGGGCTCCAAGCCCATGGAGGCCGTCGGCGGCTTGTTCGCGATGTCGGCCGACGCCATCAAGTTCGTGTTCCGCCGGCCCTTCCAGTGGCGTGAGTTTCTGGAGCAGTCGTGGTTCGTCGCCCGGGTGGCGCTCGCTCCCACCCTGCTGGTGGCCATTCCGTTCACCGTCCTGGTCAGCTTCACGCTAAACATCCTGCTGCGGGAACTGGGCGCCGCGGACCTGTCCGGGGCCGGCGCGGCCTTCGGTGCGGTGACCCAGGTCGGCCCACTGGTCACGGTGTTGATCGTGGCGGGCGCCGGTTCCACGGCGATGTGCGCGGACCTGGGATCCCGAACGATCCGAGAAGAGATCGACGCGATGGAGGTGCTGGGCATCAACCCGGTTCAGCGCCTCGTGACACCCCGCATGCTGGCCGCGGGTCTGGTGGCGCTGCTGCTGAACAGCCTGGTGGTCATCATCGGTATTGTCGGCGGCTACGTCTTCTCGGTGTTCGTCCAAGACGTCAATCCCGGTGCGTTCGCCGCCGGCATCACCCTGCTGACCGGCGTGCCCGAGGTGGTCATTTCCTGTGTCAAGGCAGCGCTTTTCGGCCTGATCGCCGGGTTGGTCGCGTGCTACCGGGGGCTGACGGTGTCCGGTGGGGGCGCCAAGGCGGTCGGCAACGCCGTCAACGAAACGGTCGTGTACGCGTTCATGTCGCTGTTCGTCGTGAATGTGGTTGTGACGGCTATCGGTATCCGCATGTCGGCCAAGGGCCACTGAGGAGGTATAGGGGCATACCGTGATGACGCTGAGAGCCACGTACCCGCGCCTGACGCGGCAGCTCGAAAAGCCGGTCGGCACCCTGAGCCGGATCGGCGATCACACGCTGTTCTACGGCAAGGCGCTTGCCGGGGTCCCCTTTGCCGTCCGGCATTACCGGCGGGAAGTCATCCGCCTGATCGCCGAAATCAGCATGGGCGCAGGAACTTTGGCCATGATCGGCGGCACGCTGGTGATCGTCGGCTTCTTGACGCTGGCCGCCGGCGGCACGCTGGCCGTCCAGGGCTATAGCTCGCTGGGCAACATCGGCATCGAGGCGTTGACCGGGTTCTTGGCGGCGTTCATCAATGTTCGCATCGCGGCGCCGATCGTCGCCGGGATCGGTCTGGCGGCCACCTTCGGCGCCGGCGTGACCGCGCAGCTGGGTGCCATGCGGATCAACGAAGAGATCGACGCGTTGGAATCCATGGCGATCCGGCCGGTTTCGTATCTGGTCAGCACCCGGATCGCGGCCGGAATGATGGCGATCACGCCGCTGTATTCCATTGCCGTCATCCTGTCGTTCTTCGCGAGCCAATTCACCACCGTGGTCCTGTTCGGCCAGTCGGGCGGGCTGTATCAGCACTACTTCTCGACGTTCCTCAATCCGATCGACCTGTTGTGGTCGTTCCTGCAGGCCGTCCTGATGGCGATCACAATCTTGTTGATTCACACCTATTTCGGCTACTTTGCTTCGGGCGGACCGGCCGGTGTCGGCGTCGCGACCGGTAACGCGGTGCGAACCTCGTTGATCGTCGTCGTGTCGGTGACGCTGCTCGTCTCGCTGTCCATCTACGGCACCAACGGCAACTTCAACCTGTCGGGCTAGGGAAGGTGGTGAAAGGACAGTGACGCGTGACCTCGGGCCGGGCCCCATTCACCGGTCCGAAACCACCAGTGCCGCACGGCCCGTCGCGGCATCGCCCGGGCGCCACTTCGGCGCGCAGTCGTACGTGCGGCCGTTGGCGGGGCTGGCGACCATCGTCCTCATCGGCCTGGTCTTCGCCGTCGCGATAGGCCTATTTCAGGGCTCCTTCACCACGAGCGTGCCCGTTACCGTCGTCTCGCCGCGCGCCGGCCTGGTGATGAACCCCGAGGCCAAGGTGAAGATGCGTGGCGTCGAGGTGGGCAAGGTCGCCTCAATCGACGTGCGGCCCAACGGCGAAGCCGTCCTGCACCTCGCGATGCAACCGTCGCAGATGCACCTCATCCCGGCCAATGTTCTCGTCGATATCGCGTCGACGACGGTGTTCGGCGCGAAGTTCATTGAGCTGGTACCGCCCGCGGAGCCGTCGCCGCAGTCGCTGCGCGCGGGTCAGGTGCTTGAGGGCAAACATGTCACCGTCGAAATCAACACGGTGTTCCAGCAACTCACATCGCTGCTGTCGACGATCGATCCCGCCAAGCTCAACGAAACGCTCGGCGCACTAGCGTCTGCGGTCAACGGACGCGGCCACAAGATCGGCCAGATGCTGCGCGATCTGGATTCATTCCTGGCCACCCAGGAGCCCAGCCTTCCCGCGCTGAGCCATGACCTCGAGGCCCTGCCCGCGGTGAGCGAGGCCTACGCCGACGCGGCGCCGCACCTGCTGGCCACGACCGACAATGCCGTGCGGATCAGCAAGACGATCGTCGACGAGCAACAAAACCTGGATGCCTTCCTGATCAGCTCGATTGGCTTGGCGGACTTGGGCAATGAGGTGGTCGGCGGCAACCGGCAAGCGCTGACGGACGACCTGCATCTGCTGGTGCCGACCACCGATCTGCTCAACCAGTACCATCAGGCGCTGTACTGCGGCATCGCCGGGTCGCTGGGGAACCTGCATGCGCCGGACCTGCCCGAGCCGATGGTTAAGGTCACCGTCGTCCTCGGCCTCGGCGCCGAGCGTTACCGCTACCCGTCCAACCTGCCCAAGGTGGCGGCGACCGGCGGGCCGCAATGCCGGGACCTTCCGGTGGTGCCCTTCGACGTCGCGCCGCCGTTCGTGGTGACGGACAACGGCTCCAACCCCACGCAGTACGGCAACCAGCAACTGCTGCTCAACTCCGATGCGCTCAAGCAGCTGCTGTACGGGCCGATCGACGGACCGCCTCGCAACACCATGCAGATCGGGATGCCCGGATGACCGGCTCGCGCGGGATGATCCTCAAGTTCGGGGCGTTCGCCACCGTGATGGTCGTGCTGACCGTGTTCCTGTTCTTCATCTTTGGGCAGTACACCACCGGTTCGACGAACGGGTATTCGGCGCTCTTCACCGACGTGTCGCGGCTGAAGACCGGCGAGACCGTCCGGGTCGCCGGCATCCGGGTGGGCACGGTCAACAGCGTCAAGCTGCGCGCCGACAAGAAGGTCGAGGTGAAGTTCGACGCCGACCGCAGCGTGGTGCTGACCACCGGCACCCGCGCCGTGGTTCGCTACCTGAACCTGGTCGGTGATCGCTATCTCGAGCTGACCGACGGCCCGGGGTCCACCAAGGTCCTGCCGGCGGGATCGGAGATCCCGCTCGATCGGACGGCGCCGGCCCTGGACATCGATCTGCTGCTGGGCGGGCTGAAACCCGTTACCCAGGGCCTCAATCCGCAAGACGTCAACGCGCTGAGCGCGGCGCTCATCCAGGTCTTCCAGGGCGAGGGCGGGACCCTGCAGTCGCTACTGTCGAAGACGTCGTCGTTCTCCAACACGTTGGCCGACAACAACCAGACGGTGCAGGAGCTGATCGACAACCTCAACGCAGTGGTGGCCACCGTCGACAAGGACGGCACCAAGTTCTCCGGCGCCATCGACCGCCTGGAGAAATTGGTCAGTGGATTCGACCAGGATCGTGACACCATCGGCACCGCGATCACGGCCCTGGACAACGGCACCGCATCGATCGCGGATCTGCTCACCCGCGCCCGCCAACCGCTGGCCGCGACGGTGGACCAGGCGAATCGGCTGGCCCCGCTGCTGGACAAGGACAAGAACCTGATCGACACCTCGCTGCAGAAGTTGCCGCACAACTACCGCAAACTGCTCAGGCTCGGGTCGTACGGTGCATGGTTCCCCTACTACCTGTGCGGACTGTCGCTGCGGGTGTCCGACTTGCAGTACCGGACGGTGGAAGTGGGCATCAAACACCAGACCACCGGGCGGTGCGCGGAACCGAAGGACCCCGATGAATAAGTATCGCGGAGCGGGCCTCATCAAGGCCGGATTCATCGGCGCCGTCCTCATAGCCCTGGTCATCGCCGTCGGGCTGAACCCCGATCAGCTGGTCCAGCGGGCCACCACGGTCCGTTACCAGGCGCTGTTCGCTGATGCCGGTGGCCTCGCGCTGGGCAACGACGTGACGATTTCGGGAATCAAGGTCGGCAGCGTGACGGGCATGTCGCTGCAGCACGGCGACGTGCTGGTGACGTTCACCGCCAAGGGCAACATCCTGCTCGGCTCGGCCAGCACCGCACACATCAAGACCGGTTCGCTGTTGGGCCAGCGGGTGCTCACGGTCGACTCCGCGGGCACCGGCAACTTGCATCCGATGGCCGTCATCCCGGTGTCGCGCACCTCCTCGCCGTATTCGCTGTCCGAGGCCGTCAACGACCTGACGACCGACCTGCAGGGAACCAACACCGAGTCGCTCAACCAGTCCCTTGACACGCTGTCGGCGACGCTGAATCAGGTTGCGCCGCAACTGGGTCCCGCGTTCGACGGGGTGAGCCGGCTTTCCCAGACCCTCAACGCCCGCAACCAGACGCTCGGGCAGTTGCTCAAGGGCGCCGCCGACGTCACCGGCGTCCTCGGGCAACGTAGCCAGCAGCTGAACACACTGATCCTCAACGCCAATGACTTATTGTCGATGCTGGTGGCGCGGCGCCAGGCGATCGTGCGGCTGCTGGCCAGCACGTCCGCGGTGGCCCGGCAGCTCTCCGGCATAGTGCACGACAACGAAGCGAAGCTGGCGCCGACCCTGGAAAAACTGAACTCCGTGACGGCGGTCCTGGAAAAGAACCGCGACAATCTCGCCAAAGCGCTTCCCGGACTGGCGAAATACGAGCTGACGCAGGGGGAGACCGTCTCGAGCGGCTACTACTACAACCCGTTCATCCCCAACCTTTTCCAGCTTGAATTCTTCCAGTGGTTGTTCGACTACGCCTTCGGGTTCCGCGCCTACGGCGCGCCCGGTCAGCCGCCGGACACCGCCGGGCCGCGGGCCTTCTTCCCGTTCCCGTTCAACCAGGACCCGGGAGGGCGGCCATGACGGGGCTACGGGCGATTCCGCGCAACAAGCTCAAGGTGGGACTGGCGATCGTGCTGGCGGGTCTCGTTGTCGTCGGCGCGGCGATCGCCATCCGCAACACCTTCTTTCGTCCGACGACCATCACCGCTTACTTCCCCACGGCCACCGCGATCTATCCCGGCGACGACGTGCGGGTGTCCGGCATGAAGGTCGGCACCATCTCGTCCATTCAGCCCCAGGGGACCCGGGCGAAGCTGGTGATGCACGTCGATCGCAGCGTGCCCATTCCGTCGGACGCGAAGGCGGTGATCGTCGCCCAAAACCTGGTGGCGGCGCGCTACGTACAGCTCACGCCGGCCTACCGGTCGAGCGGCCCCACCATGCGTGACGGCGCGGTGATACCGATCGAACGGACGGCGGTGCCCGTCGAATGGGACCAGGTCAAAGAGCAATTGATGCGTCTGGCAACGGAATTGGGTCCCAACAGCAAGGTGTCCACTCCGTCGGTGGCGCGGTTCATCGACAGTGCAGCCGACGCGCTGGGCGGCGGCAACGGCGAGAAGCTGCACCAGACGCTGGCCCAACTGTCCGGGGTCGCCCGGGTCTTCGCCGAAGGCAGCGGCAACCTGGTCGACATCATCAAGAACCTGCAGGCATTCGTCGGGGCGCTGCGCGAAAGCAATGTGCAGATCGTGCAGTTCGACAACCGGCTGGCGACGCTGACCAGCGTGCTCGACGACAACAAGTCCGATTTGGACGCGGCGCTGACGGACCTGGCGAACGCGGTCGGCGAGGTGCAGCGGTTCATCGCCGGCAGTCGTGATGCGACCTCCGAACAGATTTCGCGGCTGGCCGACCTGACACAGATACTCGTCGACCAAAAGATGGCGTTGAAAAACGTGCTACACATCTCGCCGACCGCGCTCGCAAACGCCTACAACGCCTACGACCCTGACTCCGGCAACATCCGCGGCGGCGTCGGCCTGCAGAACTTCACCAATCCGACGTATGCGTGGTGTGCGGGCATCGGGGCCATCGAGAACGTCACCGCCGTAGAGACGGGCAAGCTGTGCGGCCTGTATCTGAGCCCGGCGCTGAAGGTGTTCAACCCGAACTTCATCGTCAACTTCAACTATCTCCCGATTCCGGTCAACCCGATCCTGGCTCCCTCGTTCGCCCCCGAAAACGTTGTCTACAGCGAGGATCGGCTGAAGCCCGGCGGTGAGGGGCCCAGGCCCGGCCCGCCGTTGATGCCGCCGGCCGTTTCCGCGTACACCGGGCTGCCGGGAGACCCGGTTGGGCCGCCGGGTTCGGTGCCGATGGGGCGGATCCCGGGCGCGGCGATGCCGGAACCCCCGCCGGGGGAACCGCCGCCCGCCGCAGCACCGCCGCCCTCGCCGCCGCCGGGCGCCCCTGCGAACCTTCAGGACATGCTGCTCCCGGGTGAAGGAGCGCAACCATGACCCCCCGGATCGCGATGCGGCGCGTGCTCGGCATCGTCTGCTGCGTCATGCTCGCGGTGAGCGGATGCGCGTTCAACGGCCTGAACTCGCTGCCGTTGCCGGGCGCGGTGGGACGAGGCCCGGGTGCCACCACCTACCACGTGGAACTCGCCAACGTCGTTACGATGGAACCGAATTCGCCGGTAATGATCGACGATGTCATCGTCGGCAGCATCAGCAAGATGACGGTGCGGGGATGGCACGCCGACGTTGAAATCTCGGTAAAGCCCGGCACGGTGATCCCCGCCAACGCGGTGGCCAGCGTCGGCCAGACCAGCCTGCTGGGTTCCATGCATCTGGCGCTCAATCCGCCGCTGGGCCAGCCGGCGTCCGGACGCCTGCAGCCGGGCGCCACGATCCCGCTGAACCGCTCGTCCACCTATCCGTCGACCGAACAGACGCTGTCGTCGCTGTCGGTGATCCTCAACGCCGGCGGGCTGGGTCAATTCGGGGACATCATCCACAACTTCAACGCCGCCCTCTCGGGAAACGAAGGCGCCGTTCGGGATCTGCTCGAGCGCCTCGACCGGTTCGTGGGCACACTCGACCAGCAGCGCGACAATCTCGTCGCGTCGATACATGCCCTCAATCGCCTGTCCGGCACGTTCGCCGCCCAGCGCGACGTGATCACCCAGGCGCTGTACAAGATTCCGCCCGCACTGGACGTCCTGATCAAGGAGCGCCCCCGCATCACGACCGCGCTGAACAAGCTCGGGACGTTCAGCAACACCGCGACCAGGCTCGTCAACGACGCGGGCGATGACTTGGTGAAGAACTTGACGAACCTCGCGCCGGCACTCGGTGCGCTCGCCGACATCGGGCCGGATTTGGACGCCGCCCTCGCGTACGCGCCGACGTTCCCGTGGGCCCAGAGCATCATCGACCGGTACATCCGGGGCGACTACCTCAACGGGTATTTCATCATCGATCTGACGAACGCCGGGCTGCGCAAGGGCATCCTCCGCGGCACCCATTGGGAGCGGATCGGTGCCGAGGCCGTGCCCGGGCCCGCGGATCCGGAATACCTGCAATTCCGATACGGTGCACCGCCCGGGGCGCCCGGGGCGCTCAGCAAGCCCGGACCGACCGGGGAACCGGCACCCTTCGGGCCACCGCCACCCTGGGGGCGGCCGCTGCCCGGACCGCCGCCGGCCGCGGCGCCGGGGCCGGTGAACCAGCAATCGGCAGACACACCGCCGCCCGCGGCACCGCCACCGGTGTCGCCGTTGATCGCGGGCCTGAGGTGGCTCGGTCCCGACGCGCAGCAGTCGCCGACAGCGACGCTGCCCGGTCCGCCGCCGGCGGGCGCTGCCGCGCCGGCCGACCAGGGTGCCCCGGTGCCGGGCGCGACCCCGACCCCGAGCCAGCCGACGGACGGGGGCTCGTAGATGCTGACCCGGTTTGTCCGTATCCAGTTGGCGATCTTCACGATCGTCGGGATCGTCGGTGTGGTCGTCATGGCGTTGTGGTACGTCCAGGCGCCGACCCTGCTCGGCATCGGCAAGATGACGGTCACGCTGAAACTGCCCGCCACCGGTGGCCTGTACCGCTTCAGCAATGTGACCTACCGAGGGGTGCAGATCGGCAAGGTGACCGCGGTGGGGCTGACCCCCGATGGCGCGAAAGCCACGCTGTCCCTTGATACTTCGCCGAAGATACCGGCGGACCTGAAGGCGGAGGTGCTGAGCATCTCCGCGGTGGGCGAGTATTACGTCGATCTGCGGCCCCGCAACGACTCGCCGCCTTACCTGCACGACGGCTCGGTGATCGCGATGAACGACACGACGATCCCCCAACCGATCGGCCCAGTGCTCGACCAGTCCAGCGCGTTGATCAACAGCATCCCCAAGGGCAAGCTCGGTCAGTTGCTCGACGAGTCGTTCAAGGCATTCAACGGCAGCGGTTACGATTTCGGATCGCTGTTCGACAGTTCGGCACGGGTCTCGGGTGACCTCAACGGTGTCGCCGACCAGACACGGAACCTGACCGAAGACACCGGGCCCTTCCTGGACGCGCAAGCCCAGACCGCCGATTCGATCCGGACGTGGGCGCGCAGCCTCGCCGGATTCAGCGGCCAGCTGGCGAAGGACGACCCACAGTTCCGCACCCTGCTGCAACAGGGGCCTGGAGCCCTCAACGAGGCGTCCCGGCTGCTCGACCAAATCAAACCGACGTTGCCGGTGCTGCTTGCGAACCTGACCACGATCGGCCAGATCGGCGTGACCTATCACGCTTCGATCGAACAGATTCTGGTTTTGCTGCCGCCGTTCACCGCGGCGATTCAGTCGTTCGTCGGCACGAAGTCGCCGACCGGATTGGCCACGGGCGCCTTCAATCTCATCATCAGTGACCCACCCGCCTGCACGGTCGGCTTCCTGCCGCCGAGCCAATGGCGTTCCGCAGCCGACACCCGCACCATCGACACGCCGGACGGGCTGTACTGCAAACTGCCGCAGGATTCGCCCATCGCGGTGCGCGGTGCCCGAAACTATCCCTGCATGGGACAGCCGGGGAAACGCGCGCCCACCGTCGAAATCTGCGAGAGCGACAAGCCTTTCGAGCCGTTGGCGATGAGACAGCACGTGTTCGGCACTTACCCGCTGGACCCGAACCTCATCGCGCAGGGCATCCCGCCCGACGACCGGGTCAACTGGAACCGCGAAAGAATCTTCGGGCCGGTGGAGGGAACGCCGCTGCCGCCGGGCGCGGTGCCGCGGGGAACGCCGCCGGCATCGGCCTTGCCGCCGCCCGCGGCGCCGCTCAGCCCGTTGGCGCAGATGGGGGAGGTGTCACCGATTGCGCCGATCGACGTTCCCGCTGCCCCCGCCGGGTCGCCGGCGCCGGCTGCGGCGCCGGCGGCGCCGGCGGGGCCTCCCGCGGGGCCTTCGGCCGCGCCAAGTGCATTCGGGCACAACGAGTCTCAGAGCGGTCCATCGGTGGCGATCGCCCAGTACAACCCGCGCAACGGCACCTACGTGACCCCGGATGGCCACGTTTACCGGCAATCGGATCTGGTCAAGCCCACGTCGCCCAAGGCGCCGAAAACGTGGAAGGACATGTTCGCCACCTGATGCCCGCGCAGGGCCATCGTCGGGTGAACCGGGTCAGCCTATTTTGTCCAGCCTGAACGGTTGATCGATGTACAGCGGCTTGTTGGTGCCGCAGGCGCCGCTGGGGCCGGACGTCTGTTCCCGCCCGGCCAGCACCGGCGACCCAAGCACTTTCTCGCCGGTCTCCGGGTTGGCGGCATAGAAGTGGATGACGTCGTGACCGGTGAACGAGGTGCCGTCGGGACAGGTTGTCCAATTGGGAATGTCGCGTTTGACGAACCAGGTGGTGCCCTCGTTCATGAATATCGGTGCGGTCCAGCCTTGGTCGCTGACGACCGTGCCGTCGCACCGGTAGGCAGTGGAGCACGAAGTCGTGATGGTCCAGGTGCTGCGCACCACCGGCTCCTGATGGAACACCTCGTTCGTGCGGGCCCAGTCGCCGACCACGGTCGCGGTGTATGTCCCATTGATCGAGGGGTCGTAGGCCCATGCGGACGGGGCCACGCCCACACCGCCCGCCACGCCGACGGCCACCACGGTTGCGCTTATCGCCATATTCATCGGACGCATCGTGTGCTCCTTGAGGCGTTAAATACCGCCAATTCCAAGCGAATCGAATTCACAGACTAACACCGCCCCCGCGTGTCACGGAATGGTTTGCCGCGAAGCCTGCCGGGGCGCTCATAGGACATCGAATTTATCGATGAGCCATGAACCTTTGACCTTTTCCATCGCTACCTTCAGGCTGCTCGACGTCACGACCGGTTCCGGCTTTGCCTTGCTCGTGGTCTTCTGTTTTATGAACACAAGTACGACAGCGGAATTCGCCTGCAGTTCCGACACGGCGGCCTTGACCACGGAGGCGGTCGTCGTGACTTGGCCGCGCTGCGCCGACGGCCCCACGACCTGGTCGGCGAACCGTTGGTAGTAGGCCAGATAGTCCTCGGTGAGCCGGGATTTGGCGTTGGCGAAATCACGATCGAGAGTTTCGGGCGAGTAGGACAGCAACGCCACCGCGCCGTCGCTGGCCGCTCGGATGACCTGGTGCGCCGCGGCGCGGTCGGTCTGCAAATCCGGACGGTAATCGAAGTAGAAGATCCGGGCCGCGTTGCCGAGCGCGGCAATAAGCAGAACAGTCAACAGGATTGGGCGCCACCGCGCCACGCAACGACGCGTCCAGCGCCCGATCGCGCCGGTTCGGCGGGCAGGCGTCCGCTCCTCGGCCGCCTCATCGTGCGCTGCGCCGTCGACCGTCACGGGACGAACTCGAGTCGGGAAATCTTTAGCTGCCCGGCATCGCGTTGGACGGTGACGACGATCCGCAACCGGCGCGATTCCGGCTTAGCCTCACCGGGTTTGGTGATCTCGGATTTGGCGGCGATCAGCACGATCGCCGAATCCTGGCTCATGGACTCCACGGCGACGGCCTGTACCGAGCCCTTGGAGATGACCTTGGACTCCTCCACCGCCTTTACCGCATCCTCACCGCCCATCAGGATGCTGATTTTGAAAGTCCCGGTGGTGTCGTCGGCGAAACGCTGCAGATCCTCTCTCGCCTTGGCCGGATCGATCGTCATCATCGTCACAATGGCGTCGCGGGCGGCCGCGGCGAACTCCGAGCTGCGATGCCTTTCCTGCTCAACGCCGCGGTGATGCCACACCAGGTACCCGCTGCCCGCCAGCGCCGCGCAGCCGACCACAACCGCCGCGGCCGCGGCCATCGCCTTCCGGCTTGGGCGGCGGGGCCGCAACCGGCGCCAGCGCGATGGCGACTCGGCCGATCCGGCGCCGGCGGCCCCGTCGCCGCTTGGCGCCGCCTCGGCCTGTTCGCGCAACCGCATGGCACGGGCACGGGCGGCCGCGGCGCGGGCCTCCGCCTCCGCGACTTCTGCGGCCTCGGCATCCTCCGCGGCCGAAGTCGACGGTGACGTGGATAGGGCACCCATTCGTCGATTTTCGGCGACGGTCGCCCCAGCGGGAAGCTTGCGCCGAGGCACTGGATCACCTCCTCGTCCGCGCCTACAGGAGAGCCACATTATCACTGCCAGGTGGGCGGGCCGGCGACGGAGACAGCGGCATCAGGCGCCCATCTTCTCCGGGCGCGAGAATTCTATTCCCACCGGTGGGCGAAGTAATTTAAAGTAATCCTGTGCGATTCATAATGGCAACGCTTGCCGTGTTGCTCGGCCTCGGTGTCTTGGCGCCGCCGCAGGCCGCCGCCGCGCCGGTTAATTGCGATTACCCGGATTGCACGCCGGGGATCATGCCGCACCAGGTGCTCGGTGCGCCGTGCGACAACACCACGTATTACGTGTTCGGAACCGCCGACTATTACGTGTCTTTCGCTACGCAGCCGGGACGCCTGATGTTCTGCGGCTCGCCCAGGAGGTACGAGCCCCGGTGGTTCCGGTCCCCCCCGATGGCCGGCGTCAAGGTCGAGGGCTCGTCTTGCGTCGATTTCCCGGAGTACTACGTCGCGCAGGCGCCGGACGGCCTGTTCCTCGTCTGCAACGCGCATGACGGAACACAGGTTTGGGAGCGCGGCGACACTTAGGCCGCTCCGGCCCGACTCACGGCCGGGTGTTCGGAATCTCCGGCCAGTCCTGGAACGGGCTGGGTCCCCAGTAGTCGAAGTTGTGGACCGTGCCGTCCACGTCCCGATGGTGCGCGTCGTGGCAGGTGGTCGGATCCCACTGGGGTCCCCAGGAGGGATCGAACATCTGCCCCGGGCACCAGTGATAGCCCACGAACGGCCACGGCGGATTGTCGGCGCGGGCGACCGTCGCGGTGCCCAAGCCGGCGGTGACCATGATCGCTGCGGCGGCGACACGCGCGACTTTGCTCATGGGAGAACCGTACCCGAGCGACCGCCCAACCGGACCAAAAATTTCGGTGGGGGTGCGGTGATCAGTCGGCCGCGTCGATCAGCCGGCGGGTGATGCGGCCCAGCTGGGAACGCAGGGCGTCGTCGTCGATGTCGGCCACCAGAGGCGAGATGACCCCGACCGCGATCGCGCCCGACAGCACGGCCGCCGACACCCGCGCGTCCTCGGCCGCGTCGTCGAGCAGCACGCTGTAGAGCCGCTGGATGAATTGCTGGAAGGGCTCGTGTTCGCCCAGCAGTCGCACGATGACAGGGTCGAATTGCAGCGTGCTTGCGGCGCCGCGACGTTCGACGGCGACGTCGATGACCCTGTCGAGCAGCGCCTCCCGCGCCCTGGTCCGATGGTCGTCGGCCTCGGCCGCCTCCAGGGCCTCCTCGAGACCGCCGAGTTCCCGCTCGGTCAAGGCGAGGACGATCTGCTCCTTGGTCTTGAACTGGTGGTACACGGCGGCCTTCGTGACCCCGACGGCATCGGCGATCATCTGCAGCGAGGTTCCGCCGACGCCGTGCTGCGCGATCAACTGCAGCGCCGCATCGAGAATGCGGGTCTGCGCGGCACTGCGCGTGATGAAGCGAAACCGGCTGCGGGTCTGCGGGGAAACCACACCCGGAAGCGTAGCCGATCGGCTATTGACCCGAGGATAGCCGTTCGGCTAGTTTCGCTCACGAACCGTGTCCAGGCCGTCGCAGCGAAGGAGCCAGGCGATGTCCGACGTTGGCGAGAACAACCCAAAGCGCCGCCGATCTCCGCGAACTCGATTGCGCCGTACCGACGGTGAGCTGATCCTGCTGTGGACGTTGCCCGCGACGGTGATCATCTGGGTCGCCTGCTTTGTCCTGTTTCCGGGCTTCAATCCGCCGATGTCGCCCAGCATGTCGGCCGATCAGGTGGCCGCGTTCTATCGCGATCCGGCGCGGCTGCCACAGATCCGCTACAGCATGATCGTTTTCAATTGGTTCGGGGTCTGCCTGGTCCCGGTCCTGACCCTGATCGTGTTGCAGATCCGCAGGATGGCACATCGGACGCCGATCTTCTCCTACGCGATGTTGGGTTGCGTGGCCGGCGGCCCGACCCTGTTCCTCGTCGCCAACGTGTGCTGGCTGCTGGCCGCCTTCCGTCCCGAAAGAAGCCCGGAGCTGACGCAGCTGCTCAACGACTTCGGCTGGATCACGTTCACCATCGTGGTCCCGTTTCTGATCGGCCAAAGCGTGATCCTGGCCCTGGCAATCTATTTCGACGACCAGCCGCGGCCGGTATTCGGCCGCTGGGTGGCTCACTTCAACCTTTTGGTGGCGGCCGCCCTGGTGCCCGCCGCCTTCGTCGGCGTGTCATTGACCGGACCGCTGGCGTGGGACGGCTTTTTGTCGTTCTGGGTGAAAAACGTCGCCATCGCCGTCTGGATCATCGTGATGGGTTTGGTTCTGGGGCAAGCGATCTACCGGGAGCGCGCCGAGAACCGTCAGCACGGCGACGAACTGGTAAGCGCGTGAGTGCCGTAGCGGCGCAGGCGGTTTCTCCAGCCACGCCGCCCCCGGGACCGCTGCACCACCGGATCGCCTGGCACCTGCGGCGCGACCCCAGGCGCGAGCTCTGGCTGGCGTGGGCGGCGCTGGTCGTCTTCTACAACTTCTTCTTCCCGGTGTTCTTCATCGTGGCGCAGGTACAGCCGCCGCCGCAGCCGACGTGGGACCTCGCGACGCAGGTGCACTGGTTCCATGAACGCCACCTCGGGATTCCCGTTGGATTCGGTGTCATCTTCGCCATCAGCGGCATGATCGCGACCAACAACGCCCTCATCGCTTATTCGATGCGGCGAATGTCGGTCAGCCGCGCCTTCGGATACTCGTATCTGCTTATCTACTCGTTCAGTGCGGTTCCCGGGATGCTGCTGCTCAACATCGCGCTGGTCGTCGGGACGCTGCGAGAAGAGCGAGACCCCGAAGCGATCGGCTGGCTCTACGACTTCGCTTTCCTGTCTTTCGACGGAACCATGGGAGTCTTCCTGATCGGCTCGCTGATCTGGATGCTCGCGATTCTGCTCGACAAGAATCGGGTGTTCCCCAAGTGGTTCGGCTACCTCAACCTGTGCAACGCCCTGACCGAGGTCGTCGTGGCGCCGTGCTGGATCTTCCGGCGTGGCGTGCTGGCGTGGAACGGTCAGATCGCGTGGTGGCTGGACATGGTGGTGTTCGGCGTCTACCAAGTCACTTTCATCGTCATGCTGTTTCGGATGATCCAGCGCGAGGACTTCGGCGACGGGCCGTTGCCCGAGCGCGCGCCGCGGAAGGCCGTTGCGCGATGACCGACCTGGCCGAGAAGAAGAGCGCCAGGTTCGTGCCCGGCCAGCCCGACATGTGGGCGTTTGTGTTGTTCGAGACCCTGGTCTTCACAGGGTATTTCGGCTTCTACCTGTTCTATCGCGCCCGAAGTCCCGAGCTCTTCTTGCACTCGCAGGCGCAGCTGGACCTGCGTATCGGGGTCTTCAACACCCTGGTCTTGCTGCTGAGCTCGTGGTCGGTGGCGCGCTGCGTTCAGTCGTCCCGCGCCGGCGCCTACCGCGCGGCCCTGCGGGACGTCTTCATCACGGTCGCACTGGCCGCAGTGTTCCTATTTTTCAAGGTGTTCGAGTGGGCCCGGTTGGTTCGCATGGGAAATGGCTTGGACAGCAACGACTTCTTCACCTACTACTTCTTCCTCACCGGAATCCACTTCGTGCACCTCTTGATCGGCTTCGTCGTCCTCGGCGTCGTCGTCTACCAACTGCGGCGGTCCCAGGAGCTCGTGGAAACCTGCGCCACATACTGGCACACCGTCGACTTCCTCTGGGTGCTCATCTTCGCGTTGTTGTACGTGGTGAGGTGATCGACATCAAATTCAACAGGAGACTGCTGGTCGTCTGGCTCGTGCTGGCGTCGTTGACGCTCGCCTACCTATGGATCGATCACTCGCTCGACGGAACGCTGAGGGCCAGCGCTGTCGTCACCTCGAGCGTGATCGTGATCGCACTCGTCAAGGTGCGCATCATCTTTCGGGAATTCATGGAGGTGCGGCAAGCCCCCGCCCTGCTGTGTCGACTGACGGACGCCTGGGTTGTGCTGATGGGCGTCGCGTTGCTCGCCTGCTATTTCGTCGGCAGGACGCTCGCCTAGTTTTTCGGACGCCATTGTCAACACGCTGGACGCCAACACGCGTAGTGTCATGCAGATATACGTCTTGCGTAACGGTTGGATAACGTTTATCTGGCAGCGTCTTTGGCGTCTCGTCCACGCTCAATAGCATCTGCCAGATCTCGTAATACGCCGACAAAGCGGGTGGCGCCATGACGTTTCTCATTGCCGCACCGGCGACAGTGGCCGCGGCGGCCACGGAGCTGGCAGGCATCGGTTCGACACTTACGGCGGCCCATGCGCTCGCGGCCGTCGGAACCACCGCCGTGCTGCCCGCCGCCGGCGATGAGGTGTCGGCCGCGATCGCGTCGCTGTTCTCCGCCTATGCCCGGGCCTATCAGTCGCTGAACGCCCGGGCGGCGACCTTCAACCGGCGGTTCGTGCAGGCGCTCAACGGCGCGGGCAACGCGTATGCGGCCGCCGAGGCGGCCAACGCGTCGCCCTTGCAGGCCCTCGAGGCCGACGTGCTGGGCGTGATCAACGCGCCTACGAACGCGATGCTGGGTCGCCCGCTGATCGGCGACGGCGCCGACGGGGCACCCGGGCAGAACGGCGGGCCCGGCGGGCTGCTGGCCGGTAACGGTGGCAACGGGGGGTCCGGCCTTCCGGGTAAGCCGGGCGGCCGGGGCGGCGACGCCGGCCTGTTCGCCGACGGCGGCCGGGGCGGTACCGGCGGGACCGGCACGCTCGGTGCCGCCGGCTCCCCGGGTATCAACGGCGGCGCCGGGGGCACCGGCGGCGCCGGCGGTAGCGGCGGCCTGCTGTACGGCAATGGCGGCGTGGGCGGTAACGGGGGTGACGGCGGCAGCGGGGCCGTCGGCGGCGTCGGCGGCGCGGGCGGCTCCGGTGGCCAAGGTTCGGCGATGTTCGGCAATCCGGGCGCCAATGGCGGCAGGGGCCACGACGGCACCAGCCTCGGCGGGACCGGTTCGGGGACCGGCACCGGCACCGGAACCGGCACCGGCGGAACGGGTTCCGGGGAGTACTCGCCCTACGTCGACATAACGCTCTGGCCCGGGCCGAACGGATATGACTTTGCGACGGCGGCCCAGCACGGAGTCAAGAACGCCACGCTTGCCTTCATCAACGCCGACCCGACGGGTCAGGCCTCCTGGGGCGGCTATTCGGCGTACGACGTGACGGGCGGCTCCCAGAGCGCGTTCATCGACAACCAGATCGCCAACATGAAAGCCGCCGGCATTAACGGGACTATCTCGTTTGGCGGCGCGTTCGGCACCGACCTATCCGCCGTCAACGGTCAGACACCCACCGCGCTGGCGCAGCAGTACGCGACGATTGTGAACACCTACAAGATCTACAACCTCGACTTCGACGTCGAAGGTGCGCTGCAGGGCAACACTCAAGCGATGACCACCCAATCGAAGGCCATCGCGATCCTGCAGCAGCAGGAGGCGGCGAACGGCACGCCCGTGACGGTGTCCTACACGCTTCCGGTGCTGCCGAGCGGCCTGGTCGAGGGGCAGGGCGGCGGGTTGAACGTCATCCAGACCGCAACGGCCAACGGCGTGAACATATCTCGCGTGAACATCATGGCCATGGACTACGGCAACGGTTTCGACCAGACCGGCAACCCGGGCATGGGCGCGTACGCGATCGACGCCGCGACGGCCACCCACAGCCAGCTGATGACGCTCTATCCGTCGCTGACCAGCCAGCAGGCGTGGCACATGCTCGGGGTGACGCCGCTGATCGGAATCAACGACGATCCCAGCGAAATCTTCGGCCTCGCCGACGCCCAACAGCTGACGGCTTTCGCCCAGCAGCACGACATCGGCGAGCTGTCGATGTGGGAACTGCCCCGCGACATCACGGGCACGTTGGGCGCGGTGGACGCCGTCGACGGCAGCGGCATAGCGCAAACCCCGTTCGAGTTCTCCGGGATCTTCGAGCAGATCGAAACCGCACCTCAACCCTGACGTCCGCACCGGTTGGGCTCGGCGGTTGCGCCCGGGACCGCCCCTACCCGTTCGGCGTGAAGGTGAGGTGGAGTTCGCTGAGCCCGCGCAGAATGTACGTCGGCTCATAGCTGTAGCGACGGTCGTCGGCCGGGCCGTGCTTCGCCTCGTTGATCTTGATGTCGCTCATCCGGTCCAGGATGCGCTCGATGGAAACGCGGCCCTCCACCCGGGCGAGCGGCCCACCCGGACACGAGTGCACCCCGCGCGCGAACGCCATGTGCTCGCGCACATTCTTTCGGCGGAGGTCGAACTCGTGCGGGTTGTCGAACCGGCGCGGATCGCGGTTGGCGGCGCCAGGCAACACCATGACGACGGTGCCGGCGGGGATGTCGACGCCGCCGATCGTGGTGGCCCTGCGGGCCAGCCGCGAGTCGCTCTTGACGGGGCTGTCCATCCGCAGCGATTCCTCGATGAACCCCGGAATGAGGCTGCGGTCGTCGCGCAGCTGCTGCTGTAAGTCGGGCCGCTCGCCCATCACCTGCAGCGCGGCGCTGAGCAGCTTGGCCGTGGTCTCCTGGCCGGCGGCGAAAAGGAATGTGGCGGAACGAACTACCTCGATGACCTCGGGGGTGGACCCGTCGGGGTACTTCGCCGTCGCCAGCGACGTGAGGACGTCATTGCGCGGTTCGCGTCGCCGGTCCTCGATGTAGGTGCAGAACTTGTCGTCGAGCCACTCCAGCGGGTTGATGCCGACCGACTCGTGGTCCAGCGCGCCCACCCGCGCCTCGGGGCGATCGGCGCCGAGGACGACGCGGAACTCCTTGTGGTCCTCTTCGGGAACGCCGAGCAGGTCGGCGATCACCAAGGTGGCGAACGGTTTCGAGTACTCGCTGATGAATTCGCACTCGCCGTTGGTCAGGAACTCGTCGAGCTGACGGTCGGCGAGGCGCCACATGAACTCCTCGTTCTGCTTCAGCCGGCTCGGGGTCAGCAGCTTGCTCAGCACCGAGCGCGCGCGGGTGTGCTCCGGGGGATCCATCGTCACCATGTGCTCGAACATCGGAAAGTAACTGCGGTGCTGGTCGATCTGGGGGCTGATGTCGTCGCCCTCGGGCTGGAACGGCAGCGGCGGGAACGGCCCGCCGAGCGCGACGATGTTCGAGAACGTGTCGGGGTCCTTGTAGACCTCGCTGGCCTCCTCGTAGCCGGTGACGGCGACGACCTCGTGGTGCGGCAGCCGCAGCACCGGGTTCTGGCCGCGCAGATAGTCGAAGTACGGGTGCGGATCGGGCACCAGGGATTGATCGGTGAAGAAGTCGATCGTGTCGAAGCTGCTCATAGGACTGCGTCTCCCTGGGCTGGGTCTACCGGTGGGGTTCGGCGGCACCGCCGCCCGATTCCGAAAGTCAAAAAATGTGCTGAGCACCTGCTTAGCATGGCGGTATTGTCAGGGTCAAGGTCGCAACGCCGTGCCGCGATACGATCCGTGTGGTCGGCATCTACGCAGAAATACGGAGCAGGGATATGACTTCGGCCCGCAGGATCGGAGCGCCGGACGCGAAGAATCGCGCCCTGCTGCTCGACGCGGCCGAGCGGCTGATGATCGAAGAGGGCTACGCCGCGGTGACCTCGCGCCGGCTGGCGAGCAAGGCGGGTTTGAAACCACAGCTGGTGCACTACTACTTCCGCACCATGGACGAGCTTTTCCTCGAGGTCTTCCGCCGCCGGGCCGAGGAGGGTCTTCAGGCGCAAGCTCGCGCGCTGGACTGCCCTCAGCCGTTGTGGGCGCTGTGGAGATTCGGCACCGATCCCGCGTTCACCCGCATCTCGATGGAATTCATGGCGCTGGCCAACCACCGCAAGGAGATGCGAGCCGAAATCGCTTACTACGCCGAACGATTCCGCGAGGAACAGCGCCGAGCTGTGGCCGCAGCGCTGCAGCGCTACGGGGTGGACGGCGCCGAAATGCCGCCGGTGGTTTGGACGGTCCTGATGACCAGCCTGTCGCGGTTTTTGGTGCTCGAGCAGGCTGTCGGTATTTCCGGCGGTCACGCCGAAACCTTAGAACTGGTCGAAAGTTATCTGCGCCAGCTGGAAGGCGAGCCGCAGCCCATCGAGGACGTGCCTCCCGCCTGGGTGGTTCACCAGGTTCGCAGCGAACAGAGCGCGCCCTTGGGGCCGATGTTGGAGACCACGACCTTTCCGTCCACCGACAGGTCGCACTGAATGCCGCCCTGTGCCAGCGGTTCACGACCGGTGGTCGCGGTGACCATCGCCCACTGATCGGGGTTCAACAGGTTCACCGGCTGAACCCACGGCTTACCCGGGGCGACGTCGGCGTGCACCTGCGGGGTGAACGCGTAGTTGTTGTGGCTGTAGTCGGAGAACAGCGTCGGGTCCTGATCCTGGTAGAAGATGTCGACGTAGGCCGGAACCTTGGCCGAGACGATGTACACGACCTGATGCCAGACCGGGTCGGCGTGTGCGCGTCCGGGGCCAACGAGCAGGCCCGTCAGCCCCAGCAACGTCGCCGAGCCGACGCCCAACAGTGTTTTCGCGGTGCTGATCATGTCGCTCCTTCGGCTGCCGGGCGCGGACTGGCGGTGCGGTTCATCACCCGCTCTGCGGCCTGCCAGTGGGCGTCGGCAACCCACAGCCGTGCAAAGGATGCTATCGCTTCGTCGGGAGAAACGCCGCTGATTACCCGCTTTATCTCCGCCGCCGGGTGGCGGGCCAGCGACGTGGCTATCGATCGCCAGCCCTCGTCGAACGAGGCGCGCGGAAACACCAAATCCACCAAGCCGATCCGCTCGGCTTCGGCGGCGTCGAGGGCGGTTCCCGTGCCGGCCAACAGCAACGCCTTGCTCTTTCCGACGATCGTGGCCAATCGTTCGGCGCCGCCCCAGGCCGGCATGATCTCCAAGGCCACCTGGTTGAAGGCGATCTTGATGTCGTCGGCGGCGATCCGGATGTCGGCGGCCACGGCGACTTCGGCGCCGCCGCCGAAGGCGTGGCCGTTCAGGGCGGCGACGACGGGGGCGGGGAAGGCGGCGAGCTGATCGCAGATGGACCGCATCCGTTTCGCCATTGCCGCGGCGTCCTCTTCGGTGCGAAGCGCGCTCAGCTCCTTGAGATCGCCGCCCGAGACGAACGCCCGATCGCCGGCGCCTTTGATGACCAGGGTTCGCGCGCCGGCCGCGGCGTCGATCGCCTTTTCCAGCTGCCCCATGGTGTCCGGCGCGATGGCGTTGCGCGCGTGGGGGCGATCGATGGTGAGCACCGCAAGCCCGTCATCGAACTCCAGGTCCACCATGCGCATCGCTCCAGTAATTGGGTAAGGCGAAAAGCCGATATTGGCATTCTCTTTCGGGGAGAATAACATCATCGCAGCAGGTCCAGAAGCTCGTCATCCAGGATCGAGGTGGCCCAGTGGGTAACCGAATGGTGGTCGTCGTCGCCGCCGCGCTTGCTGTCGCCGGCCTCGGCGCCTGCAGCCCCAAGGCGCAAACGCAGCTCTCCAGCACCGCCTCGGTGACCGTCAACGGAAACGACGCCAAGATCAACGTCGTCAAGTGCAACCAGTTGGAGTGGTACCGGACGATCGACATCGGCGGCGACTTCGCCGGGGCCAAGGTCGTCATCGACCAACGCGCGGAGCCACTCACCGCTCAATCGGTGCGCATCCAAAATCTCGGCGGCTTCACCGGCATGTATTCGAAGGATGACGGCGGTAGCGCCGACATGAGCCTGAGCGGCGAGAAATTCACGATCACGGGCACGGCCAACGGCTTCAAGACGGACAAGCCGAACGAACCGGCGTCCGCCTCGTTCAAGATCATCGCCAACTGCTGACCCCGCGGGACCGCGCGCCCCGACAGGGGGCACGTTGCGGACGGGCGTCGGTAGAGAATAGTATTCTCACAAATTGCGAAGGAGGATCTCATGGGCCAGTTGTCACACCGGGAGGACGTCCCGTTTCCGATCTTTGATGCGGACAATCACCTCTACGAGCCACCGGAGGCGCTGACCAAGTTCCTGCCCAAGGCGTACAAGGACTATGTCCAGTACGTCCAGGTCAACGGGCGCACCAAGATCGCGATCCGTGGCCACATCAGCAACTACATCCCCAACCCGACGTTCGAGGTCGTCGCCAGGCCGGGTGCCTGGGAGGAGTACTTCAAGTACGGCAACCCGGACGGCAAAACCAAGCGCGAGCTGTTCGGCGAGCCGATGCGCGCGATCCCGGCGTTCTTTGAGCCCGGCCCGCGCCTGGAGAAGATGAACGAGCTGGGGCTGGACCGCACCCTGATGTTTCCGACGCTGGCGAGCCTGCTCGAGGAACGGCTGCGCGACGACCCGGTCGCCATCCACGTCTTGATCCATGCGCTGAACGAATGGCTCGATGATGTCTGGGGCTTCAACTACCAGAACCGGATCTTCACCACGCCGGTCATCACCCTGCCGATCGTCGAAAAGGCGATCGAGGAACTGGAGTGGGCCGTCAAGCGTGGGGCCCGGTGCATCCTGGTCCGCCCGGCCCCCGTCCCCGGCTTCCGCGGCCCGCGGTCGTTCGCGCTGCCCGAGTTCGATCCGTTCTGGGAGCGGGTCGTCGAGCACGACGTGCTGGTCGGCATGCATTCCAGCGACAGCGGCTACTCCCGGTACACCTCGGAGTGGGATGGCGCCGAACAGGAGATGCTGCCGTTCCAAACCAACGCGATGGGCATCCTCAACGAGTGGCGCCCGATCCAGGACGCGGTGGGCTCGTGGGTGATTCATGGTGCGCTCTACCGCCACCCGAAGCTGAAGGTCGCGATCGTCGAGGCCGGTTCGAAGTGGATGACCCCGCTGCTGGACGGCCTGACCGAGGTCTTCCGCAAGGCGCCGGAAGCGTTCCCGAGCGACCCGGTCGAGATGGTGAAGAACCGGATCCACGTGAGCCCGTTCTTCGAGGACGGCATCGATGATCTGATCAACCTCGTCGGCGTGGATCAGGTGCTGTACGGCTCGGACTGGCCGCACCCGGAGGGGCTGGCGGAGCCGACGTTCTACGTCAACGCACTGTCGCACCTGTCGGTCGACGACCAGGCGAAGATCATGGGCGGAAACCTCGGCCGGCTCGTCACGGTGTGACACATACGCCTTGCCGGGCGGTGACGATGCAGAGCGCGAAGCGCGATGAGGTGGGGGAACCTCGCGCTCGCGGGGGAGAGCCGGCCAATCGGATCTGGCAGACCATCCCCGAGATGGTCTTGAGCGCGGCGGACCGCTTCGGCGATGCGGAAGCGATCGTGGACGGTCCGCTGCGCTTCACCTTCTCCGAAGTAGTCGAGCGAATCCGTTGCGCCGCAGGCGCATTCGCGGGCCTTGGTGTCGACAAGGGTGATCGGGTCGCGATCTGGGCGCCCAACTCGGCGGAGTGGATCATCGCGGCGTTCGGGCTGCTCACCGCGGGCGGCGTGCTGGTGCCGGTCAATACCCGGTTCAAGACCGAAGAAGCCGGCGACATCATCGCGCGAAGCGGCGTCAAGGCCGTCCTGGTGCAGAAGGGATTTCTCGGGCAGGACTACACCGCGCCGGCGGGGACACCCGTCATCGACCTGAAGTCCGGCTTTCTTTCCAGCGGTTCGCCATTCGAGCGGGCGGTGAGCGGCGGCGACGTCTCGGACATCATCTTCACCTCGGGCACGACCGGCCGCCCGAAGGGCGCGATGATGAATCATCGCCAAACGCTGCGCATGTATGAGGAATGGGCGACGCTGGCGGATCTGCGCCGAGGCGACCGCTACTTGCAGATCAACCCGTACTTTCACACGTTCGGCCTGAAAGCGGGACTGGTCACGTCCTTCCTGCGCGGAGCGACAATGCTGCCGGTCGCGGTGTTCGACGTCGAGACGGTGGTGGATCTGATTGGGCGCGAACGCATCACGATGCTGCCCGGGCCGCCGACGCTGTACCACTCGCTGCTGACGGTTCAAGACAAGTCCAAGCTGGCGACGCTTCGTGCCGGCGTGACCGGCGCCGCCGACATCCCCGTCGAACTGGTCCGTCGCATCCACGACGAGTTGCCGTTCCAGACGCTGATGACCGGTTACGGGCTCACCGAGGCCGGCAACGTCACGCTGTCCCTGCCCGGCGATTCCTTCGAGGACGTGGCCACCACCGCGGGCGTGCCCTGCGAGGGGGTCGAGGTGCGCATCGCCGACGACGGCGAGGTGCTGGTTCGCGGCTACGGCGTCATGCAGGGCTATCTCGATGACCCGGCCGCCACGGCAGAGGCGATCGACGCCGACGGCTGGCTGCACACCGGAGATCTGGGCAACTTCACGGAGACCGGCCGCCTGCGCATCGTCGGCCGCAAGAAGGACATGTTCATCGTCGGCGGATTCAACGCGTATCCGGCCGAGATCGAAGGCTTCCTGTTGAACCACCCGGCCGTCGCGCAGGCGGCGGTGATCGGCGTTCCCGACGAGCGGCTCGGACAGGTGGGCAAGGCGTTCGTGGTCTGTAAGGACCGCGAAGACGGGCTCAGCGCCGAGGACTTGATCGGTTGGTGCCGCGAACGCATGGCGGGCTTCAAGGTGCCGCGTTCGGTGCAGTTTCTCGACGCGCTGCCCCTCAACGCCACCGGCAAGGTGGTCAAGGACTTGCTCCAGTAGCGCCTTGGCTCCTCTCCATATGCTCGATAAGAGAACCCCATTTCCACTGCTTGTTATGCATTTGTAGAGCGGCGGCGCGCTGGCGCGGCCGGGCCTCTCAGGAAGAGGTGATAACGTGGCTCTCCTGGTCGTCGCGACATTCGCGGCGCAAGAATATCGGCGCAGATGCTCGCCGCTAATGCGCATCCCGAGTAGGGTGGCCCAACGGCGACGACGCCCTCGCTGGGACGCCGTGGCCCGGCCGTCGGCGGACGGAAGCAAACTAGCGCGGGCGAGCGGTAGAGGAGTTTGGCATTGAGTCACGAGCAGCCTCGTTCTCGGGCTGGTGAGCGGTGAGTGGCGGCGCCCGCCAGAATGCCGCTGACACGAAATCGGTTCCGGTGAACGAGGACGAAACCCCAAGCACTGCCGCCGAAATCCGGGCGCTCGCCGACCAGGCCGAGGCGGAAGCCCAAGAAGCGGAAGCCCTTGCCGCCGCCGCTCGCGCCCGGGCCCGCGCCATTCAGTTGCGCCGCGAGGCCCAGCTCGCGGAAGCCAAGCAGCAAGCCACCGAAGAAGCCGCCGCGGCGGAAGACGAGGCGGACGCAACGGAATCCGTCGAGGCCCAAGTGTCCGACTCGGCGCTCGAGGTGGAGGCGGACGAGACCGAGGCCGCGGAAGACGCGCAGGGTGCCGGCAGCGAAGAGCCGGTCGCCGAGGGGGACGCCGACGCTGCCGTCGTCGAGGCCGACGCGCCGGAGCCCGCCGCCCGCCGGCGCCGCCTTTCCGGGCGGCTTCGCCGGCCCAAGTGGTCCACCCTCGCCGCTTCCCTGGCGATCATCGTTACCCTCGTCGCGCTGGCCGGCAGCGGCTACATGATCAAGGAGCATCGCGACGCGGTCCAGCAGCGACAGCGTGCCGCCGAGTTCGTCGCCGCGGCACGCCAGGGCGTCATCACGTTGACGTCGCTGGACTTCAACAACGCCAAGCAGGGCGTGCAGCGCATCGTCGAGAACTCCACGGGCTCGTTCAAGGACGACTTCCTCAAGATGGCCGACGATTTCACCAAGGTGGTGGAGCAGTCGAAGGTGATCTCGCAGGGCAGCGTTCAGGCCGCGGCCGTGGAACTGGACACGATGACCAAGGATTCGGCGGTGGTGCTGGTGGCCTCCACCTCCGAGGTCACCAATGCGGCCGGCGCCAAGCAGGATCCGCGTAACTACCGGCTCATCGTGACGGTTACCCGCGACGGTAGCCAGCTCAAGATATCGAAAGTCGAGTTTGTGCCGTGACCGCAGACGAGAAATCGGTCGAGGAGACCACGGCGGCCGAGGGCAGCACGGAGGCCGAGGAGACCACGAAGGCCGAGGCGCCGGCGGAGGCCGAACCCGCCGAGGACGTCGAGGACTACGACAAAGCGCCGGGACGGTGGAAGCGTCTTGCCGCCCAGGCGAAGACGCGGTCATCCGGCAAGGTCATCCCCGCCATGCTGGCCTTGTTCGTGGTCGCCTCGCTGGCATTGCTGGGTGGGCTTTACTGGTTCTCCTACCGGCCGGACCGGGCGACCGACGCGGCGGCCGCGAAGTCGGCGATCTCGGCCGCCAGCGACGGAACGGTGGCGGTGCTGTCGTATTCGCCCGACACCCTCGACCGCGACTTCTCTTCCGCGAAGTCGCATTTGACCGGCGACTTCTTGTCCTACTACGACCAATTCACCCAGCAGATCGTCGCCCCTGCCGCCAAACAGAAGTCGGTGAAGACCAGCGCCGTGGTGCTTCGCGCCGCGGTGTCCGATCTGCATCCGGATTCGGCCGTGGTGCTGTTGTTCGTCAACCAGAGCACGCAGAGCAAGGATCGGCCGGAGCCGACGTTCACCAACAGCAGCGTGACGGTGACGCTGACGAAAGCTAATGGGAAGTGGCTCATCTCGTCGTTCAACCCGGTTTAGGACAACCACGTTGAGCACCGGCGACATTCACTCGATGGTGATCGCATCGGACTATCGCATCCCGGACCCGACCCGAGTGTGGCCGCTGCTCGAGCGCAATAAGGCGGCGCTCGCCGACATCGGCGCCCACCATGTGCTGGTCTACACGTCCACGCACGACCACGGGCGCGTGCTGGTGATGATCGGGGTGCACAGCCGCGAGCCGATCGTGGAGCTGCTGCGCTCGCGGGTCTTCTTCGACTGGTTCGACGCCGCCGGCGTCGAGGACATACCGGCCGTCTTTGCCGGTGAGATCATCGACCGGTTTGTTCCGCAGCCGTCGCCCAGCCCGGCCGCGCCCGGCGTGGTGGTGTGCGCGATCGCATCTGTCGCGGACGTCGGGACCCTCACCGCGGGATTCCGCTCGGCCATGGACGGGCTCACCCTGGCCGGTGTCCGAAAGACGTCGGTATTCCAGGCTTTTGACGACGAACACGAGGTTCTGATCCTCTCGGAGTTTCCCGACGAGATCGCCGCGCGGCGGTGGATCGACCATCCCGACGCCGCGGCGCAGTGGATGTCGGGCGTGGGCGTCGGCGCCCACCCGCCGGTGTTCGTCGGCCGGCTTTTCGACACGATGCGCATCGAGGGCGACTGAGCGCGGCTTATGTTCGTCTGCCTGTGCAACGGCGTCACCAGCCAGACGGTCGCCGAGTCCGTCGCCGCCGGGGCGTCCACGACCAAGGAGGTCGCCCAGGCGTGTGGGGCCGGCGCCGATTGCGGGCGCTGCCGGCGCACCGTGCAGGCGATGCTGCGCTCGTCAACCCCGGACGCGGCGGGACGCCCGCACTAGGGTTTTCAGCGCCGTGAGTTGCCCTCCGGCGACATCGGCCCGACGAGCTGGCCGAGCAGGTGGGGGATCTCCAGCCGCGGCAGGACCACCTCGACGAAAACCATGCGGTCCTGATGCCTGGCCGCCGCGGTGAATGCGTCGTCGAGTTCGCCGTAGGTCTGCGCCCGGAACGCCAGGTGGTTGGCCACCCCCAGCGCGCGCGGGACATCGGTCCAACTCCAGCTCACAATGTCGTTGTAAGGGGCCGTCTTTCCGTGAATCGCCCGCTCGACGGTGTACCCGTCGTTGTTCACCACGACGATGACCGGGGCCAGCCCCTCGCGGGAGAAGATGCCGATTTCCTGCACGGTCAGCTGCGCGGCGCCATCGCCGATCAGCAGCACCGTCCGGCGGTCCGGATGCGCCACCGCGGCCCCGACCGCCGCGGGCAGCGTGTAACCGATTGAACCCCAAAGCGGTTGGCCGATGAAGGTGACGCCGTGCGGCAACCGGTGATCCGCCATTCCGTAGAACGACGTGCCCTGATCGGCCAGCACCACATTCCCCGGTGTGAGCGCGACGCACAGCCGGTCCCAGACCATCTGTTGGGTGAGCGGTTGATCGCGCGGCGGGGGCGGCGGCAGGGGCGCGGCCGGCGGACACTCGACCGGGGGTGAAGAGACGCCGCGCCGGACCAGGATGTCGGCCAGCGCCTCCAGTGCGGCGCCCATCTCCATCGGCGCGAAAACCTCACCGGCCACACTGCTTTGGTACTGTCCGACGTCGATGGTCCGCGCCGGGTCGATGCGCTGGCTGAAGAAGCCGCTGACCATGTCGGTGAAGACCACCCCCGCCGTCACCAGCACCGGCGCGTCCTCGATCGCGGTGCGCACCCGTTCGGCGCTGGCCGAACCGGCGTAGATGCCAAGGAAATTGGGGGAGCTCTCGTCGAGCAGGCTCTTTCCCCACATCAACGTGGCGTGCGGCACCACGTCCGCCGCCAGCAGCGCCTCGAGCTCCTTGATTGCTTGCAGGCGGTGGACCAGCAAGTCGGCCAGGACGGTCAGCTGATGATCGCCGATGAGTTCGGTCGCGGCGTCGACGAACAGCGACAGTGCGCGGGGGCTGGTGCCACCGGTGTAGCGCGGCAGCGGCGCGTCGGGCGGTTCGGTGGGGAAGCGGGCCACGTCGGTGGACATAAGCAGGTAGCCGGGCCGCTTTTGTTCGCGCACCTCCGACAGCACGCGATCGATCTCCCTGCACGCGGTGGCGGGCATGAGATTGGCTTGGGCGCAGGTGATTTCGCGGCTGATCCGAAAGAAGTGCTCGAAGTCGCCGTCGCCGAGCGAATGGTGCAGCGCGCGCCGGGTGCCCTGCGCGTCTTTCGACGGGCCGCCGACGATGTGCACGACGGGCACGTGCTCGGCATAGCTGCCGGCGATCGCGTTGGTCGCCGAGAGCTCGCCCACCCCGAATGTCGTTACCACGGCCGACATTCCGCGCAGCCGTCCGTAGCCGTCGGCGGCATAACCGGCGTTGAGCTCGTTGGCGCTGCCGACCCACCGAATGGTCGGGTGGGCGACGATATGGTCGAGGAATTCCAGGTTGTAGTCGCCGGGGACGCCGAAGATCTCGGAGACGCCGAGTTCGGCGAGGCGGTCCAATAGGTAGTCACCGACGGTGTAGACGAGGGGATCAGTCACAAGACGACGGTACGCCCGGTCCAAACCGTTCCGCCTGACATGCCGTTTCGGCTATAGCATGCTGGCCATGGCCATCAAAGAATCCCGCGACATCGTCATCGAAGCCAGCCCCGAGGAGATTCTGGACGTCATCGCCGACTTTGAAGCGATGCCCGAATGGTCGGACCCCCACCAGAGCGCGGAGGTCCTCGAGACCGGGGACGACGGCCGGCCCAGCAAGGTGAAGATGAAGGTCAGGACCGCGGGCATCACCGACGAACAGGTGGTGGCCTACACGTGGAGCGGCAACGACGTGCGCTGGACGCTGGTCAGCTCGGGCCAGCAGAAATCGCAGGACGGCAAGTACACCTTGGTTCCCCAGGGCGACGCCACCCTGGTCAAGATGGAGATCAGCGTCGACCCCAACGTGCCGCTGCCCGGCTTCGTGCTCAAACGGGCCGTCAAGGGGACGATCGATTCCGCGACCAAGGCCCTGCGTGAGCGGGTGCTTCAGCTGAAGGGAAGCTAGTCGCGGTGACGAGCGCGGGTCCCCTGGCCGGGGTGCGGGTGATCGAACTCGGCGGCATCGGGCCGGGCCCGCACGCCGGGATGATGCTCGCCGACCTCGGCGCCGACGTGGTTCGGGTGCGACGGCCCGGGGGCCTGACGATGCCACCGGAGGACCGCGACCTGTTGCACCGCGGCAAGCGGATCGTCGACCTCGACGTCAAGTCGCAGCGCGCGGCGCTGCTCGAGTTGGCCGCCAAGGCCGACGTGCTGCTCGACTGCTTTCGGCCCGGCACCTGCGAGCGACTCGGCATCGGACCCGACGACTGCGCGGCGGTCAATCCGCGGCTGATCTTCGCGCGGATCACGGGGTGGGGACAGCATGGGCCGGTGGCCCAGACGGCGGGCCACGACATCAACTATCTGTCGCAGACCGGTGCGCTTTCGGCGCTCGGGTACGCCGACCGGCCGCCGATGCCGCCGCTGAACCTGGTCGCCGACTTCGGTGGTGGTTCGATGCTGGTGCTCCTGGGCATCGCGGTGGCGCTCTACGAGCGGGAACGGTCGGGCAGGGGCCAGGTCATCGACGCCGCGATGGTCGACGGGGTCAGCCTGCTCGCCCAGATGATGTGGACCATGAAGTCCACCGGTTCGCTGCGCGACGAGCGCGAATCGTTCCTGCTCGACGGCGGCGCCCCGTTCTACCGGTGCTACGAGACCTCCGACGGCAAGTACGTCGCCGTCGGCGCCATCGAGCCGCAATTCTTCGCGGCGCTGCTGAGCGGGCTCGGCCTGTCGCCGGATGAGGTGCCCGGCCAGCTCGACATCGCCTCGTATCAACGGATGTACGACACCTTCGCGAAGCGCTTCGCCAGCCGGACCCGCGACGAATGGACGGAAATCTTCGCGGGCACCGATGCGTGCGTCACCCCGGTGTTGACCTGGAACGAGGCCGCCACCAACGACCATCTGAACGCCCGGTCGACGGTGATCACCGCCCATGGCGTCGAACAGGCCGCTCCCGCGCCGCGCTTCTCCCGAACCCCGGCCGGCCCGGTCGGGCCGCCACCCGCGACGACCACGCCGCTCGGCGAAATCGGCTGGTAAGCAGAGATTTACGGCGAACCCCACCCGCGCGTGGGGCGCTGGGGTTACCTTGTTCTTTAGTGGCCGTAAAAGCATCACGGGAATTTGTCGTAGACGCGCCGCCGGAAGTGGTCATGGAGGCGCTGACAGATGTCGGCGTCCTTTCATCGTGGTCGCCGCTGCACAAACACGTCGAGGTGATCGACCGTTATCCCGACGGCCTGCCACACCACGTCAAGACCAAAATCAAGATTCTGGGGCTGGTCGACAAAGAGATCCTGGAATATCACTGGGGCCCCGACTGGGTCGTCTACGACGCCAAGCGGACCGCCCAACAGCATGGCCAGCACATCGAGTACAACCTCAAGCCCGAGGGCCTCGACAAGACGCGCGTGCGTTTCGACATCACCGTCGAACCGGCCGGGCCCATTCCGGCGTTCGTCGTCAAGCGGGCCACGGAAAAGGTTCTCGACGCCTCGGTGAAGGGGCTCAGCGAGCTGTTGACGGGCGGCGGGGAATCGGGCGGTGCGACTTAGCCAGTGGCCGTCCAAGCATCGTCGGAAATCGTCATCGACGCGCCCCCGGAAGTGATCATGGACGCGCTCGCCGACATGGACAACGTGCCGTCGTGGTCCGCGGTGCACAAGAAGGCCGAAGTCATCGACACCTATCCCGACGGGCGGCCGTGCCACGTCAAGATGACGATCAGGGTGATGGGCATTTTTGACACGCAGCTCCTGGAGTACCACTGGGGGCAGGACTGGATGGTATGGGACGCCAAAAAGACCATCCACCAACACGGCCAGCACGGCGAATACAACCTGACCCGCGAGGCCGACGACAAAACGCGGGTGCGATTCGGCATCACGGTCGAACCGTCGGCGCCGCTGCCCGAGTTCGTGATCAGCCGGGCCCGCAAGAAGATCCTGCACGCCGCGCTGGAGGGACTTCGCAAGCGGGTTATGGGCCCCGCAGCGCCGCCAGTCGCCTGATCGCCTCGTCGAGGGTCTCGTCGCGTTTGCAGAACGTGAAGCGCACCAAGTGATTCCACACGTCCGCGTGGGGCGCCGCCGGATCGCAGAACGCCGACATCGGGATCGCGGCCACACCGACCTTCTCCGGGAGCGCCGCGCAAAAGGCGGTGCTGTCGTCGTACCCGAGCGGGCGGGGGTCGGCGCACAGGAAGTAGGTGCCGTCGCTGTCGTGCACGGCAAAGCCGATCTCGGTCAGCCCGGCGGACAGCCGGTCCCGCCTGGCCTGCAAGGAGCGGCGAAGATCCGCGACCCACGCGTCCTCGGTGTCCAGCGCGAGAGCCACCGCCGGCTGGAACGGCGCGCCGCCGACGTAGCTCAGATACTGCTTGGCCGCGCGCACCCCGGCGATGAGTTGCGCTGGGCCGCAGGCCCACCCGATCTTCCATCCGGTGCAGTTGAACATCTTGGCCGCGCTGGAGATGGTGACCGTGCGCTCGGCCATGCCGTCGAAGCCGGCCAGCGGGACATGGCGGTTGCCGCCATACACCAGGTGCTCGTACACCTCGTCGGTGATCACCAAAAGGTCGGCGGCCACCGCGATCTCGGCGATGGCGGTGAGATCCGCCGCGCTCAGCACCGTCCCGGTGGGGTTGTGCGGCGAGTTGACGATCAGCGCGCGGGTCCGCGGCGTCACCGCCCGCCGCAGGGCGTCGGCGTCCAGCGCGAAGCCACGGCCGTCGGGCACCAGCGGCACCGCCACCCGGTGCGCGCCGGCCATCGCCACCACCGGCGAGTAGGAATCGTAGAAGGGTTCGATGAGGATCACCTCCGAGCCCGGCTCGACCAGCCCGATCACCGCCGCGGCGATGGCCTCGGTGGCCCCGACCGTCACCAGGACCTCGGTGTCGGGGTCGTAGTCGATGCCGAAGTGGCGCCGGCGGTGGGCGGCGATGGCCTGGCGCAGCGGCGCGATGCCGATGCCGGGCGGATATTGGTTGGCGCCCGCGGCGATGGCGTCTTGGGCGGCCTTCAGCAATGCCGCCGGCCCGTCCTCGTCGGGGAAGCCCTGGCCCAGGTTCACCGCGCCGATCCGCGCGGCCAGCGCCGACATCTCGGCGAACACCGTCGTCGCGAAAGGCCGCAGCCGCGACACCGTCATGGTCGTCGAGCTTAAGGCCGGCTGATTCGGCGAGCGTGAAGCTGGCCGCACGTTCGGCGCCGAGCGTGCGGCTGGCGGCACATTCGGCGCTCTGACCAGCGTCATTACTCCCAACCAACAGGTTGGTTTAGGGTGTAATCCGGATCCGAACCCCCATTTGTGAAGAGGAAGCCGACATGTCCGAAGAAGCCTTCATCTACGAGGCGATCCGCACGCCCCGCGGCAAGCAGAAGAACGGCTCGTTGAACGAGGTCAAGCCGCTGAACCTGGTCGTCGGCCTGATCGAGGAGCTGCGCAGGCGCCACCCCGATCTGGACGAGAACCTGATCAGCGACGTCATCCTGGGATGCGTTTCACCCGTGGGTGACCAGGGCGGCGACATCGCCCGGACCGCCGTGATCGCGGCCGGCATGCCCGACACCGTCGGCGGCGTGCAGCTCAACCGGTTCTGCGCCTCGGGCCTGGAGGCCGTCAACACCGCCGCGCAGAAGGTCCGCTCCGGCTGGGACGACCTGGTGCTCGCCGGCGGTGTGGAGTCGATGAGCCGCGTCCCGATGGGCTCCGACGGCGGCGCGATGATGGCCGACCCGGCCACCTCCTACGACGCCTACATCGTCCCGCAGGGCATCGGTGCGGACCTGATCGCCACCATCGAAGGCTTCTCCCGCGAGGACGTCGACGCCTACGCGCTGCGCTCACAGGAGCTGGCGGCCGCGGCGTGGTCGGGCGGCTACTTCGCCAAGTCAGTGGTTCCGGTCCGCGACCAGAACGGGCTGCTCATCCTCGATCACGACGAGCACATGCGGCCCGGCACCACGATGGAGGGCCTCGCCAAGCTGAAGCCCGCCTTCGAGGGCCTGGCCGCGATGGCCGGCTTCGACGACGTGGCGCTGCAGAAGTATCACTGGGTCGAGAAGATCAACCACGTCCACACGGGCGGCAACAGCTCGGGCATCGTGGACGGTTCGGCGCTGGTGCTCATCGGCAACGAGAAGGCCGGCACCTCGCAGGGCCTGACGCCGCGCGCCCGCATCGTCGCCACCGCCACCACCGGCGCCGACCCGACGATCATGCTCACCGGTCCGACGCCGGCCACCCGCAAGGCGCTGGACCGGGCCGGTCTGACGGTCGATGACATCGACCTGTTCGAGCTCAACGAGGCGTTCGCCTCGGTCGTCCTGAAGTTCCAGAAGGACCTGAACATTCCGGACGAGAAGCTCAACGTCAACGGTGGCGCCATCGCGATGGGCCACCCGCTGGGCGCCACCGGCGCCATGATCCTGGGCACCATGGTCGACGAGCTCGAGCGCCGCGGCGCCCGGCGCGCGCTGATCACGCTGTGCATCGGCGGCGGCATGGGTGTCGCCACCATCATCGAGAGGGTTTAAGACCATGGCAGAGAACACGATCCAGTGGGACAAGGATGCCGACGGCATCGTCACGCTGACACTGGACGACCCGACCGGGTCGGCCAATGTGATGAACGAGCATTACAAGGAGTCGATGCACAAGGCCGTCGAACGCCTTGTCGCCGAGCAGGATTCGGTCACCGGCGTGGTGATCACCAGCGCCAAGAAGACGTTCTTCGCCGGTGGTGACCTGAAGAGCATGATCACCGCCGGTCCGGAGAACGCCGGTGAGGTCTTCGCCGAGGTCGAGGACATCAAGCGCGACCTGCGCACCCTGGAGACCCTGGGTAAGCCGGTGGTGGCCGCCATCAACGGCGCGGCCCTGGGGGGCGGCCTGGAAATCGCGCTCGCCTGCCATCACCGCATCGTCGCCGACGTCAAGGGCGTCCAGATCGGGCTGCCCGAGGTCACGTTGGGTCTGCTGCCCGGCGGCGGCGGCGTCACCCGGGTGACGCGGATGCTCGGCATCCAGAACGGCTTCCTCAACGTGCTGAGCCAGGGCACCCGCTTCAAGCCGGCCGCGGCCAAGGACAACGGCCTCGTGGACGAGATCGTCTCGAGCGTCGACGAATTGGTTCCGGCGGCGAAGGCGTGGATCAAGGCCAACCCCGAATCGCACACCCAGCCGTGGGACGTCAAGGGCTACAAGATTCCCGGCGGTACCCCGTCATCACCGGCGCTGGCGGCCATCCTGCCGTCGTTCCCGTCGCTGCTGCGCAAGCAGCTCAAGGGCGCGCCGATGCCCGCGCCGCGGGCCATCCTGGCCGCGGCCGTCGAGGGCACCCAGGTGGACTTCGACACCGCCACCCGCATCGAGAGCCGCTACTTCACCGAGCTGGTCACCGGCCAGGTCGCCAAGAACATGATCCAGGCGTTCTTCTTCGACCTGCAGCACATCAATGGCGGCGGCTCGCGCCCGGACGGCATCGAGCCGGTCAAGATCAACAAGATCGGAGTGCTGGGCGCGGGCATGATGGGCGCCGGCATCGCCTACGTGTCGGCCAAGGCCGGGTACGACGTGGTGCTCAAGGACGTCAGCATCGAGGCCGCCGAGAAGGGCAAGGCCTACTCGGAAAAGCTTGAGGCCAAGGCGCTCGAGCGTGGCAAGACCACCGAGGAGAAGAGCAAGGCGCTGCTGGACCGCATCACGCCGTCGGCAGACCCCGCGGACTTCAAGGGCGTCGACTTCGTGATCGAGGCGGTGTTCGAGAACCAGGACCTCAAGCACAAGGTCTTCCAGGAGATCGAGGACATCGTCGAGCCCAACGCGCTGCTCGGGTCGAACACCTCCACCTTGCCGATCACCGGTCTGGCGACCGGCGTGAAGCGGCAGGAGGACTTCATCGGGATCCACTTCTTCTCGCCGGTCGACAAGATGCCCCTGGTCGAAATCATCAAGGGCGAGAAGACATCCGACGAGGCGCTGGCCCGCGTGTTCGACTACACGCTCGCCATCGGCAAGACCCCGATCGTCGTCAACGACAGCCGCGGGTTCTTCACCAGCCGCGTCATCGGCACGTTCGTCAACGAGGCGTTGGCGATGCTCGGTGAGGGTGTCGAGCCGGCGTCGATCGAGCACGCCGGTTCGCAGGCCGGCTACCCGGCGCCGCCGCTGCAGCTGTCCGACGAGCTCAACCTGGAGCTGATGCACAAGATCGCCACCGCCACCCGCAAGGGCGTCGAGGACGCCGGCGGCACGTACGAGCCGCACCCGGCGGAGGCCGTCGTGGAGAAGATGATCGAGATCGGCCGCCCGTCGCGGTTGAAGGGCGCCGGCTTCTACGAGTACGTCGACGGCAAGCGCACCGGGCTGTGGCCCGGCCTGCGGGAGACGTTCAAGTCGGGTTCGTCGCAGCCGCCGCTGCAGGACATGATCGACCGGATGCTGTTCGCCGAGGCGCTGGAAACCCAAAAGTGCCTCGACGAGGGCGTTTTGACCTCGACGGCCGACGCCAACATCGGCTCGATCATGGGCATCGGGTTCCCGCCGTGGACCGGTGGTAGCGCGCAGTTCATCGTCGGTTACCAAGGTGCCGGCGGGACGGGCAAGGCCGCCTTCGTGGCCCGGGCCCGCGAGCTGGCCGCCAAGTACGGCGACCGCTTCCTGCCGCCGGACTCGCTGACCTAGTTCTGCCGAGCGCTCAGAGGGCCGCGGCGATTCGGCGCCACTGCTCGCGCGGGAATTCCGTCGGGTCGGCCGTCAGCACCTGCACGCAGACGTGGTCGGCGCCGGCCGCTCGATGCTCGGCGACCCTGGCCATGACGGCGCCTTCGTCGCCCCACGCGATGATCGCGTTGAGGAGCCGATCGCTGACCTGTGCCAGGTCGTCTTCGGAGAACCCGCTGCGCAGCAGGTTGTTCGCGTAGTTGGGCAGCGCCAAATACGCGCGCAGCCAGTCGGTTCCGATGCGGCGCGCCTCGTCGGCGCTGTCGCACAGGATCACGGTCTGCTCCGGCAGCAGCAACGGGCCCTCGCCCAAAGTCGCACGGGCAGAGGCGGTGTGCTCGGGGGTGACGAGGTAGGGGTGGGCCCCGCGGGCGCGCGTCGCCGACAGTTCGAGCATCTTCGGACCGAGCGCGGCGAGGACGCGGGCTTCGGAGGGCACCGGCCGCGGTGCGGCGTCCAGCCCGTCCAGGAACGACGCTGTCGCCGCCAGCGGCTTGCGATACCGCCCGGGCTGGCCGGCGTCGATCAGTGGCGCGTGGCTGACGCCGATCCCCACCAGGAAGCGGTCGCCGTGCTCGGCGGTCAGCGCGGCATACGACTCGGCGACGTCGCCGGCCGAGTGCATCCAGAGATTGAGGATCCCCGTGGCGATCGCGGTCCGCGTGGTCGCGGCGAGCAGCCGCCCCACCGCGTCGAACACCGGCCCACCCACGTCCGGGATCCACAGCGCCGTGAACCCAAGCTCATCCAATTCCGCCGCGGCATCGGCGATTTCGGCCGCGTCGCCGTAGCGCAGTTGGCTGCTCCAGATACCCACACCGGCAAGGTCCACGGGCGGTCATCCCCTTCGTGTCAAACTTCGACATCGCTGTAGTCGGGCACCCGCATCGAGTCGTACATGCGCACACCCTTGGTGTTCAGCTTCGCCAGCGCCCTGGACAGCGACCCGGGCATCAAGGAGATTAGCTGGACCCCCCGGGTCAACGCCCACACACCGGCTCGGGAGCCGGGGATGATGGTCTTGGCGGCGCCCCGGGCGAAGGTCCGGCTGAGGTGCACCGGCTCGCGCATCTGCAGCTCGTAGGCCGCGAACGCGCGCAGGTGATCGCCGTCGGCCTTGGCGAGTTCCCCCGCCAGCACGTAGGCGCCCAGGACGGCAAGGCTGGTGCTGCCGCCGACGGCGGGGCCGGGGCAATACCCGGCGTCGCCGACCAGGGTGACCCGTCGCCGCGACCAGATGTTCATCCGCAGTTGGGTGATCGCATCGAAGTAGAAGGTCGAGGTCCGGTCGATTTCGCCCAGCCAGTCGTCGACCTGGGGGTGCATGCCCGCGAAGGCGGCGCGCAGTAATTCCTTCTGCCGCAACGAATCCCGATAGTCGTAGTCGAGCTCCTCTTTGCTGCGGAACATGAACACCACCCGGGCGTCGTCCAGATGATCCGCGGTGTACACGGCCACGAGCCGACCGACGCCGATGTGGCCGAGCATCTCGCCTTCGGCGGCCAGCGTCTTGGGCGCCGATACCACCGCCAGGTAGCCGCCGATGAAGCGGGTGAGGCCGGCCTCGTCGCCGAAAACCAGGCGCCGGACGTTGGAGTGCAGCCCGTCGGCGCCGACGACGACGTCGAAGCTGCGGGCGGGCGAGCGCTCGAAGGTCACCTCGCCGTCGGGCTCGATCGCCGTGATCGAGTCGCCGAAGATGTACTCGGCGTCGTCGCGGCCGGCGTCGTAGTAGATCTCGCTGAGGTCGTCGCGCATGATCTCCACGTGCCGGTCCGACGCGATGCCGACGAGCTTGGTGAGGTCGACCTCGGTGGGCCGCGGCCTGCCTTCCCGGTACATGGTAAGGCGGTCGGTCCCGGTGGCGAGTGCCTCGATGCGGGGCAAGACGCCCATCTTCGACGAGATTTCCATCGCGGGGCGGAACAGGTCGACGGCGTGGCCGCCGGTCTTCCGCAACGTCGACGCGCGTTCGACCACGGTGACGTCGAAGCCCTGGCGGGTAAGCCAGTACGCCAGCACCGGCCCGGCGATGCTCGCGCCGGAGATCAGGACCCGCATAGCGGGTAAGCCTAACCGCGGTGCTGGGGCGGAAGCGGCGCTAGTTTTGGTCCTGGGCGTTCTGCTGGAAGATGTCGCCGGAGGTCTGGCCGTTGTCGTTGACGAAGTTGGTGTCGTCGGTGGCGAAGGGCGCGGTGGCCGAGGGGCCGGCGGCGGTGTCAGACGGCGGCGAGGCGTTGAACAGCGCCAGCGCCGCGACGGCCGCGGCACCGGCGAAGAACAGTTGCGCCGCGCGGATTGTCCGGCGGCGAGATCGATGGATTTCCTGCCCGAGGTTTGTCATGGATTCTGTTTAAGGCTTCGTTGTCAGCGGCCCCTTTGCCCAAGCTATTGATCCGCTGTGAGCCTGGCTAAAGTCCCTTGCTATGCGCTTCGGTCTCTTCATTCCCCAGGGCTGGCGGATGGATCTCGTCGGCATCGAGCCCGAGAAACACTGGGCGGTGATGCGCGACTTGGCCGCCCACGCCGACGACGGCCCATGGGACTCGCTGTGGGTCTACGACCACTTCCACACGGTCCCGATGCCGACGGGCGAGGCCACCCACGAAGCCTGGTCGCTGATGGCGGCCTACGCGGCGACGACGTCGCGGATCAAGCTCGGCCAGATGTGCACGGCGATGAGCTACCGCAATCCGGTGTACCTGGCCAAGGTGGCCGCGACCGCCGACATCATCTCCGGCGGCCGCATTCAGATGGGAATCGGCGGCGGCTGGTACGAACACGAATGGCGCGCTTACGGTTACGGGTTCCCGTCGGCCAAGGTGCGGTTGGCCCGGCTGGACGAGGGCGTCCAGATCATGCGCGACGCGTGGCGCGACGGCAAAGTCAGCTTCGCCGGCGAGCACTACCAGGTGGACGGCGCGATCGTCGCGCCGAAACCTTTGCAGGACAACGGCATACCGCTGTGGATCGCCGGCGGCGGGGAGAAGGTGACGCTGCGCATCGCCGCGAAATACGCGCAGTACACCAACTTCACGCCGGAGCTAGAGGCGTTCGCCCACAAGTCGGAGGTGCTGGCGGAGCATTGTCGTGAGGTGGGCACCGACTTCGGCTCGATCGTGCGTTCGGTCAATGTCAACGCGATCGTCGGAACGTCGGACGCCGACGTCAAGGATCGGCTGCAACGGGTGCGCGACCGGCTGGTCGGATGCGTGCCCGAGGCGGCGGCCGATGCGATGATCGCCGGCACCACCGGACCGGATTCGGCCGTAGGTACCGCGGAACAGGCGATCGAGCGACTCACCAAGATCCGCGAGCTGGGCTGCGAGTACGCGATCTGCTATTTCCCGGAGGCCGCGTACGACCGTTCGGGCATCGAGCTGTTCGAACGGGAAGTCATTCCCGCGCTTAGCTAGACGTCGGTGGTGGCGTATCGCGTCTTGACCGGAGGCGCGGCCAGCAGGGGAGGAAGCTCGGTAACTTTTCCCGGGCCCGCGCGGAATGCGCGGTAGGCCTCGTCGTGCTCGACGGTGTCCCAGAGTTCGTAGATGATCCAGTGCGCTTCGTCGTTCTCGTCGACGAGCACGTCGGTCCGCAGGTTCCCGTCGAATGCCCGGGTGTCTTGAAGGGTTCGGCGCATGAGATCGCGCGCCGCGGCCACCGCGTCGGGCCTCAGCCTGAGTTCGAGTAGCACGGTGACTGGCATGGTCGTCTCCTCGCATCGAATCCGCTTGGGGCTTGGACACCATAACTCGGGGTGAGTCGCCGACCGCGACGGGGATAGGCGACAATGAGAATGCGGTTTCCACTTTTCGGAAAGCTGTTATACGGTTCAGTGAGCATTGTTCTGTTCGGACGCTGGAGGATCCCTTAATGCAGAAGGCGCTGGCCCCCGAAATTTCCACCTGGCCCGACGAGAACCCGCAGCTCATCGGGAGTCGCTGTGGCGCCTGCGGCGCCACGACGTTCCCGGTCCAGCAGTGGTGTCCGCGCTGCAGCGTCGGCGAGATGACCGAGTTGTTGTTGCCCCGCCGCGGGACGCTGGTGGCGTGGACCACCCAGGGCTTCCCGCCCGGAGCCCCCTACGCCGGGCCGACCGGCGACGATTTCGTGCCCTTCGGCGTCGGCCTGGTGCAGTTGGACGACATCATCCGGGTCGAGGCGCGACTGACCGAAAACGATCCCGCCAAGCTGCAATTCGGCCAGGAGGTCGAGCTCACCATGGTCCCGTTGACCACCGATGGCGAGGGCGCCGAGGTCATGACATTCGCTTTCCGACCGGTTTAGAAGGGAGCCCGAGATGACTAACGACGTCGCCATCATCGGCGTGGGTCTGCATCCGTTCGGCAGGTTCGACAAGACCGCGATGCAGATGGGGGCCGAGGCCATCCAGTCCGCGCTGGCCGATGCCCGCGTGGAGTGGAAGGACATCCAGTTCGGCTTCGGCGGCAGCCACGAGGTGTCCAACCCCGACGCGGTGACCCGCCTGGTCGGGCTGACCGGCATCACGTTCACCAACGTGTTCAACGCCTGCGCCACCGCCGCCAGCGCCATCCAGCAGACCGCCGACACCATCCGGCTGGGCAAGTACGACATCGGCATCGCCATCGGCTTGGACAAGCACCCACGCGGCGCGTTCACCGACGACCCCGCCAAGCTCGCGCTGCCCCAGTGGTACGCGCAGAACGGGCAGTTCGTCACCACCAAGTTCTTCGGCATGAAGGCCAACAAGTACATCCACGACCACAACATCTCCCAGGCCACGCTGGCCAAGGTCGCGGCCAAGAACTTCCGCAACGGCGCGCTCAACCCGAATGCGTTCCGCCGCAAGCCGATTCCCGAGGAGGAGATCCTCAACTCGCCGGTGCTCAACTACCCGCTGACGCAGTACATGTTCTGCGCGCCCGACGAGGGCGCCGCGGCGGTGGTCATGTGCCGGGCCGACATGGCGCACAAGTACACCGACAAGCCCGTGTACGTGCGGGCCTGCGAGATCCGCACCCGCCGCTACGGCGCCTACGAGGTGCATGCCACCTTCGCCCCGCTGGACGAGGATGTCTCCCCGACGGTGTACGCGTCCAAGGCGGCCTACGAGGCCGCCGGCATCGGGCCCGAGGACGTCGACGTGGCCCAACTGCAGGACACCGACGCCGGCAACGAGGTCATCCACATGGCCGAGACCGGCCTGTGCGCCGACGGTGAGCAGGAGAAGCTGCTGGCCGACGGCGCCACCGAGATTCACGGCTCGATGCCGGTCAACACCGATGGCGGGCTGATCGCCAACGGCGAGCCGATCGGCGCGTCGGGCCTGCGTCAGATGCACGAACTGGTGCGTCAGCTGCGCGGCGAAGCCGGCGAGCGTCAGGTGCCCGGCAACCCGCGCGTCGGACTGGCCCAGGTGTACGGCGCCCCGGGCACCGCGTCGGCGACCATCCTGTCGCTCTAGTACCCCTAAATCGCCGGGCCCAGTAGGTCGTCCGCGTCGCGGATGATGTAGCCGTAGCCCTGCTCGGCGAGGAAGCGCTGGCGGTGCGCGGCGTAATCGGCGTCCAGGCTGTCGCGGGCCACCACCGAGTAGAACATGGCGCCGCCGCCGTCGGACTTGGGCCGCAGCAGCCGGCCCAGCCGTTGGGCCTCTTCCTGGCGCGAGCCGAACGTTCCCGAGACCTGCACGGCCACGGACGCTTCCGGCAAATCGATGGAGAAATTGGCCACCTTCGACACCACCAGCGTCGACACCTCGCCGCGGCGGAAGGCGTCAAACAGCGCCTCCCGCTCCTTGGTTCGGGTCGAGCCCTGGATCACCGGGGCGTCGAGCTCGGCGCCGAGCTCGTCGAGCTGATCCAGGTAGGCGCCGATCACCAGCGTCTGCTCGCCGGGGTGTTTTTCCAGAATCGACTTGACCACGGCGATTTTGGTGTGAACCGTCGAGCAGAGCCGGTATCGCTCTTCGGGTTCGGCGGTGGCGTACGTCATCCGCTCGTTGTCGGTCATGGTGACCCGCACCTCGACGCACTCCGCCGGCGCGATCCAGCCCTGCGCCTCGATGTCTTTCCACGGCGCGTCGTACCGCTTGGGGCCGATCAGGGAAAACACGTCGCCCTCGCGGCCGTCTTCGCGAATCAGCGTGGCGGTCAGGCCGAGTCGCCGTTTGGACTGCAGGTCGGCGGTCATCCGGAACACGGGCGCCGGCAGCAGGTGCACCTCGTCGTAGATGATGAGCCCCCAGTCGCGGCTGTCGAAGAGTTCCAGGTGCCGGTATTCGCCCTTGGTGCGGCGGGTGATCATCTGGTAGGTCGAGATGGTGACCGGACGAATCTCCTTGCGCTCACCGGAGTATTCGCCGATCTCGTCCTCGGTCAGCGAGGTGCGCGCGACCAGCTCGCGTTTCCACTGGCGGGCGGCGACGATGTTGGTGACCAGAATCAGCGTCGTCGCACCGGCTTTGGCCATCGCGGCGGCGCCCACGAGCGTCTTGCCGGCGCCGCAGGGCAGCACCACCACCCCGGAACCGCCCGACCAGAAGGAGTCGGCGGCCAGCTGCTGGTAGTCGCGCAGGTGCCAGCCGTCCTGCTCGAGGTCGATCCGGTGCGCCTCGCCGTCGACGTAGCCGGCGAGATCCTCTGCGGGCCAGCCGATCTTGAGGAGCATCTGCTTGACCCGCCCCCGCTCGCTGGGGTGCACGACGATGGTGTCCTCGTCGATCCGCGCGCCCAGCATCGGCGCGATCTTCTTGTTGCGCAGCACCTCCTCGAGCACCGCCCGGTCGAAGCTCACCAGGGTCAGGCCGTGCGCCGGGTGCTTGACGAGCTGCAGCCGGCCGTAGCGGGCCATGGTGTCGACGATGTCGACCAGCAGCGGCTGGGGGACCGCGTAGCGGGAGAAGCTGACCAGCGCGTCGACGACCTGTTCGGCGTCGTGGCCGGCGGCGCGGGCGTTCCACAGCGCCAGCGGCGTGATGCGGTAGGTGTGCACGTGCTCGGGTGCGCGTTCCAGCTCGGCGAACGGCGCGATGGCGGCGCGCGCGGCGCCGGCCAGCTCGTGATCCACTTCGAGCAGCACCGTCTTGTCGGACTGCACGATCAAGGGCCCATCGGTCATTTTGTCCATTATCCTGACTCCGCCGACACCACCGACGTGATGCGGTGGATGGCGAAGTCACGCAGCCGCCCGGACGCCGAATCGAAGGCCACCAGCTGCCCGCCCCGTATGGAGATCGGCGACACGACCCGCTGGGTCGCCACGCCGGCGGCGTCGAGGTAGCCGATCACCAGCGTGTCCTGGTCCTTGGCCGCGCGTTGCAACATCGACATGGTGACCGCCGGGTCGACGCGGATATTCCCGAACGGCGCGGCGGTCACCTTGCGCAGCACCGAGACGACGGCGTTCAGCGTCTCGCCGCTGGGGCGCGGCGAGGGCCGGTAGGGGCGGCGCTGTGGCGGGGTGGGCACCCGGGCCCCGCGAGGCCGGACATCGACGATCGAACCCGAGGAGTCCTCGGCGGCCGGGGCGAAGCCCGCGTGGCGCAACCTGAGGAGCACCTCCGCGATCGGGGCGGGGGACACCGCCACGGTCGGCGCCAGGGCGCGCAGCTGCAGGTCCTCCGCGGCCGCCACCGCCTGGGCCAGCAGCGCCGGGTCCTCGCACCGCACGAACGACGCGGCCATGCCGATTCGGAGCTGGCCGTGCCGACGGGCGACGTCATCGACGAGGTACGTAAGCCCTTGCGGCACCGGTGTTTTGGAGTGCTTTTTGAAAAACTCGTGCATCCAGTCGCGGGTCTTGCCAATGTCGAGGGCGTGCCGGATCGACCGCTCGCTGATGCGATACACCATCGCGGTGCCGGCCGATTCGACGGTGGCGACGGTGGCCAGATCCTCGGCGAGGTCGCGTTGCAGTGGGCCGGGCACCACGACGGTCAGGTCGGCCTGCAGCAGGAAGTGGTCGATCGGTGCGGGCATCGACCGCGCCATCGCCTGCACGGCGGTCTCCGGATCGCCGGCGTCGTCGAGCAGCGCCCGCCCGGGCGTGCTGATCGCCCCGCGACCGATCAGACCCAGCGCTTGGCATTCGGCCAGCAGATCGGAAACGGGTTGCGGCTGCAGGCGCCTGGCCCAGCGCGGACGGCGCCAGATCAGCGCCGCCGAGGCGGTGACGGCGTCGACACCGGCCCCGGGCGGCAGCCCGGACAGCATGCCCAACAGCAGTCGGCGATCCAGCGGTGCGGCCGTCGAGTACAGCGAATCCGTCAGGGCGCCATAGGGTTTGGCGTCCGGGCCGCGGGTGCCGATCAACGCCGGCCGGCCCGGCAGGTCGAGCCAGGTGCTGGCCAGTAGGTGCCAACGCTCGGCGGCGGTCATCGCGGCGAACCGCTCGATTGCCGCCGTCGGCGCCCAATACGGCCCGTCGCCCTCGGCGGGTTCCGGGTCGGGCATGCCGCTGGCGATCAATCCGGCCGCGGCGGCGAGCTCGAGGACCAGGCCCAGCCGCGGCTCCTCGACGCCGGTCGTCTTGGCCAACCGCTTGAGGTCGCGAATCCCCAGCCCGCCGCTGCGCAGCTCGGAAACCGGTGCGGCGCCGAGGGTTTGGAGCAGCACGTCGAACTCGCGGAGCAGGTCGATGACGGCTCCCGCCGCCACCGCATCCACGTCGTCGGCGGTGGTGGCCGACACCACCGGATTGGGGGCCGTCAGCTGCATGGGACCGGGGTCCTCGCCGCGCAGGACCTGCCCGACGTGCCGGGGCAAGATCACGGTCTCGGCATCGATGCGGCGCAGTAGGCCCAGCGCCAGCAGTTGCGGCACCGGCCGATCCGTCGGGGCGCCGGGGGCGGCGTCGCGGGTGCGGCCCATCGGCGAACCCTCGAGCAGCTTGTACAGCACGTCGAGCTGAGCCTGGTCCAGGTCGTCGATGAGGCCGGCGATCTCCGCGCCCGTGCGGGAGCTGTCCTCGAGCGTGACTTGGCCCGGCTGCCACGGCAAAGCCATGCCGGCGTCGGCGGCCACCCGTACCGCGGCATCGCCCCAGACCAGCGCACGCTGCCGGAGGTCGTCCAGCGCGCCGAGCACGTCGGCTTCCGGGGCCCGGTCCGCGATGAGCGCGAGCAGCTTCGCGATTTGCACCGGGGCGGAGTCGGCCTGCAGCACCAGTAGCGCGTCGAGCACCGCCAGCCGGAGGAAGTCCAGGTCGTCGGTGGCGGCCTTGACCGACTGGCGCGCCTGGGCGCGCGCGGCCAGCGCCGCGATGCTGCCAGGCGGGGGCTGGGCGAGGTCTGGCCGGAGTTCCAGCAGCCGGATCAGCCGCTCGTCGGGCAAGTCGGCCAGCCAGGACCCCAGCGGGATGTCCGGGGTGTTGTCGGTCATTGCTGACCAGCGTAAAGCAGTCGTCCCGACCGGCTCGCGCGCAAAGCCCACGGTCAGCATGGCCTTGCGCTACGGGCGCGGGCGCGACCTGTCAGAATGGACCCCGTGGCTGACTCTGCTGAAGGCAAGGCGCGCAAGACCAACTACGTCGACAACGGCTGGCCGACGACGGACCCGGACGACCACGCCGTGAGCGAACTGGTGAGCGACCGGACGGGTGCGTTGTCGCCCTTCGGTGAGCTGGTCTTCCCGTTGCCCGCGACCGACCTGCCCTACGTTCACCCGGTCACGGTCGTCAACCGGTAACCGATGGCTAAGGCCCCAGAGGCCGCGAAGGCCTCGGCAGGCACGCTCTCGCACCTGGACGAGCGGGGTGCGGCGCACATGGTCGACGTCACGGAAAAGGGCGCCACTCGGCGCACTGCCGTCGCGGCGGGCGTCTTGCGCACCTCGCCGGAGGTGGTGTCGCTCGTCTCGACCGGTGGCCTGCCCAAGGGGGACGCGTTGGCCACCGCGCGGGTTGCCGGCATCCTGGCGGCAAAGCGCACCAGCGACCTGATCCCGCTCTGTCATCAGCTCGCGCTCACCGGGGTCGACGTCGATTTCGCCGTCGGCGATTCGGACATCGAAATCACCGCGACCGTGCGCAGCACGGACCGCACCGGCGTGGAGATGGAGGCGCTGACCGCCGTCAGCGTGGCCGGGCTCACGCTGTACGACATGATCAAAGCTGTAGACCCCGCCGCCCGTCTCGATGACATTCGGGTGCTGCGAAAGCAGGGCGGCAAAACCGGAAACTGGGAGCGGTGATGAGCGCGCGATCCGCACGAGTAATCATCGCGTCGACCCGCGCGTCGTCGGGCGTGTACGACGACCGATGCGGGCCGATCATTGCGGAATGGCTTGAACAGCATGGGTTTTCACCCGTGCAGCCCGAGGTGGTGGCCGACGGGGAGCCGGTCGGCCAGGCGCTGCGTGGGGCCCTCGACGCCGACGTCGACCTGATCATCACATCGGGAGGCACCGGCATCTCGCCCAGCGACGGCACCCCGGACCAGACCGTGGCCGTGCTGGACTACATGATCCCCGGGCTGGCCGACGCCATCCGCCGCTCCGGGCTGCCGAAGGTGCCGACGTCGGTGCTGTCGCGCGGCGTATGCGGCGTGGCGGGCCGCACGCTGATCGTGAATCTGCCGGGATCACCCGGTGGCGTGCGCGACGGGCTCGGCGTGCTGGCCGACGTGCTCGATCACGCGCTCGACCAACTCGCCGGCGGGGATCACCAGGGATGACCCGCGTGCTGCGCGCCGCCATGACCGAAGCGCCGATCGTTCTGGCGGAGCATGAAGAGCTGGTGGGGCATCAGTCGGCCGGAGCGGTCGTCGGATTCGTCGGCATGATTCGCGACCATGACGGCGGCCGCCGGGTGGTGCGGTTGGAGTACTCCGCGCACCCCTCGGCCGAGCAGGTCCTGGCCCAAGTCGTCGGCGAGGTCGCCGAGTCGTCAAGCGGGGTGCGCGCGATCGCGGCCAGCCACCGCGTCGGCGCGTTGCACATCGGGGAGGCGGCGCTGGTGGCCGCGGTGGCCGCCGACCATCGGCAGGCGGCCTTCGACACCTGCGCCCAGCTGGTGGACACCATCAAGGCGCGGTTACCGGTGTGGAAGCACCAGTTCTTCGACGACGGAACCGAGGAATGGGTGGGTTCGGCCTAGCGGCCGCCCGTCAGCTCGCCTGAGGCGGCTGCGCCAGGGCATCCAGCGCGTCGTTCCCGTGAATGTCCGCACCCCGGATCGCATCCCACAGCTGCCGGGTGTAGCCGACGCTCGACGCGTGCGGCGGTTCGGCCGGCGGCAACAGCGAGGACCTGTGCGCGATGGTCGAGGAAGCGGCCAAGGCGCTGGTTGCCGGGCCGGTGGCGA
>NZ_LZLY01000096.1 GCF_001673535.1 Mycobacterium sp. 1081908.1 | reverse complement strand
ACGCGATCATCGTGCGGGACGCTTATAAGCGTTATGGCGATTTTGTGGCGTTGGATCATGTGGATTTCGTGGTGCCGAAGGGGTCGTTGACGGCGTTGTTGGGTCCTTCTGGGTCGGGGAAGTCGACGTTGTTGCGGGCGATCGCGGGGTTGGATCACCCGGATCGGGGCAGTGTGACGATCAATGGTCGCGACGTCACCGGGGTCTCGCCGCAGCGCCGCGGCATTGGGTTTGTGTTTCAGCATTATGCGGCGTTTAAGCACTTGACGGTGCGCGACAACGTCGCCTACGGGCTGAAGATCCGTAAGCGGCCCAAGGCCGAGATCAAAGAGAAGGTCGACAATTTGTTGGAGGTGGTGGGGCTGAGTGGGTTTCAGACCCGCTATCCCAATCAGTTGTCCGGGGGTCAGCGTCAGCGCATGGCGTTGGCGCGGGCGTTGGCGGTTGATCCGCAGGTGTTGTTGCTCGATGAGCCGTTCGGGGCGTTGGATGCCAAGGTGCGTGAGGATTTGCGGGCGTGGTTGCGTCGGTTGCATGACGAGGTGCATGTGACGACGGTGTTGGTGACTCATGATCAGCAGGAGGCGCTGGATGTGGCCGATCGGATCGCGGTGCTCAACAGGGGGCGCATCGAGCAGGTCGGTTCGCCTACCGAGGTCTATGACTTGCCGGCGAGTTCGTTCGTGATGTCGTTTTTGGGTGCGGTTTCTGAGCTCAATGGGGCGTTGGTGCGCCCGCATGACATTCGGGTGGGCCGCAAGCCCGACATGGCGGTGGCCACCGCCGATGCCACCGCGGAATCGATCGGGGTGGTGCGCGCCACGGTCGATCGGGTGGTGGCGCTGGGCTTCGAGGTCCGGGTGGAACTGACCAGCGCGGCCACCGGCGGCCCGTTCACCGCCCAGATCACCCGCGGCGACGCCGAAGCGCTCGCCCTCCGTGAGGGCGACA
>NZ_LZLY01000095.1 GCF_001673535.1 Mycobacterium sp. 1081908.1 | reverse complement strand
AGCCGCCGAACGGACCGTGCCCGCCGAACGGACCGTGCCCACCGAACGGGCCATGCCCACCGAACGGGCCGCGGCCGCCGCCGAAGGGCCCGCGCGGCGCCGGCACGCCGCCGAAGGGGCCTCGGCCGCCCTCGAGCCGGGGCACGGGAGGCGCGAGCACCGGCACGCGAGGAACGGGGACGAACACGGGCGGGGGCAGCGCGGGCACCGGAACCGGCGGAGGAGCCACGGGAGCCGGGGCGGCGGCGGGCGGGGCGATGGGATGCGGCACAGCCACCGGCGCGGGCTCCTGGATTTTCGGTCGGGCCTGGGGCACCGGCGCCGTCGCGGGCGGCTGCGTCGGGGCGACGATGTTTTCGTTCGGGCTGGGCCGCAGCGCCACCGTCGGACGGATGCTGATCGCGAGCGCAATCTCAAGCACCACAACGGCGCTGATGAAGACCACCGCCAGCATGCTGCCGACCAGCGCGATGGATTTGCGCCGCTGCGCTGTCTCGTCCAGGCCGATGGCGGTGCCCGCCTCGGCGTCGTCGTCGGGCACGGCGCTGTAGGCGACGTTGGGCTTGCCTTTGACGTCGGGCGGCTCGGGAACGGTCCGGTATGCGGGCTGGTATCCGGGCAGCAACCCGGGGAACTGGCCGGCCAGCGCCAACGGGTCGACTTCGCCGGTGCCGGGGTCCAGCGCGTAGGCCAGCGCCGCGGTCGATGACGCGAACAACGGCGCGTTCGCCGAGGCCAGCGCCGCACCGCGGGCGAGGGCCATCTCCGGTTCGTCGGGCACCGACAGCTGAAGGGACGTCGCGGCCTCCAGCGCCGGCTTGATCAGCGGGATGTCGACGCCGGAACCGACGACGACCACGCCCTCCGGGCGGGTTTCCAGCGCCTCGGCGCCCGAGACCAGCTCGAGGAGCTCGGCCACCGCCTGGTCTTCGTCCTCGGCGAGAACCCTGCGGTGTACGTCGCAGATCGACCCGTCCGCGCTGTCGACCACCGCCAACGTCGCGGTGTACGGCTCGACGAACAGCAGCGCGGTGCGCGCGTAGTTGGTCGCGTCGCCCACGGCCTGGGTGAGCGCGGCCGCGGCCATGAATGCCGAGACCAGCATGACGTTCTCGACCTTGTGGGCGGCCAGCGCGTCGCGCAGCATGGCGGCCTCGACGTGATCGGTCCAGGTCACCCCCGTCGAGAGCAGCTGGTAGCCGCCCTCGGCCGCGCCCTCGCGGGTTCCGAGGATGGCGGAGATCACCTGGTTGGGCGCCGTGGACGGCCCGGCAGAGCCGGGAGCCTCCAGGCCGACGTCGAACTTGTCCTCGTCGACGGTGGCCCCGTCGGCGCCTTCACCTTCCACCAGCACCATGCGGACGTTCGTCGGCGCCATCGAGACGCCAAGCACGATGCCCACCAACGCTAGATATCTCCCTCGGCTAGTTTGCTGCGTAACGACGGCAAAACGCCGACGACACGATTAAATGCCTAGTTTCACGGACTTACGGCCACAGCGGCGCGCGGGCTCGAGCATCCGGGATTAGCTGGGCGGTATGGAGTTCTGGTCCTGGGGCGGCGCGGTTTTTCGGCTTGCCCCAACATCTCGACCGTACCCGCACCACCGCGGGCTGTTAAGCGCAACTCGGCGTGCGTTAACCGTTTTGCAACGCCGAGACGGCTAGTGGTGGCCGCCGCCGCTGTGGCCGCCACCGCCGAAGCCGCCGCCACCGCCGAAGCCGCCGCCACCGTGGCCGCCGCCACCGAAGGGCCCGCTGCCGCCGCCGCCGAAGGGACCGCCACCTCCGCCGCCGAAGGGCCCGCCACCGATCGGACCCCCGCCGCCGTGACCGCCGCCGCCAAACGGACCGCCGCCGATCGGACCGCCGCCGCCACCGAAGGGTCCACCGCCACCGAACGGCCCGCCGCCGCCGGGCGCACCGCCACCGTGGCCGCCGCCAAACGGTCCATTGCCGCCGAACGGCCCACCGCCGCCGAAGGGCCCGGGTCCGGCGGGCTCACCGCCGCCGGGGCCTCCCCCAGGGATGTGGATGGGGCCACCGCCGCCGCCGAAAGGCCCGCCGCCCCCGAACGGTCCGCCGCCGGGACCGGTACCGGGCACCGGGACGTGTCCGGTGCCGGGGCCGCCCGGGATGGGTAGCAGGTTTTCCCCGGGCGGCTGGTGCGGCGGCGAATGTGGAACCGTGCCACCGCCGGGCACCGGCCACTGCGGCTGCGGAACGTGCACGGGCGGTTGGGGCGCGACGGGCTGGGGTACCGGGAGGCGCGGCGCCTGGATAACCGGCGGACTGACGATCGGGTTGGGAATGGGCACGTGGACCGGTGGCACCGGGATCGGCGCCACGGGTGGGACCACGACCGGGACCGGTATCACCGGGTCGATCGGAGGGCCCGCGGGAAGCGGAGGCGCAACCGGCGCCGCGGGTAGCGGCGCGGGGGCGGGCGGGCTCAACGGTTTGGGCGCCGACATCGGCTGCGGCAGGTTGATCTTCGGCATCGCCGGGGCTGCCTGGACCGGCGCGGGCGCCTGTTGCGTTGGGACGATGAGGTTTTGGGCCGGGGTGGGCCGCAATGCCACGGTCCCCGTCGTGCGGATGCCGATGGCCAGCGCGATCTCGAGCGCCAGCACCGCGCTGATGCCGACGACCGCCAAACCGCTGCCGACCAGCAGGACCGGCCTGCGGCGCGGAGGTTCCGGTTCCTGAACGAACAGCTTCTCGATGAGGACGGTCGGGGCGTCGGCGTCGTCGTCGTGCACCGCGCTGTACGCCAGTTCGTCGCCGAGTTCGGCTCCGACGCCGAGGTATTCGGGAAGGGCGTAGTGGTCGACGGCGCCGGTGCCCGGGTCTTGGGCGTAGGCCAGCGCCGCGGTCGACGACGCGAACAACGGCGCGTTCGCCGAGGCCAAGGCGGCGCCGCGGGCCAGCGCGGTCTCTGGCTCCTCCGGCGCGCTCACGTCAAGCGACGTGACCGACTCCAGCGCCGGCTTGATCGGGGCGATATCGACGCCCGAGCCGACCACGAACAGCCCGTCGGGCGCGAGCTCCGTCTTTTCCAGCCCGGCGACCATCCCGCTGAGCTGGGTGATCGCGTCGTCGTAGGACTCGGCATAGATCGATTGCCTGTAGACGTCGGCGATGGAACCGTCGGATGTCTCGACGACGGCCAGGGTCGCGGTGTCCGGCTCGATGTACAGGACCGCGGTGCGCTCGTAACCGACTGCGCCGCCGACACTTTGGGCCAGCGCCGCCGCCGCGAGGAACGCCGACACCAGCATGACGTTCTCGATCTTGTGGGCGGCCAGCGCGTCGCGCAGGGCGGCCGCCTCGAATTGGTCGGTCCACGTCACACCGATCGCCGACAGCTCCAGGCCGGCATCGGCCGCGCCCTCGCGGGTGCCGAGGATGGCGGCGACTACTTGGTCGGATGCGCTCGCGGTGGCCGCGTCGTTGGCAGCGGTGACGTCGAACTCGTCCTCTTCTACCGTTGCGCCGTCGGCGTTTTCGCCTTCCAAGACGACCATCTGGATCGACGCCGGTGCCATTGACACGCCGAGCACGATGTCCAATACAACCCCCTCCAAAGGTATTGCTGGCGAAGCCATGGCCGAGCGGGCGGTAACCACGGACCACTACATCTTCGCGTAAATACGCTGTGGCGGAGCGCTGTCTAAGCTATGTAGACCTTATGAAGTTCTGGTACGAGCGCGACGGCGTCGGTCCCCGCTGACCCTGGTACTTCGACCCTACGCGGGAGCTTCCGTAGGGGTGCTCGGCCGGACTCGTCAGCCGCAGAATGCACAGCTGACCGATCTTCATGCCCGGCCACAGAGTGATCGGCAGGTTCGCGACGTTGGACAGCTCGAGCGTGATGTGCCCGCTGAAGCCGGGGTCGATGAAGCCGGCGGTCGAGTGCGTCAGCAAGCCCAGCCGGCCCAGCGACGACTTGCCCTCCAGGCGACCCGCGAGGTCTTCGGGCAGGGTGAACAGCTCCAGCGTCGAGCCGAGCACGAACTCGCCCGGATGCAGCACGAACGGTTCCCCGTCAACGGGTTCCACCAGGCTGGTCAGCTCGTCCTGCTGCTTCGCCGGGTCGATGTGGGTGTAGCGGGTGTTGTTGAACACCCGGAACATGCAGTCGAGGCGCACGTCGATGCTGGACGGCTGCACCAAGGTGTCGTCGTACGGGTCGATGCCCAAGCGGCCCGAGTTGATTTCGGCCCGAAGATCGCGATCGGAGAGCAGCACCCGCTGAGCCTATCCGCTGCTACGGGGCCGTCGTCCTCGCTTCAGTCCGCGAGGTACATTTCGCCACCCTTGGGGTAGCCGCCGCCGGTGGTCGTGACGTGGACGTGGTCATAGTGGCCGAGCCTGCTCGGTTGCGCCCCGCCCGGCGTGTAGTAGACGCCCCGCCAGATCGCGTCCTGGATGCCGAAGCGCGACGCGTTCTTCATCACGTAGGCGACGATCGCGTTGCCCAGCGCGATGCCCTCGGAGCTGCCGGCGTCGGGAATCATCACGTCGATGGCCAACCCCATGGGGTGCCAGGGCAGCGGGTCCGGTCGCACGCCGCCGATCTGGTGGATCTGCGGGAACTGCACGCTGATGGCGCGCTCGACCAAGATCGTCCGAACCTGCAGGCCCTGCTCCGGCGCGATGCCGACGGGCAGGAAGCGGGCGCGCGTGTGATACCGCGACGCCGCGGCCTGCCGGGTGTCGGTGAAGCCCGCGGCTTTACCGGGCGTATTCGCCGCCGCCACAAGTTGCAGGCAGCACGGCTCAATGTCGCCGATAACGGGTTTGGCCTCTTCGCGCGCGGCTAATGGACGGACATCGCCTGCCGCCGCGAAGAAGACGGCGGCGGGGGCGAGCAGCGCAGCCAGCATCACGTGTGACTTGCGTCGCTTCTTGGCTAACCGATGCCGACCCACGGAGAGCACATTACGGGCAGATCACGGAATAATAAACATCGAGAGGCTAAGAATTGGATCCGAGCCAATAGCGGCATTCGCCGGACGCTTTGTCTGTCGGATCGGTACCCGCAGCGCGGCGGGGCTGGGCCGCTCGGGTGCGGCCGACTGGTTGGTTTGCTGCGAGTGCTCGACCGTCCCACATTGGACAACTCCGCCGAAACGAAAGATGAACGCTTGGTTGAAGTTTGGAACCGGCGAGCAGAAGACCCCGGCGCTGGGCAATACATGACCCAGGGCAGCTCTAGGCGTTGCTTGGGGTGCGCCGTCTCGTTCCGAGTGTCATGTGGAGCTTTGGAGGTGGTGGGGAAATGACCAAGAAGATGTTTGGGTGCATGCTCGGCGCCGCGATGGCCCTGATGCTGGTGCCCGCAGCCGTCGCCAGCGCCGACGATAAGGACGCCGAATTTACCAACTACCTGGCGTCGAACGGCATTCACCTTGGTAACGCGTCGCAGACCGGGACCATGGGACGCACGATGTGCCAGGACCTCTCCGCCGGGTACAGCCAGAACGACGAGGTCGACCAACTGAAACTACGGATGGACCAGAATCAAGCCAAGCTGTTCGTCCTCGCTGCCACCGCGGAGTACTGCCCCGACAAGCACAAGTCCTGAACTCGGCTTCCGCGCGTCGCCGCCGCTTTGCCAAAGCGCGTCAGGCGAGTGAGCGTCATGCGCTCGGCTACCCCTTCCAGTACGTCGCGTTGGCAATGAAGTCGGCGAGCCGCACTTTCGGAGATGCGGCATACGCGCTCAGGGCTGGTTTCGAACCGGATTGTGCAGCGACCTGTCGCTCAGCCGCTAGACTGTCACCGCTGTAAAGCTTGCGCAGCTCACAGCGACCACGCCGATGTAGTTCAATGGCAGAACATCAGCTTCCCAAGCTGAATACGCGGGTTCGATTCCCGTCATCGGCTCCACTCCGAACAGGGCAAACAGCCCGTTCGCCGGGCGCGGGCGACTCGACGGTCCCGTAACGGTCCCGTACCCCTTCGCCGCTTTACTACATTCGCGGTGGAGAATGTCCCGGTGGATCCTTCTGGGGACGAACCCCACGATCTGGACAGCGCCGATATGCCGCCGGAGGGCGAGCCCGAAGGCGGGCCGATCAAGGCGTGGTCATCTCCTGGGTCGGGGATGTACCAGCACGGGATGCAATCGGTCCAGCTCAAGACGGTTGGCAACACCCACAAAGCGGCGTGCTTGAAGTTCTACGGCAGTGACCCGGTAACCCCGACGCACGCCCGTCTTGAGATCACCCAGCACCGAAAGGTCCTCGGCGGATTTGATTTCGCCGCGCCACCCGAGCTCAAGTTCTACTTGGAGGACGACGAGATCCGGGTACTCAAGAGTTTCCTGGCCGGTCAGTTCCTCCCCGCGGATGGCTACTACGTTCGGGTCGACAGCAAGGAGATGGCGGCGGAGGTTGCGAAGCTGAGCGCCGACAATCTCGGCGACGTCTTGGCTGCGATCTCGGACAAGACGCACCTGGTCGAAGCGATCCAAGCGTCTGGCCACGCGGACTTTCTGGCGGACTACGTGACCAACGAAAAGAAGCGGGTTGAGATCGGGCATCTTGAAACGGCCGTGTGGGACCCTGATGCCAGCGAGAGCGTATTTCAGCGAATCTTGCAACGTAATCCGTGGATGTTCGGCGGCCAGTACGTCGCCACAGGACAACGATCACTCGTCCTTGGCGAGCAGTTCGATGTCCCGCTGATCACCGCAGATGGATCTTTGCACCTCATTGAACTCAAGAAAGCGACTGCAACGCCGATTGTTCGTAAAGTTGGAACCCACTGGATGGTGGGCGGACCCGTACACGAAGCGGTGTCGCAGACGCAGAACTACTTGTGCTCGCTGGACGAGGACCGACACCGGATCAAGGCAGACTTCGGGATCGAGCCACGCCGACTACATGCAACTGTCGTGATCGGTCACTTCGATCACGAAACGTCTGCAATACCAATGGAAACCGTTTACGAGACGCTCCGTATATACAACAGTCACATGACGCGCATCACAGTTATGACCTACGACCAGCTCGTGACGAACGCGCGCAACGCGGTCGACATCTTGGGCCACGTCGCGGAAGAGCAGCGGGACGACGAAGACCAAGACGAGTACCAGGGCGACGATGACCCATGGGCCGGATACCCCGGACCCGGCCCGGACGACGACCCAGAGCCTTTCTAAACCTCAAGCGCCGCAAGCTGTTCCAGCAGCACCGCCGAAATTGCCATTGACGTGATATGATTAAGGTACTCAGGCCGATGGCGAGATGCCCAGGAAGGTTTGAGGTGGTGCAGATCCGGCGAGATGCCGGAGACGGCCTTCACGCTTTTGGTCCAGGTGACCAACTGCGGTTAACGCCGAAAGGCGGAACGAACGCAGCGCCGATTGCGTTCCAAGGCGAAAAGCCTGATCACATCGGACGTACAACCCCAATATGCCCCACCCTGGTTTCGGCGCAACCGGGAACCGGAGGCATTGAAGGGTTGTCGATGCTCGGCTATATCCTCATCTCTGCAATCGTGTCAGGAGTCCTGGCGCTCGCGGCGCTCGCAGGTTTGACGATCCACGTATGCGCCAGCGTCGCAATCACATACCGCGCCCCAGAGAACGCGGCCGACATCATCACCGCGATGGGAAAGTACTTCCCGTTCAAGGGGTGGTTCTCCCGATGGCGCAAGTGAGCGCCGTACATGGGGCCATCGCGCAGACGCTGGTATTCTTGCAGTTGCCGACACCTTGCTCGACCCGCCACCCGGCGGCGAGCTGATACCCACGTGGCTAAGGCGTGGTAGGGCGGAGCACTTCCCGTAGTGCTGCGAACCCCGATAGGCGGGAATGCGCGCGACCTAACGTGCGCGTTGCACTGTGCGGACGGGAACACAGGCAAACCGAGTGACAGGTTGGGTTTGCCGTGTTCGGCTACTTCCTTATCTCTATTTCTGCAGCAACTGTTCTGATCGGCTTGACCTTGTGGCTCGTCGCCGCGATCGTCATCACCCTCATCAACCCCAAGAACGCCGACAAGATCATCGCGGCCATGGGAGCGAAGTTCCCGCTGCGTAAACGCTAACCCACCAGCGGCACAACGCTTCCGGTGTAGGTCGGCGCTGGGGCCGCCAATCCGCCGAGCGCGGCCATGTTGCCGGCATGATCATCGGTGTTGATGAGGTGCGCGTACACCGTCAGCGTGGTCTTGACGTCCCGGTGCCCCATCAACTCTGCGATGTCGATGGGCCGAATGCCTGCGGCGAGGCACAAGCTGGCGTAGGTATGGCGCAGGGAATGGAACGACTGCTCGGCGTCCACCTTCGCGGTCGGCGTCAGCCTGTTGGCCCGCAGCACCGCCGGTCGGTACACCGCCTTATAGAAGGTCGCGTGGCGTAGCGGCTGGGTCCAGTCGAGCAGCAACCGCTTCTCCGCCTCATCCACGGTCAGTTCCGCCAGGGCTGCGGCCTGCCGCCGGGCGCGGGCCTTCGCCGTGGTGCTCGGTGCTGCCTCTTCCGCACCCGTAGTGGCCGCTCCTGTGTCGGCGCGTGTCCCCCAAATCGGCCCGGCCACGGAGCGGAGTTACGTGGCTTTCAACGCTCCGTGGCCGGCTGCCCAACTACGACTTGACAGGCGGCCCGCGACGCGGATCATGGTTCGTCCTCAAGCTGCTCCGCTTCCCACTCTTCATGAGCTAGCCGCTGATTTTCCGACGCCTCCCACATCGCGGCATCGTCGACCTCGTAGACGAGCATGTTTGGTTCGGGACCAGTACAACTGGACCCCAGCGGCTCCGAGAATGCAATCACATCGGCCACGAAATCCGTTGCGGCCGTCAGTAGTTCGGCATCTCGCGAGACGATGCCGAACTCAAGGTGATTAGTTGAACCCCCAGTCCAGTTCGCCGAACCCATCCATACAGTCCGCGGCGTAAAGCGAGGACTGCCCTCGTCCGTGCCATACGGTGTTTCGTAGATGGGCCAGCTGATTTCGCCAAGCACGAGCATCTTCGCATGGACGATCGGGTTGTCCTTCGCCTCTTTCAGCCAACCGACCGTCCGAACCGGGTCGATGACGTGCTCCACGACCTCGCGTGGCGTGTAGGGGCCGACGATCACCCGTTCGCCATTTTCGGCAGGAATTAGACCCGCGAGTCCTGCGATGGCGGCATTAGGAAAGCCATTCAGATACTCGCCTTCCTCCTCGACACCGGGCATCAGGCGGTCGATGGCCTTCCGACTCCTCAATGCCTTATCGACCACGACGCACAGCGAGTTCAGCTTCTCAAGCCGGTCGATGACGGCCTCATGCGTCAGCCAGGGCACGCACCCGATGGCCGCTGACCCCCCGCCTGTCGCCGCGATGTGCTCGTCCAGCACCGTGCACAGGCCGTCCAACACCTTGCCCCCGAACCAAACCCGCCCCTCAGCGCCAGCGCCCCAAGTAAGCGGGTGCCCCGACCATTTCTTGAACAGCTCGTACTCGCCGAGAGGCATGCGCTGCATACCGCCATCGTCCCAAATGACCCCGACACCCGTCACGACATTTTTGAGCGTCCAGGACCCGGGTCAGCGAGAGGTGCGGGGCCGCTGCGACGGCGGGACGTAAAGCTGGTCGATTCCCTCGACGCTGCCCGCTGACTTTCCAAGCACAACAAGGTAGCTCTTGACGAAGTCCACGTCGTAACTCGCCGCCATGAGAATGTCGATGGGTGGGAAGTACTTCGCCGCGAAGAACCATTCGCGTTGTCGCGCATAGCCGTTGTACCCGGCGTCGTGCAGGTCTTGTAGCGCCTGTTCAATCTCGGGCGGCACGCCGGGATGTCGCTCACCGGTCACCGCGTCAACAGCCTTCGTCGCCGCAGCCCACCCCGCGACCTCACGCGGGTTCGGCGTGGCCACGCCGAGCAGTTGACCGGCAGCCAGGCGCATACCCTTTTCCAGCAGCTTCAGCGGAGGATGCACAACCATCACTGGTCCGCCTGGCGCAGGCTTGTTTCCACGCCCGCTGCCGATGTTCTTGTTGGCGCTGTAGTTCTGGTGGTACCTCTCCCGACTCGCCGACATATGCGGCAGCAACAGCGCACGGTGAGCCCAGTTCGTGCCGTTCTCGCGTAGGTACCTCTCAACCGCCGCGAATGCGTAGGCGAGGCCGCGTTCGCTGCCGTCAGCCCACACGTTGTCCTTCGGTTCCATGCGCAGGAGTCTCCCAGCACACACCGACAACCTCCCCCGGCGTGTCGCGCCGGATGGCTCGCTCCGGTCGCGGCTACCCAACACGCGGTCCCGTTTCGGTCCCGTAAACACACCCGAACTGCGGGCGTACTTCGGCGGTACCGAGGGCGTCCGCGAGCCGTACCGAAAGTGTGCTTGAACAGTGCAAGCGTAGTTGCTGCTAGTGCAGCGACGAGCGACTATCGCTCACATGTTCGGGCGTAGAAAATACTTCCCAAGCTGAATACGCGGGTTCGATTCCCGTCATCGGCTCCACGCTGACCAGGACACTCCCGCCGCTACACCGCTATGCCCAGGGGACCTATACCCCGCCCGTACCCCGAACGACTCCCGTCGGTCGTGCGGCCGCGGGTCCGGTACACCTCCGACTGCGCCCATCACAGTTGTGGCAGGACCTGCCAAGAAGTGCGACGGCGGAGCGCGCCCGGACCGGGATCATCCGTCGCCTCATCGCCGACATCCGGTCGGGCCGGATCAACGCGCGCGATCGGGTGAGCCCTCTGGCCGATCGACCGGATAGAGGACGCGATCGCGGCCCCTGATGCCGGGCGAGGTCACGCGCGCGGTTCTCGAGCACGACCGACAGGTGGAGTACGCAAAGCGTCGGGCGCTTCGATGCGAACCTATGATTGCGCAGCACGACTTGAAATGGATGAGCAGCAGGAGATCATGAGCACGACACAGCTTGCCCTGGAGGGTATCCGGGTCATCGACATGACCCGCGTCTTCGCCGGCCCGATCAGCGCGCAGATACTGGGCGACCTCGGCGCTGACGTCATCAAGGTGGAGCGGCCGGGCAGTGGTGACGAAGGGCGCGCTTACGGTCTCGCCTCGGTCGAGGGCAAGGATGGCAAGGACCTTCGCCAGTCCGGCTTCTTCACCGCGTCGAACCGCAACAAGCGGTCGATCACGGTCAACCACTCCAAGCCGGAGGGGCAGGACATCGTGCGTGCTCTGGTCAAGACCGCGGACGTCCTGATCGAGAATTACAAGGTCGGCGACCTCAAGCGGTTCGGGCTGGATTATGAGAGCCTGAAGGCGATCAATCCCCGCCTCATCTACTGCTCGATCACCGGCTTTGGCCAGACTGGGCCGATGGCGGCGCGCGCGGGCTACGACGGGTTGTTCCAGGCGAGCGGCGGCATGATGGCCGTGACCGGCATCCCCGAAGGCCAGCCCGGCGCGGGACCGGTGAAGGCCGGTCCCAGCCTTGTCGATTTCGTGACCGGCCACAACAGCGCCATCGCGATCCTCGCCGCGCTGCACCATCGCAACAACACGGGCGAGGGCCAGTACATCGACATGGCGCTGCTCGACAGTTCCGTGGCGATGATCTGCCACATCATGCAGGACTATCTCATCAACGGCGTCCAGCCGGAGCGTCTGGGCAATGGTGGCAACGGCGGCGGCCCCGCCGACCTCATCCATGCGCGCGACGGCATGACGTACATTACGGCCGGCAGCGACGCCCACTGGCGGCGCATGGCGGAGTTGATGGGCCAGCCCGAGCTCTACGCCGACCCGCGCTTCGACACCAACGCCAAGCGGGCCAAGACCAATCGCGCGGAGTTGATCGACATCATCAACGTGTGGAGCCGGCAGTTCACGACGGAGGAGCTTCAGGCGAAGTTCGATAGCGTGGGGATCCCGGCCGCGCGCTATAACGATTTGGCGGAGGTCTGGGACGATCCGCAGGTGCAGCACCGGCGCCTGCGCGCGACGACGCCGCATGTGTGGGCCGCCGCCGGATCGGTCGACCTGATCGGCAGCCCACTGGCGGGCATGGGCGCGACGCCTGCGACGATCCGCCGCGCGCCGCCGCTGATCGGCGAGCACAGCGCGGAGATACTGGGCGAACTGGGCTATGACGCGGCGCAGATCGCGGGCTTGCAGGAGCAGGCGATCATCTGATCCCGGTCACAGGCCTGCAGGCGCCCGCGGACGAGCCGGGATCGCTGCCCGGAATCGCCAATGCCTCCTACGGCATCGGCGGCTCGCTGGGGTTCGCCTGGGCCGGAACGGTTGTCGGGGCGGGCACCGCGGCCAGCTACCATGCCGGATTGTGGCTCTGCGTCGCCATTGGCGCCGTCGCCGTCGTGGCGAGCCTGATCCTGAAACCGCGGGCCAGCGTCACGACGGCCGATAGCGGCCGCGCTCGGTGACCACGGCCGAGATCAGATCGGCCGGCGTCACGTCGAAGGCTGGGTTGAAGACGCCCGCGTCCGGCGGGGTGATCGTGGTCCCCCCGAACGTCCGGAGTTCGTCGGGCGCGCGTTCCTCGATCGAGATCTCCGCGCCGGTGGGCAGCGACGCGTCGATGGTGGACGACGGCGCGACGACGACGATCGGCACGCCGTGATGGCGCGCCGCGATGGCCAGCCCGTAGGTGCCGATCTTGTTGGCGACGTCGCCGTTGGCCGCGATCCGATCGGCGCCGACGAGCACGCAGTCGACGAGCCCGCGCGCCATCGCCGCCGCGGCGGCGCCGTCCGGCTGCACCCGGTAGGGCACGCCGGCCTGCGCCAGCTCCCACGCGGTGAGCCGGGCGCCCTGCAGCAGCGGACGCGTCTCGTCGACCAGCACCGACTCGACCAGCCCGCGCTCGTGCAGGTGCCAGACGACCCCGAGCGCGCTGCCCCACGCCACGGTGGCCAGATGCCCGGCGTTGCAGTGGCTGAGCAGCCGCAGCGGGCGGCGATCGCATAGCTCCAGGACGATCTCGGCGGCGTGGGCGGATGCGGCGCGGTTGAGGCGTTCGTCCTCGTCGAGTATTTCCAGCGCCTCGGCGAGCACGGCGTCGGCGCCCTCCTCGAGCTTGTCGAGAGCGCGGCCGACTCCCCAGCTGAGGTTGACGGCCGTCGGTCGTGCCTTGGCGACTCGTTCGGCCGACGCCCGCACGTCGCCCCCCTCGCGGACCGCGAGCACCACGCCGAGCGCGCCCGCCGCACCCAGCGCCGGGGCACCGCGCACGGCCAGGCGGCGGATCGCGTCGATCAGCTCGTCGACGGTGCGCAGGGTGAGCTCGCGGTAGTCGGCGGGCAACGCGGTCTGGTCGATGATCGTGACCGCGTCGCCGTCCCAGTCGATGGTCCTGCGCACGAGCCGACCCTAGCCCGCCGAGCTGGGGGTTCTTAAGCCCTACACAGCTTCGCCAGGATCCTGATACAGCTTCCCGCGCGACGATCGGTCAGGCGGTGACCGGCCGCCAAGATGCTGGGAGGCGTGCCTCATGGATATCGTGCTCGGAGTCTCGCTAGCGCCAGACTCCGTTCAGATGGTGCTGCTGCAGGGCGAAAACGCCGATGGCGCAACGGTAGACGAGAAAGAGTTCGCGGTCACCGCCGCCGACGATTCGCCGACCGTCAGCGCGTCCGATCGGGCGATCGCCGCCATTCTGGGCACTCGCGAGGACGCGGTCAGTGCCGGCATCGAGCTGTCCGCCGTCGGGGTGGCCTGCACCGACCAGCTCGAAGCGACAGCGGTGCGCGATGCGCTGGCCGCCCACAAGCTCGAGAACGTCATGCTGGTCTCGACGTTTCTGGCCGCGACATCATTGACCCAATCCGTCGGTGGCGCAATGGGTTACGAGCGCACCGCGGTGCTTTTCGTTGAGCCCGACACCGCGACTTTGGCCGTCATCGAGACCTCCGACGGGTCGGTCGCCGATGTCCGGACAGAACGGTTGAATGACGCGTCCGGGGAGTGCGCAACCGCGAAGCTGATGGAGATGGTCGCCGGGCTCGACGAGCTCCCAGACGGCCCAGACGGCCTATTCGTGGTCGGCTCCAATGTCGATGTCGCCCCGATCAAGCCGTGGCTGGAAGAGGCGACGCCGCTCAGCGTGAGCACGCCGGAAGAGCCGGAGACGGCGCTGGCCCGCGGGGCGGCCCTGGCGTCCGCCAATGCTCCGTTGTTTGCGTCGTCGACCGCCGCGCTGGCCTACGCACAAGACCCGGGCACCGGTGCGCTCGACGCGAGTACCCTGCCCGAATATTTGCGCATCGCCGATGCCGAGCTCGGCGACGACGAATTCGCTTATAGCGCAGTGGAAGACGACGAAGCCAGCGCCCCGACCGTTGTCATGGACGCCGGCGATCAGGATGAAAGCGAGCCGCGTTCCAGGCCGGGCCTGCTGGTCGGCAGCGCGGTGGCGGTCGCAGCCATCAGCGCGGCGATGGCGCTCGAGATCGCGCTATCGGTCGGCGTCCACACGACCGTCGGAATGCTGCCCGCGCCGCTGCAAAATCTCCTTGCCCCGGCAGAGCACGTATTCGCGCCCGCGCCTTGGCAAGTGGCGGCCACCAAGGCGGAAGCACCCAAGCCGTTGAGCCCACCCGCGGGTGCGCCGGCGGCAGTGCCGGTCCCGGCGGCCGCGGTTCCGGCGGCTCCTCCTCCCGCGGCCCCGGTTCCGCCGGCTCCGATTCCAGTGGCACCCGTTCCGGAGGCGGCTGTTCCGGCCGCGCCAGCCGTGCCGTTTCCCGTCGTAGTGGTCCCGCCGATAGCGCCGCGCCCGCTTCCGCAGGTTTGGTTCCCTGACCCGCCAGCGAGCCCACCCGTTATCCAGGCGCCCCCGCATCCGTCGCCGCCGGCCGAGCCGCCCCCGGTCCACGTCCCTCCGCCGCACTCGCCGCCGCCCCACCAAACTCCGCCGGGGCACGGGCCGGGCACCAATCCCGGTGGCACGGAGGGCAGGCCTCCGAGCAACCCGGGCGACGGCGGGCCTGCCAGCGGCCCAGGCCCCGGCCACGGGACCCCCGGCGGCGCACCTCCGGAAGGCACCGGACCCGGTACCGGCCCCGGCACTCCCGGCGACACGCCTCCCGAAGGCGGCGGGCCGGTTACCGGTCCCGGCCCGAGCCACGGGACCCCGGGCGGCACGCCGCCCGAGGGCGGCGGACCGGTCGGCGGCGCCACACCCCCCGCCGGCGGCGGACCGATCGGCGGCGGCGCCATCCCGGGCGCCGGTGGCCCGGTCGGCGGTGGCACGCCCCCTGCCGGCGGACCGATCGGCGGAGGCGCCGGCCCGGGCAGCGGTGGGCCGGTCGGCGGAGGCGGTTCCCTCGGCGGGGGCGGCTCTCTCGGTGGCGGCAGCTCCCTCGGCGGAGGCGGCTCCCTTGGCGGAGGCGGTTCCCTCGGCGGGGGCGGCTCTCTCGGTGGCGGCAGCTCCCTCGGCGGAGGCGGCTCCCTCGGTGGCGGCTCCCTCGGTGGCGGCGGCTCGATTGGCGGAGGCAGCTCAGGCGGCGGCAGCTCCATTGGCGGCGGCAGCTCAGGCGGCGGCCACCACTAGCCGTCCTAGAGCCTCCCGGCGGCGAAGCTGGCGGCCTGATCCACCAGCCCGGAGTCGATGTACGACGGCTGCAGATGCGACGGCCAATTCAACCCTCGCCCGCAGATGGGGTCGCCCGGTGCGCACTGGTCGATCGTCTTACCGGCGAAGGCGGGCCCGACTCCGTGGGTGCCGTTGCCGAACAATGCGACCGCAGCGACATGCTGATCCACACCTGGCGGCAGCGGGTTGGTGAATCCGAATCCTGAACGGCCCCCGGTGACAAGGTCGGCCACCTCGGCGCCCAGCGAATAGCCGCCGAGCACTAGCCGAGTGTTCGGGCAACTTTTGGCCATGAATTGGACGTGGGCGCTCATATCGTTGGCGCCACTTCCGGTGGTGATGTTGGCGGGATAGCTGACGCCGTACACGCCCACCGACATACGCGTCTTGCCGCGCAGCGAATTGACGAGCGCGTCGCCGACTGCTCCGACGCCGGGGGGTTCTTCCCGGCCGCGCGCGAAAACCACTTCGGCGTCGGGGCATGCCGCCGATGCCGCCGGAATCAGCGCCGCCAGCGGAACCGGCGCGATCATCAACGCCACGGGGAGCGCGGCGGCGGCGACAAGCCTCATGACGCGATTTTACGGACTTACTGACGGGGGGCCAGCAAATGGTACGACCGGCGCATCGGCGGGTATCCCCTCCGTACAGGAGCGAAGCATGGATCTAGTACTGGTAGCCGGGTTCGTGGCAATCTTCGTGCTCTGGTCGTTGGCGATCTGGCTCGGACACGAGGCCAGACGGCGGCATCTGCCGCGCGACGGGCACCGAGACAGCAGCGATCCGTCGCTGATTTGATGAGATAGTCACCGCCTCGCCCGAGGAATGGCAAGGCACCGGGCAACGGTCTGCGTAATCTTTGCCCGCCGCCTAACGACTAAAGGGCGACTTGTGAAAATCACGGCTTTCGAGCGATACTTTTGCCATCTCGAAATGGCTCAATGAGGCGCTAGGAGGACGGGCATGTCGGGTCTGGTCGCGGCGCCAGAGCTACTTAGCACGGCCGCAACGGATTTGGCGAATATCGGTTCGACGCTGAGCGCCGCGAACAGCGCGGCCGCCGCCTCGACCGCCGCGGTGCCGGCCGCCGCCGCCGACCAGGTATCGGCCGCCGTGTCACAGTTGCTCTCCGCGCACGGCCAGGAATACCAGGCGCTCGCCGGGCAGGTGGAGGCGTTTCATCAGCAGTTCACGCAGAACTTGCAGGCCGGCGCGGGCGCTTACGCCGGCGCCGAGGCCGCGAACGTCGCGGTGATGCAGCCCCTGGCCGCGGCCGCAAGCTCGATCGCCGGCGCCGCCGTGGCCGCCGCGAACCCGGTGGTTCAGTGGTTCAATGGGCTCTTGGTCGACTTGCAGAACTTAATAGGCCGTTTCCTATTCTTTTTGTTCGCACCAATTCTCGACCCGATTATCAACTCATTGGCCAACGCCATTGCCACGGCAATTGTCCAGGGTCTCTTCAAGTAGATCCGCGGCAAATCACCCCGGCGACCCGCTCGGACCAATGGGGCCGAACAGGTAATACCCGCCGAAGCCGCCGGGGCCGCCGACGCCGGGGATGACCCCCACGCCGCCGTTGCCGCCGGCGCCGCCGATGCCGAAGAGCAGGCCGCCGTAGCCACCCTGGCTGCCGTTGCCGCCGACCGCCAGGCCGGCCGCGCCGAAGCCGTTGCCGCCGTGACCGCCCAGCCCGAACAGCAGGCCGCCGAGCCCACCGAGCCCACCCGTGCCGCCGTGACCGCCGGCCTGGGCGGCCCCGCCGTCGCCGCCGGCGCCGCCGATGCCGAACAGCGAACCCCCGGCGTAGATGCTGCCGGCACCGTCGCTGAACACGTAGCCGTTGTCACCGCCGAGCCCGCCAGGGCCGCCGGTGCCGCCGGGCGTCAGGGCGGTCCCGCCGGCGCCGCCGTGGCCGCCGAGGCCGAAGAGCAGGCCGGCGCCAGCACCGCCCTGGCCACCCTGGCCGCCGATGTTGCCGGCGCCGACGGCCGCCCCACCTGCGCCGCCGTCGGCCCCGGTGCCGATGATGTCGAACAGGGCACCGCCGCTGCCGCCGTCACCGCCGACGCCCGCGAGCCCGTTGGTGAAGTTGAGGCTGGACCCGCCGGCGCCGCCGGCGCCGCCCAGGCCGTAGATCAAGCTGCTGCCGTTGCCGCCGGCGGCGCCCCAGCCGGCGACGAAGCCGTTGCCACCGGTCCCGCCGATGCCGCCGTTGCCGATCAGGAACCCGCCGTTCCCGCCGAAGCCGCCGTCGCCGCCGACGCCGTTGACGCTGACACCGCCGGTTCCGCCGCCGCCGCCGTTACCGAAAAGTCCGACGGCGCTGCCGCCGTTGCCGCCGAAGCCGGCCACTCCAGCGCCGATCGCGTTCCCGCCGTTTCCGCCGCGGCCGCCGTTGCCGAACAAGAACCCGCCGCTGCCACCGCTGCCGCCGTTCTGGCCGGGCCCGCCGGATCCGCCGGCGCCGCCGTTGCCCCACAACAGCCCGCCGGCCTGGCCGTTGGCGCCGGTGCCGGGCGTGCCGTCGGCGCCGTCGCCGATGAGCGGACGGCCCAGCAGCGCCTCGAAGGGCCCGTTGATGTCGTTAATGAGCCCCTGCAGGGGATTGGCATTGGCGGCCTCGGCGGCGGCGTAGGAGCCCGCGCCCGCGTTCAGCAGCTCGACGAACCGTTGGTGAAACGCGGCGGCCTCGGCGCTGATCGCCTGGTAAGCCTGGGCGTGGGCACCGAACATCGACGCGACCGCGGCCGACACCTCGTCGGCGCCGGCGGCCGCCACCGCCGACGTCGGGGCCGCCGCCGCGGCGTTGGCCGCGGTGATCGTCGAAGCGACATTCGCCAAATCCGAGGCCGCCGCCGTCACGTACTCGGGAACAGCAATGACAAAGGACATCCCGACCTCCGACCGACGCGGCGACCGCCCGGTGGTCGCCGAATGGCAAAATTGTTATCGCTTGCCCGGCCTACCGATCCCAAGTTTCAGCGGTCCTCGCAGCAACCCTCCGAGCAAACACCCGATCGCTGGGGCGAGGCTAAGCGGGCACTGTGCCGACGCTGTTAAACGGTTTGCGGCCGGAACACCGGCAGGATCCGGTATCTAGCGGCGAAACTCGCGTCGTCGTACCGCTCGCCGACCTCGCCGTCGTGCGCGACGACCGTCGGGCCATCGACGGCCGAGAAGCTGAACTCCGGCACCCGCAGCTCGTGGTAGAGCTTGCTGCGCGGCAGGCGTCCCAACGCCAGCGCCGCCAGGATCCTGGTCCGCGCCCACGGGCGGCCGGCCTCCAGGATGCGCACGTCGATCAGCCCGTCGTCCATGCGGGTGCGACGGCTCGGCGCGAATCCGCTCGGCAGATACACCGAGTTGCCGAGAAACAACAGCGACGTCCGCAGGGTCTTGTTGTCGTAGCGGATGGTGACGGGCCGGTCGCTGCGCAGGGTGCGCAGCAGCGCGTAGAAGCTGGCCACCGGCTTGCCGACGCGCTTCTCCAACTTTTCGCGCCGCTGCACGAACTTCGGGTAGGCGCCGATGCTCGCGGTGTTGAGCACCATCCGAGTTTCGTTGAGGCACACCAGGTCAACGCGGACCACGCTGCCGCGGCGGATCGCATCCACCGTCTTTGCCACCGTGTCGCAGCCGATGTCCTTGGCGAAATGGTTGAACGTTCCCCCGGGAAACACCGCGAGGGGAAGACCCGCGTCGATGGCGACCGACGCGGCGGTCGCCACGGTGCCGTCGCCGCCGCCGACCGCCAGCACCTCCGCGCGTTCGGCCGCGCGGCGCAGCGCCGGCTCGGGGTCCTCGCCGGGTCCCAATTCGACGATCTCCGCCTTCGGCAGCGCGGCGCCGCACTCGTCGGCGACGCGGGCGCCCGTGCCGCTCCCGGACGACGGGTTGATGACGAGGACGACGCCGGCGCCGTCGGGCCGCTCCGGCGTGTCGACGATCAACGGTTCGCTCCGGGGCAGCGCCATTTCCACGATCGGCGGGACGAGCCGGCCACCCAGCACCGCAACTCCGGCACCGATGCCGAATCCGGCGAGGACGTCACCGGGGTAATGCGCGCCCGTCGCCACCCGCGACAGCCCGACCAGGCCGGCCAGCAGCGCCAGGACGAAGCCCAGCGGGGGATTCTCCAGCCCCACCCCGACGGCGAACGCGGCGGCGCTGGCCGAGTGTCCCGACGGCAACGAGTTCGACGCGGGACGGCGGCGAACCCGCCTGACCAGTGGCACCGAGTCGTAGACGGGCCGCGGGCGCGGGCGGATTCGCTTGGCGACCTGGTTGGTGACCAGGCTGGTGACCCCGAGCGTGACGACACCGCGGGTCGCGCCGCGCTGCGCGGACCGTTTGCCCGACGAGAGCAACGCCACCGCGATGCCCAGCCACAGCTTGGAGTGATCGGCCGCCCGGGTCAGGGGTGGCATGAGCGTGTCCAGCAGCGGGGTCGGCGTCTCGGCGATCGCCTCGAACAGCTCTCGATCGAGCGTGCCCAGTCCGCGGGTGATCTGCTGGACGCCGCGCGGGCGCTGCCAGGGCCGCCTGTTCATCGACTCCACCCTAAATTGGCAAGCGTGCGCACAAACGGCTACTCCGAGGCGTGGCGGCAAAACGCCCGCCGCCGCGGGGTGCCCGCGGACGACGTCGCCGAGATCGCCCGGCGGCACGCCGTCACGCCGGAGAGCTTTGCGGTCTTCGCGCGGGCCGAGGAGATCACGGACCCGCACGGCAAGTCCTTCTTCCTCCTGCCGCCGGGGATGAGCGGGGACGACGCGCGCGGGGCGACGCTGATGACCTACGTCCTGAACGCGGGCACCGACTACGGCAAACCGGGCGAGCGGCGCACCGACTTTCCCGAGACGCCGTACTGCGCCGCGGAGGTCGCGCGAATCATCAAGCGCCAGAACGCGAATCGGTGGAGCTATTCGCGGGACGTCCGGTTCGTGCACCGCAACGGCGGGCGGCTGGTGACGACCCCGAACGGCATTCTCATGGGCGCGGGCGGCAATTGGCTGCAGCGGCAGTACAGCCGGCGGGGCGGCACCACGTGGGGCGACATCTTCATGCTCAACGTCGGCGGTCTCAGCGATCCGGCGGAGCGGCTTCGCCGGATCGTCCGGTTCGGGCTTGCCTGGAACGGCCCCGATTTGGACCGGGTGCTGCACCACGAGGAGCGGCACTGCCGGCAATGGGCGGCGAGGGGCTACCTGGGCATGCTCGGGGGCTACGGCTGGGAACTGGTCCGCGAGTTGGCCTTCGGCAAGACGAACAGGTTCGAGGAGGACGCCGGCCTGTCCGACGGGGGCTACAGGTGATACAGCGCGCGAATCCCGTGGGACAGCACCATCGCACCGATCACGACCAACAGCGCCGCCAGGAGGGCGGCGTTGTTCTTGTCCATCCAGTCCTTGACCCGCGCCAGCGTCGGGTCGAGGCGCTGACCGGCCGCCGCGTAGGCGAGGATCGGGATCGCGACGCTTGACGCCGCGACCGCGACGAAGAACGCGGCGGCCAGCCAGTCCCCGCCGACGCCCAGCCCGGCGGTCCCGATGCCCAAACCGGCCGGCACGCAGATCAGCGAAACGTCCGGCCGCACGACTGCCAGCGCCGCCCCGGTAAGCCCGGCGCGGGCCGGCGCGATGGTGTCGAACGCGCGCATCCAGCCCGGCGACTCGGTGCGGCGTTGCCGGGTGAACCACTGATAGATGCCGTAGGCGATCAGGGCCGCGCCGAGCACGACCCGCAGCCACGACGACCACCTCGGCGGGGACTTGTCCAGACCGCCGAGCAGGCCGGAGGCGGCGACGGACACCGCCGTCAGCGCGGCGATCCCCAGCACCCAACCGGCGAGGAAGGCCAGGCTGCTCGGCCGGGCCCGCGGCGCCTGCAGGACCAGGACGGCGGGGATGACCGTGAGCGGCGACAGCGAGATGACCAGTCCGAGCGGAATCAGCCCGGTCGCGACGGTAACCCAGCTTCCTGCCATGGGCAGCAATCTAGCGTGCGCCGCCGCTACAGCGCGTGAATTCCGTTGTAAAGCACCAACAAACCGATCAGCACCAGGATGACGGCGAGCATCGCGGCGTGGTTTTCTTCCATCCACACCTTGAGCCGTTCCAGCGCGTCGTCGAGGCGGCCGCTGGCGCCGACGTAGGCCAGGATCGGCGCGGCGACGGTCGACGAGGACACGGCGACGAAGACGGCACCGGCTACCCAGCCGGCCACGGCGCCCACCCCGCCCGTGCCGATCGCCAGGCCGGCGACCGCGCAGAGGATCAGCACCTCGAGGCGCACCACCGTCAGCACCACCCCGGTCACGCCGGCGCGCAGCGGGGTCAGCTTGGAAAACGACCGCATCCACACGGGTGTCTTGCCCTGACGATGCCGGGTCAGCCAGCGGAAGATGCCGAACGCGATGAGCGCCAGGCCCAGCACCACGCGCAACCACGAGGCCCACGTCGGCGGGGTCTGATGCAGGTCACCCAACAGGTCGGAGGCCCCGACGAACGCCGCGGTGAGGGCGGCCATGCCCACCAGCCAGCCGCCGAGGAACGCCAGGCTGGCCGGCCGCGGCCGCGGCGCGTGCAGGACCAGCACCGCCGGGATGACCGTGATCGGTGAGACCGCGATGACCACCCCGAGCGGAATGAGCTTGGTCAGAACGGAAGCCATGTTGCCTGTCACGGGCAGCAATCATCGCATTGCTCAGCCTTTCCGGCGCAGCGTCCAGGCCGGTATCCAGTGCGTCACGGTTTTCCGCTTGGAGCCATACGCGATCGGGTAGGTCACCAACCCCCACCAGTCGCCCTGCTCGCAGATGCCCCAGCAGCTCAGCTGGCCCTCGACGACCTTGTGCAGCTGCAGGCCGTTGGACTGATAACGCCCCGAGCGATGGGGCTCGCGCGGGAACAGCACCGTCAGGTCGACCAGCACGGCGATCGGCGGGCGCACCACGCGGAACGGGTTGCGGACCGGCTGCCCGTTGTACCCGATCGACGCGAGGTCGCCCATTGATCGATCATACGTTCGAATTCGCGATTGATGAGCAACCGCATTTCCGGATGGCGGGCTGCGGTCGATGCCCATAGTCGCGTCACCGATATCGAGGGGAAGATCCGCATGAAGGACGTTGATCGCTGCCGGCTTCCTGGCGCTGGGCGGGTTGCTGACCACCGCGGTGGGGGCGGCCAACGCCGACGAGGTTCAGGTCGAGGGCGTGTACTCGACCGAGGCCGCCTGCCTCGTGGACGGCCCGCACGTCGAGATCGAGTACGACAACGGGCGCTACACCCACTACGCGTGCCGCGAGGGTGCCGACGGGCTGTGGTACCTGTACCTGAACAACGGCTAAAAGCCCGGCGCCGCGTCTGGCAACATAGCGGGCGGTGAGCGCCTCCGATACCCGCGAGTCACGACAAGCGTTCGACCCGCTGGTGGTCGGAGTCCTCGCGGCCGCAATAAGTTTGGCCGGCGCGGCTCGTCCGTCGTTCTGGTACGACGAGGCCGCGACCATTTCGGCGTCCTACAGCCGATCGCTGGGCCAGCTGTGGCAGATGCTGGGCAACGTCGACGCGGTGCACGGCCTGTACTACCTGGTCATGCACGGCTGGTTCCAGATCTTTCCGCCCACCGAGTTCTGGTCCCGCGTGCCGAGCGGTCTGGCGGTCGGGGGCGCCGCGGCCGGCGTGGTGGTCCTGGGCAGGCAGTTCTCGTCGCGCACCGTCGCGGTGGCAGCCGGCGTCCTGTGCGGGGTCCTGCCCCGCACGACGTGGGCGGGCGTCGAGGCGCGGCCCTACGCCCTATCGATGATGGCCGCCGTGTGGATAACCGTGCTGCTCGTTGCCGCGGCGCGCCGCAACGGCGCGTGGTGGTGGCTGTCGTACGGCGTCGCCCTGGCCGTGTCGATCGTGCTCGACGCGTATCTGGCGCTGCTGGTGCTGGCGCACCTCGTCTTCGTCGCCCTCTTCGTCCGGGCGCGAAAAGTCCTGCTGCGCTTCGCCATTACGTCAGCGCTGGCGGTGGGTGCCCTGGCGCCGTTCTTGGCGGCGGTCGCCCGGCAGTCGCCTCAGATCAAGTGGGTGCCGACGATCGGGCACCGCACGGTCGAAGACGTGGTGATCCAGCAGTACTTCGAGCGGAGCCCGCCGTTCGCGGTTCTCTCGGCGCTGGTGGTGGCCGCGGCTATCGTCTTGTGGCTCAGCCGATCCGCGCGTCTCGCGCCCGGGGATCGGCAACTGTTGACCATCGCGGTCGCGTGGCTGGCGATACCGACGGCCCTGATCGTGCTGTTCTCGGCGCTGGCCCACCCGATCTACACGCCGCGCTATCTGGCCTTCACCGCGCCGGCGATGGCGCTGATCCTGGGAGTCTGCACCGCCGCGGTGACCGCCAGGCCGTGGGCGGCGGCGGCCCTCGTCACCCTTTTTGCGGTCGCCGCGGCGCCGAATTACGTTCGGGCGCAACATACCCCGTATGCCAAGTACGGAATGGACTACAGCCAGGTGGCCGATCTGATCACCGCCAAGGCGGCGCCGGGCGATTGCCTGCTGGTGAACGACACAGTGACGTTCATGCCCGCCCCGATGCGCCCGCTGCTGGCGGCGCGCCCCGACGCCTACCGGAAGCTGATCGACCTCACGCTGTGGCAACGGGCCACGGACCGCCGCGACGTCTTCGACACCAACCTCATCCCGGAGGTCGTCGCCAGGCCGTTGAGCCGGTGCGGCGTCGTGTGGATCATCACGCAGGCCGACCCCGCCATGCCCGGGCACGAGCAGGGCCCGGCGATTCCCCCCGGCCCGGTGTACGGGCCCACTCCCGCCTTCGCGGTCCCGCGCGACCTGGGCTTCCGGCTGGTCGAGCGCTGGCAGTTCAACCTGGTTCAGGTGATCAAAGCGGAGAGATAGTCACCAGATGCGGATGTAGTCGACGAGCATGTCCGCCGGGTACGTCGCCGCGGCGGGATCGCCGGCGCCGACGCCGCCGACCGCCAGCGTGAACATGGGCGTCATCCAGTAGCCGGGATTGTTGAACGGCCACCGGAAGTCGTCGGGGGCGCCGCCGTGCACGTGGATGGGCTTGTTCGGGACGGTGAAGTACTGCGACCCGTCGCGGGAAAACTGGAATCCGTTTTCGCCCCAATGCATTTGCCACGTGTGCCAGCCGCCGTCGACCAACCCGGGGATCGATTTCCCCTCCCAGGTTTTCCCGTTGGACGCGGCGTGGACCGTGGTTCCCGGGGGCCACGAGCCGTTGCCGTACCACTCGAACAGGTCAACCTCACCGTCGGGCAGCGGGTCCTCGTTGACGCCCCAGAACGCGGACCACAGGCCGGGTTCCAAACAGTTCAGCTTGATCTTCGCTTCCCAGGTTTGGTTGATCATGCTGCGGAAGTTGCCGCGCAGCTTGGCGCCGTAGTACGTGTCCCCTTCCTGGGTGGCACGCAAGACGAGGTTGGAGTTTCCGTCCTGGAAAATGTTTCGGCGGTCGTCGCGGTAGATCCCCGCGACGGGCGGGAACACGTCGTCCTGCCAGGTCTGCACCGTCCACTTGCCCGGGTCTGGTGCCGAGCCCGCCGGGCCGTCGAAATCGTCGGAGAAGATGTAGCCGCCGCCACCGGCCGACGGCGCCTTCGGCGGTGCCGGGAGGGACGGGTTGGCCAGCGCCTCCGGGATGGGGGCCGAGGCCACGGCCGCCAGCATGCCGAGTCCCGTGGTCAGCAACATGCTGCGACGATCCATTTGCATTACCACCAATCTCTACCGCCGGGGCCTCAAGCGGGCCCACGATCCCCCTGGGCAACTCTCGCAAACGGTGTTATGAAACCACGCCGCGGGGGCGGCACGCATCTCGCGAGCCGGTGCGTCGCCATCCAATTCGGCGGACTAACCGCTGCTAGGGGGACGAATCCACGGCCGCGCGGGTTCCCGCCGCGTAAAGCAGTTGCTTGAGGTGGCGCTGCTCGTCGGCGGTGAGCCGACCCAAGACCCGTTGATCGGCCGTGTGGACCGCTGCCTCCGCGCGTTTCAGCAGGGCCTGGCCGCGGCGGGTGAGCCGCGCCGGCATCGCCCGGCCCCACGGTGTCGACGCCGGACGGCTCAGGGCGCCGCGTTCCTCGAGCGCGTGCAGCACCTGGTTGGCCGCCTGCGCCGAGACGTGGGTGCCGCGGGCCAGCTCGGCACTGGTGAGGCCGGGGTGGTTGGACAGGATCCGCATGCACACGAACTCGGGCAGGGACAGGCCCAGCGGCTTGAGCTCCGCGGCAACCTGGGGCCGCAACGCCGCCATAACCCGGTACAGCAAAAACCCCAGCGGCGCCTCGTGGGATTGAGTCATACCCCTCATGCTGGCACGCGGGCGGCCGTTCGGAGACCACAACCATCAATTTCCTTGACATCCTCCATCACGGTGGTATCAAGGAGCTTGATAGTCCAATGTGGAAAGGAACGACAGCGATGTCTGGTGGATTTTTCGGTGGTTTCGGCGGTCCCGGTTTCGGTGGTCCCGGTTTCGGTGGTCCCGGTTTCGGCGGCCCGGGCTTTGGCGGCCCGGGCTTTGGCGGCTGGGGCGAAAAGGGTTGGGGCCACGGCGGGTTCAAGGGTGGTTTCGGCCACGGCGGGCCCGGGCGGCGACCCTTCCTCAAGCGTGCGGCGTTCGTCACCGCGGCGCTGCTGCTCGACGGGCCGGCCGACGCCGCGCAGATCGTGCAGCGGGTGTCCGACGCGACCGAGGGCGCGTTCACGCCGCCGCAGGACGTGGCGGAGCTCGCCATCGGCCTGCTGGCCGGCCGGGGCGTGGTCACGGTCGACGACGGCGTCGCGACGCTGACCGAACTGGGCCGAAACCTGCTGGCCTGGCGCGGCGTGAGCAGCGAGACGGCGCACGCCTTCCTCGGGCGGGCGGCCAAGTTCGGCGACGTCTTCAAGATCCGCAGGGAGCTCTTCGAACTCGCCGGCCTGGCCCGCACCATCACCTGGACCGGCACCGACGAGCAGCAGCAGCAGCTCGCCGAGACCCGGACCAAGGTGCTGGAGGCCCTGACCGACGCCAAGAAGGCGCTGCACCGCGTCCTCGGCGAGGGCTAACCGGAAGTTGGCTCGCTCAGCTTGACCAACATCTTGCCGATGTTGGCCCCGGTGAATAGGCCGTTGAGGGCGTCGACGCACGACTCGACGCCCTCAAAAACGGTCTGGCGCGCCTTGATTCGGCCCTCCTGCTCCCACTGGCGAAGCGCGGCATGCGCTTCGTCGAAGCGGCCCCAGTCGTCGAGCGCGTTGAAGCCCTGCATCAGCGCGGTCTTGGACAGCAGGTTCACGTAGTTGGCCGGCCCCGGGTGCTGGCCGCTGAGGTAGCTGGAGATGACGCCGCAGAGCACCACGCGCGCCTTGGTGGCCAGCCGGCCCAGCACCGCGTCGAGGATCGGCCCCCCGACGTTGTCGAAGTAGACGTTGACCCGGCGCGGGCAATGCTGCTTGAGCGCCGCGGCGACATCCTCGTTCTTGTAGTCGATGCACGCGTCAAACCCGAAGTCCTCCACCACCGCCCGGCACTTCTCGGGGCCGCCGGCGATGCCCACCACCCGGGCGCCGGCGATCTTGGCGATCTGCCCGGCCACCGACCCGGTGGCGCCCGCGGCGGCCGACACCACCACCGTCTCCCCGGGCTGCGGCCGGCCGATGTCCATCATCCCGATGTAGGCGGTCGCCCCCGTCGGGCCGTACACCGACATCACCGCCAGATGATCCACCGCCCCCCGCCCCGGGACGGGCGTGCTGAACACGTCGTCGCGGATGATCACGTACTCCTGGAAGCCGCTCAGCGTGGTGACGACGTCGCCGACCTTGAACGCGTCGCAGCGGGTCGCCACCACCTCGCCGATGCCGGCCGCCCGGATGACCTCGCCCAGCTGCACCGGCGGAAGGTAGCCCGGTTGGTCGTTCAGCCAGGTCCGGACGGCGGCGTCGAGGCCCACGTAGGTGGTTCGCAGGAGCGCCTCGCCCTCCGCGGGTTCGGGCGCCGGCGTGGTGACCAGCTCGGTGTCGTCGGGCTGGACCAGCCCGGTGGGGCGGCGACGCAACAGGATTTGACGGTTCGGTAACTCGGGCACGGTGCTGAAACTACCCATTGCGGCCGATCGAATGGGAGCATCTCTGCATGAACTCGCAGGACGACCCTGAAGAGCGCATCCGCGAACTCGAGCGCCCCCTCGCCGACACGGCGCGCGCGTCCGAATCCGGACAGGCGCCGCCGCCCGGCGGCTACCCGTCTTCAGCCCCTTCGTATTCGCCGGATGCGTACACACCACCGACGTATCCACCGCCCCCGCCGCCGCAAAGCCCGTGGACCTACGGCGGCCCGTTGTCCGGACCACCGCCGCGCTCCCCCTCAGGCAACCGCACCTGGTGGATCCTGGGCACGGTGATCGTGGTCGGGTTCCTGGCGCTGGCCGGCGGCATCGCGGCCTTTGCCGCGCACCAGCTTTCGGGTGTCCGGTCGATGATCAGCTCGACGCCCACCATGCCCAGCGTCACCGCGACGTTCGGCCCGCCCACCAGCACATCGCGTAAACCCACCCCGTCGAAGACCCGCACGACGACGCCGTCGACGTCGCCCACCGCGCCGCCGGGCGGCAGCCTCAGCATCTCAGGCATCAACGAGAACCGCACCGTCGCCTGCAACGACAACATCGTCAGCGTGAGCGGGGTTTCCAACACGGTGGTGATCACCGGTCACTGCAAGAGCCTCACGGTGTCCGGCGTGCAGAACGCCATCACCGTCGACGCCGTCGACAGCATCGACGCCTCCGGCTTCGACAACAAGATCACCTACCACTCGGGCAACCCGAAGATCAGCAACGCCGGCGGTTCCAACGTGGTGCAGCAGGGCTGACCGGGCAGCCGGGCTACGTGGAGTCTTCCGAATCCGTATCCGAATCGTCGTCGAGGACGCTGACCGCGATGCCGTAGGGCAGGAAGCGCACTTTGCGCTTGGGGTCGACGTTGTTCTTGTTGGCGCGCAGCGCGTCGAGTTCGCTCGCGTAAACCTGTTCGACGTGGGCGCCGCCGTCGGCGTCCACGGTGTAGATCGCCCACACCCCGTCGCCGGCCTCGCCGGCGGTCTCCGGCCCGCGCCGTGGCCGCCGGGACAGGTCCTCGAACAACGCGGACCAACTTGTCCCCGGCACCGGCGCGGTGACAAATCTGCCGAGTTTCTCGAACACGTCCCGCAGCCCCTCGCTGCCCTCCCTGATCACGCGGTCGAAATCCTCGGGATCGAATCCGAACGCACCGTACTCGCCC
>NZ_LZLY01000094.1 GCF_001673535.1 Mycobacterium sp. 1081908.1 | reverse complement strand
GCCGCTTGGCGACCGCCGCCTCCCGGGCCTCGTCGCGGGTGAGCAGGTGCCGGTGCGCGACCTCGTCGAGGTCCGCGCGCGACCGGTCGAGATCGACTGCGGCCGCGGAGGATTCGCCCTCGGCCCCGGCGCCCGCCCGGGTGAAGACCAGCAACGGATCGCCGGTCCCGACGACCTGGCCCGGCGCCACCAGGCTCCGGACCGTCCGCAGCGCGTCCGGCGCGGCGAGCACGTGTTGCATCTTCATCGCCTCGAGGACGACGAGCGGGGCGCCGGCGCCGAATGCCTCGCCCTCCGCGGCCGCAGTCGATCTCGACCGGTCGCGCGCGGACCTCGACGAGGTCGCGCACCGGCACCTGCTCACCCGCGACGAGGCCCGGGAGGCGGCGGTCGCCAAGCGGCACGCGCGCGGCCGGCGCACGGCCCGGGAGAACATCGACGACCTGGTCGACCCGGGCAGCTTCGTCGAATACGGCGCGCTGGCCATCGCCGCCCAGCGCAGCCGGCGCTCCGAGGAGGACCTGATCGCCAACACCCCGGCCGACGGGCTCGTCGCCGGCCTGGCGAGGATCGGGGGCGCCGAGGCCGTGGTCGTGTCGTACGACTACACGGTGCTCGCCGGGACGCAGGGCATGCGCAATCACGCCAAGACCGACCGCGTCTTCGAGCTGGCCACCCGAAAACGCCTGCCGGTGGTGCTGTTTGCCGAGGGCGGCGGGGGCCGGCCCGGCGACACCGACGTCGGCGGCGCCGCCGGGCTGGACGTGCCGACGTTCCGGATGCTGGCCGCGCTGAGCGGGCGGGTGCCGCTGGTGTCGATCGTCTCCGGGCGCTGCTTCGCCGGCAACGCCGCGCTGGCCGGGGTGTGCGACGTGATCATCGCGACCCCGGACGCCAACATCGGCATGGGCGGGCCGGCCATGATCGAGGGCGGCGGGCTGGGCGTGTACCCGCCGGAGGCGATCGGGCCGATCGACGTGCAGCGGCACAACGGCGTGGTGAGCCTGGTCGCCCGCGGCGAGGCGCACGCGGTGTCACTGGCCAAGCAGTATCTGTCGTACTTCGTGGGCCCGCCGACGGCCGACTGGGCGGCGCCGGATCCGCGGCTGGCCCGGCACGTGGTCCCGGAGAACCGATTACGCGCCTACGACGTGCACCGCGCGATCGAGTCGATCGTCGACGTGGGTTCGGTGCTGGAACTGCGCCCCGATTACGGCGTCGGGATCGTCACCGCGCTGGTACGCGCCGAGGGGGTGGCGTACGGGCTGATCGCCAACAGCACGCATCACCTCGGCGGCGCGATCGACGCGGAGGCGGCCGACAAGGCGGGCGACTTTCTCGCGCTGTGCGAGTCGTTCCGGCTGCCGGTGATCTCGCTGTGCGACACCCCGGGATTCATGGTCGGGCCGGACGCCGAAAAGGAGGCCGCGGTGCGCCGCTTCGGCCGGATGTTCATCCTCGGCGCGAGGCTGACCGTGCCGCTGGGAATGATCATCCTGCGCAAGGGTTACGGGCTGGGCGCGATGGCGATGGCCGGCGGATCCTTCCGCGCGCCACAGTTCACCGTGGCCTGGCCGACCGGCGAGATCGGCGGCATGGGGCTGGAAGGGGCGGTACGGCTCGGGTTCAGCAAGGAGCTCGCCGCCGAGGCGGACCCGCTCCAGCGCCAGCAGCTGTTCGACAAGCTCGTCGCGGCGGCCTACCAGCACGGCAAGGCGCTGCGGTCGGCCACCACCTTCGAGCTCGACGACGTCATCGACCCGGCAGACTCCCGGGCCTGGATCACCAGGCTGCCGGGAGGCTGACGGGCCGTGGGGTTATCCGTGGCCGGAGCCGCAGCCGACGCCCGGCAGGCATCCGGTGCCACCCGGCACGCCGCCCGGGCCGGCGAACTGACCGCCGGAGCCGCAGCCGACGCCCGGCACGCAACCCTGCCCGCCGGGGCCGCCGCCGGGCCCTTGGTTCTGGCCGCCCGACCCGCAGTTGCCGTTGGCGTCGCAGCCGCCGCCGCCCGGGTCGTCCTTGAACACGACGTGCGTCGGGGCCGAGGCGTTCGCGGCCGGACCAGCGGCGAAGACGTCGGCGGAGGCCGCCGGTGCGGCGGCGATCGCCGCGGCGACCGCCCCGGCCACGACCAGTGGTTTCATGAGAGTTAGTTTCGCTAACATGCGACTCGCATACCACGTGCACACGTGTACAAAACATCGCTAACGAAAATTATTGGGGCAGTCGACAGAAGGCGCATGATGACCTCACTGGATTTGACCGGACGGACCGCAATCATCACCGGCGCCTCGCGCGGAATCGGGTTGGCGATCGCCCAGCAACTGGCCGCCGCCGGCGCCGACGTGGTGCTCACCGCCCGCAAGCAGGAGGCGGCCGACGAGGCCGCGGCGCAGGTCGGCGCGAAGGCCGTCGGCGTCGGCGCGCACGCCGTCGACGAGGACGCCGCGCGGCGCTGCGTCGACCTCGCGCTGCAACGCTTCGGCAGCGTCGACATCCTGGTCAACAACGCGGGAACGAATCCGGCGTACGGCCCGCTGATCGAGCAGGATCACGCCCGCTTCACCAAGATCTTCGACGTCAACCTGTGGGCGCCGCTGCTGTGGACCTCGCTGGTGGTCAAGGCGTGGATGGGGGAGCACGGCGGGTCGATCGTCAACACCGCCTCGATCGGCGGCCTGCACCAATCGCCGGCGATGGGGATGTACAACGCCACCAAGGCCGCGCTGATCCACGTGACCAAGCAACTCGCGCTGGAACTTTCGCCGCGCGTCCGGGTCAACGCCATCGCGCCCGGTGTGGTGCGCACCAGGCTGGCCGAGGCGCTGTGGAAGGACCACGAGGATCCGCTGGCGGCGACGATCGCGCTCGGGCGCATCGGCGAGCCGGCCGACGTGGCGGGCGCTGTCGCCTTCCTGGTCTCGGACGCGGCGAGCTGGATCACCGGCGAGACGATGGTGATCGACGGCGGCCTGCTGCTCGGCCCCGCCCAGGGACATCAGGCCCAATGAGCACCACGGACGTCACAGCCGACCTGACCGCGCGGGTCCAGGCGCTGCTCGACGAGCACGACCCGGCCACCACCGAAGCGCGGGAATTCCTTGGCGCGCAGTACGATGCGGGCCTGGCCTGGGTCCACCTGCCGCAGGGCTTCGGCGGGCTGGGCCTGCCGCGGGACGCGCAGCAGCTCGTCGACGCGCGGCTGGCGGCGGCGGGCGCGCCGGTGGGCGGCACCGTGAAGAACTACATCGGCATGGGCATGGCGGCGCCGACGATCGCGGCGTTCGGGACCGACGAGCAGAAACGGAAGTTCCTGCGCCCGTTGTTCACCGGCGAGCAGATCTACTGCCAGCTGTTCAGCGAGCCCGGTGCCGGCTCGGACCTGGCCGGCGTGTCCACCCGCGCGGTCCGCGACGGCGACGACTGGATCGTCAACGGGCAGAAGGTGTGGACGTCGCAGGCCCAGCACGCGGACATGGCCATCCTCGTCGCGCGCACCGACCCCACGGTGCCCAAACACGCCGGCCTGACGTACTTCCTGTGCGACGTGACCCAACCCGGTGTCGAGATCCGGCCGCTGCGGCAGATCACCGGCGAGGCCGAGTTCAACGAGGTGTTCCTCACCGACGTGCGGGTGCCGGACGCGAATCGGCTCGGCCCGGAGGGCGGGGGCTGGCGCGTCGCGACCACCACGCTCAACAACGAGCGGGTCGCCATCGGCACGCGAGCCGGGATGCCGCGGGAGGGCGGCCACATCGGCAAGGTCGCCGGGGCCTGGCGACACGAGCCGGCGCTGCGCAACCCCGCCATGCACGACGAGCTGATGCGGCTGTGGGTCGAGGCGGAGGCCCTCCGGCTGACGGGTGAGCGGTCGCGCCAGCAGGCCAGCGCCGGGCAGCCCGGGCCGGAGGGCGCGGGCATGAAGGTGGCCTTCGCTCGCCTGGCCCAGGCGATCTCGGGGTTCGAGATCGAGCTGCACGGCGAGGCCGGCCTGGGCTACGACGACTGGACCATGCGCAGACCGGAGACGGTCGACCTGGTCGGCCGCGAGCCCGGATATCGCTATTTGCGGGCGCGCGGCAACTCGATCGAGGGCGGCACGTCCGAGGTCTTGCGCAACACCATCGCCGAACGAATCCTCGGCCTGCCGGGCGAACACCGGGTGGACAAGGACGTCGCCTGGAAGGACCTACCGCGGTGAGCGACCTCCTGTATTCCGACACCGAGGAGGCGTTGCGCGACAGCGTTCGTCACCTGCTCGCCGACCGGTGCCCACCCGAATCGGTGGTGCGAGCGTACGACCCGGTGCCACAAGACTTTTCGGACCTCTGGCGGACGCTGGCCGCCGACCTCGGGGTGGCCGGGCTGCTGGTGCCCGAGTCGCTTGGCGGCGCCGGTGCGTCGGCGCGCGAGGCCGCCGTGGTCATGGAGGAGATCGGGCGCGCGGTGGCGCCGGTGCCGTTCCTGTCCAGCGCGGTGCTTGCCACCGTGGCGCTGCTGCGCGCCGGCGACGCCGAGACGGTGGCCGCGCTGGCCGGGGGCGAGCTCACCGCGGCGCTGGTGGTGCCGCTGTCCACCGCGTCGGGCGATGCGGTGGCCGGCGTGAGCGCGGGTGGCGACGGCCTGAGCGGGCTGGTCGGCAGCGTCGCGGGCGCCGCCGAGGCCGACGTGCTGGTGGTGCCGGCAGCCGGGCCCAACGGGCTCGAGCTGCACACCGTGCCGCGCACCGCGGCGGGCGTGGAGGTTTCGCCCGTGCTGGCACTGGACATGACGAGACCGCTTGCCAGCGTTCGTTTTTCGGGGGCGGCGTCGTCACGGCTCGGGCCGGGGGACGCCGCGGTTGCCGAGGCGCTGCAGACCGGGGCGGCGCTGCTCGCGTCCGAGCAACTCGGCGTGGCCCAGTGGTGTTTCGACACCACGCTGGCTTATGTCAAGCAGCGCAAACAATTCGGGCGCGCGATCGGGTCCTACCAGGCGATCAAGCACCGGTTGGCGGATCTTTGGTTCGAGGTCGGCGCGGCGACGGCGGTGGCCAGGCACGCCGCCGACACGTGCGCCAGCGGCGTTGAAGACGCGGCCACCGCCGCCTCGCTCGCGCAGGCGTACTGCAGCGGCGTCGCCGTGCACGCCGCCGAGGAGTGCGTGCAACTGCACGGTGGCATCGGAATGACCTGGGAGTATCCGGCGCACCTATACCTCAAGCGCGCCAAGAGCGATCAGTTGGCGCTCGGCACCGCGTATCGTCACCGCGCCTTGTTGGCGAAGTTGGTGAACCTGCCGTCGTCGTGACGCCGGCCGTCGTTGGTGAGCCACAGCTCTTCGGTGCGGTCGTGGAAGGTGACCAGTGCGACGGTGTCGTCGCGGCGCCGCATCGCCGACTTGCTCATGCTGGCCAACACCATGTGCCCGTCCCTGTGCCGCAGCTCGACGAGGCGCTTGGCGCCCGTGCCGACCAGCGCGACCCAGCGATCGTCGGCCGGTAGGCAGTGGAAGATGTCTTCGAAGTTCATCGACGCGAGCTCGTCGGGCAGGTAGCCGACCATGTCGCAGAACGAACCGTTGGCGAACAGGATGGTGCCCAGGCGATCGACCGCCAGCGCCGGCGACGGCAGCCGATCCAAGACGACCAGCGCGGGCATCCGGTGCAGTTCGTCGATGGGCGGTTGATTGGGCGGCCTCGGGCTGCGGCGCTCAATTGGTCGGCCGTTGACGGCTGTGGAAATGTTCGCGATCACGGTACCCCCGTCGTCGCCCTGGCATTGTTCCCGCCCCGATGCGGGAAAGTCGCGCTAATTTTCTGAACGCGATGACAGCAAATAGTATGGGAAGCGCCGAGATAAGTCTATAGTTTGCTGACCGTATTAGCTATTTGTCGCGTGCCAAATTAGTTCGTGGCGTCACACACCGCATCGGTGGGATTTTTCCTAGCGCGCTTTATTAGCTGTGGGCCGGATTCCTGCCGGACCGCAATAACGACTCGCGTCTGCCCAGCAAACTTGCTCATGCCCCTTCGCTAACTCGATAAAAGTCTCGGTCACCGGCGGGGAGTTCCGGGAGCAACCGCCCGCGCCGGGATTCGCTAACTCCGGGCGAGCCCCGTTTCGCTCAAAGGGATCGAAACCATTTCGTCCGGCAACGAGCTCACCCGCCCGTCGCGGGCTCGCGGTGCGAGCGCCGCTGCTGCAGAGTGGCGAAATGCGCGTCTTGCTGTCGACCTACGATTCGCGCGGGGGCGTCGAGCCGCTGCTGGGCCTCGCGGTGCAGCTGCGGGCGCTCGGCGCGGAGGTCGGTATCTGCGCGCCGCCCGATGACGAGTTCGCCGAGCGGGCCGCCGGTTTCGGGGTGCCGCTGGTGGCATTCGGTGAGTCGGTGCGCGCCATGACGAGCGCGGCCGCGCCCCAGCCCGAGGCGTACCTGCGCCGGCACTTCGACGAGTTGATCGCCGCGCAGTTCGACATCGTCGCGGGCGCGGCCCAGGGATGCGACGCGCTGGTGGCCGCCGGCCTGCTGCCGGCCGCGGCCGGCGCCCGGTCGGCGGCCGAAAAGCTGGGCATCCGTTACGTTTACGCGAGCTATCACCCGACCAGCCTGCCGTCACCGCACCACCGGCCGCCCTCGTTCTGGAGCTGGCCGCTGCCACCGGGCGTGACCGACCACCGGGCGCTGTGGGACCTGGACGCGCAGAACGTGAACGCGCTCTTCGGCCCGACCCTGAATCGGCACCGCGCCGCGGCCGGCCTGCCTCCGGTGCACGACGTGCGCGGCTACGCCTTCACCGACCGGCCGTGGCTGGCGGCGGACCCGACGCTGGGCCCGTGGCCGGGGTCGACGGACCTCGACGTCGTCCACACCGGCGCCTGGATGCTGCGGGACACCCGCCCGCTGCCGGCCGAGCTGGTCGAGTTTCTGGACGCCGGCACGCCACCGGTTTACGTGGGCTTCGGCAGCATGCCGCTGCGCGGCCCGGCGGAGCTCGCTCTCGCGGCCGTCGAGGCGATCCGCGCGCAGGGCCACCGCGCGCTCGTCGCCCGCGGGTGGGCCGGCCTGGCACCGATCGACGACGGGGACGACTGCTTTGCCGTCGGCGAGGTCAATCAGCAGATGCTGTTCGGCCGAGTGGCGGCCGTCGTGCACCACGGCGGCGCGGGCACCACGACGACGGCCGCCGCCGCGGGCGCCCCTCAGGTGGTGGTGCCGCAGGGCGCCGACCAGCTGTATTGGGCGGGCCGGGTGGGCGACCTGGGGATCGGCACCGCGCATGTGGGAACGGCGCCCACCGCCGAGTCGCTGTCGGCGGCGCTCGAGCCGGTGCTGGCCCCGGAGGCCCGGGCGCGGGCGGGCGCCGTGGCACGCCTGATCCGCACCGACGGGGCGGCGGTGGCGGCGACCCTGCTGCTCGAGACGATCAGCCGGGAAGGGGCGGCCAGCCTAGCGCGGTAGCGCCGACCCGAAGACCTCCGTCATTGCCGCCCAGTGCCGTTCGGCGGCGGCGGGGTCGTAGGGCGGGTTGTCGGGGACCGCGAAACCGTGGCCGGCCGAATACCACTCGATGGTGTGCGCGACGCCGGCCGCCGTCAGCGCCTTGTCGAGTTGCTCGGCATGATCGGCGGTGAAGGACGCGTCGTTTTCGGCGCCACCCACGTACACCGTGGCGCTCATCCGGTCGGCCAGCAGGTGCGGGCTGTCCGCGCCGTCGCTCACCAGCCCGCCGCCGTGGAAGGACGCCGCGGCGGCGACGCGGTCCGGCAGGCGGCCCGCCACCACCAGCGACGTCCGCCCGCCCATGCAGTATCCGCACACGCCGAACCGGTCGCCGGTCACCTCAGGGCGGCCGGCCAGGTAGTCGAAGAACGCCCCGGCGTCGGCGGCCATCTTGTCCGGGGTGATGCCGCCGATCATTCCGAACAACCGCCTGCGCTCCCGCTCGTCGGTGAAGACGGTGGCCATGTCGAACGGGGCCCAGTCGCCGCTGCGGTAGTACACATCGGGAAGCAAGACGGCGTAGCCGAATCCGGCGAGCTTGACGGCCATCTCGTCGAAGGTGTCGCGCACCCCGCCGGCGTCGCAGTACATCACGACGCCGGGCCAGGGGCCGGGTCCCTCGGGGGTGAACAGTCCGACCGGGCAGGAGCCGTCGGGGGTGCTGACGCTGTCGGTGATCTTCGGCATGGCCTCCGTTCTACTCCGGTCCCCCCGACGTAAGCTGACCGCGTGCCGATCGCCACCCCCTACGAGGACCTGCTGCGCGTGGTCCTCGAGCGGGGCGCCGCCAAATCCGACCGCACCGGCACCGGTACCCGCAGCCTGTTCGGCCAGCAGCTGCGCTACGACCTGTCGGCCGGCTTTCCGCTGCTGACCACCAAGAAGGTGCATTTCAAATCGGTGGTCTATGAGCTGCTGTGGTTCTTGCGCGGCGACTCCAACGTCGCCTGGCTGCAGGAGCACGGCGTCACCATCTGGGACGAATGGGCAAGCGAGACGGGCGATCTCGGGCCCATCTACGGCGTGCAGTGGCGGTCGTGGCCGACGCCGACCGGCGAGCACGTCGACCAGATCAGCGCCGCCCTGGAGCTGCTGCGCACCGACCCGGATTCCCGGCGCATCATTGTCTCGGCGTGGAACGTCGGCGAAATCCCGCGGATGGCTTTGGCGCCGTGCCACGCGCTGTTCCAGTTCTATGTTGCCGACGGGAGGCTGAGCTGCCAGCTCTACCAGCGCAGCGCCGACCTGTTCCTCGGGGTTCCGTTCAACATCGCCAGCTACGCGCTGCTCACCCACATGATGGCCGCCCAGGCCGGCCTTTCGGTCGGCGAGTTCGTGTGGACCGGCGGTGACTGTCACATCTACGACAACCACGTCGAACAGGTGCGGACCCAGCTCGGCCGCGAGCCCCGGCCCTACCCGGAACTCGTTCTGGGGCATAGGGATTCGATCTTCGACTACACCTACGACGACGTCGTCGTGAAAAACTACGATCCGCACCCGGCGATCAAAGCGCCCGTCGCGGTATGACGCGCGTGGGCCTGGTGTGGGCTCAGTCGACGTCCGGTGTTATCGGGCGCGGCGGCGACATCCCGTGGCGGGTGCCCGAGGACCTGGCGCGCTTCAAAGAGGTGACCATGGGCCACACGGTGGTGATGGGCCGGCGGACCTGGGAGTCGCTGCCGGCCCGGGTGCGGCCGCTGCCGGGCCGGCGAAACGTGGTCCTGTCCCGGCGGTCCGATTACGTGGCCGAGGGAGCCGAGGTGCTCGATTCGTTGGAGGCCGCGCTGACCGAGCCGGAGGCGTGGGTCATCGGCGGCGAGCAGATCTACCTGCTCGGGCTGCCGCTGGCCGATCGCTGCGAGGTCACCGAGGTCGAAATCGACCTGCCGCGCGACGACGGCGACGCGCTGGCCCCGGTGCTCGACGAGTCGTGGTTGGGCGTGACGGGGGACTGGCAGGTCAGCCGCACGGGGCTGCGCTACCGGTTTCACACGTACCGTCGTCCGTGAGGGGTCGCGCCGACGGCGCCGACCGGGTGACCGACAGAGCCTGACATACTCGGGACTCGGGGGGTCGGTCTCACGGGTCTGAAAAAAGCATTTCCAGTAAGGGGGGAATTTGCAGTGATAACCGAACCCGCGAAGACGTTTCCGCGTGTGTTCAGGGGCTACGATGCGGCGGCGGTGGACGCGTCGATCGAGGCGTTGACCGCCAAGCAGCAGCTGCTGCTCAACGACGTCAGGAGCCTGGAGGCGCGGCTGACGCAAGCCGGCGACGAAGCGGCGGCGCTGCGCAAGGAGGTCGCCGTCCTCACCGACACCTCGCCCTCGCCCCACGCCGTGCAACTGCGGATGGCCAACATGCTGCGGCGCACGGTCGACGAGGTTTCCCAGCTGCAGGCCGAGGCGCGGGCCGAGGCGGACGCGCTGATCGCGTCGGCGGAGGCGGAGGCCGAGGCGTCGCGGCGAGAGCACGAGGAGCGGATGGCGCAGCTGACCGCGCGCCGGGAGACCCTGCAGGCGGATTACGACGAAAAGAAGAAGAAGCTCGAGGTCGAGCTGGCCGGCATGCGTGACGAGACCGAGCGGGCGATCGAGGAGGCGTGGCGCGACGCGCGGCGGGAGGCCGATCACTATCGCGAGCAGGCCCGTCGGGCCGCGGACGAGGCCAGCCAGCAGCGAATCAGGATCCTGGAGCAGCTGGAGCGGGTGTATCGCGACCTGGAACCCGTTCCGGCCGCCCTCGCGGCGGCGCACCAGGAACAGAAGGATTTGCCGGAGGCGAGCGTCGTCGTGCCGCTGGGCGAGAAAGTCGGCACGGGCTAAACCCGCGGTAGCGGTGCCGCGAAGGGCGGCCAAAACGCGGTATTCTCGGCGCCGTGCCGATCGGGAAACCCAAGCTGACCGCCGCCCAGGCTCGGCGCTTAGCCGTTGCGGCACAAGGGTTTAGCGCACCACGGCCCAACGGCCCGATCACCCGCGCGCATCTGAAGAGCCTGATATCGAGAATTCAAGTGCTGCAACTGGATTCGGTATCGGTGGCGGTGCGGGCCCACTACGCGCCGGTGTTCAGCCGGCTCGGGCCCTACGACCGCGAGGTGCTGGACCGCGCCGCCTGGTCGCATTCGGCGCGCTCGCCGCGGCTACTGGTCGAGTACTGGGCCCACGAGGCCGCGCTGATGGCCGTCGACGACTGGCCGCTGCTGCGCTGGCGGATGCGTCAATACCGGCACGGCCGGTGGGGCACCCACATCGTCAAGGCCAATCCCCAACTCGCCGAGGACATCCTCGCCGCCGTCGCCGAGCTCGGGCCCAGCACCGCCGGGCAGATCGAGGCGCATTTGGCTGCCACGCCGCGCCGCAAAAAGGGGACCTGGTGGACCCGCAGCGACACCAAGTGGGTCGCCGAGGCGCTGTTCGCCTCCGGCGCGCTCACCACGGCCACCCGGGTGGGCTTCGCCCGCCACTACGACCTGGTGGAGCGGGTGCTGCCGCCCCGCGTGCTGGCCCGAGAGGTCGACGACGACGACGCCGTCCGCGAGCTGACGCTGCGGGCCGCCACCGCGCTGGGCGTAGGCACCGAGGCCGACATCCGCGACTACTTCCGGCTGTCGGCCCAGCAGGTCAAGCCCGCGATCGCCGCCCTGCTGGCCGCCGGCGAGATCGAGCGCGTCGACGTCGACGGCTGGTCGGCCCCGGCGTACTTGCGGGCGGGCGCGACGGTACCGCGCTCCGACCGCGGCACCGCGCTGTTGTGCCCGTTCGACCCGTTGATCTTCTTTCGGCCCCGGATCGAGCGGCTCTTCAATTTTCACTACCGCATCGAGATCTACACCCCGGCCGCCAAGCGCCGGTACGGCTACTACGTGTGGCCGCTGCTGATGGACGGCCGGCTGGTGGCGCGGGTCGACCTCAAGGCCGACCGGGCCAGCGATTCCCTGCGCGTGTTGGGCGCCTTCGCGGAGCCGGACGTGCCGCGCGCCTCCGTCGCCGCGGCGCTGGCAGGCGAACTGGGATCGATGGCGTCGTGGTTGGGGCTGGGCGGGTTCGGCGTTGCCGGGCGCGGCGACCTGGCCGGTGAATTGCGCGCGGCGGCCAGGCGGGCCAGCTGATGAATGCGCTCGAGGACACGCTCTGGAAAGCCGCCGAAAAGCTGCGTGGGTCGGTTTCGGCCGGTGAGTACAAGGACGTGATCCTGGGCCTGGTGTTCCTGCAGCACGTCGCCGACGCGCAGTGGCGGACCCTGGTGGACACTGCGAAATCCCCGGACATCGGTCGGCTCGTCGACGACGCGATGGGTGCCGCGGGGCTGCCGCGGCGCTACGGAACCCTCGACCCGCGCCGGCTCGGTGAGCTGGTGGGCCTGCTCGACGGCGCGCGGGACGGCCGGCGCGCGCGGGACCTGCTGGGCGAGGTGTACGAGTACTTCCTGGGCAACTTCGCCCGCTCGGAGGGAAAGCGTGGCGGCGAGTTCTTCACCCCGCCCAGCGTGGTGCGGGTGATCGTCGAGGTCCTCGAACCGACCAGCGGCAATGTGTACGACCCGTGCTGCGGCTCGGGCGGAATGTTCGTGCGCACCGAGCAATTCATCGCCGAGCACGACGGCGACCCCGCGAAAGTCAGCATCTACGGCCAGGAGAGCATCGAGCAGACCTGGCGGATGGCCAAGATGAACCTCGCCGTGCACGGCATCGACGACGCGGGCCTCGCCCGGGGCGACACGTTCGTTCGCGACCAGCACGCCGGCGTGCAGATGGACTACGTGATGGCCAATCCGCCGTTCAACATCAAGGATTGGGCCCGCGACGAACACGACCCGCGCTGGCGCTTCGGCGTTCCGCCCGCCACCAACGCGAACTACGGCTGGATTCAGCACATCCTGTCCAAGCTGGCGCCTGGCGGGAAGGCCGGCGTGGTGATGGCCAACGGCTCGATGTCGTCGAACACGCTCGGGGAGGGCGACATTCGGGCGCGGATCGTCGAGGCCGACCTGGTGTCGTGCATGGTGGCGCTGCCCGCGCAGCTGTTCCGCAGCACCGGGATTCCGGTGTGCCTGTGGTTCTTCGCGCTCGACAAGGCCGACCGCGCCGGCCAGGTGCTGTTCATCGACGCCCGCGGGCTCGGCTACCTGGTGGATCGCGCGGAGCGCGCGCTGACCGACGAGGAGATCGTCCGCATCGGCGACACCTATCACGCGTGGTGCGGATCGGCGTCTGCCACCGCCAAAGGCATTGCCTACCAAGACGTTCCGGGTTTCTGCAAGTCGGCGTCGCTGGACGACATCCGGGCCGCGGGCTACGCGCTCACGCCGGGAAGTTATGTCGGCGCGGCCGCGGCCGACGATGACGGGGAGCCGTTCGACGCCAAGATCGCCCGGTTGACGGGCGACCTGGTGGCGGCGCTCGACGAATCCGCGCGGCTGGAGAAGCTCGTGCGCGAGCAGGTGGAGCGCCTGCGGTGAAGGCCAGGCTGGGCGACCACCTCGACTTCAGCAACGGGGCCGGCCCGCCGGCCCGAACGCCGGACGGCCGCTTCCGCGTCTATGGGGCGAACGGCGCGATCGGCTATGCGGCGCAATGCAATGCGGCCGGACCCCTGATCGTGCTCGGGCGCGTCGGATCCTATTGCGGCAGCCTGCGGTACTGCGATTCCGACGTCTGGGTCACCGACAACGCGCTGGTGTGCCGGGCCAAGGACCCGCGGGAGACGCGGTATTGGTATTACGCGCTGCACACCTGCGGGCTCAACGGGCACCGGGGCGGATCGGGGCAGCCGCTGCTCAATCAGACGATCCTGCGTGAGGTGTCCGTCTCGGCCGTCGCGGCGCCGCAGCGCCGCCGGATCGGCGAGGTGCTCGGCGCCGTCGACGACAAGATCGCCGCCAACGAGCGCGTGATCGTCGCCGCCGAGGGCCTGATGGTCGCGACCGCCCAGGCGGTCTCCGAGCGCGTGCCGCTGTCCGACCTGGCGGGCCGGTCGACGGAAGTCCTCGGTCCGCCGGAGTTCGACGACGTGGTGGCCCACTTCAGCCTGCCGGCGTTCGACGACGGCGCGAAACCGCGGCTCGTCGGCGGGGACTGCGTGAAGAGCGCCAAGTTCGTCCTGTCGGAGCCGTGCGTGCTGGTCGCGAAGCTCAATCCCAGGATCCCGCGCGTCTGGAACGTGCCGGGCCTGCCGCCGCAAATGGCTTTGGCCAGCACGGAGTTCGTCGTGTTGCGGCCCGTCGGCGTCGACACGTCGGCGCTGTGGGCGGCGCTGCGGCAACCCGACGTCGTCGCGACGTTGCAGCGGCGGGCCGCCGGGACGTCGGGCAGCCACCAGCGCGTGCAGGCGCGCGACCTGCTCGACGTTCGGGTCCGCGACGTGCGGCGGCTGGCCCCGGCGACGGCGCGGACGATCGCCGGGCTGGGCGCGCTGTGTCACGCGCGCCGCGCGGAATCCCTGCGGCTGTCCGCCTTCCGTGACGCGCTGCTCCCGCTGCTGATATCGGGTGAGGTGCGCGTCCGCACCCCACGTTAAGGTGGGCGCCGTGGCCGAGACCGCGCCGCTGCGCGTGCAACTGATCGCCAAGACGGAGTTCCTGGCGCCGCCGGACGTGCCGTGGACGACCGACGCCGACGGCGGCCCCGCGCTCACCGAGTTCGCCGGCCGGGCCTGCTACCAGAGCTGGTCGAAGCCCAACCCCAGGACCGCGACCAACGCCGGCTACATCGGGCACATCATCGACGTCGGGCATTTTTCGGTGCTCGAGCACGCCAGCGTGTCGTTCTACATCACCGGCATCTCGCGGTCGTGCACCCATGAGCTGATCCGACACCGGCATTTTTCCTACTCCCAGCTGTCGCAACGCTATGTGCCGGAGGGGGACTCGCGGGTGGTCGTCCCGCCGGGAATGGACGACGACCCCGAGCTGCGGCGCATCCTGACCGAGGCGGCCGACGCCAACCGCGCCACCTACGCCGAGCTGCTGGCCAAGCTGGAGGCCAAGTTCGCCGACCAGCCCAGCGCGGTGTTGCGCCGCAAGCAGGCGCGCCAGGCCGCCCGGGCGGTGCTGCCCAACGCCACCGAGACCCGCATCGTCGTCACCGGGAACTACCGCGCGTGGCGGCACTTCATCGCGATGCGCGCCAGCGAGCACGCCGACGTGGAAATCCGGCGCCTGGCCATCGAGTGCCTGCGCCAGCTCGTCGACACCGCGCCCGCGGTGTTCGCCGACTTCGAGGTCTCCACCCTTGCCGACGGCACCGAGGTCGCCACCAGCCCGCTGGCCACCGAGGCCTGAGCCGCGCGGCGGCTAATTGCGTTTGGTACCGCCAGGTAACCTGAAGACCGTGAGCACCGTCGGATTCGACGCCCCCGCCCGGTTGGGAACCCTGCTGACCGCGATGGTGACGCCCTTTGCCGCCGACGGCGCCCTGGACACCGCCGCCGCCGCGAACCTGGCAAAGCACCTGGTCGACGCGGGGTGCGACGGCCTGGTGATCTCCGGGACCACCGGCGAGTCGCCGACCACCACCGACGACGAGAAGCTCGAGCTGTTGCGCGTCGTGCTGGAGGCGGTGGGCGACCGGGCCCGCATCGTCGCGGGCGCGGGCACCTATGACACCGCTCACAGCGTGCGGCTGGCGAAGGCCTGCGCGGCCGAGGGCGCGCACGGGCTGCTGGTCGTCACGCCGTACTACTCGAAGCCGCCGCAGAGCGGGCTGATCGCGCATTTCACCGCCGTCGCCGACGCGACCGAGCTTCCCGTGCTGCTCTACGACATCCCGCCCCGCTCGGTGATACCGATCCAGACCGAGACCATCCGCGCGCTGGCCGCGCACCCGAACATCGTTGGGATCAAGGACGCCAAGGCCGACCTGCACAGCGGCGGCCAGATCATCGCCGAGACCGGGCTGGCCTACTACTCCGGCGACGACGCGCTGAACCTGCCGTGGCTGGCCATGGGCGCCGTCGGCTTCATCAGCGTGATCTCGCACGTGGCGGCCGGACAGCTGCGGGAGTTGTTGTCCGCCTTCGGCTCCGGCGACATGGCGACCGCCCGCAAGATCAACGTCGGCCTCGCACCGCTGTGCAACGCAATGGCGCGGCTCGGCGGGGTGACCATGTCGAAGGCGGGTCTGCGCCTGCAGGGCATCGACGTCGGTGACCCCCGGCTGCCGCAGATGCCGGCGACGGCGGATCAGATCGAGGCGCTGGCCGCCGACATGCGCGCGGCCTCGGTGCTCAGGTGAATCGGACGTGAACGAGGAACTCGCCCCACCGGGTCCCCTGGCTCCGGGCGGGTTGCGGGTCACCGCACTGGGCGGCATCAGCGAAATCGGCCGCAACATGACGGTTTTCGAGCACCTGGGCCGGCTGCTGATCATCGACTGCGGGGTGATGTTCCCCACCCACGACGAGCCCGGCGTCGACCTGATCCTGCCCGACCTGCGGCACATCGAGGACCGGCTCGAGGACATCGAGGCGCTGGTGCTGACCCACGCGCACGAGGACCACATCGGGGCGATCCCGTTCCTGCTCAGGCTGCGCCCCGACATCCCGGTCGTCGGGTCGAAGTTCACCCTGGCGCTGGTCGCCGCCAAATGCCGCGAGCACCGCATCAAGCCCGTCTTCATGGAGGTCACCGAGGGCCAGCGCAGCACGCACGGCGTGTTCCAGTGCGAATACTTCGCCGTCAACCACTCCATCCCCGACGCCCTGGCCATCGCCGTGCACACCGGCGCCGGGACCGTGCTGCACACCGGCGACATCAAGCTCGACCAGCTGCCGCTCGACGGCCGGCCCACCGACCTGCCCGGCATGTCCCGGCTGGGCGACGCGGGCGTGGACCTGTTCCTGTGTGACTCGACGAACTCGGAGATCCCCGGCGTCGGCCCCTCGGAAAGCGAGGTGGGCCCGACGCTGCACCGGCTGATCCGCGGCGCCGACGGCCGCGTGATCGTGGCGTGCTTCGCGTCCAACGTGGACCGGGTGCAGCAGATCATCGACGCCGCAGTCGCTTTGGGCCGGCGGGTTTCGTTCGTCGGGCGCTCGATGGTGCGCAACATGGGCATCGCCCGGGAGCTGGGTTTCCTGCGGGTGGAGGATTCCGACCTGATCGACATCTCCGCCGCCGAGATGATGGCCCCCGAGCGGGTGGTGCTGATCACCACCGGCACCCAGGGCGAACCGATGTCGGCGCTGTCCCGGATGTCGCGCGGCGAGCACCGCAGCATAACGCTCACGTCCGAGGACCTGATCATCCTGTCGTCGTCGCTGATCCCCGGCAACGAGGAGGCGGTGTACGGGGTCATCGACGAGCTGGCCAAGATCGGCGCCCGCGTCGTCACCAACCAGCAAGTGCGCGTTCACGTTTCCGGGCACGCGTACGCGGGCGAGCTGCTGTTCCTCTACAACGGGGTGCGGCCGCGCAACGTGATGCCGGTGCATGGCACCTGGCGGATGCTGCGCGCCAACGCCAAGCTGGCGGCGCGCGCCGGGGTGGCCGAGGACTCAATCTTGTTGGCGGAGAACGGCGTCAGCGTCGACCTGATGGCCGGCAAGGCCACCATCGCCGGCGCCGTGCCGGTGGGCAAGATGTTCGTCGACGGGCTGATCACCGGCGACGTCGGCGACATCACCCTGGGCGAGCGGCTGATCCTGTCGTCGGGCTTCGTCGCGGTGATCGTGGTGGTGCAGCGCGGCACCGGGCGTCCCGCCGCTGTGCCGCAACTGCTTTCGCGCGGCTTCTCCGAGGATCCCAAGGCGCTCGAGCCCGCCGTGCGCAAGGTCGAGGCGGAGCTGGAGCAGTTGGCGGCCGACAACGTGACCGATCCCGTCCGCATCGCCCAGGCCGTGCGCCGCACGGTCGGCAAGTGGGTCGGCGAAACCTACCGCCGGCAGCCGATGATCGTGCCGACGGTCATCGAGGTCTAAACCTCTCCGCGTAGGCCGACCATTCCAGCTGCGAGGCACCGAGTTGGCGCCCGGCGGGCCGCACATAGCGCTCCACCAGCTCGTCGGGACCGGCCTGCTCCATCAGCCGCCAGCCGTATTCGGCGATGAACCCGGCGACCTCGTCGGGCTCCAGGCCGAAGTGCCACAGCTGGTGGCGCTCGCGGACGTTGCGGTACAGCGTGCGGGTGCCATAGCGGTTGCCGCCGTCGATGAAGTCCCGCCGGACGTAGGTGAACACGAGCCGGCTGCCCGGCGCGGCGGCGCGCAGCCCCGCCAGGGTTCGCCGGACGCCGTCCTCGGTGAGGTACTGGGTGACGCCCTCCCAGACGAAGAAGGCCCGGTAGTCGGTTCGGTAGCCGTGCTCGGCCAGTGAGGTGAGCAGGTCGTCGCGCTCAAAGTCCAGCGCCACCAATCGAACCGACAGCGGCGGCTCGCCGAGCACCCGGCGCACGGTGTTGGCCTTGCGCGCGATGTTGACCGACTGGTCCACCTCGAAGACCGGGATGCGGGCCCGCCGGGTCAGCCGGTAGGCGAGCGTGTCCAGTCCGGCCCCGAGGATCACCACGGCGTCGATGTCGTCCAGCGCCGCCGAGATCTTGTCGTCGATGAAGCGCTTGCGGCAGGCCAGATTCGCCCACAGCCCGGGGCCGGTGAACTCCGACCCGCGGACCATCAGGCGCCGCGCCGGGCCCCACCGCGTCGCGCCGGTGAGCAGCCGCAACGGACGCGGCAGGAACAGCTCCGCGAGGTCGTCGTCCACCAGGCGACGCCCGGGCGGCTCGTTGTGCTCGACGGCGGCCAACACCATCGGTCCGAACGCGGTCTGCGCCGCGGGATTTCGCGCCATGGGCTACTTGTTCAGGAAGCCCGCAT
>NZ_LZLY01000093.1 GCF_001673535.1 Mycobacterium sp. 1081908.1 | reverse complement strand
TCGGTTCCGCCGGCGTCTTCGCCGGGCATGTCCGGGGCGCAGCGCCGCACCGCCGAGAAGGAGCTGGCCGCGGCCGAACCCGAGCCGCTCCAGCAGCTGCGCCGGCGTGACCTCCCGGCCCTCGACCTCGTAGCCGCCGCGCAGCCCGCCCAGCACGTCGGCGATCCGGTCGCCGGCCAGCGCGTCCAGCTCCTCGCCCCGCTGGTCGAGCACCGCGAGCCGCACGGTTTTGCCGCGCTTGACGCGCCCGCTGTCCGGAGCAACGGTGCCGGCGATGAGCCCCAGCAGCGTCGACTTCCCGGCGCCGTTGGCCCCGACGATGCCGGTGCGCTCACCGGGGGCGATCCGCCATTCGACGGCGCGCAGCACCGGCCGGTCGCCGAACGAGACCGACACGTCGAGCAGGTCGACGACGACCTTGCCGAGCCGCGCCGTCGCCAGCTTGGCCAGCTCGACGGTGTTGCGCAGCGGCGGCACGTCGGCGATCAGCTGGTTGGCGGCCTCGATGCGGAACTTGGGCTTGCTGGTCCGGGCCGGCGGGCCCCGCCGCAACCACGCCAGCTCCTTGCGCATCAGGTTTTGCCGCTTGGCCTCGGCGGCGGCGGCCAGCCGGTCGCGCTCGACGCGCTGCAGCACGTAGGCCGCGTAGCCGCCTTCGAACGGCTCGACGATCCCGTCGTGCACCTCCCATGTCGCGGTGGCGACTTCGTCGAGGAACCAGCGGTCGTGGGTCACCACCAGCAGGCCGCCGCTATTGCGCGCCCACCGGTCGCGCAGATGGGCGGCCAGCCAGGTGATGCCCTCGATGTCCAGGTGGTTGGTTGGCTCGTCGAGGGCGATCACGTCCCATTCACCGATCAGCAGCCGCGCCAGCTGCACCCGCCGGCGCTGCCCGCCGCTGAGCGTGGAAACCGTTGCCTCCCAGGCTATGTCGGAGACCAGCCCGCCCACCACGTCGCGGACCCGCGCGTCGCCGGCCCACTGGTGCTCCGGTTGGTCGCCGACCAGGGTCCAGCCCACCGTGCGGTCCGGGTCCAGGGTGTCGGCCTGGCTCAGCGCGCTGACCCGCAGCCCGCCGCGGCGGGTGACCCGTCCGGCGTCCGGGCGCAGCCCGCCGGTCAGCAGGCCCAGCAGGCTGGACTTGCCGTCGCCGTTGCGCCCGACGATGCCGATGCGGGCGCCGTCGTTGACCCCGAGCGTCACCGACTCGAAGACGACCTGAGTCGGATATTGCAGACGTATGCCCTCGGCTCCCAGTAGGTGCGCCACCGGGCAATTATTCGAGGGTCAGCAGCGCGTGGTCGATGTGGGTCCGTGTGTCGGGCGACGTCTTGCCGGCGACGGCGTCCAGGAAGCGCGCCGCGAGGTCGCGGACCTTGAGGTTGGTCTCCTGGGACCGCCAGGCCAGGATGTCGAACGCCCGATCCGCGGAGATGCCGTACGCGCTCATGAGCACGCCCTTGGCCTGCTCGATCCGGGCGCGGGCGTCGGCCACCGCCTCCAGGACGTTGGTGATGTCGGAGTGCAGCGAGTCGGTGACGTCGACGTAGAACCCGGACGTACCGACCATCTTGCCGCTGTCGTCGAGCATGCGGTCGCCGGCGACGACGACGCAGCGCGTGTGCCCGGCGGTGTCGACGATGCGGTGCCGGCTGCTGAACGGCTTGCCATTGACCACCCGGTCCAGGACGGCGGCGACGCGCTCGCGGTCCTCGGGGTGCTTGTGCTGCAGCAAGAGTTCGGTGGTGGGCTCGACCTGCCCCGGCTCGTAGCCGTGCATGCGCGCGACGGCGTCCGACCATTCCCAGCGCTGGCCGTCCAGGAAGAACCGGAACCTGCCGACCCGCTGCGGCTCGCCCAGGCCCAGCACCAGGTCGAGGGCGCCCAGCTCGCGCTCCTGCACCACGTCGGACATCACCGCCTCCGGCGGCGAGCCGCCGGACCGCCCGTTGCGACGCTGACCGGTGTCGCCTTCGAAATTCACAGTCATCGCCCGTCTCCCCCGGAAATCCTTGCGTTTTTGCCTTATCAATGCCCGCTTTCGGGCGCGTTCAAGCACCCCGGCCGCGCTCGAAGCCCTCAGCTCACCCGGTACTGCTCGGCGTCGCCGTGTTTGAACTCCAGCCCCAGCCCGGGCCGGTGCTGATCCGGCCGCAACGACCCGCCGTCGGGGGGCAGGGCGCCGTCGAACAGCATGTGCTCGATCCGGTGGTGGTCGTGGAAGTACTCCAGGTGCCGCAGGTTGGGGATCGCCGCGGCGACGTGGGCGTGCAGGTTGGGTGCGCAGTGACCCGACACGTCGACGTGGTGGGCGGCGGCGACGGCCGCGGCGCGCAGGAAGTCGGTGATGCCGCCACAGCGGGTGACGTCGATCTGCAGGCAATCGACCGCGTCGGCGGCCAGCATCCGCCGAAAATACGTGAGGTCATAGCCGTACTCGCCGGCCGTGACGTCCGGCGTCACCTGGTCGCGCACCTCCCGAAGCCCGGCGAGGTCGTCGGAGGACACCGGCTCCTCGAACCAGGTCACGTCGTGGTCGGCCATGGCGTGGGCGACCCGGATCGCCTGCTTGCGCCGGTAGCCGCCGTTGGCGTCGACATACAGTTCGGTGTCCGGCCCGATCACCTTGCGCGCGAGGGCTATTCGATCCAGGTCGCGGCGCTCGTCGGAACCCGACGACTCGCCTATCTTGATCTTCACGCGGGGGATCTTCCAGGTGTCGACCCAGCGCTCCAGTTGGGCGCGGGTCTGCCGTTCGTCGTAGGTGGTGAAGCCGCCGCTGCCGTAGATCGGCACCTCGGGATGCGCCACCCCGAGCAGCCGGCACACGGGGATGTCCAGCAGCTTGCCCTTGAGGTCCCACAGTGCCGTGTCGACGGCCGAGATCGCGCAGGACGCCAGGCCGGGGCGCCCGCTGTTGCGGACCGCAGTGACCATCGACTCCCACGCGCCGGTGATGTCGAGGGCGCTGTGCCCCTTGACGGCCCCGGCGAGCGGGCCGGTGATCAGCTGGCCGCAGGCGCCGGCGCCGTAGGTGTAGCCGAGCCCGCGCCGTCCGCCCGCGACCACCTCGGCCACGATCAACGTGGTCGACGACCAGGCGAAGGTGCCGTCGGCTTCCGGCGCGTCGGTGGGGATTTCGTACACCTGCGCGGTGACCTCGTCGACGCAGGCGTCGGGGCGCGTTGGCATGGGGACTCCTAGCTGGGCAGGGCGGCGGCGGGCAGGGTGCGCCGGGCGATCGGCGCGGCGAGCTGACGCCGAAGACGGACGAGCGTGGCGAGCCGCTCGTCGGCCGGGGGCTCGGCGACGGCGGGCGCGCGCCGGGCGTCCGCGGCGCCGCCGACACCGAACAGGCCGGCGACGGCCGCGCTTAGCAGCGTCAGCCGTCGCGACCGGCGGTCGACGGCGGCCCAGGCGAGCATCGAGACGGCGTGCACCAAATCCACCTCCGCGCCCAGCGCCAGGCTTACGGCGTCGGGCCGAACGTCGGTGACCACCGCCTGGGTCAGCAGGCGCGCCCCCAGGATCCTGGTCACCGCCCGTTCCCGGGCCGCCGGCGGCTGACCGGTGACCAGCCGCAGAACCGGCCGCGGGACGGCGAGCAGCACGGTTCCGTAGACGAGTCGCGCCCACCCGGTCATCGCGCGCGTTGGCGGGCGGCCAGGGCGCCCAGCGCCCCCAGCCCGAGGGTCAGCGCGCCGCCGGCGACGCGGTGGCGGGAGAACCAGGCTTCCGGGCTGTGGGTGTGAGCCTTCTCGTCGAAGTCGCCGTGCGCGCCGTGGTCGCTGCCGGGCTCCTCGTCGACCGGTTGCCAAAGGTTGTGGGGCCGTTGGCCGTTCGTGCGCTCCTCGGTCTGCTGCGAGTCGTAGCCGGTGCGGCCGAGGTAGCGATCTAGCAGCGGGGCGAGGAACTTCTGCCCGAGCAGCGTGACCGCGGTGCTGTCGCCGACCCAATACTGTTTGCGCTCCGGATGATCGGCGGCATAGACAACGCCTTGTGCCGCCACCTCCGGCTGGTAGATCGGCGGCACCGGCTGGGGATGGCGCGGCAACCGGGACAACACCCAGGAGAACTGGGGGGTGTTGACCGCGGGCATCTGCACCAGGGTGATCCGCACGTTCGAGCCCTCGTGCAGCAGCTCGCAGCGCACCGATTCGGTGAACCCGTTGACGGCGTGCTTGGCGCCGCAGTAGGCCGACTGCAGCGGGATCGACCGCTCGCTGAGCGCGGAGCCGACCTGCACCACGGTGCCGCGATCGCGCGGCCGCATCTTGGCCAGCGCCACCATGGTGCCGTGCACGTAGCCGAGGTAGGTCACCTCGGTCACGCGTTTGAATTCCTCGGCGGTGATCTCCGAGAACGGCGCGAAGACGGAGGTGAACGCGACGTTCACCCAGGTGTCGATGGGCCCGAACGTCAATTCGGTCTCGTCGGCGGCCGCGGCCACGGCCGAATAGTCGGCCACATCGGTCGGGATGGCCAGCGCCTTGCCGCCGCCCGCCTCGACGTCGCGCGCCGCGCCCTCCAGACCGGCGGCGCCGCGGGCGAGCAGGGCGACATTCGCGCCGCGCCGTCCGTACAGTTGGGCGGTGGCGCGGCCGATGCCGGCGCTGGCCCCGGTGATCACGACTGTCTCTGTGCGTTCTGTCATCGCCGAATCTCCTCTCGTTCAATCGGGGTGAACGGCCTCCTCGGCGAGGGTGGCCGTGCATTCCAGCAGCAGGGCGTGCGCGAACGCTTGCGGCAGGTTGCCGCGAAGCTGGCGCTGCCTGACGTCGTATTCCTCGCACAGCAGCCCCGGCGGGCCGCAGGCGGCGCGGTTGCGTTCGAACCAGCGCATGGCGCAATCGGCGTGGCCCAGTTGGCCTTCGGCCAGCGCCATCATGAATCCGCACAGCAGGAACGCGCCCTCGGCGTCGCCGAGGTCGCGCTCGTCGTGCCGGAAGCGATAGACGTAGCCGTCGCGGGCGAGTTCCCGGCGGACGGCGTCCAGGGTGGCCCGCGTGCGGGGGTCGTCGGCCGGCACGGCGCCGCGCACCGGCGGCAGCAACAACGACGCGTCGACGCCGGTCAGGCGGGGGCTGCGCTGCCAGTAGCCGCGCGGGTGCACGCAGCTGGAGGCGGTGTCGGCGAGGACGGCGTCGGCCAGCGAAGCGGAGCCGGCGACCTCGGGGCCCGCGCCGGCCACCTTCGCGATGGCGCGCAGCCCGGCCACGCAGGCCAGGCGGGACTGCGTCCACAGCTCGTCGTCGATCTCCCACACGCCGGCATCCGGTTCGCGCCAACGTTTTTCGATCGCGGCGATCGCGGTTTGCGCGGCGCGCCAACCCTCGGCGTCGAGCCGGTCCACGCCGGCCGCGAGGGCCAGCAGCTGCAGCGCCTCGCCGAAGACGTCGAGCTGGAATTGCTGGTTGACCCGGTTGCCGACCTTGTCGGTGCCGCCCGGGTAGCCCGGCAGGTCGAGGGCCTCTTCGCTGGGCACGGGGCCGCCGGTGACGGTGTAGGCGGGTTTGAGGTGCGGGCCGTCCTCGAGCAGCCGGGCGCCGACGAACTCGACCGCTTGGTCGAGCAGCTCGGTCTCGCCGACGGCGCCCGCGGCCAGGCCGGCGTACACCTGGTCGCGGATCCAGGCGTAGCGGTAGTCGTAGTTCTGGTTGGTGTGCGCGCGTTCGGGCAGGCTCATCGTGGCGGCGGCGACCATGCCGCCGCTGCGGCTGGTCAGCCCGCGCAACACGGCGTAGGAGTGACGCGCGTCGCGGGGGGCCATGGTGGAGTTCAGCTCCGGCACGCTGCGGTGCCACGCGGCCGCGGTGGCGTCCCACGCGATGTCGGGGTCGGCCGGCCGGTCGGGCAGCGCGCGTTCGGACAGCTCCAGAACCAGGTCGTGCTGCGCGCCCTCGTCGATGGTGATGTCGCACATCAGCGGCTCGCTGCGGCCGTGGGTGGATTTGACGGGGCGAGCGTCCCGGCCGCCCGACCACCGCCACCGCAGCCGCCCGGACCGGCCGCCCCAGACGCCGTCGTCGAGGTTCGGCTGGCCGGGGCCGTGTCGTCCGAACGCGGCGCTCGGCGCCAGCAGCACCCGCAGCCGCGCCGTCCCGCGGCAGCCCATCAGCCGCCTCAGGAGCACCACCCGGTCGGGATCGCCGGGAAAGGCCAGCGCCTCGCGGCACTCCACGATGCCGTCGTGGGTGGTCCACCGGCTGCGCCAGATCAGGGTGCCCGGCTCGTAGTAGCCGCCCCACACGTTCCGCACGTCGGTCGGGGTGATCGCGTAAACCCCGTCGCCGCCGATCAGGTTGGAGAACACGGCCTCCGAATCCCACCGCGGCGCGCACATCCACGCCACGTCGCCCTGCGGCCCGATCAGCGCGCCGCGCTCGCCGTCGGCGATCAGCGCGTACTCACGCAGCACGCGCGGCGCATAGGCCGCGTCGACGTCGATGGGCTGCTCAGCCACGGGCCGCCACCTTCGACCGCCCACCGACGGCGCCGGCCGCCGCGGTGGGAATCTTGCCCGCCGCCATCCGCTCGGCCAGCCGCGACGCCAACGCCATGATGGTCAGGGCCGGGTTCGCCGAGCCCTGCGTCGGGCACACCGAACCGTCGGCGAGGAACAGGTTCGGCACGCCCCACACGCGGTGATCGGAGTCGACGACCGAATTCTCCGGGCTGGTCCCCATGCGGGCGCCGCCGATCAGGTGCGCGAAGCGCTCGATCGTGAGGACGTCCTGGGCGTCGGCGGCGTGCAGGATGTCGCCGATCACCTTGGTGGAGTACGCGATGTTGGCCTTGTCGTTGTCGCACAGGCTGTAGTCGAACCGGGCCACCGGGATGCCGTACGGGTCTTTCTCGTCGGCGAGGGTGACGCGATTGTCCGGCCGGGGCAACAGCTCGTTGAGCACGCCAATGGTGGCCCAGTGGTTGTAGTCGCGCATGTACTCGCGCAGGGCGCGGCCCCAATGCCCGTCGGCCATCACGTGTTCGGCCCACCCGATGGGCATGGGTGACACGGTCTGAATGGAAAATCCGCGTGCAAATCCGCGTGCGGGGTCCGTCTCGTAGAACTGTTCGGAGGACACCTCCGGGGGAGGCGCCTTGTACATCCGGACCTCCTCGGGCCAGCGGCCCGCCGACTGGGTGGCGCCCTGCACCATCACGTAGCGCCCGACCTGATCGTCGTTGTTGCCCAACCCATTCGGGAAGCGGTCGCTGACGGAGTTGAGCAGCAGGCGCGGGGTTTCGATGGAATAGCCTGCGACGGCGACCGCTTTGGCGCGTTGCAGCCGCTCGGCCCCGCCCGCCTCGTCGTGGTACACCACGCCCCGGGCGGCGCCGCTCTCGTCGAGTTCGACGCGTGAGGCCATGCAGTTGGCGCGGATCTCCACGGCGTGGGCCAGCGCATCCGGCAGGTGCGTGACGTACGGGCTGGCCTTGGCGTTGACCTTGCAGCCCTGCAGGCAGTAGCCGCGGTAGATGCAATGCGGGCGGTTGCCGAAGGTGCCGTTGACGATGCCGACCGGCCCGACGCGCATCTCGATGCCGAGCTTAAGGGCACCCTCCCACAGCTTGGCGGCAGCACCCGAAATGGGATGTGGGGCAAAGGAATACCGATGGGGATAGCCCCAGGGCCAGTTCTGGCCCGCCACCGGCAGTTCGAGCTCGACGCGCTCGTAGTGCGCGCGGATGTCCTCGTAGCCGATGGGCCAGTCGGCCCCGACCCCGTCCAGGGTCCGGGTGGCGAAGTCGCTGGGGTGGAAGCGCGGACAGTAGCCGGCGTAGTGGACCATCGAGCCGCCCACCCCGCGCCCGGAGTTGTTCTTGCCCAACTCGATCGGGTCGTCGCCGCCGATGATGCGCTTCTGCGTCCAGTACAGGTCGTGCGAGCCGGCCTCGTCGGAGACCCAGTCCTCGTCGGGGTGCCAGAACGGGCCCGCCTCGAGGATCACCACCGCCCACCCGGCGCGGGCCAGGCGCTGGGCCAGCACCGAGCCGCCCGCGCCGGCCCCGACGACGACGAGGTCGACCTCGTCGTCGTCGCGGTAGCGGCACATGGTTTTCTCGCCGGGCAGGTCGCGGGAATGCACGTCGAGCAGGAACCGGGAGTCGTTGTCCTTCGGCTCGACCGCTCCCTTGAGCACACCGCGCAGGAAGTCGCCCATCACACCTCACCGCTTTGTTCGACGCGCACGGGATCCTCGTCGGTGGCGCCACGGGTCTCGAACGGCTCGCGCGCCGCGGCCGGACCGCTGGCACCGCCGAGACGCATGAACCCGCGCGGGTAGGCGGGGCCGCCGAAGCCGATCTCGTTCCACGCCCAGGGATGGGAATAGAAGCCCGACAGCGTCATTCGCATGCACACCGACCAGGCGCGCTTGACGTTCAGGCGCTCCCAGGCCCCGCCCTCCAGCTCGCCCCGCGAGAATTGTTCGATGATCGCTTCGCGGGCGTCGGGGTCGGCCTCGGCGAACGCCTTGCCGTGGCGGCGGGCGGCGGTCTCGTCGAGCGCGCGCAGCACCAGCCGCCAGGTGTCGCGGTCGTCGGGCATGTCGGCGTACTGGTAGCCGTCGAGTCGCCCGTCGGCGAGCTTGGAGTCGACCGATTCGGCCGCCGGCACCCGCGGCTCGCCGTCCTGCGCCAGCACGGTGTCGCAGAACGCCCGCAGGCACGGTTCCTCCTCGGCGGTGAAAAACCGCAGGGGACCCGGCGGTTCCAGCCTGGCCAAGACCACCTTCCGGGTGGCGTGGTCCCACGAGTCGGTCGTCTCGAGAACGTCGAAATCGGGGTAGCGCCCGATCATTTGGGGCGTGGTGCCGCGGCGCTGCTTCGGAAGCCACGACGGGTGTGGGGGCTGGCGATCGGGGCGCAGGTTGGGCAGGTGGTCGGGCAGAGAGGTGTCGGCCATTGTGGAAATCCCTTGCAATCCCTCGTTATCGCCGGAACCGTTCGCGGCGCAGGATCGAGGCCAGCAGCCCCATTCCGCCGACCATGCACATCAACCCGGGCGCCGCGATCGGCGGGCCCATCGGCACGTTGTAGGACGCGTTCTTCCACCCGCCCGGCTTGCGGCCGACGCCGCGGACGTGCAGGTATTCACCCATCAGCCCGTTGGCGGTGTAGATGCCCGCGGTGATCGGCAGCCAGACTTTGGCCCAGCGCCGCGAGAACACGCCGCCGATTCCGGCGACGACGACCGGCGGGGTCACGACGATCGGGCTCCACATCCATTTGTTGCCGAAGCTGGCCTTGTAGTGCTCGAAATAGATTTCCGCCGTGGTGACGAGGGCCGCTATCGCCGTGAGTCCCGAGAGGGAGCGTTCGAAGCGGCCGTGCGCGACGTCGTACAGCGCCCGCTCGGCCAGCTGCCCCGCGCCGCCGCGCCGGCGCCGTCCGGCGTTGTCTAGCAACATCATTTGACATCCCTTTCCTGCCGTCGGCCCGGCCACAGCGGCCCGGACTGGATCCCTTGCCGCGCGGCGTCGACGAAGCGCCTCGATCCGGTAAATCGCGTCGGTGTCCCGCGCCAACGGGCGGTCATGGGGGAAATCCGCCGTCTGGCATCGGGTCACCTCACTCCCGCAGGAACACGCCCGAGCGGCCACCCCTCCGACACCGCTGACGGGTCAGTCGAGGTGGCTGCCGAGAGGACCGGTTAAGCGCCCAGCTGCGTGTTTCAACCGAGGTGTCGTGACGGCATGGGGGCATGCGTCGCGAACCCTGCGCTGGGGTTAAGTACCCGGATTCGCGGGGGCTAACCATAGAATCGGGCGCCGGGCCGACGGCGCCGCTAAGCCATGGGGGGCAACGCAAGTCATCCGTTGCCGATTGGTCGGCGCCGATCTGTTACGGCCGCGACAACGGGGTCAACCAGAGCGGCGCGCGCGGCGCCCGGCGACGCCGTCGGCCTGGGCTCCTCGGAAGCCGCGCGGAGCGGCCGAAAAATTTACGGGCGCGACTAATTCGATGCGCCGCCGAGCCGGTCGCGGCCACCCCGCCGGCAAACAGCCTGACCAAAACGGCCGCGGGAGCTGGTGTGCCATGATGGCGGAGCTGTCAAGAGTCAGGGAGCAGCGGTGGATCTCAATTTTTCGATGGTCACGCGTCCGGTCGGGCGGCTCGTCGCCACGGCGCAGAACGGGTTAGAGGTCTTGCGGCTGGGGGGCCTGGAAACCGGCACGGTGCCGTCGCCGTCCCAGATCGTCGAGAGCGTCCCGATGTACAAGCTGCGCCGGTATTTCCCGCCGGACAGCCGGCCCGGGCAGCCGCCGGTCGGCCCGCCCGTGCTGATGGTGCACCCGATGATGATGTCGGCGGACATGTGGGACGTCACGAAGGAAGACGGCGCGGTGGGGATCTTGCACGCCGCCGGGCTGGATTGCTGGGTCATCGACTTCGGGTCGCCGGACAAGGTCGAGGGCGGCATGCGCCGCAACCTGGCCGACCACATCGTGGCGCTCAGCCAGGCCATCGACACGGTGAAGGACGCCACGGGCAGCGACGTGCACCTGGTCGGGTATTCGCAGGGCGGGATGTGGTGCTATCAGGTCGCCGCCTATCGCCGTTCGAAGGCCCTCGCCAGCATCGTGGCGTTCGGGTCACCGGTGGACACCCTGGCCGCCCTGCCCATGGGCATTCCGGCAAACTTCGCGGCTCCCGCCGCCAACTTCATGGCCGACCACGTTTTCAGCCGGTTGGCCATCCCGAGCTGGATGGCGCGCACGGGCTTTCAGATGATGGACCCGCTCAAGACGGCCAAGGCCCGGGTGGACTTCGTGCGCCAGCTGCACGACCGCGAGGCGCTGCTGCCGCGCGAGCAACAGCGCAGGTTTCTGGAGCGCGAAGGCTGGATCGCGTGGTCGGGCCCGGCGATCTCCGAGCTGCTCAAGCAGTTCATCGCGCACAACCGGATGATGACCGGCGGCTTCGCGATCAACGGCCAGATGGTCACGCTCACCGACATCACCTGCCCGGTGCTGGCCTTCGTCGGCGAGGTCGACGACATCGGCCAGCCTGCCTCGGTGCGCGGCATCCGGCGGGCGGCGCCGAACGCCGAGGTGTACGAACGCCTCATCCGCACAGGGCATTTCGGTCTTGTTGTCGGATCCCGGGCGGCGCGGGAGAGCTGGCCCACCGTCGCCGAATGGGTGCGCTGGCTGTCGACGGGCGGGGACAAGCCCAGCGGCATCGACCTGATGGCCGATCAGCCGATCGAGCACTCCGACAGCGGTGTCGCGATGAGTTCGAGGATCACGCACGGCCTCGGTGAGGTGTCCGAGGCGGCGATCGGGGCGGTGCGCGGCGCGGCCAGCACGGTCGTCGCGGCCAACAAGTCGATGCGCACCCTGGCCGTCGAGACCATCCGCACGCTGCCCCGGCTGGTGCGGCTCGGACAGATCAACGACCACACCCGCATCTCGTTGGGCCGCATCATCGAGGAGCAGGCGCAGAACGCGCCGCAGGGCGAGTTCCTGTTGTTCGACGGGCGGGTGCACACCTACGAGGCGGTCAACCGGCGCGTCAACAACGTCGTCCGGGGCTTGATCGAGGTGGGTGTGCGCCAGGGCGACCGGGTCGGCGTGTTGATGGAGACCCGCCCCAGCGCCCTTGTTGCCATCGCCGCGCTGTCGCGGCTGGGCGCCGTCGCCGTGGTGATGCGGCCCGACGCCGACCTGGCCGCGTCGGTGCGGCTCGGGGGAGTCAGCGAGATCCTCACCGACCCGACCAACCTCGACGCCGCACGAGACCTGCCGGGGCAGATCCTGGTGCTCGGTGGCGGCGAGACACGGGACCTGCACCTGCCCCACGACAGCGACGTCATCGACATGGAGCAGATCGACCCGGACGCGGTCGCGCTGCCGGCGTGGTACCGGCCCAACCCCGGATTGGCGCGCGACCTGGCGTTCATCGCGTTCACCGCGGCCGGCGGCGAACTGGTGGCCAAGCAGATCACCAACTACAGGTGGGCGGTGTCGGCCTTCGGGACGGCCTCGACGGCCGCGCTGGACCGCCGCGACACCGTGTACTGCCTCACGCCGCTGCACCACGAGTCCGCGCTGTTGGTCAGCCTGGGCGGCGCGGTCGTGGGCGGCACCCGCATCGCGCTGTCGCGGGGGCTGGACCCCAAGCGGTTCGTCCAGGAGATCCGGCAGTACGGCGTCACGGTGGTGTCCTACACCTGGGCGATGCTGCGGGAGGTCGTCGACGATCCCGCCTTCGTGCTGCACGGCAACCATCCGGTGCGCCTGTTCATCGGCTCGGGCATGCCGACGGGTTTGTGGCAGCGGGTGCTCGAGGCGTTCGCACCTGCCAACGTCGTGGAATTCTTCGCCACCACCGACGGACAGGCCGTCCTGGCCAACGTGTCCGGCGCCAAGATCGGCAGCAAGGGCCGCCCGCTCCCCGGCGTGGGGCGCGTCGAGCTCGCGGCGTACGACGCGGAGCACGACCTGATCCTGGAGGACGACCGCGGCTTCGTGCAGCGCGCCGAGCCCGTGCAGGTGGGGGTGCTGCTCGCCCAGTCCCGCGGGCCAATCGATCCCAGCGCGTCGGTCAAGCGGGGCGTGTTCGCCCCGGCCGACACCTGGATCTCCACCGAGTACCTCTTCTATCGCGACGGCGACGGCGACTACTGGCTGGCGGGCCGGCGCGGTTCGGTGGTGCACACCGCGCGCGGGCTGGTGTTCGCCGAACCGGTCACCGACGCCCTGAGCTGCATCAACGGCGTGGACCTCGCGGTGACCTACAACGTCCCGGTGGGCGACCGCCAGCTGGCGGTCGCGGCGGTGACGCTGCTGCCCGGCGCCGGCATCACCGCGGCGGACCTGACCGAAGCCGTCGGCGTCTTGCCCATCGGGGTGGGCCCGGACATCGTGCAGGTGTGCCCTGAGCTGACGCTCAGCGCCACCTACCGTCCCACCGTCAGCGCGCTGCGCGCGGCCGGGATCCCGAAGGCAGGGCGCCAGGCGTGGTACTACGACGCGACCAGCGAGCAGTTCCGCAAGCTGACTCCGGCCGCGCGGTCCCAACTGAGCGGTGCCCAGTGATGCTCGACGATGCCCTGCTCAGCATCCTGGTGTGCCCGGCCGACCGGGGCCCGTTGGTGCTCATAGGGGATGAGCTGCTCTACAACCCCCGGCTGCGGCGCGCCTACCGCATCGAGGAGGGCATCCCGGTCCTGCTGATCGACGAGGCGCGCGACGTCGACGACGACGAGCACGAACGCCTCATGGCACGAGCCCGTCCGGCAGATCCCCGGTGAGATAGCGCTGCAGGTTCGGCGCGACGGTCCGCGCGACCACATCGGCGGGCAGCGACGCGAACGGCTCCAATTCCAGGATGTAGCGCGCCATCACCACCCCCACCAACTGCGACGCGACGAACTGGACGCGGACGACGCCGCTGCCCGGGGGATCGTCGACGCGCGGACCCACCTCCCTCGCGATGACATCCTCGATGAAGTAACGAAACAGATTGGCCTCCGAGCCGGCCAGCATGGACCGCAGCGCGGCGACGAACGCCGTGCCGATCTCGGAGTCCCACAGCCGCAACAGCATTGACGGCAGCCGGTGGCCGAGTTCCTCGACGGGCACTTCGCGCATCTCGCCGAGGACTTCCATCGGGTCGATCGGGATGTGAACGGCCGCGGCGAACAGCTTTTCCTTGGTGCCGAAGTAGTGATGCACCAGCGCCGAATCGACGCCGGCCGCCGCGGCCACCGCCCGTATCGAGGTGTTGCCGATCCCGTTGCGGGCAAACAGCTCCCGAGCGCTCGCCAGGATGCGCTCCCGGGTGTCCGAGTTGCCCGCCGGTCGCCCCGGGCGCCTGCGCCCCGTGTTGGTCGTTGTCACGCTAGGGCGTCCGCCGCCGTAGCGTCGCCGCCGCCAGGCACAGCGCCGCCAGCGCGAACCCCATCACGACGACGATGTCGCGCACCGCGATGTAGGTGAGCTCGCTATGCGCGCCCACCTGCTGCAGGGCCTCCAGCGCGTAGCTCGCCGGCAGGACATTGCTGATCCACTGCAGCCAGTGCGCCATCAATGCCCGGGGCACGATGATGCCGGCGAGCAGCAGCTGGGGCACCATCACCAGCGGGATGAACTGCACGGCCTGAAACTCGGTGCGCGCGAAGGCGCTACACAGCAGGCCCAGTCCGACGCCCAGCACGGCGTTGACGATGGCGATCACGAACACCCATACTGGGCTGCCGGCGGTGTCGAAGCCCAGCAACCAGAACGACACGATGCAGGCCAGGATCGCTTGCGCCGCAGCGGCTATCGAGAACGCGGTGCCGTAGGCGATGAGCAGGTCCAGTCGGCGCAGCGGGGTGGTCAGGACGCGCTCGAGCGTGCCGGAGGCCCGTTCGCGCTGCATGGTGATCGACGTGATGATGAACATCACGAAGAGCGGGAACAGCCCCAGCAGGATCAGGCAGGCGTTGTTGAACGGCGTCGGCGCGCCCGGGCGGTGCGGGGCGTTCTCGAACATGAAGTACATCAACGTGATCACCAGGATCGGCACCACGAGGATCAGCGCGACGCTGCGGTGATCGGCGGCCAGCTGACGCAGGATGCGCGTCGTGGTGGCCGCGTAGCCCTTCAGCCCTAACCGGCCTGGAGCGTCGTGCTGCGCTTGATGATGGACAGAAACGCGTCCTCCAGTGACGGACATCCGGTGTCCTCTCGTAGTCGGGTCGGGGTGGTGTGGGCGACGAGGTGGCCCTCGCGCATCAGCAACAGGTCGCCGCAGTGGTCTGCCTCGTCCATCACATGGCTGGAAACCAGCAGGGTGGTGCCGCCGCGGGCGAGCTCGGTGAACTGCTCCCAAAGGTCGACCCGCAGCACGGGATCCAGGCCCACGGTCGGCTCGTCGAGCACGAGCAGCTCGGGCCGGCACACCAGCGCGCACGCCAACGACGCCCGGGTGCGCTGACCGCCGGACAGGTTGCCGCAGAAGGCGGTTCGATGGTCGGACAACCCGACCCGCTCGATGGCCGCGTCGGCGGCTCGGTTGTCGAAGCCGTACAGCGAGGCGAAGTAGCGGACGTTGTCCACGATTCGCAGGTCGTTGTAGATCGTCGGGTCCTGCGGCATGTACCCGACGCGGCGGCGCAGCGCCGCACTCCCGGCCGGCCGGCCCAGCACCGTGACGGTGCCCGACTTCAGGACCTGGGTGCCGACGATGCAGCGCATCAGCGTGGTCTTGCCGCAGCCGGACGGGCCGAGCAGCCCGGTGATCGTGCCCTTGGCGATTTTCACCGAAAAGTCATGCAGGGCAGGGCGTTTTCCGCGGACGACGCGCAAATGCTCGATGGCGACCGCTTCGGCGTGCCCCTTCGCCAATAATTCATCACTCGATGAACTCATCATGTGATGAATACTCCGCTCCCGGGCGGCCCCTGTCAAGGGTGGGTTCGCCGCGAACGTGCCATCAGCGCCTCGCGGTGACTCGCTGCCGTCAGGCACGCGGGGTTAGGCGTCGCAACGTATGGGCGGCGGCCTGGATGCGGTTGTCGACCCGAAGTTTGGTGAGGATCGAGCTGACGTGGTGGCTGGCCGTTTTGCGGCTGATGTGCAGCGCCGCGGCGATCTCGGTGTCGCTGCGCCCGCCGGCGAGCAGTGCGAGGACCTCACGTTCCCGGCGGGTCAGGCCGTCGGGGTCGGAGAGCGTGTCGGCGCGCCTGCTTTGGGTGCGCCCTCGCAACCGGGTGAGGCGTTGCTGGGCGCGGCGGGCCGCGGCGCGGGCGCCCAGCTGCCGGAAGGTGCCCAGCGCGGCTTGGACGGTGGGGACGTCGCCGCTCAGTTGGGCGACTGCGGCGTCGTAGGGGCACCCGAGGCGGGTCCACTCGGCGGCGGCGGCCCGCCAGTCCCCGCTGACCTCCAGCCGGTACGGCGTGATGGTGTCGACGGTCGGTGCGTCGGCGAAGGACCCACCGCCGACGTGTGCCCAGCGGCGCAGATGACCGACCAGCCAAGGGTCGGTGTGTTCGGTCGCGAGGGCCAGCCCGGCCAGTGCTTCGGCGTGCGCGGTGTCGTCGTCGCCAACCAGCCAGGCCGCCTCGGCGCGGGCCGCCCACACCACGCCGAAGCGAAACAGATCGTCGGAGTCGGCGGCGGCCAGCGCCTCGTCCAACAAGGGGCCGACGGGTTGCTCGCCTCGGCGCGCCCGGATTAACGCCACGCTTACCAGCGGGAAGATGCGGTGCACTGTCGCCAGGGCGGGGCGGGTCAGGACGTCGTTGGCGGATGCCAGCGCGGCCGCCCAATTCCCGCGGTGCAACGCCGCGAAGGCAGCGGCGCCGGTAGCGAATGCCCGGTAGACGCCGAGCTGATAATCGTCGCAAAACGTTGTGGTGTCGGCGATGTAGGCCTCGGCCCGGTCGAGGCGGTGGTGTAGCGCCGCGAACCAGCAGAGCAGTGACCCGGCGAGGCCGGCCTCCTCGCATAGCGCTTCGGCCATGGCGTCTCGCCAGGCGGCCTCGAGATCATCCCAGCCGGTGTCGCCGTGCGTGACGGCGGCCACCGCCGCAAAGCAGCGGGCCCGCACCACCACGGCGCGATTGCCCAGGTGAGCGCCCAAGGTGGAGGCGCGCGCCGCGTAATCAATGCATGCCGGATCGTGATCCCAGGCGGCCAGCTGAGCCATGTTGAGCAGTGACCACGCCAGCTGCGGGCACGGTCCCATGTCTTCAAGCAGGCGCAGCGACGCGACACCGGCTTTGTTGGCCTCGATCGTATGTCCTTGCGGCCAAAGCATGTTGGACAGCCAACGCAAGTTGTCGCCCTCACCGAGCTGATCACCGAGTTTGTGCCGCAGGGTGATCGCCTCGCGAAACGAGGACACGGCAGTGTCGGGAAGGCCGCTCATATAGCTGCTGAACGCGTGTTGCTCCAGCCAGATCACCCTCTGCTCGGTTGGGGTGGTGTCGGCGTGGGCCAGCGTCAATGCGTACAGCTCGGCCGCTTCGCCGTGGGCCCCCAACAACGCGGCGCGCTCCGCGGCCGCCGGCGCGTAACGAATGACCGCGTCGGCGTCCCCGGCCTTATCGGCGTGGAACGCCAACGTTGCCAAGGTGTTTGGGTCGATCGGCGGCTTGGCGAGCAGCGTCAAGACCTGCTTGTGCAGCCGACGACGAGCATGGTTGGGAACCTTTTCGGCGGTCGCCCGCCGGGCGAGCTCATGGCGGAAGCCCACCGTGTCCGCCTCGCCGAGCAGCACCCCGGCCCGCAGGCATTCGGCGAGCGCCGCCGCCGAGCCCGGGAATATCTCCTCCAGCAATACCGGGCTGACCCGGGGCCCGCACACCGCCGCCGCCTGCGCGACCTGACGCCCTGCGGTCGACAGCCGCGCCAGCCGGCCCCACACCGCCTCGGACACACTGCGCGGCAGCGCTTCCCGCGCAAGCACTTCAGGGCCGGCCGCCAACACTTCGGTGACATAAAACGGATTGCCGCCGGTCAGTTGATAGAGCGCCTCGGCATTGACCCCGCTGCCAATGGCCAACGTCGCCACCGCCGCGTCACTAAGCCGATCCAGTTCCATCCGTGTCACCGCCGGGCAAGTGGCCAGATCTCCCAACAGCGCCGCCACCGGGTGCTCGTCGCCGATCTCATCATCGCGGTACGACACCACCACGAGCGCCGGCAGCGCGTCGATGCGGCGGGCCACAAATCGCAGCAGATCGAGGGTGGCACCATCGGCCCAATGCGCGTCCTCGATCACCCAAACGGACGGTTTTCGGTCGGCCAACGTGCCGATAAGACGCGCATAGATGGCCTCGCTGTCGCCGGCATCGACGGCGGCGCGCAGCCGGGCGGCCTGCTCGCCGGGAAGGTCGGCGACCGCATCGATGAGCGGGCCCAACGGCCGCGGCGTGGCGAGCGCGTCACACCAGCCCCGCAGTACCCGCCACGATCCGCCCAAACCGCCGGTGAACCGGGCGATCACGGTCGTCTTGCCGATCCCGGCCTCGCCGCGCAGCAGCACCACCCGCCCGGAACCACGCGCCGCCCGCCGGGCCAGCCCGGCCAGTTCCGCCAACGCGGCCTTGCGCTCCAGCAAGCCATCCATCGGAACGGTTACCGGCAACAGCGAAGGCGCATCGGCATTTCCATCGGAAAAACTGTAACCGCACGGGCCTCGATTCTGCCCAAAACCGGCATCCCGAACGTTATTCAGCGAGTCGACGCGGCCTTCCGCCACGGCGCTTAACTTCGGGGATCCTCGGTGGGACGATGTGGCTGCGCGCTTTGGAGCTGGGATCGGTAGCGAAAGGAGGCACAAGAATTTCGCAAATGGCCGGCGCTAACGTCCGGCCGCGTAGCCGCCGAAAGGAACCGCATGGACAAGTTGCTGACGGATCACGGCGATCCGGAGAAACGCATCGCCGATCTGGAGCACCGGCTTGCCGAGCGGACGCGCGGCACCGAACTGCCGCCGGCGCCCACGCGCGACGCGATTCCGTCGCGCCGTTTCGAGGTCGCCGCGGCCCCGCCCAGCACCAAGCAGATGATGAAGTACACCTACCTCGTCATCTTTGGCGGCATGGCGTCGCTCGGCCTGATCTATATGGCGCTGTTCCTGGTGGGCGCCCTCGTCGGCGCGGAAAACGTGATGAAGGTCGGCGGCTTCGTGGTGTTCCTCGCGTTCCTGGTGCTCGCCATGCCGGCTTTCGGCATGTTCCAGCGGCGGATGAATCGCAAGAAGGCGGTCCTCGTCGACGTCGGGAACGGCGGCCTGACGGTCAGTTCGCGGCCGGGGGAAGTCTATTCGTTCGGCGACGCGCAGCTGGGCAAGTGGACTCTCGCGGGCTACGGCGGCACGGCGAAAGGCACGGCGCTGCACCTGCGCAGCGGCCGCAACCGCTTCGTCATCGGCGGGCAGGATCATCGCCTTGCCGCCGAAATACCGCTTGACGCACCGCCCGTCGACAGCGTGGACGCGACGATGTGGGCCCCCGAGTTCGACGAGCTGCTTCGCATGGTGGGCCGCCCGCGTGGGCTCGATGCGCGTGAGCCCGTCGCGGGGCAGCCGACTCGCTGCCTGCTGACGCCGAACCCGGCGCGGATGTACTCGTCGTCCTTTTTCGGGATGTTCAAAAACACCGCGACCGCGATGAGGCTCAATTCCCGTCCGCCGCAGCCGAGCCTGGCCGTCGACGTCGCCGACGACGCGATATCGCTGATCGACCTGGCGAGCAACGCGCGCATCGCCTCAGCGTCTCCCGCGCAGGCGACGGCGGCCCCGGCGGCGAGCACGCGCTCGGCCCCTTACGTGGGGACGTTGACGACCGCCGTCCTGATTGTGCGCGTGGCCAACTCGCAGCCCCTCACCATCGGTTGTCCCGATTATGCCGGCCCCCCGCAGGCCAGCTGGAGCGGAAGCAGGACCAGGCTCACCTACCGGTTCGCGTGGCGCGGGGCGGTGCCGGCGGCGGACGAGCCCGAATTTGTGGTCTCGGACGCGGATTGGCTGACGCTCGTCGAGAAATTCGGCCTGACTTCGCAATTGGAGGACAGGGCCAGGGCCGGCGCGGCGGCCGCTCCGGCCTCCGGCGGGCCACCGCTGGCCCGCCCCAAACGCAAGCTCTGGATCTACGGTGTCATCATCGCCGCTGTCATGTTCGTCGTGGCGCCGGCGATGATGTTCGTCGCCAGCGGCATCTGGAAAACCCATCTGAACAAAGAAGATCAGGTCAAGGCGGACCGCGAACGCCAATACGCGCTGCCGTTCACCGGCCTGCGCGCTCCGCACGGGGTGGCGGTGGACGCCGCCGGCAACGTCTATGTCGCCGATACCCACACCAACCGCGTGTTGAAACTGGCGCCCGGGTCGAGCACGCAGACCGAACTGCCGTTCACCGGCCTCGACCTGTGCGCCAACGTCATCGACGCTTCCCTCGCAGGTGTGGCGGTCGACGCCGCCGGCAACGTGTACCTCAGCGACAGCTGCCACAACCGGGTCCTGAAGCTGGCGGCGGGGTCGAGCACCCAAACCGTGCTGCCGTTCAAGGGCCTGGACGATCCCCACGGTGTGGCGGTGGACACCGCCGGCAACGTGTACGTCGTCGAGCGCTCCCAGAATCGGGTGGTAAAGCTGGCGGCCGGCTCGAGCGCGCAAACCGTGCTGCCGTCGGCGGGCACGGGCGACGGTCCCAATGGCGATGTGGCGGTGGACAATACCGGCAACGTCTACATCAGCGTCACCCGCAGCCTCAGTCGCCACTCCGTCTCCCGCTACCTGGTGCGGCTGGCACCCGGGGCGGACACCTGGACCAAGATGCCGCCTGCCCCGGACAACTCCTACCAGGGGCTCAGCACCGGCGAGCAGGACGTGTCGGTGGACGCCGCCGGCGACGTGTACGTCTTCACCGGGCTCGCCGGGGGAGTGATGAAATTGGCGCCCGGTTCGAGCACCTGGACGGAACTGCCCGGGGCGCCGCGCTTCGTGGACCCCCTCGGGATGGCCGTGGATCGCGGCGGCCACTACGTGTACGTCACCGATCATCTAGGTTCTCGGGGCACGGGCGGGGGCCTGCCCTGGGAGCACGATGACGCTCAGGGCTTCGTGCTCAAGCTGCCCACGGGTTAGCCGACGCTGCCGGCCCCCGGCCGTCGCAGCGGCTGATGCCCGTGCACGCCTTCGGCGTAGGCCGTCTCGGCGTGCTGGGTGAGGTCGACACCGGTCGTCTCGTCTTCCGCGCTGAGCCGGAAGCCCACCACCCGATCGATGGCCTTCGCGAGCACGAATGACGCCGTGAACGCGTAGAGCGCCACTACGACGATCGCGAGCGCCTGCTTGCCCAGCTGGGCGAAGCCGCCTCCGTAGAAGAGGCCCTGCGGGCCCGACGTCATGACCGCCGTTGCCAGCAGCCCGATCAACGACACGCCGACGACGCCGCCGACGAAGTGCACACCCACCACGTCGAGCGAATCGTCGTAGTTGAAACGGAATTTCGCCGCCACCGCGAACGAGCACACGAGACCGGCCGCGAGGCCGACGACCGCCGCGCCGAGCGTGTTGACGGTTCCGCACGACGGGGTGATGGCGACGAGGCCGGCGACCACGCCGGATGCCGCCCCGAAGGTCGTGGGTCGGCCGTCGCGGATCCGTTCCACGGTCAGCCAGCCGAGCATGCCGAGGCACCCCGCGACGAGCGTGTTGAGGAAGATCGCCGCGGCGGTTCCGTTGGCGGCCAACGCCGATCCCGCGTTGAACCCGAACCAGCCGAACCACAGCAGCCCGACACCGAGCAGCACGAACGGCAGATTGTGCGGCCGCATGGCGTCCTTCTTGAAGCCGATGCGGGGCCCGAGCACCAGCGCCAGGGCCAGCGCAGACGAACCGGACACGATCTCGACGACCAGGCCGCCGGCGTAGTCCAGCACGCCCAGCTTTGCCAACCAGCCGCCGGGGCCCCAAACCCAATGCGCGACAACCGAGTACACGACGACCGTCCAGACCGTGGCGAACGCCATCCAGGCCGCGAACCTCGCGCGGTCCGCGATCGCGCCGCTGACCAGCGCGGCCGTGATGATCGCGAAAGCCAACTGGAACGTGGCATACAGCAGCTCGGGAACCGCCCCGTGGAGCGTTTCGGGGCCGATGCCGAGCATCCCGAGATGGTCGAGGTTGCCCACCAGCCCGTGGGCCCCGTCCTGGGAGAACGCGATGGTGTAGCCGATCAGCAGCCACGCCACCGTGACCAGCGGGATGGAGATGAAGCTCATCATGATCATGTTGAGCACCCCGGTGGTGCGGACCATGCCGCCGTAGAAGATCGCCAGGCCGGGGGTCATCAGCAGCACCAATGCGGTGCTGGCCAGCAGCCACGCCGTGGCGGCGGGGTCGATCGCATGCATTGTCGGGCTCCTTCGACACAATTCGGCCGGGATATTGCCATGTCGGTCGTGTCGGTAGGTTCGGTGGGTGGTCGCAGGGGAGCTGTCGGTGGATCCGGTCGCCGCCGCGCATCGGCTGCTGGGCGCCACCCTCAGCGGTAGGGGCGTGCGGGCCGTCGTCGTCGAAGTGGAGGCCTACGGCGGGGTTCCCGACGGCCCCTGGCCCGACGCCGCGGCCCACTCCTACCGGGGCCTGTCCGGGCGCAACGCCGTGATGTTCGGCCCGCCCGGGCGGCTCTATACCTACCGCAGCCACGGCATCCACGTCTGCGCCAACGTCTCGTGCGGGCCCGACGGGACCGCGGCGGCCGTCCTGCTGCGCGCCGCCACGATCGAGGACGGCGTCGACGTCGCGCGCGCCCGCCGCGGCGAGCTGGTCCGCACCGCGGCGCTGGCGCGCGGCCCGGGGAATCTGTGCTCGGCGCTCGGAATCACCATGGACGACAACGGGATTGACCTGTCCGATCCCGACGGGCCGGTAACCCTGGAACTGAACGCCCCGCTCACCGCCACGTCGGGCCCCCGCGTCGGCGTCAGCCAGGCCGCCGACCGGCCGTGGCGGCTGTGGCTCCCCGGCAGGCCGGAGGTATCGGCTTACCGGCGCAGCCCGCGGGCACCGGCCCCGGGGACGAGCGACTAGAGACTGCTCCGTCGACTGTGGGTGCTACGCACGAGAATTCCGCAAAATCCGTACATAACCCCCACACTCGGTGGGCTAGACGGCGGCGGGGGTGGCGATGCGAAACGCCGGGTCGAGCCGGCGCGCGACCAATACGAACGTCACGGCCAGCAGCGGCGCGACGGTGCTGTATATCGCGGCGGGCGTGGCCATTACGGCGCTGTTCAGCAACTGCGGGCTCAGCGCGATGCCCATCGCCACCACGGCGTTGTGCATTCCGACCTCCAGGCTGACCGCGACGGCCTGCCGCGGGGCCAGGCGCATCAGGCGCGGCGCCAGGTAGCCGACCGTCAGGCTCACCGCGCAGAAGACCACGACGGCACCGCTCAACAGGCCGATGTTGTGCCAGAGCGTGGTTCGTCCGCCGGCGATGGCCGAAACGATGGCGAGCACCAGCAGCGTGAGGGCCAGGATGCGGACCGGCTTCTGCATGCGCCGGGCCAGCTCGGGGAAGCGGTGGCGGATGGCGACCCCGATCGTGATGGGGACCAGCACCAGGCCGATCACCGCGAGGAACTTGTCCAGCTGGAGCGGGAGGAACCGGCCTTCGCCGAGGAACCACGTCATCGACACCGCCAGAATCGCGGGCAGCGCGACGATCGAGAGCACTGCGTTGATTGCCGTCAGGGTGAGGTTTAGTGCCAGGTCGCCGTTGAACAGGTGGCTGAGGATGTTCGACATCGTCCCGCCGGGCGTCGCGGACATCAGCATGAGCCCGACCGCCAGGTGCGGTTCGAGATGGAACGCCTCGGCGATCACCAGGCACAGGGTCGGCAGCAGCAGCGACTGGCAGACGAGCGCGACCGCGAGCGGTTTGCGCAGGGTGGCGGCCCGCTTGAAGTCGGCGACGGTGAGCGTCAGCCCGAGGGCGAGCATGATGATCGCGACGACCAACGGCCAGTATCGGTTGTCCATGACGCTCCGCGGGGTTGGTGCGCGTACGGGGGAAGGCGATGGCGCGACGATGCGCCGCGTAGTTAGCTTGCCTTATATAGCCGCGCGTGGGCGAATCGAGGCCGTCACAGCGACTAAAGTCGTGCGCGATGTCTTCCGGGATCCTTGACGAGCTGGGCTGGCGCGGGCTGATCGCGCAGTCCACCGACCTCGACGCGCTGGCCGCCGAAGCGCGGCGCGGGCCGATGACGGTGTACGCCGGATTCGACCCGACCGCGGCGAGCCTGCACGCCGGGCACCTGGTGCCGCTGCTGGCGCTGCGCCGGTTCCAGCGCGCCGGGCACCGGCCGATCGTGCTGGCCGGCGGCGCCACCGGCATGATCGGCGACCCGCGCGACGTCGGCGAGCGCAGCCTCAACGAGGCGGACACCGTTGCCGCGTGGACCGAGCGCATCCGCGGGCAGCTGGAACGCTTCGTCGACTTCGACAACTCGCCGACCGGCGCCGTCGTCGTCAACAACCTGGACTGGACCCGAGGCCTGTCGGCCATCGAGTTCCTGCGCGACGTCGGCAAGCACTTTTCGGTCAACGTGATGCTGGACCGCGACACCATCCGGCGGCGCCTGGACGGGGAGGGCATCTCCTACACCGAGTTCAGCTACATGCTGTTGCAGGCCAACGACTACGTCGAGCTGCACCAGCGCCACGGCTGCGCGCTGCAGATCGGCGGCTCGGATCAGTGGGGCAACATCATCGCCGGTGTGCGCCTGGTCCGCCAGAAGCTCGGCGCGACGGTGCACGCGCTGACCGTCCCGCTGGTGACCGCCGCTGACGGCACCAAGTTCGGCAAGTCCACCGGGGGCGGCAGCCTGTGGCTCGACCCCGAGATGACCAGCCCGTACGCGTGGTACCAGTACTTCATCAACACCGCCGACGCCGACGTGATCCGCTACCTGCGCTGGTTCACGTTCCTGACCGCCGACGAGCTGGCCGAGCTCGAAGCGGCCACGGTCGAGCGCCCGCAGCAGCGCGCCGCCCAGCGCCGGCTGGCCCGCGAGCTGACCGTGCTGGTGCACGGCGAGGCGGCCACCGAGTCGGTCGAGCACGCCAGCCGGGCGCTGTTCGGGCAGGGCGAACTCGACCGGCTCGACGAGGCGACGCTGGCCGCGGCGCTGCGCGAGACGTCGGTCGCCGAGCTCAAGCCGGGTAGTCCCGACGGGATCGTCGACCTGCTGGTGGCCAGCGGCCTGTCGGCCAGCAAGGGGGCCGCGCGCCGCACGATCGGCGAGGGTGGGGTGTCGGTGAACAACGTCCGCGTCGATAGCGAGGAGTGGGCGCCCCAGCCGTCGGACTTCCTGCACGGCCGGTGGCTGGTGCTGCGGCGGGGCAAACGCAACGTCGCCGGGATCGAACGGGTCGCCTAGGTAGCCCCAAACCTTTATCGCGCCGTGCCCCCCACGTGACCGCCGATGACCAGGGTGGTCACGGTGACCAACGCGACGTGGCTGCTGCGGGTGGTGGTGCTGAGCGCGGGCCTGGCCGGCTTGACCGCCGTGCTGGCGGCACCCGTACACGCCGACCTGATGGGCAACGCATTCCTCAGGGCCCTCGCGAACGCCGGCGTCCCGGTCTCGCAGCCCGACAGCGCGACGGCGCTCGGGAGGTCGGTCTGCCCGATGCTGGTGGAACCCGGCGGGTCGTTCGACTCGGTGATCGCGACGGTGGGCGACGGCCACGGGATGTCGCACGACGCGGCGGGCGTGTTCACCATCGTCGCGATCGCCACCTATTGCCCGTCGGTGCTGGCCCCGCTGCTGACCGACCGGCCGCCGGCGTAAACGGCCTCGTGTGAGCTGAGGCCCTTTCTGTGTGTACTCAGGGCGGGATTCGGGCGTCCTTGGCGCCCTGGACACACAATCGACGCGGTCAGCTCGGCCGCCCGTATCCTGTGCAGCGTGGTCGACGACAGGCAGGGGCGCGGCGGTAAAAGTGGACCGCGCAAGGAGCGCCCGGGTTCCTGGTCGGGGCCGGGCCGCGCTCGGCCCGCGCAGCCGCGAACCGCTGACACGGACGACCGGGGCGCTCAGCACGGGCCGCCGATACCGCCCGGCGTGGAGGCCAAGCAGCTGGCGCCCGAGATCCGCGGCGAACTGAGCACGCTGGACCGCGCCACGGCCGACGCGGTCGCGCGCCACCTGGTCGCCGCCGGCGAGGTGATCGACGAGGACCCCGAGGCCGCGCTTCAGCACGCCCGCGCGGCGCGGGCCCGGGCCAGCAGGATCGCCGCGGTCCGCGAGGCCGTCGGGATCGCCGCCTACCACTGCGGCGACTGGGCCCAGGCGCTCGCCGAGCTGCGCGCCGCCCGCAGGATGGGCAGCAAGTCGCCGTTGCTCGCGCTGATCGCGGATTGCGAACGCGGGCTTGGCCGCCCGGAGCGGGCGATCGAATTGGCGCGGGGGGAGGAGGCGGCCCAGCTGTCCGGCGACGACGCCGACGAGTTGCGCATCGTCGCCGCCGGCGCCCGCGCCGATCTCGGGCAGCTGGAGCAGGCGCTGACCGTGCTGTCCACGCCGCAGCTGGACACCAGCCGCAGCGGCTCGACGGCGGCGCGGTTGTTCTACGCCTACGCCGACACGCTGCTGGCGCTCGGCCGCAATGAGGAAGCGCTGGAATGGTTCCTGCGCGCGGCGGCCGCCGATATCGAGGGCGTCACCGACGCCGAAGAGCGCGTCGGCGAGCTCGCTTGAGATGAAAACGATTGCGCAGCAATACGATTGCCTGCTCGTCGACCTCGATGGGACCGTCTTCCGCGGCGCCCAGCCGACCGAGGGCGCCGTCCAGTCGCTCGACGGGGTCGAAAGCCGCAAGCTGTACGTGACCAACAACGCGTCCCGCAGCGCCGACGAGGTGGCGCTGCACCTGCGCGAGCTCGGCTTCACCGCGACCGGCACCGACGTCGTCACCAGCGCCCAGAGCGCGGCCCACCTGCTGGCCGACCAGTTGCCGCCCGAGTCCCGCGTGCTGATCGTCGGCACCGACGCGCTGGCCAACGAGATCGCCGCCGTCGGGCTGCGGCCGGTGCGCCGCTACGACGACGAGCCCGTCGCCGTCGTGCAGGGCCTGTCCACCACCATCGGCTGGCCGGACCTCGCCGAGGCCGCGCTGGCCATTCGGGCCGGCGCCCTGTGGGTGGCGGCCAACGTCGACCCCACCCTGCCCACCGAGCGCGGCCTGCTGCCCGGAAACGGGTCGTTCGTGGCCGCGCTGCGCGCCGCCACCGGCGCCGAGCCGCGCGTCGCCGGCAAGCCCGCGCCGCGGCTGCTGCAGGACGCGGTGGCCCGCGGCGACTTCCGCGCGCCCCTGGTCGTCGGCGACCGGTTGGACACCGACATCGAGGGCGCCAACGCCGCCGACCTGCCCAGCCTGATGGTGCTGACCGGGGTCAGCACCGCCCGCGACGCGGTGTATGCCGATCCCGTCCGCCGGCCCACCTACATCGCCCACGACCTGCGCTCGCTGCACTCCGACGGCGAGCTGCTCGCGGTGGGGCCGCAGCGAGGCTGGCACGTCGACGTCGGGGACCAAGCGGTCACGGTCCGCGCCAACGGCGCCGACGAGGGGGACGGGCTGTCGGTCGTCCGCGCCGTCGCGAACGCGGTGTGGGGGGCCGCGGCCGCCGAGCCCGTGCGCGTCGAGGCCGCCGACGCGCGCGCCCGGGACGCGCTGCAGCGCTGGGCTCTGGACTAGCGTGGAGACCCGATGAATATCGATCCCGATCAGCTTCGCGCTGAAATAGATTCCCTGGTGGCCCAGCTGTCCGATATCGGGGATCCGGAGAACTCCGAACACGAGCCGTCACTCGCCGAGCTCGAAGAGATAGCGCGCCGCCTCTCCGAGGCGCACGACGTGCTGCTGGCCGCGCTGGAGTCGGCGGAGAAGGGCTGAGTACGGCCGTGGCACGACGTGCCCGCGTTGACGCCGAGCTCGTCCGCCGCGGGCTCGCCCGATCCCGCCAGCAGGCCGCGGAGTTGATCGGCGCCGGCAAGGTGAGCATCGACGGCATGCCCGCGCGCAAGCCCGGCACCGCCGTCGACGTCACCGCCGCCCTGACCGTCACCGGCGAGGGCGAGCGCTCCTGGGTGTCGCGCGGGGCGCACAAACTCATCGGCGCCCTGGACGCCTTCGGCATCCCCGTCGCGGGCCGCCGCTGCCTGGACGCCGGCGCGTCGACGGGCGGGTTCACCGAGGTGCTGCTGGACCGCGGCGCGGCCGAGGTGGTGGCCGCCGACGTCGGCTACGGCCAGCTGGCCTGGTCGCTGCGCTGCGATCCCCGGGTGATCGTCGTCGAGCGCACCAACGCCCGCGAATTGACGCCGGAGGTCATCGGCGGGCCGGTCGACCTGGTGGTGGCCGACCTGTCGTTCATCTCGCTGGCCACGGTGTTGCCCGCGCTGATTGGATGCGCTTGGCCGGGCGCGGATATCGTTCCCATGGTGAAGCCGCAGTTTGAGGTGGGCAAGGGCCAGGTCGGCGCCGGTGGGGTCGTCCAGGACCCCGGCCTGCGCGCCGACGCGGTGCTGCGGGTCGCGCGCCGCGCGGGGGAGCTGGGCTGGCAGGCCGTCGACGTCACCGCCAGCCCGCTGCCGGGCCCGTCGGGCAATGTCGAATACTTCTTGTGGTTGCGCGCCGACACCGATCGGGGGCTATCTGCTGATGGGCTGGTGGACGCGGTGCGGCGCGCGGTGGAAGAGGGCCCGCGATGACCGCTGAACGTACCGTGCTGCTGGTGGTGCACACCGGCCGCGACGAGGCGACCGAAACCGCGCGGCGCGTTCAGAAAGTGCTGGGCGACAACGGGATTGCGCTGCGCGTGCTGTCGGCCGAGGCCGTCGACCGGGGATCGCTGCACCTGGCCCCCGACGACATGCGCGCCATGGGCATCGAAATCGAGGTCGTCGACGCCGACCCGCGGGCCGCCGAGGGCTGCGAGCTGGTGCTGGTGCTCGGCGGCGACGGCACCTTCCTGCGCGCGGCCGAATTGGCCCGCAACGCCGGGATTCCGGTGCTGGGCGTCAACCTGGGCCGCATCGGCTTTCTGGCCGAGGCCGAAGCCGAGGCGATCGACCGCGTGCTGGATCACGTGGTGGCCCGCGACTACCGGGTCGAGAACCGCCTGACCCTGGATATCGCGGTGTGCCACAAGGGCCGCATCCTCGAACACGGGTGGGCGCTCAACGAGGTCAGCCTGGAGAAGGGCCCCCGGCTGGGTGTGCTCGGGGTGGTCCTCGAGGTCGACGGCCGTCCGGTGTCGGCGTTCGGCTGCGACGGCGTGCTGGTGTCGACGCCGACGGGCTCCACCGCCTACGCGTTCTCGGCCGGCGGCCCGGTGCTGTGGCCGGACCTCGAGGCAATCCTGGTGGTGCCCAACAACGCTCACGCGTTGTTCGGCCGGCCCATGGTCACCAGCCCCGAGGCCACCATCGCGATCGAGACCGAGGCGGGCGGTCACGACGCCCTGGTGTTCTGCGACGGCCGCCGCGAGATTCTGATCCCGGCCGGCAGCCGGATCGAGGTGACCCGCTGCGACACCCCGGTCAAGTGGGCGCGACTGGACAGCGCGCCGTTCACCGACCGCTTGGTGCGCAAGTTCCGGTTGCCGGTGACCGGCTGGCGCGGAAAGTAACGGCACTGGCCGGGTGCTCACCGAATGCTGACCGAAATCAGGATCGAGTCGCTGGGCGCCATCAGCGCCGCGGTCGGCGAATTCGGCCGCGGCCTGACCGTGTTGACCGGCGAGACCGGCACCGGCAAGACGATGGTGGTGACCGGGCTGCACCTGCTCGGCGGGGGCCGCGCCGACCCGAACCGGGTCCGCTCGGGTGCCGACCGCGCCGTCGTCGAGGGCCGTTTCACCACAACCGATCTCGATGACGAGACGGCCGCGCAGCTGGACGCGATCCTGGAAGACCTGGGCGCCGAGCGCGACGAGGACGGCAGCGTCATCGCGCTGCGCTCGGTCAGCCGCGACGGGCCCTCGCGCGCCTCCCTCGGCGGGCGCGGCGTGCCCGCCAAGTCGCTGGGCGATTTCACCACCGGGCTGCTCACCCTGCACGGGCAGAACGACCAGCTGCGCCTGATGCGGCCCGAGGAACAACGCGGCGCGCTGGACCGCTTCGCCGAATCCGGCCCGCCGCTGGAGCGGTACCGCAAGCTGCGCGAGGCCTGGCTCACCGCGCGGCGCGACCTCCTCGATCGCCGCGACCGCGCCCGCGAGCTCGCGCAGGAGGCCGACCGGCTGCAGTTCGCCCTGAACGAGATCGACACCGTCGACCCGCAACCCGGCGAGGACGACGCGCTGGTCGCCGACGTCCTGCGGCTGTCCGAACTGGACACGCTGCGCGAGGCCGCCGCCACCGCGCGCGCCGCATTGTCGGCCGACGACGGGGACGGTCTCGGCCAGGGTGCGATCGACAGCCTCGGAAAGGCAAGGGCCGCGCTCGAATCGACCGACGACGCGACGCTGCGGGGGTTGGCCGGCCAGATCGCCCAGGCGCTGACGGTGGTCGACGACGTCGCACACGAACTCGGCGGCTTCCTCGACGAGCTGCCCGTCGACGCCAGCGCGCTGGAATCCAAGTTGGCCCGCCAGGCGCAACTGCGCACGCTGACCCGCAAGTACGCCGCCGACATCGACGGCGTGCTGCGCTGGGCGGGCGAATCGCGCGAACGGCTGGCCCAACTCGACGTCTCCGAAGAGGCCATCACCGCGCTGGAACGCCGCGTCGACGAGCTGGCCCGCGAATTGGGCGACGCCGCAGTCGATCTCGGCAAGCTTCGGCGCAAGGCCGCCAAGCGGCTGGCCAAGGCGGTGACCGCGGAGCTGTCCGGGCTGGCGATGGCCGACGCCGAATTCACCATCGACGTGGCCACCGAGGTCACGACCGACCAGGACGACCCCGCCACCCTGATCCTGCCGTCGGGCGAGGCGGCCCGCGCGGGCGCCGACGGCGTCGACCAGGTCGAGTTCGGCTTCGCGGCGCATCGCGGCATGACGGTGCTGCCGCTGGCCAAGAGCGCGTCGGGCGGCGAACTGTCCCGGGTCATGCTGGCCCTGGAGGTCGTCCTGGCGGCGTCGGCGGCCGGCACCACCATGGTGTTCGACGAGGTGGACGCCGGCGTCGGCGGGCGGGCCGCGGTGCAGATCGGCCGGCGGCTGGCGCGGCTGGCCCGCACGCACCAGGTCATCGTGGTCACGCACCTGCCCCAGGTCGCCGCGTACGGCGACGTGCACCTGGTGGTGCACAGCGCCGGACCCAAGGGCACCAGCGTGGTGCGCCGGGCGAGCGGCGACGACCGGGTCGCCGAGCTGGCGCGGATGCTCGCGGGCCTCGGCGACTCCGACAGCGCCCGCGCGCACGCCCGCGAATTGCTCGAGACCGCCCAGGCCGAGCAGGACTAGCGCCCCTACATCCCGCGAGCGTGCGTGTCTGTACGCCAACACGCCGCGCAGCCCGTACAACTGCGCACCCTCGCCGCGACCGACCCGTTGTGAGCCTGTTACCAATGTGACGCTAGATAACTTATGAGGCTGATGTTACGGCGCGCCTACTCGCCTCGCCCTGGCTTCGCGGACAGAATCGCCCCCATGAAGATGTCAGGCCTGCTTTCGCGTAACACCTCCCGGCCGGGCCTCACCGGCACCGCCCGGGTCGACCGGAACATCGATCGCCTGCTGCGCAGGGTGTGTCCCGGCGACATCGTGGTCCTCGATATCCTCGATCTCGACCGCATCACCGCGGACGCGCTGGTGGAGGCCGACATCGCGGCCGTCGTCAACGCGTCACCCTCGGTGTCGGGCCGCTACCCGAACCTCGGGCCCGAGGTGCTGGTCAACAACGGGGTCACCCTCATCGACGAGACCGGGCCCGACGTCTTCAAGAAGGTCAAGGACGGCGCCAAGATCCGCCTGTACGAGGGCGGCGTGTATTCGGGCGACCGCCGGCTGGTCCGCGGGACCGAGCGAACCGACCACGACATCGCCGACCTGATGCGGGAGGCCAAGAGCGGCCTGGCCGCCCACCTGGAGGCGTTCGCCGGCAACACGATCGAGTTCATCAAGAGCGAGAGCCCGCTGCTGATCGACGGCATCGGCATCCCCGAGATCGACCTCGACCTGCGCCGCCGCCACGTGGTGATCGTGGCCGACGAGCCCAGCGCCGAGGACGAGCTGCGCTCCCTCAAGCCGTTCATCAAGGAGTACCAGCCGGTGCTCATCGGCGTCGGCACCGGCGCGGATGTGTTGCGCAAGAACGGTTATCGCCCGCAGGTCATCGTCGGCGATCCCGACCAGATCAGCACCGACACCCTCAAGTGCGGCGCCCAGGTCGTGCTGCCCGCCGACGCCGACGGCCACGCGCCCGGCCTGGAGCGGATCCAGGACCTCGGCGTCGGGGCGATGACCTTCCCGGCCGCCGGTTCCGCGGTCGACCTGGCGCTACTGCTGGCCGATCACCACGGCGCCGCGTTGCTCGTGACGGCCGGCCACACCGCAAACATCGAGACGTTCTTCGACCGCAACCGCACCCAGAGCAACCCCTCGACGTTTTTGACCCGGCTTCGGGTGGGGGAGAAGGTGGTCGACGCCAAGGCCGTTGCGACCTTGTACCGCAACCACATTTCGGGGGGCGCCATCGCGCTGCTGGCACTGACGATGCTGATCGCCGTCATCGTCGCGCTGTGGGTGTCGCGCACCGACGGCGTGGTGCTGCACTGGGTCACCCACTACTGGAACCACTTCACGCTCTGGACGCAGCACTTGCTCACATAGCTTTCGACGAACGGTGCGGTAAATGATCTCGTTACGCCAACACGCGCTCTCCCTGGCCGCGGTCTTCCTGGCGCTGGCCGTGGGCGTCGTGCTGGGGTCCGGATTCCTTTCGGACACCCTGCTGTCCAGCCTGCGTGACGAGAAGCGTGACCTGTACACACAGATCAGCGGGCTGAACGACCAAAAGAACGCGATGAACGAAAAGCTCGCCGCCGCAAACAATTTCGATAACCAGCTGGCCGGCCGGATCGTGCACGACGCGCTCGGCGGCAAATCGGTGGTGCTGTTCCGCACCCCGGACGCCCGCGACGACGACGTCGCCGCGGTCGCGAAATTCGTCGGCCAGGCCGGCGGAACCGTGGCCGGAACGGTCTCGCTGACCCAGGAGTTCGTCGACGCCAACTCCGCGGAGAAGCTGCGGACGGTGGTCAACTCGTCGATCCTGCCCGCCGGGCAGCAGCTCAGCACCAAGCTCGTCGACCAGGGCTCGCAGGCCGGCGACCTGCTCGGGATCGCCCTGCTGATCAACCCCAACCCGGCCACCCCACCCATCGACGACCCCCAGCGCGACACCGTGCTGGCGTCGCTGCGCGACACCGGCTTCATCACCTACCAGCCCGCCGACCACCTGGGCGCGGCCAACGCCGCGCTGGTGGTCACCGGTGGCGCGCTGCCCCAGGACGCCGGCAACCAGGGCGTCAGCGTCGCCCGGTTCTCCGCCGCGCTGGCGCCGCACGGCTCGGGCACCCTGCTGGCCGGCCGCGACGGTTCCGCGACCGGGGGTGCCGCGGTAGCCGTCGCCCGTGCCGACGCCGGCATGAACTCCGCGATCAGCACCGTCGACGACATCGACGCCGCGCCGGGACGGATCACGACCGTCCTGGGCCTGCACGACCTGATCAACGGCGGCCACATCGGCCAGTACGGCACCGGCCACGGGGCCACATCGATCACCGTGCCCCAGTAAAGCGGCAGTGGCCCCTCGCTAGGGCGTGTTAGCCGCGCGGTCGCGCGCCGGATGTTAGGGTGGATTTCCGTGGGTCGGCAGGCCCAGCTAGTCAAATGCTAGACAAAATCCAAGCCCTGCCCGTCTTCACGGAGGTCGCCAGTGCGCAAGCACCCGCAAACCGCCACCAAGCACCTCTTCGTCAGCGGTGGGGTTGCTTCCTCGCTCGGCAAGGGGCTCACCGCCAGCAGCCTCGGGCAGCTACTGACGGCCCGCGGGTTGCACGTCACGATGCAGAAGCTCGACCCCTACCTCAACGTCGATCCGGGCACCATGAACCCTTTCCAGCACGGCGAGGTGTTCGTCACCGAGGACGGCGCCGAGACCGACCTCGACGTGGGCCACTACGAGCGGTTCCTCGACCGCGACCTGTCCGGGTCGGCGAATGTGACCACCGGGCAAGTGTATTCGACCGTCATCGCCAAGGAACGGCGCGGCGAGTACCTCGGCGACACCGTCCAGGTGATCCCGCACATCACCGACGAGATCAAGCGGCGGATCCTGGCCATGGCCGAGCCGGACGCCGACGGGAATCGCCCGGACGTCGTCATCACCGAAATCGGCGGCACCGTAGGCGATATCGAGTCGCAGCCCTTCCTGGAGGCGGCGCGGCAGGTTCGCCACGACCTCGGTCGGGAAAACGTGTTCTTCCTGCACGTGTCGCTGGTGCCCTACCTGGCGCCCTCGGGTGAGCTCAAGACCAAGCCAACCCAGCACTCGGTCGCCGCGTTGCGCAGCATCGGTATCACCCCGGACGCGCTTATCCTGCGCTGCGATCGCGACGTCCCCGAACCGCTGAAGAACAAGATCGCGCTGATGTGTGACGTCGACATCGACGGCGTCATCTCCACCCCGGACGCGAAGTCGATCTACGACATCCCGAAGGTGCTGCACCGCGAGGAACTCGACGCGTTCGTGGTGCGCCGGCTCAACCTGCCGTTCCGCGATGTCGACTGGACCGAATGGGACGACCTGCTGCGCCGCGTGCACGAGCCGCACGAGACGGTGCGAATCGCGTTGGTGGGCAAGTACATCGAGCTTTCTGATGCCTACCTGTCGGTCACCGAGGCGCTGCGCGCCGGCGGGTTCAAGCACCAGGCCAAGGTCGAGATGGTGTGGGTGCCGTCCGACGAGTGCGCGAATCCCCATGATGCCGCCGCCGCGCTGAGCGAGGTGCACGGCGTGCTGATCCCCGGCGGCTTCGGCATCCGCGGCATCGAGGGCAAGATCGGCGCCATCCGCCACGCCCGCGGACGCGGGCTGCCGGTGCTGGGGCTGTGCCTCGGGCTGCAGTGCATCGTGATCGAGGCGGCGCGCTCGGCCGGTCTCACCGAGGCCAACTCGGCCGAATTCGAGCCGGGCACACCGGATCCCGTCATCTCGACGATGGCCGACCAGGAGCACATCGTCGCCGGCAACGCCGACCTCGGCGGCACCATGCGGCTCGGGGCCTACCCCGCCGTGCTGGAGCCGGATTCGATCGTGGCCCAGGCGTACGGCGCGACGGAGGTGTCCGAGCGGCACCGGCACCGCTACGAGGTCAACAACGCCTACCGCGACAAGATCGCCGAGAGCGGCCTGCGCTTCTCGGGCACCTCGCCCGACGGCCACCTGGTCGAGTTCGTCGAATACCCGCCCGAGGTGCACCCGTTCATCGTCGGCACCCAGGCCCACCCGGAGCTCAAGAGCCGGCCCACCCGACCACACCCGCTGTTCGTCGCATTCGTCAAGGCCTCCCTGGACTACAAGGCGGGCGAGCAGCTTCCGGTGGAGATCCCCGAGCAGTCGTCCAACGGCAACCAGCATCGAGACAGCGTTCAGCGGCCGCTACCCGAGCCCGCGACCCGTGGCTGAACACGTCTTCGAGACGGCGTCATCCGAAACGCTGCACACCGGAAAGATTTTCGCGCTGCGCCGCGATCAGGTCCGGATGCCCGGCGGCAAGCTCGTCACCCGCGAAGTCGTCGAGCACTTCGGCGCCGTCGCCGTGGTGGCCATGGACGACGACGGCAACATCCCGATGGTCTATCAGTACCGGCACGCGTTCGGCCGGCGGCTGTGGGAGCTGCCCGCCGGGCTGCTCGACGTCGGCGGCGAGCCGCCGCAGCTGACCGCCGCCCGCGAACTGCACGAGGAGGCCGGCCTGAAGGCTGACACCTGGCGGGTGCTCGTCGACCTCGACTCCACGCCCGGCTTCAGCGACGAGTCGGTGCGCGTCTATCTGGCCACCGGGCTCACCCAGGTGGACCGGCCCGAGGCGCACGACGAAGAGGCCGACATGACGCTGCAGTGGTATCCGCTGGAAGACGCCGTCGACAAGGTGTTCAGGGGCGAGATCGTGAATGCCATTGCGGTGGCGGGCATTCTGGCCGCGCAGGTGGCCACCACCGAGTTCATGATGACGCGCCCGCCCGGCAGCCCGTGGACCGACAAGCCGACCGCGTTCGCCGCGCGAAAGGCCGCGCAATGACAGCCGCGGTTCTGGACACGCAACTGCAGGGCTACCTCGACCACCTGACCATCGAGCGGGGCGTGGCGAAGAACACGCTCACCTCCTATCGCCGCGACCTGCGCCGCTATTCGAAGCACCTGTCGGACCGCGGAATTCACGACCTGGCCAAGGTCGGCGAGGACGACGTCAGCGAGTTCCTGGTGGCGCTGCGCCGCGGCGACCCCGAGGCCGGGACCGCGGCGCTGTCGGCGGTGTCGGCGGCGCGGGCGCTGATCGCGGTGCGCGGCCTACACCGCTTCGCCGCCGCCGAAGGCCTCGCCGAGCTGGACGTGGCCCGCGCCGTGCGGCCGCCGACGCCCGGCCGCCGGCTCCCCAAGAGCCTCACGATCAACCAGGTGCTGGCCCTGCTGGAAGGCGCCGGCGGTGACGGCCCGAGTGACGGTCCGCTGACGCTGCGCAACCGCGCGCTGCTGGAGTTGTTGTACTCCACCGGATCTCGGATCTCCGAGGCGGTCGGCCTCGACGTCGACGACGTCGACACCGAGGCCCGCTCCGTGCTGCTGCGCGGCAAGGGCGGCAAGCAGCGGCTGGTCCCCATCGGGCGCCCCGCCGTGCAGGCGCTGGACGCGTACCTGGTCCGCGGCCGGCCCGACCTGGCGCGCCGCGGCCGCGGGACGCCGGCCATCTTCCTCAACGCCCGGGGCGGCCGGCTGTCGCGGCAGAGCGCGTGGCAGGTGCTGCAGGACGCCGCCGAGCGCGTCGGGATCACCTCGGGGGTGTCGCCGCACATGCTGCGGCATTCCTTCGCGACTCATCTGCTGGAGGGTGGCGCGGATGTCCGCGTCGTGCAGGAGCTATTGGGGCACGCCTCGGTGACGACGACGCAGATCTACACGCTCGTCACCGTTCACGCGCTGCGCGAGGTGTGGGCCGGGGCGCACCCGCGCGCGCAATAGGCCTAGCCCAGGTATTCGGACTCCAGCACCAGGTCGGCCACCATCGACTGGTACTCGACGTGCGTCTTGTGCTCGACGGTGTTCCACAGCTTGCCCTGCTGCTGGCGCATGTATTCGCGGTACTTCGGCGCGCCGGGGATCCGCACGTTGTCGGCGACCACGATCGTCCCCGGATGCAGCCAGCCCCGATCGACGATGCTCATCAGGTCGCCCAGGTAGGCGTTCTTGTCGTGGTCCAGGAACACGAAATCCAGTGCGCCCGAAGTGAATCCGTGCTCGTCGGCCAGCGCGTCCAGCGTGCGCCCGCCGTCGCCGATGGTGCCGACGACACAGGTGATGCGGTCGGCCACGCCGGCGTGCTCCCAGATCCGGCGGGCGTTTGCGGCGTTGGCCTCGGCGAGTTCGACGGAATACACCTTGGCCTTGGGGGCGGCGCGGGCGATCCGCAGCGCGCCGTAGCCGCAGTAGGTGCCCAGCTCGAGCGCCAGCGCGGGATCGGCGCGGCGCACGGCGGCGTCGAGCAGGAGGCCCTTCTCGTCGCCGATGCTCATCAGCATCGACTTCTCGTAGGCGAACTTGTCCATGGCGGCCAGCACGTCGTCGATGTCGCCGGCGCGGGCGTTCCCCAGCACGTATTCGGCCGCCGCCGCCTCGCGGCCGTCACCGATCTGGCCCGTCGTGGTGATGTTGCGCACCCCGGCGGCCATCCGCAGTACCGACCACCGGAGGATGGGAAGTCGTCGCTTGAGGTCCATGAGAATCCACGATAGCGAGTCGCGCATGGCCTCCCGAATGTTGCTCGTGTGACTGAAGTTAACTCCCCTTACGCGTGAGCGCTCGACCAGCGATTTTCGCCCATATTGGCTGGTGACTCGCCAGCGCGGCGTCCGGTTTAAATGCGCGAAGCCGTTAGACTTTCGAGCGATGTTCACCTCCCGAACACGCCGGGCGTGATGACCGAGCACCCGGAAAACGGCGTCGAGATCGGCTTGACGGGACGCCCGCCACGGGCGATCCCCGAGCCGGCGCCGCGCACGTCGCACGGCCCCGCCAAGGTCGTCGCGATGTGCAACCAGAAGGGCGGGGTCGGGAAGACCACGTCGACCATCAACCTGGGCGCCGCCCTCGCCGAGTACGGCCGCCGCGTGCTGCTGGTGGACATGGATCCGCAGGGCGCCCTGTCCGCGGGCCTGGGCGTGCCGCACTACGAGCTGGAGAAGACCATCCACAACGTGCTCGTGGAGCCGCGGGTGTCGATCGACGACGTGCTGCTCAAAACCCGGGTCAACCACATGGACCTGGTGCCCAGCAACATCGACCTGTCGGCCGCCGAGATCCAGCTCGTCAACGAGGTGGGCCGCGAGCAGACCCTGGGTCGCGCGCTGTATCCGGTGTTGGACCGCTACGACTACGTGCTGATCGACTGCCAGCCGTCGCTGGGGCTGCTGACCGTCAACGGGCTGGCCTGCGCCGACGGCGTCGTCATCCCCACCGAGTGCGAGTACTTTTCGCTGCGCGGCCTGGCGCTGCTCACCGACACCGTCGACAAGGTCCGCGACCGGCTCAACCCGAAGCTGGAGATCAGCGGCATCCTGCTCACCCGTTACGACCCGCGCACCGTCAACGCGCGCGAGGTGATGGCCCGCGTCGTGGAGCGCTTCGGCGACCTGGTGTTCGACACCGTGATCACCCGGACCGTCCGGTTCCCGGAGACCAGCGTGGCCGGCGAGCCGATCACCACCTGGGCGCCCCGATCGACCGGCGCCATCGCCTATCGCGCGTTGGCCCGCGAGTTCATCCACCGATTCGGCGCGTGAACTCAACCGCCAACGGTGAGGCGCCACCCCAGACCGGCTTTCAGGTCCGCCTCACGAACTTCGAGGGGCCGTTCGATCTGCTGCTGCAGCTGATCTTCGCCCATCGCCTCGACGTCACCGAGGTCGCGCTGCACCAGGTCACCGACGACTTCATCGCCTACACCAAGGAGATCGGCTCCCAGCTCGGGCTGGAGGAGACCACCGCGTTCCTGGTGATCGCCGCGACGCTGCTCGACCTCAAGGCCGCGCGCCTGCTGCCGGCCGGGCAGGTCGACGACGACGAGGACCTGGCGCTGCTGGAGGTGCGCGACCTGCTGTTCGCCCGGCTGCTGCAATACCGGGCGTTCAAGCACGTCGCGGAGATGTTCGCCGAGCTGGAGGCCGCCGCGCTGCGCAGCTATCCGCGGGCGGTGTCGCTGGAGGACCGGTTCACCGAGCTGCTCCCGGAGGTCATGCTCGGCGTCGACGCCGAACGGTTCGCCCAGATCGCCGCGGTCGCCTTCACCCCCCGGCCCGTGCCGACGGTGTCCATCGGGCACCTCCACGAGCTGCAGGTCTCGGTTCCCGAGCAGGCCAAGAAGTTGCTGGAAATCTTGGAAGCGCGCGGCAGCGGCCACTGGGCGACGTTCTCCGAGCTGGTCGCCGACTGCGAGGCGCCGATCGAGGTGGTCGGGCGCTTCCTCGCGCTGCTCGAGCTGTACCGGAGCCGGACGGTAGCATTCGACCAGTCAGAGCCGCTTGGCGTGCTCCAAATCTCGTGGACCGGGGAACGGCCGGCAGAAGTGCGTGACGAATGACTGAAGATTTGCCCGAAGAGCTGCCCGAAATCGATCTGGGGATCGAGATCGCCGAGGCGGCGCCGATGGACGCCGACGAACTCGGCTCCGTGCTGGAGGCTCTGTTGCTGGTGGTCGACACCCCGGTCACCGTCGAGGCGCTGGGCGCGGCCACCGGGCAACCGGTCTACCGGATCGCGGCCAAGCTGCAGCAGATGGCCGAGGAACTCGCCGAGCGCGACAGCGGGATCGACCTGCGGCAGAACAGCGAGGGCTGGCGGATGTACACCCGCGCCCGGTACGCGCCCTACGTGGAGAAGCTGCTGCTCGACGGCGCCCGGTCCAAGCTCACCCGCGCTGCGCTGGAGAC
>NZ_LZLY01000092.1 GCF_001673535.1 Mycobacterium sp. 1081908.1 | reverse complement strand
CCCCGCCCGCGTTCACTCCGAGCGTCGCACGGTGCCGGATTCGAGGTCGTAGACCAGGCCGGTGACCGTCGTTTCCGGCGCCCGCGCGAACTCGCGCAGGAGACGGACGTCGAAGTTCACCGCGTGCCAGGGATCGGCGACGGTCAGCTTCGCCACGTCGTCCTCGTTGGTGCCCAGGTAGTCGGCGACCAGCGCGGCGTGCTCCGGGGCGTCGAGCCGAGCCAGCCCGCAGTCGGTGTGGTGCATGACGAGGATCTCGAACGCGGCATCGATGCCCTCGACGGTGGCGACGGTGGACAGGACCAGGAGGCTTCGCAGCACGTCGGCGGTGACGCGGCCGCCGGGGTTGCGCAACACGATCGCGTCGCCGGGCTGCAGGCCGAGAACGTGTGCGGGGTCGACGCGGTGGTCGGCGCACGCGAGGACGACGGTTCGCAGTGCCGGCGTGAGCGAGCGGCTGGCGATGGACAGGGTCTTTGCGCGCCGCGCGTTGCGCTCGATGAGCGTATTGACGCTCATGCGATTTCTTCCCTCGTCGCGCGCTGCCGCAGCATCGGGTCGAGTTCGGTTCGGGCGAGGTTATTGATCAGGTTCCCGAGCATGTTTTCGGCGATCACCGCCGCGACGTCGATCATGGTTTGGGCGTCGATCCCCGCGGTGCGCGCGTCGTCGAGGTCCGCGTCGCTCAACTGGCCGCGAGTGTGGAGCATGCGCGCCGCGAACTCGACCTGCGCTTCGACGTCGCGATGGTCGGCGTCGGCCGTTCGGGCGACGGCCCGCGCGGCAAGGGTATGCGCCGTCCGGCAGTACTCGCATCCATTCGTCTCGGCGACGTGGATCGCGATGCGCTCTCGGGCCAGCGGCAAAACGGTGCCCCGAGCGTTGAACTCGCCCGCCGCGAGGTAGAGGTCGGCCGCGTTGGTTCCCCGCGCCATGACCCGGATGGTGTTCGGCAGCCAGCCGTACCGCCCTCGCGCGGTGTCGAAGGCGGCCAGCGGGGTGTCGGCACGGACGGGTTCGACGCGGGTCATGCCGTCACCGGCGCCCAGGGCAGCTCGGCGGTCGCCAGGCGCTCCATCGCGGGACCGCGCTCGAACGCCAGCAGGAGCTGCTTCTCGCCGTCGGTCACGTCGGTGACGGCCCCACGGGCGAACGACGGCGGCGCGGGAAAATACTCGATGCCCAGTTGCACCAGACGCGCCATCTCCTCACCGGCGATCAGCCCCGCGAGGAAGAGTCCCGCATCGATGCTCGCCGACACCCCGGCGCCGGTGACGATCCGCCCGTCGCGGTGGAACCGCTCGGGGACGACCTCGACGCCGTAGGACGCCACGCGATCCCGCCAGCCCCAGTTGGTGGTCACTCGGACGCCGCCGAGGATCCCGGCGGCCGCCAAAAGCGCGACCCCGTTGCAGATTCCGACGGTCCACGTGGTCGTGGCGTGTATCCGCGCTATCCAGTCGAGGAGGCCCGGTTCGGCGAGTGCGGCGCCGACGCCCGGTCCGCCCGGCACGTAAAGGATGTCGGCCGAGGCGATTTCGTCGATGCCGCGGTAGGCGATCAACCCCAGGCGGCGGGTGTCGGCCGCGACCACGCCGGGGACCGCCGCGGCGAATTCCACGTCCACGCCCGGGACGTTGGCAAGCACTTCGTAACCGCCGACGACGTCCAGCGCCGTGAACCCGTCGAACAACACGACCGTCAGTCGCATGTCTTCCTCCTCGCTCGTCAACACCTGAACTTCATGCTGGCGGGCGGAGGCGGACGACACGAGTGGCGGAAATGCCACTAAAGCGGCTATTGTCGCCACATGGCGGATGCGGCCAGCCGGGTGGGCGTTCTCGTCTACAACGGTTGCTTCGCATCCGAGGCGTTCGCGGTGCTCGACGTGCTCACCCTCGCCAACCGGGTGGCGGAGTTCAACGGTCAGCCGGCCCCGTTCATCCCGACCTTCCATGCCGCTCGCCCCGGCGCCGTGTCCGCCAGCGGCGGAATCGAAATGCGGGCTCTGCGCATGCGTTACAGCCTCGACCTGCTGGTGGTCCCGGGATTCGATCTGAGCCCGGCCCAGGACCTCGGCGATCGGCTCGAGGCATGGGGGGACGAGATCGCGCTGCTTCGCCGGGTCGCGGCGCGGGGCATCCCCGCCGCCAGCATCTGCGTCGGCGCCTTCCTCCTGGGCGCGGCCGGCATGCTCGAGGGACGGCGCGCGACCACCGCGTGGCTCTTCGCGGACGAGTTGGGCAGGCGTCACCCCGACGCGGTCGTGGACCGCCATGCGCTGTTGATCGAGGACGGGCCGATCACGACGACGGGCGCGTTCAGCGCGTCACTCGACCTGGCGCTGCACCTCGTCCGCGTGCGCGCGGGCACCGCGGTGGCCCGCACCACATCGAAGATCACGCTGACCGCACCGGGCCGCGCGCTGCAGTCGCCCTACATCGACGAGGCCCTCGACGAGCGTGTGCGGCAAGGGTTCTCGACCAATGTTCGGCGCGACCTGTTGGCCAACCTGGATCGCGAGTACAACCTGGCCGAGCTCGCGGACGCACACCATGTGAGCACCCGCACCATGCTTCGGCGATTCCGGGCCGAGACCGGCCAGACACCGCTGGACTTCCTCCAGGCGGCGCGCGTGTCCCGGGCGAAGCAACTCCTGGAAGCGACAGACCTCAGCGTCGAGCAGATCGCGCGGGCGGTGAGCTATCGGGACACCGGTACATTCCGGCGACTGTTCTCGCGCGCGGTGGGCTTGACGCCGTCGGACTACCGGCGCGCGTTCGCCACCGGTTGATGCCCTTTAGCCGCGGACGACCTTGCCGGCCTTGATGCAGGACGTGCAGACGTTCAGCCGCTTCTTGTTGCCACCCGGACGGGTCACGACGTGCACGGTCTGGACGTTGGGGTCCCACCGACGGCTGGTGCGGCGGTGGGAGTGCGACACCGACTTGCCGAAGCCGGGGCCTTTCCCGCAGATATCGCACACAGCGGCCATTGTTCAAGCTCCTCAAAGGTTCGGGGTCCGGCTCGGCGGTCTGGCAAGGGCCGGGACAGCCCGGAATGACTCGGGCCAGCCCAGGATACCGACTGACATGGGCAACCACCAAAACGATCAACACCCATCCGGCGGCGTGGCCCGGGCATTGTCGCCCGCTCTGGCTAGGCTCGATGGGTCGGCGCACTCAGGCAGCGGGCGCGCCGCCGTGGCCGGCCGCTGGGAGGCTCCGAGGGAGGTGGGTCGCTTGGGCACGTCAGAGGCGCTCCTGGACGCCCCGACCCTGCGCGACTGGGCCCACACCGCCGTCAGCGACCTGATCACCCACATCGACGAGATCAACCGGCTCAACGTCTTCCCGGTCGCCGATTCCGACACCGGCGCCAACATGCTGTTCACCATGCGTTCCGCGCTGGCGGAGGCCAACGCCGGCGCCGGCGGCGACCGGTGCGTGGCGCGGGTGGCGGCCGCCCTGTCGGCCGGTGCGCTCAACGGCGCCCGCGGCAATTCTGGGGTGATATTGTCGCAGATCCTGCGCGGCATCGCCGATGTCACCGCGACCGCGGCGGCCGACTCCGGCGGCGAGCTGCCCCACATGGACGCGGCCGTCCTCGGTGCCGCGTTGCGGCGCGGCGTGGAGCTGGTCATCGCGTCGATGGGCGGCGCCGAAGTCCCGGGGACCATCGTCTCGGTGTTGCGCGCCGCGGCCGGCGCCGTCGAGGAATGCGCCGACGAGGGCCTCCCGGCCGCCATCACAGCCGCCGGCGATGCCGCGGTGATCGCGCTGGAGAAGACCCCCGAGCAGCTCGACGTCCTGGCCCACGCCGGGGCGGTGGATGCCGGCGGGCGCGGCCTGCTCGTCCTGCTGGACGCGCTGCGCGCCGCCGTCACCGGCCAGGCGCCCCGCCGCGTGGTGTACGCGCCGTCGCCGCGCGCGCAGTGGCCCGAAGCGGCCGCCGAGCACCCGGCGCCGCAGTTCGAGGTGATGTACCGGCTTGACGGCTGCGGTTCCGCCGACGCCGACGAGCTGCGCAAACGGCTCGAGGGCCTCGGCGAATCCGTGGCCATCGCCGCGGCGGCCGCGCAGGAATCCACCGCGCCCGACAGCTACTCCGTGCACGTGCACACCGACGACGCCGGCGCCGCCGTCGAGGCGGGACTGGCGGCCGGGCGTCTCAGCCGCATCGTCATCTCGGCGCTGACCTCCGGTGCCACCGGGATGCCCGCCGGCGGCTGGACGCGCGAACGCGCGGTGCTGGCCGTCGTGGACGGCGACGGCGCCGCCGAGCTGTTCTCCAGCGAGGGCGCCTGCGTGCTGCGGCCCGATCCGGACATCGGCGACATCAGCGCCCACCAGCTGGTGCGGGCCGTGGTCGAGACCGGCGCCGCCCAGGTGATGGTGCTGCCCAACGGTTATGTGGCCGCCGAGGAATTGGTGGCCGGCTGCACGGCGGCCATCGGGTGGGGGATCGACGTGGTGCCGATCCCGACGGGGTCGATGGTGCAGGGGCTGGCCGCACTGGCCGTGCACGAGGCGGACCGGCAGGCGGTCGACGACGGCTTCACCATGGCCCGCGCCGCCGGCGCGGCCCGGCACGGGTCGGTGCGCGTCGCCACCGAGAGCGCGTTGACCTGGGCCGGTCGCTGCCAGCCGGGCGACGGCCTGGGCATCGCGGGCGACGAGGTGCTCATCGTGGCCGGCGACGTGGCCGGGGCGGCGATCGGCCTGCTCGACCTGCTGCTCGCCTCCGGTGGCGACCTGGTGACCGTGCTCATCGGCGACGGCATCGACGATCGGGCCGCCACCGCGGTGGGCGACACCCTGCAGGACCACGTGCACGACAACCACCCGGGGACCGAGCTGATGACCTACCGCACCGGCCACCGCGGCGACGTCCTGCTGATCGGGGTCGAGTAGCCGTGGCGTCACTGTCTGACCGGCTGACCTTCACCGTGGGCGCCAAGGCCGCCGAGCTGTTGGATCAGGAATTCGGCATCCGGACCGTCGACGACCTGCTGCGCCACTACCCGCGCAGCTACACCGAGGGCGCGGCCCGGTGGGGTGCCGGCGACGAGCGGCCGGAAGAGGGTCAGCACATCACAATCGTGGACACGATCACCGCCACCGAGACGTTTCCGATGAGGAAGACACCCAAGCGGTTGTGCCATCGCATCACCGTCGGGACCGGCCGCGGCAAAGTGACCGCCACGTTCTTCAACGCGAACTATCTGAAGAAGGATCTTGTCAAAGACGCGAAGGTGATGCTGTCGGGCGAAATCGGGTACTTCAGGGGCGCCATGCAGCTGACCCATCCGGCGTTTCTCATCATCGAGTCGCCGGGCGGAAGCAGTTACGGCACGCGGTCGCTGAAAAAGATCGCCGTCGCCTCGCACGCCGTCAGCAGCGAAGAGGTGACGTCGGCGTACGAGGGCCGCTTCTTCCCGATCTATCCGGCCAGCACGAAAATGCAGAGCTGGGACATCTACGGCTGCGTGCGGCAGGTGCTCGACGTGCTGGACCCGGTGCCCGATCCGCTGCCCGCGGACCTGCGCGCCGAACTCGGTTTGATCGCCGAGGACGAGGCGCTGCGGGCGATCCATCTCTCGGAGGACGAACGCGAACGCCAAAGGGCGCGTGAGCGATTGACGTTCGACGAGGCCGTCGGCCTGCAGTGGGCGCTGGTCGCCCGCCGGCACGGCGAGCTGTCGCAATCCGGACCGCCCGCGCCGCGACGGGACGACGGCCTGGCCGCGGAGTTGTTGCGGCGGTTGCCCTTCGAGCTGACGGCGGGGCAGCGCGAGGTGCTCGACGTGCTGTCCGACGGGCTGGCGGCGACTCGCCCGATGAACCGCCTGCTGCAGGGCGAGGTCGGCTCCGGCAAGACGATCGTCTCCGTGCTGGCGATGCTGCAGATGGTCGACGCCGGCTACCAGTGCGCCCTTTTGGCGCCAACGGAAGTCCTTGCCGCACAACATCTCCGGTCGATCCGCGACGTCCTCGGCGAGCTGGCGATGGCGGGCCAGCTGGGCGGGGCCGACAACGCGACCCGGGTGGCGCTGCTCACCGGCTCGATGACGGCCGCGCAGAAGAAGCAGGTCCGCGACGAGGTCGCCGGCGGTCACGCCGGCATCGTCATCGGCACCCACGCGCTGCTGCAGGACGCGGTGAACTTCCACAACCTGGGCATGGTGGTGGTCGACGAACAGCACCGGTTCGGCGTCGAGCAGCGAGATCAATTGCGCGCCAAGGCTCCCGCGGGCATCACGCCGCACCTGCTGGTGATGACCGCGACGCCGATACCGCGGACCGTCGCGCTCACGGTGTACGGCGACCTGGAGACCTCGACGCTGCGCGAACTTCCGCGGGGACGCCGGCCGATCAGCACCAACGTCATCTTCGTCGACGACAAGCCCGCGTGGCTCGAGCGTGCCTGGCACCGCATCATCGAGGAGGTCTCCGCAGGCCGTCAGGCTTACGTGGTGGCACCGCGAATCGACGAGACCGACGACACGGAAAAGGAAAAAGAGCAGGGCCGCCGGCCTTCGTCGACCGCGGTCGGAATGTTCGACCGATTGCGTTCCAGGGAGCTGGCGGACCTGCGGCTGGCCCTGATGCATGGGCGGTTGTCCGCCGACGAGAAGGACGCCGCGATGGCCGCCTTCCGCACGGGTGAAGTCGATGTCCTGGTGTGCACCACGGTCATCGAGGTCGGAGTCGATGTCCCCAACGCGACGATCATGTTGGTGATGGACGCCGACCGGTTCGGCATCAGCCAGCTGCATCAGCTGCGCGGACGCATCGGCCGGGGCGAGCATCCGAGCCTGTGCCTGCTGGCCAGCTGGGTGCCCCCGGAATCCCAGGGCGGTCGGCGGCTGCGCGCCGTGGCCGAGACGTTGGACGGGTTCGCCCTCGCCGACCTGGACCTCAAGGAGCGGCGCGAGGGAGACGTGCTGGGCCGCAACCAATCCGGCAGGGCCGTCACGTTGCGCCTGCTGTCGCTGGCCGATCACGGCACCTACATCGAGGCCGCCCGCGACTACTGCGTGCGGACCTACGAACGCGATCCCGCCAACCCCGAATTGCGCGTGCTGGCAGCGCGTTTCACCGACACCGACCGGATCGAATACCTGGACAAGGCGTGAACCGGAAGCTGCTGTTGTGGTTGTCGGCGGCCGCGGTGCTGGCGGTGCTGGTCGCCTACCAGACGCTGGGGTCGGTGTCGTCCAAGCACGCCGAAGTCGCCGCCCGCGCCGACGTGCCCACGGTGCAACCCGGCGCCGATGTGCTCGCGGGCGTCGGGGTGCTGCCGGAGCGGGTCCACCGCTACGACTACCGCCGCCCGGCGTTCGGCGACGCCTGGGACGACGACAACGACGCCCCGCTCGGGCACAACGGGTGCGACACCCGCGACGACGTCCTCGACCGCGACCTCGTCGACAAGACCTACGTGTCGATCAAGCGGTGTCCGAACGCGGTGGCCACGGGAACCCTGCACGATCCGTACACCAACGCCACCGTGATGTTTCAGCGCGGCGCCAAGGTCGGCGAAGCGGTGCAGATCGACCACATCGTCCCGCTGGCCTACGCCTGGGACATGGGGGCCTTCGCCTGGCCGCCGTCCGAGCGGTTGCGTTTCGCCAACGATCCGGCCAACCTGCTGGCGGTCGAGGGGCGGGCCAATCAGGACAAGGGCGATTCGCCGCCGGCCCAGTGGATGCCGCCGAACACCGCGTTCGCGTGCCAGTACGCGATGCAGTTCATCGCCGTGCTGCGCGGTTACCAGTTGCCAGTCGACCAGCCGTCGGCCGGGGTGCTGCGCCAGGCCGCGGCCACCTGCCCGGCGGGGTAGCGCGGCCGGCTACGCGCCGTCGTAGGTGTCCGGGTCGGGCCGCAGCCGGGTGCCGTCGTTGAGCCCGTTGATCGTGTCCATGTGCTCGCCGGCCAATTCGAAATCGAAGACGTCCAAATTGCTGGCGATGCGCTCGGGGTTGCTCGATCGGAAAATGACCGAATTGCCCAGTTGCACGTTCCATCGGAGCAGCACCTGGGCCGGCGTCTTGCCGTATTCGGCGGCCACCGCGGACACCGTCGGGTTGTCGATCAGCTTGCCCAGCGCGAGCGGCGTGTAGGACTGGGTGACGACGTTGTGCTGCGCGTTGGCCTTGCGCAACGAGTCCTGGTTGAGCAGCGGGTGCAACTCGATCTGGTTGACCGCCGGTGTGACGAACGTCAGGTCGATCACCGTGGAGAGCTGGTCCTCGGTGAAGTTGGAGACCCCGATCGAGCGGGCGTGGCCTTCCCCGCGGGACTGGATCATGCCGCCGAAGGCGTCAACGTACTGGCCCTGCGCGGGCGCGGGCCAATGAATGAGGTAGAGGTCGACGTAATCCAGGCCGAGGCGCTCCAGGCTGGCGCTGCAGGCCTGCGGGGCCTTGGAAAAACCCTGGTCCGCGGTGGCCAGCTTGGTGGTGACGAACAGCTCCGCGCGCGGAATCCCGGACGCCGCGATCGCGCGGCCCACGGCGGCTTCGTTGCCGTAGGCGGCGGCGGTGTCGATGAGCCGGCAGCCGATTTCCAGCGCGGCCGACACCGCCCGCTCGGTGTCCTCCTCCGACAATTCGGCGACCCCGAGGCCGAGCACCGGGATGGTGTTTTCGTCATTGAGAGCGATTGACGGTATGGCGGCGCCCGACTCGCGAGTCAACGTCATTCACCTACCTGTGAAATTGATGGTTCGTGGATCCGGATCCGCATGGGTTCACCGAACTTGGGGATCACGATATTACCCAGCTGCAAAAGCCAGGTGACCAACGCCCGCGCGGGCATCCCCTGCCCCCGGCGTCTGCGCGCCGCCCGTAGAGTTGGTCGCACGGCACGCCGGGTATAGACCGGTATTCGACAACCGTCGTTCGGCGTGACTAGGGGAGCAGGAGAAAGTCATGGCCAAGAGTCTCGCGGTGGACCTCGACCTCGGAGCCAAACGCGCATCGATGCGATGGACGAGCCGCGTGCAGGGCGCCGTATCCACCATCGGTGTCAAGGTCATTCCCTGGATTCCGACCCCCGCCAAGCGGGCGCTGTTCGGCGGCCGCTCGGTCATCATCGACGGCAACACGCTGGACCCGACGCTGCAGCTGATGCTGTCCGGGTTGCACGCCGTCGGCATCGACGGCCTGGTCGTCGACGACGACGCGGCCGCATCCCGGGCCCAGCTGCGCGAGACGACCGCGGCCCTGCCCGGACCTCAGGTTCACGTCGAGGTGGACGAGATCGCGCTGCCCGGACCGGCCGGCGAGATCCGCGGCCGCCACTACCGCCCGGCCGACGGCGCTGAGGCGCCGCTGCTGGTCTTCTATCACGGCGGGGGATGGGTGATCGGCGACCTGGACACCTACGACCCGCTGTGCCGGCTGACGTGCCGGGACGCCGGCATCCACGTGCTGTCGATCGATTACCGGCTGGCTCCCGAGCACCCGGCGCCCGCCGCGGTCGAGGACGCCTACGCCGCCTTCCGGTGGGCGCACGAGCACGCCGCCGAACTCGGCGCGACCCCCGGGCGGGTCGCGGTCGGCGGCGACAGCGCCGGGGGCAACCTGGCCGCCGTCGTCGCCCAGCTGGCGCGGGACGAGGGTGGCCCCGCCCCGGTGCTGCAGTGGCTGATCTACCCGCGCACCGACTTCACGGCGCAAACCCGGTCGATGAGCCTGTTCGCCCGCGGCTTCCTGCTGACCAGGCGCGACATGGACTGGTTCCAGGCGCAGTACCTGCGGGGTTCGGGGGTCGATCCGGCGGATCCGCGGCTGTCGCCCCTACTCGCCGAATCGCTGTCGGGCCTGGCGCCCGCGCTGATCGCGGTCGGCGGCTTCGACCCGCTGCGCGACGAGGGCGAGGCCTACGCCGCGGCGCTGCAGGCCGCCGGGACCGCCGTGGACCTGCGGTACATGGGCTCGCTGACCCACGGCTTCGTGAACCTGTTCCAGCTGGGCGGCGACAGCGCCGTCGCGACCAGCGAACTGATTTCGGCGTTGCGCGCCCACCTGAGCCGCGCCTGAGTCACCGGGCGGCACGCCGGTACGCTAGAGGCGCCTCAAGCGTTCATCACCGTCCCGAAGGATCAGCGAACCCGTGGCCGACAAACCCAAACGCCCCCCGCGCTACGACCTGAAGTCCGGCAACGGGAAATCCGGGCGCCTCTTCCAGATCGGCGGCACCGCGTTCGTCGTACTGCTCCTGGTCGGCATCGTCTTCTACATCGTGACGTCGCAGCACAAGAAGGGCGGCGCCACCGGCGAGGGCGACACGGTGCGGGTGACGTCGAGCAAGCTGGTCACCCAGCCGGGGACCAGCAAGCCGAAGGCCGTGGTGACCTTCTACGAGGATTTCCTGTGCCCGGCCTGCGGTAATTTCGAGCGCAACTTCGGGCCGACCGTTTCCAAGCTGATCGACGTCGGCGCCATCGCCGCCGACTACTCCATGGTGGCGATCCTCGACAGCCAGCGGAATCAGAATTACTCGTCGCGGGCGGGCGCGGCGGCCATGTGCGTCGCCGACGAATCCATCGACGCCTTCCGCCGCTTCCACAGCGCGCTGTACAGCACCGACATCCAGCCCAACGAGCGCGGCACCAGCTTCCCCGACAACGCGCGGCTCATCGAGCTCGCCCGTGAGGCCGGCGTCGTCGGCAAGGTCCCCGACTGCATCAACAGCGGCAAGTACCTGTCCAAGGTCGGCGGCGAGGCGGCGGCCGCCAAGATCAACGCCACCCCCACCATCAAGATCAACGGCGACGATTACGAGCCGTCGACGCCCGACGCGCTGGTCGCAAAGATCAAGTCGATCGTCGGCGACGTGCCGGGTTTGGATACCGCCGTCGCTCCCGCGGCGTGACGACTACGCCGGTGTCGGCCGAACCCGCCGAGGAGACACCGGTGTTGCGCGTACCTGCGCCGAGCGCGTGGTGGGTGCTCATCGCCGGGGTGATCGGCCTGGCCGCCTCGATGACGCTGACGGTGGAGAAGATCCAGCTGCTGCTCAACCCGTCGTACGTGCCGACGTGCAACATCAACCCGATCGTGTCGTGCGGGTCGGTGATGGTGACGCCGCAGGCGTCGGTGCTGGGATTCCCCAACCCGCTGCTCGGGCTGGTGGGCTTCACGGTGGTGATCGTCACGGGCGTCCTGGCTGTCGCGAAAGTCCCTCTGCCGCAATGGTATTGGGGCGGACTGACGGTAGGGGTGCTGCTCGGTTCGGCGTTCGTGCACTGGCTGATCTTCCAGAGCCTGTATCGCATCGGGGCGTTGTGCCCGTACTGCATGGTGGTCTGGGTGGTCACCATCGCCCTGCTGGTGGTGGCCGCGTCGATCGCGTTTCGTCCGGCGCTGCAGACCGGTGGGCTGCGGGTGCTCTACCAGTGGCGGTGGTCGATCGCCGCGCTGTGGTTCACGGCGGTGTTTCTGCTGATCATGGTGCGGTTCTGGGACTACTGGTCGACGCTGTTGTGAACGCGTGACCCGGATCATCGGCGGCGTCGCCGGGGGCCGGCGCATCGCCGTCCCACCGCGGGGAACCCGGCCGACCACCGACCGGGTGCGCGAGTCGCTGTTCAACATCGTCACCGCGCGGCGCGACCTAACCGGCCTGGCGGTGCTCGACCTGTACGCCGGGTCGGGGGCGCTGGGGCTGGAGGCGCTGTCGCGCGGGGCGGCGTCCGCGCTCTTCGTGGAATCCGACGCGCGCACCGCGGCGGTCATCGCGCGCAACATCGAGACCGTGGGCCTGACTGGCGCGACCCTGCGCCGGGGCGCGGTGGCGGCCGTCCTGGCGGCCGGGGCCGCGTCGCCGGTGGACCTGGTCCTGGCCGACCCGCCCTACGACGTCGACGCCGCGGAGGTGAACGCCGTGCTGGCCGCGCTGACCGCGCACGGCTGGGTGCGCGACGGGTCCGTTGCCGCGGTGGAGCGCGCGGCCGGCGGCGCGGCGCTGACGTGGCCCGCGGGCTGGTCCGTGTGGCCCGACCGCGTTTACGGCGACACCCGCCTGGAGCTGGCCGAATTTGGGTGAGCCGGCCGTGTAGCGTCGTTCGCTATGAGCGGCGCGGTATGCCCCGGATCTTTCGACCCGGTGACATTGGGCCACGTCGATGTGTTCGAACGCGCCTCGGCCCAATTCGACGAGGTGGTCGTCGCGATCCTGGTCAACCCCGCCAAGAAGGGCATGTTCGACCTCGACGAGCGCATCGCCATGATCGAGGAGTCGACGACGCACCTGCCCAACCTGCGGGTGGAGGCCGGGCAGGGCCTGGTGGTCGACTTCGTCAGGGCGCGCGGCATGACCGCGATCGTCAAGGGCCTGCGCACGGGCACCGACTTCGAGTACGAGCTGCAGATGGCGCAGATGAACAAGCACATCGCCGGTGTGGACACGTTTTTCGTGGCCACCACGCCGCGCTATTCGTTCGTGTCCTCGTCGCTGGCCAAGGAGGTCGCGATGCTGGGCGGCAACGTGACCGAGCTCCTGCCCGAACCGGTGAATCGCCGCTTGCGCGAAAAGCTTTCGCAGCGGCCCTAGAGCGCGGCGGGCAGCGCAGACGAATTTCTTTATGCCCCAACTTGTTTCGGCGTCGGTAGTGGCACGGGCTCGAAGGACGCGTAGCACCACCAGGCGGTGCGCTCGTCGGCGGGTGGCCGCAGGACATTTGCCGGCGGAACCCGGAAACTCGGAGTTTTGGCGCCCATAACGGTGGTCCGTGAGAAACTCCATGCCTCGGCACACATATTGAAGGGAATTGGCAGTGGAGGAGCGACCTGCCGTCGTATTGGAGCCTCGCACCGAGGCGGGTGTCACCCCGGTCTTGGGCGGGTGGCGCGCCACCACCGCGTCGCCCGCGTTCGCCCCACCGGACATCGCCCGCATCCTTCAATACGTTCGCCACCCCATTCACGTGGTCCGTGAGGCGGCCACCGGGCAACTGGGGCTCGCCATGGGCGGTGAGTTGGTGGGCGTCGGCGCGTCAGAGATATCGCTGGTGGCGACGTTGCCTCCGATATACCCGGAGTGGCTCGGCGACCGCGAGTTCTGCGAGGCGCACGGGACGCGTTTCCCGTACGTCACGGGCGCCATGGCCAACGGCATCGCGACGCCGGAGCTGGTGGTGGCGATGGCCCAGGCCGGCATGCTGGGCTTCTTCGGCGCGGGCGGCCTCGCGTACTCCGGTGTGGAGCGCGGGGTTGCCGACATCCGGGCGAGGCTGGCGGGCAGGACCGGACTCGCGTGGGGCGCGAACCTGATCCACTCACCCACCGAGCCCGCGCTCGAGGCGCGGGTGGCCGAGCTGTACATCGCGCAAGACGTCCGCGTCGTCGAGGCGTCGGCGTTCATGAAGCTGACCCCTGCGGTGGTCCACTACGCGCTGTCCGGGCTGTCGACCGATCCGGCCGGGGCGATCGTCCGCAAAAACCATGTGATGGCGAAGATCTCGCGGCCCGAGGTCGCCCGCATGTTCATGGAACCCGCGCCGGCGGCGATGGTCTCGGCGCTCGAATCGGTCGGCAAGCTGACCGCGCGAGAAGCCGAACTTGCGCGACACGTGCCGGTGGCGGAAGACATCACGGTCGAAGCCGACAGCGGAGGACACACCGACAACCGCCCGCTGGCGTCGCTTTTCTCCGAAATCGCGCTGCTGCGCGACGAGGTGGCGCAACAACACGGCCTGAACCGCCGCGTGCGGGTGGGCGCCGGCGGCGGCATCAGCACGCCGCAGTCCGTTGCGGGCGCGTTCGCGATGGGGGCCGCGTACGTGGTCACCGGCTCGGTCAACCAGTCGTGCGTCGAGTCGGGCCTGTCGGCACGCGCGCGTGAAATGCTGGCCAAGGCCTCGGTGGCCGACGTGATGATGGCCCCCGCGTCCGACATGTTCGAGATGGGCGTGAACCTGCAAGTGCTCAAGCGTGGCTCGATGTTCGGTCCGCGGGCGAGGAAGCTCTACGCGTGGTACGCCGGCTATCCCGACCTGGCGGCGGTGACGGGCGAACACGGCCCGGAGCTGGAAAAGATCCTCGGCAAGAGCGTCGACGACGTCTGGGCCGAAACGCGGCGGTACTGGGAACAGCGGGAGCCCGCGGTGCTCGAACTCGCGGACCGAGACCCGAAGTATCAAATGGCGCTGGTGTGCCGCTGGTATCTGGGCAAATCAAGCCGATGGGCGATCGACGGCGATCCCGAGCGCGTCCTGGACTACCAGATCTGGTGTGGGCCGTCCATGGGCGCCTTCAACAGCTGGGTCGCGGGCAGTTACCTCGAGAAGTGCGAGCACCGCAACGTCGACCAGGTCGCGCTCAATCTGCTCGAAGGCGCCGCCCGAATCAGCCGCGCCCAGCAGGCGCGAACCTGCGGCGTTCCCGTTCCCGTAAGTGCATTCCGTTATATTCCGCAGCCATTATCCATAGCGCCCGGCGCCGCGGTGACTATCTGACCGTCGCGCCCGACTCGGCTCGCATTGCCGGCGCGGGAGTATTCGATTTCGCGGAAATGGCGGCCGCGTGGCAAATATTACTTACTGGTAGTTTCTGCCGCCCGCCCGCTCCTTGGCAGCGCGCGCCGGATCCCGTCGCCCGGAGACCGATCCGGAGTTATTGACATTCCGTCAATACGACCGCCTATGCTCTGGTATCGTCCGGCGAGCGTTCGACCCGTCTTGGCTGATCAATCCGGCAAAACCTAACGATCAGTCTTTGCGACCCGGGTTGACAGGCGGTGCGGTACGTGTTATCGACGCGAAGGAGACCGGTGGTATCCAAGCATCCCCCTGTAGCCGTTGTCGGGGTGAGCGCGCTGTTTCCCGGGTCTCCTGAGGCCGAGCGCTTCTGGCGCAACATCGTCGGGGGCGCGGACCTATTCTCCGACGTTCCGGCATCGCACTGGAGCGTTGACGACTATTACGACCCCTCCGCGAGTGCGCCGGACAAGGTTTATGCCCGCCGCGGCGGATTCTTGCCCGATATTGATTTCGCGCCGATGGATTTCGGAATTCCACCGAATGTCGTCCCCGCGACGGACACCGCCCAATTGCTTGGTCTGCGGGTCGCGCAGCAGGTATTAGAGGACGTTGCGGGCGGCGACTTTTCCCTGCTGGATCGCGAGCGCGTCAGCGTGATCTTGGGCGCGTCCGGCGGCACCGAGATGACCAACTACATGGCGGGCAGCCTGCACCGGCCGGTCTGGGAGCGCGGGCTGCGCGCCGCCGGGCTCTCCGAAACCGAGCTCACCGCCTTCAGCGAGAGCGTCGCGTCCGGTTACACGCCGTGGCAGGAAAACACCTTCCCCGGCCTGCTCGGCAACGTCATCGCCGGGCGCATCGCCAACCGCTTCGACCTCGGCGGGACCAACTGCGTCATCGACGCCGCGTGCGCGAGCTCGCTGGCCGCCCTCGAGGTGGGGCTGCACGAGCTCTATCTCGGCGAGTCGGACATGGTCATCGCGGGTGGGGTCGACGCCTTCAACGACATCTTGATGTTCATGTGCTTCGCCAAAGTCACCGCGCTGTCGCCCACCGGCGACTGCCGCCCCTTCTCCGACCAATCGGACGGCACCATGCTCGGCGAGGGGCTGGCGATGCTGGCCCTCAAGCGCCTCGACGACGCCGAACGCGACGGCGACCGGATCTACGCCGTGATTCGCGGCATCGGCACGTCTTCGGACGGCCGCGCCAAGAGCATTTACGCGCCGAGCCCGGCCGGCCAAGCCAAGGCCCTCCGACGCGCCTACGCCGCCGCCGGCTACGGCCCCGAAACGGTCGGGCTCGTGGAAGCGCACGGCACCGGGACCAAAGCCGGCGATGTCGCCGAGTTCACCGCGCTGCGAGAGGTATTCGACGGCTCGGGGCGCGCGGACCGGCAATGGTGCGCGCTCGGCTCGGTCAAGTCTCAGGTCGGCCACACCAAGGGCGCAGCCGGTGCCTGCGGGCTGTTCAAGACCGTGCTGGCGCTGCACCACAAGACGTTGCCGCCAACCATCAAGGTCGATCGGCCCAATCCCGCCCTCGAAATCGAGAAGTCACCGTTCTATCTGTCGACGCAGGCGAAGCCGTGGGTGCCCGCCGACGGCGTCCCGAGGCGCGCGTCCGTCAGCTCGTTCGGGTTCGGCGGCACCAACTTTCACGTCACGGTCGAGGAGTACACCGGCACCGGGAAGCGCGCGTGGCGCTACCGGTCCTGGGATTCGGAACTGATCGTCCTCGGCGCAGCCTCGGCCGCGGCGCTCTCCGAGCAGGCCGCCCGGCTATCCGCGTCGCTGGTCGACGACCCCGACATGCTCGGCTACCTCGCCCGCAGCACCCAATCCACCTACGACGCCACCGCGCCGCACCGCCTGGCGGTCGTCGCCGACAGCGTGGCCAACCTGCGCGCGATGCTCGACGAAGCCGCGGCGAAACTCGGAACCCCCGACGTGGCGGCGTCGTTCGGCTCGCCCAGGGGCTACCACTACTCGGCGCAACGGCCGGGCCCGGTCGCGCTGCTGTTCCCGGGGCAGGGCAGCCAGTACGTCGGCATGGGCGCCGACCTGCCGCAGCTCTACGAGCCGGCGCTGTCGCCGTGGGAGCTGGCCCGCGCCGAAAGGTTGAACGCCGACCGCGACCTGCACCAGGTCGTCTGGCCGAGAACGGCTTTCAGCGACGACGAGCGCGCGCTGCAGGCGGGCGAGTTGACCAGGACCGAGTGGGCGCAACCGGGCATCGGCGCACACAGCTTGAGCCTGCTCTCGGTGATCCGCGCGCTTGGCATTGCGCCCGTGGCCGTCGGCGGGCACAGCTTCGGCGAGGTCACCGCGCTGTGTGCCGCCGGCGTTTTCAGCGACGAGGTCGCCCTCCTGATCGCCCGCGCGCGTGGCGCGCTGATGGCCGAAGCCGCGACCAACGGCGACGGGGCGATGTGTGCGGTGACCGCACCCGTCGAACAGGTCCGCCACCTGATCGAAGAGTGGGGGCTACCGGTCGTCATCGCCAACCACAACGCGCCCAGCCAGATCGTGCTGTCCGGCGACAGCACCGCGATCAACCACGCCGCCCAACGGTTTGGCGCGGTCGGCATCAACGCGCGGCTCCTCGACGTCGCCACCGCCTTCCACTCCGAGATCGTCACCCCGGCGGCGGCTCCGTTCGCCTCGTTCCTCGCGGAGATCCCCTTCGGCGCGCCCGAGGTGCCGGTCTACGCGAACGCGACGGCGCAGCCGTACGCCGGCGACGCCCACCAAATGCGGAACACGCTGGCCAACCAGATCGCGCAGCCCGTGCGGTTCGCCGAACAGGTTCAGGCGATGTGGCAGGCCGGCGCGCGCACCTTCGTCGAGGTCGGTCCCGGCGGCGTGCTGACAGGCCTGGTCGGTAAGTGCCTCGCCGGCGAGGAGCACTCGGCGGTGTCCTTGGACACCAAGGGCCGCAACGGCATTCGATCGCTGTGGATCGGGCTGGCCCAACTCGCGGCCGCCGGCGTGCCGATGAACTTCGAGCGCCTCTGGGCCGACTACCGGGCCGTCGATGACCCGCGGGCCCGCGAGCGGCCGAAGCTCACCCTCAAGATCAACGGATCCAACTATGGGCGGCCGCAGCCGAGCGCCGAGCCCGTCCCGCGGGGCGTCGAAACCCCCACCGACCACCGTGTCCAGAGCAACGGGCACAGGACCGAATCGGAGTACAAATTGGCGCCATCCGAGTCGTACACGACCGCAATCCCGACCAACGGCGCCCACGCCGACGCGCCCGTCGCACCCTCCGCGCCGGCGCTGCACGTGAGCGCCGACGTGGTGACCGGGCTGATCGCCGCGGTGGGAACCGTCCAGGAGGGGATCGGCCAAATCCAAAGGCTGCTAAAGGCTCTCGTGCCGGGAGCCGAGGCAGCCGCGCCGCCCCCCGCGTCCCCCGTCATCCCCAACGGGAAACCGGCGATGCCCACGCCCCCACCCGCCCCGGTCGTCCGCAACGGCGGGCCGTCGATGCCCGCCGCGCCGGCGGTCCCGGCGGCCGTCCACAACGGCACGGCGGGCCACAACGGCACGGCGGGCCACAACGGGACGGCGGCGCCGGTGAGCACGCTTGCGCCGGTGGCTGTTTCGGTTGCCGGTGGCGAGTTGGTGACGCAGATGCTCGAGGTGGTGGCGGACAAGACGGGCTATCCGGTGGAGATGCTGGATCTGTCGATGGCGCTGGAGGCCGACCTGGGTATCGATTCGATCAAGCGGGTCGAGATCTTGTCCGCGGTGCAGCAGCGGGTGCCGGCGCTGCCCGAGGTGGAGGCCGCGACGATGGCGACGCTGGGCACGCTGCAGGAGATCGTCGACTACCTGCAGGGCCTGACGGGTCCGGTCGCCGCCAACGGCGCTGCGGTGAGTGCGCTTGCGCCGGTGGCTGTTTCGGTTGCCGGTGGCGAGTTGGTGACGCAGATGCTCGAGGTGGTGGCGGACAAGACGGGCTATCCGGTGGAGATGCTGGATCTGTCGATGGCGCTGGAGGCCGACCTGGGTATCGATTCGATCAAGCGGGTCGAGATCTTGTCCGCGGTGCAGCAACGGGTGCCGGCGCTGCCCGAGGTGGAGGCCGCGACGATGGCGACGCTGGGCACGCTGCAGGAGATCGTCGACTACCTACAGGGCCTGACGGCCCCGACCGAGGCAGGTGATCGCCTCCCTTTTGACTTAGCCGGAGCGGGGATCGCGCGCCATGCGGTGCGTGCGATTCCTGCTCCGGCTAGCGGGATGGCGATGCCCGGTCTCTACACCGCGACCACCGTGGAGATCGTCACCGCGCCGGACGGCCCGGACGCCACCGGCGACGCCCTGGCCGCGATCCTGCGCACGCACGGCGTCAACGCGACGATCGTGTCCGAGCCGGGCCCGAACGCCGAGGCGGTGATCCACCTCGGCGGGCTGCGGCGAACCGCCACCCGCGACGACACCCTGGCCGTCAACCGAACGGCCTTCGCCGACGCCCAGCGCGTCGCCGCGACGTTCGCCGAACGCGGCGGCGTGTTCGTCACCGTCCAGGACACCGGCGGCACCTTCGGGCTGCTCACCGACCCCGGCCCGCGCGCCTGGGCCGCCGGCCTCGCCGCCCTCGCCAAGACCGCCGCGCAAGAGTGGCCCCAAGCGCAGGTCAAAGCCATCGACGTCGCGGCCGAACGGCAGTCGCCGATCGCGGTCGCCGAACACCTCGCCCAAGAGCTCTTGGCCGGCGGCGCCGAACTGGAAGTCGGCCTGGGCAGCGCGCACGGCCGCGTCACCGTCGTCGCCGACGGCCGCCGGGTGACCACCCACGCGCGCCGCATCGACCATCGCGACGTGATCGTCGTGTCGGGCGGGGCCCGCGGCGTCACCGCGGCGTCGGTCATCGCGCTGGCGAAGGAGACACGGGCCGGCTTCGTCCTGCTCGGACGCACCGAACTTTCCGACGAACCCCCCGAGGCGCACGGGCTGACCACCGACGCCGAACTCAAGCGGGCGCTGCTCAGCGGCGCCGTGACCCGCGGGCTCAAGCCCACCCCCCGGGAGCTGGAACAGCAGGTGCAGCGCATCCTCGCCGATCGCGAGGTGCGGGCGACCGTCGCCGCCCTGACCGCCGCGGGCTCCCGGGTCCGTTATGCCGCGACCGATGTGCGCGACGCGTCCGCGCTCGGTGCCGTTCTGCAAAGCGTGCGAACCGATTTCGGGCCGATCACCGGACTGGTGCACGGGGCCGGCGTATTGGCCGATGCGCCCCTGCACAAGAAGACCCTCGACGGGTTCGACCGTGTCTTCGAGACCAAGGTCGGCGGGCTGTGCGCGCTGCTGGACGCCACCGCCGCCGATCCGCTGAAGGTCATCTGCCTGTTTTCGTCGGTGGCCGCGCGCAGCGGCAACGCCGGCCAAAGCGACTACGCCATGGCCAACGAGATCCTCAACAAGGTGGCCCTGGCCGAGCAGGCCCGGCGCGGCCCGGCCTGCCTGGTTCGGGCGTTGGGTTGGGGCCCATGGGATTCCGGCATGGTCACGCCCGGCCTGAAGGCGATGTTCGAGTCGAGGGGCATCGGGTTGATCCCGCTTGCGGACGGCGCGCGGGCGTTCGTCTCCGACGTGCTGGACGGGCAGATCGACGACCCCGAGGTCACCCTCGGAGACGGCGTATCGGCCGGCGCGATGCCCGCCGAAGGCCGGATCGCGCGCGTCCTGGCCCATGTGCGACGGCAGCCGCAGCTGGCGGATCACCGAGTCCGCGGCAACGTCGTGCTGCCGGTCGTGCAGGTCCTCGAATGGTTCGTGCGGATGGCCGAGGCGTGCCGGCCCGGACAACTCGTGCAGCGCCTCCTCGACCTCAAGGTGCTGCGCGGTGTGACCCTGCACGACTTCGACCAACGGGGCGACCCGATGCTGGTGCGCGCCGCGCCGGTGGACGATCGGCCGGGTCGGCTCGCCTGCACGTTGTCCGACGTCTCGGGGTCGACCGCCTACTACTCGGCCACGGTCGAAATGGATTCGGGCCCAACGGCTGCACCCACCGGACCGGTCGCGCCGGTCGGCGGTCGCCGGCTGAACCGCGACGCCTGCTACGGGAACGGCGCGCTGTTCCACGGGCCCGCGTTCCAGGTCCTCGGGGACGTCGAATGCCAGGCCACCAGCGCCACGGCCGCACTGCACGGCCTGACGACCGCGGGCTGGCCGGGCGAAGGCTGGGCCACCGATTCCGCGGCGCTCGACGGCTGTCTGCAACTGGCGTTGGTGTGGAGCTATGAACGGCTCGGCCGCACCGTGCTGCCGCTGCGGGTGGCCGAGATCGTGCGTTACCGCGCCGGGGCGCTGGGCGACGGATTGCGCTGCGTGCTGTCCAACGGCGATGCCAAGAGCGGCGGAGCCGTCTGCGACCTCGACCTTGTCGACGCCGACAACCGCGTGGTGGCGAGCCTCAAGCGGCTCGAGTTATACCCCTACGGCGACTGATGTTTGAGCCCATTGCGATCGTGGGCCAGGGCTGCGTCCTGCCCGGCGGCCTGAGCCCCGACGAGTTGTGGCGGACCGTGCGCGATGGCCGGGATGCGCTCGGCCCACCGCGACCCGGCTATTGGGGCGTGCCGGCGGAGCGCATCGTCCGCGCCGAGAACGACGCCGGGTTGCTCGACCACGCCTGGTCGGACCGAGGCGGATACGTGCGCGGCTTCGACGAGATCTTCGACCCCCGCCGTTTCCTGCTCGGCGCCGCCGAGTTCCGGGGCCTCGACCCGCTGTACCTGTGGGCCGCCGAGGCCGCCCGGCAAGCCATCGAGAGCGCCGGCTGGTGCCCCGGCGAGGTCCCGGGCCCGGCCGGGCTGGTCCTGGGCAACTTGAGTTACCCGACCAACTCGATGATCGACCTGGCCGAAAAGACTTGGCGCGGTGACGAACACGCGATCGACTGGCGCAACCGCTTCATGTCCGGCCTGCCGGCCCACGTCATCGCCGACGCGCTGGGGTTGGCCGGGGGCGCCACGGCCCTCGACGCCGCCTGCGCCTCCTCGCTGTACGCGATCAAGCTGGCGTGCGACCGACTCCACGACGGCACCGCCGACGTGATGCTGGCGGGCGGCGTGAACGGCGCCAGCGACCTGCTGCTGCACGTCGGCTTCACCGCGCTGCAGGCGCTCAGTCGCACCGGCAAGTCGCGCCCCTTCCACCGCGGAGCGGACGGATTGGTTCCCGCCGAGGGCGCGGCGTTCTTGGTGCTCAAAAGGCTCGACGACGCGGTCGCCGACGCCGACACCATCCTGGGGGTCGTCCGGGCGGTCGGCCTCAGCAACGACGGCCGGGGACAGGGCCCGCTCGCACCGTCGCAGGAGGGGCAGGAGCGGGCCATGCGGCTCGCCTACGAGATGGCCGAGCTCGAGCCGCGGGACATCTCGCTCGTCGAGTGCCACGCCACCGGAACCTCGCGGGGCGACCTGACCGAGCTGATGAGCATGGCACGCATCTTCGAGGGCGTGTCCGAACTGCCCATCGGATCGCTGAAATCCAATCTGGGACACTCGATCACGGCGTCGGGCGCGGCGGGCGCGATCAAGGTGCTCGCGGCGATGCGGGCGGGCGTCCGGCCCCCGACGCTGCACGCCGACGACCCGCTGCCGTTCCTCGTCGAGTCGCCGTTCCGCCTGCTCACCGAGGCCGAACCCTGGGTGTGCGGCGGGCCGCGCCGCGCCGCCGTCAACAACTTCGGTTTCGGCGGCAACAACGCCCACCTGCTGCTCGAAGAATGGGTCCCGCCCACCGACGACCGCCGCGACCGGCCGAGGGTCACCATCTCCCGCAGGGACGACGACGACATCGCGATCGTGGGCGTCAGCCTGCTGGTCGGTGACGACGAAACCGCCTCGGTGGCAGACCATCTCGCGAATTCCGAGCCGATTCCCACCCGCGAGGCCGACGGCACCCGCCGGGCCCGGATGAGCGAGGTCCGCCTCGACGTCGCACAAACACGCTTTCCCCCTGCGGATCTCAAGCAGACGCTGCCCCAGCAACTGGCGCTGCTCGGCGCGGCCGTCAACATCGATACGCTGATCGGCGGCCTGCCACCGGACAGAACCAGCATCATCGTCGGGATGGGGTGCGACACCGAGATCACCCGGCTGGGCATGCGATGGCGGTTGGCCGACGAGATCGACGACCCCGCCGAACTGGCGACCGCGCGCGACGCAGTCGGGCAAGGCTGGACGTCCGCCGGCGTGGTCGGCGCCATGCCCAACATCGTCGCCAACCGCCTGAACCGGCAATTCGACCTGCGGGGGCCGAGTTTCACGGTGTCGCGGGAAGAACTCTCGGGCACCACCGCGCTGCAGCTGGCCGCCCGCGCCCTGCGGCGAGGCGAGATCGACGCGGCCGTCGTCGGCGCGGTGGATCTCAGCTGCGAACCGGTGCACGAGGCCGCGGCGCGCGCGCTGCTCGGATCGGGCGAGCAGACGCCCGGCGACGCCGCCGTCGTCGTCGTGCTCAAACGCGCCGGCGACGCGCGCCGCGCCGGCGACACGGTCCTCGCCACCCTGCCGGCCGACCAGCAGCCGCGCGGGGAGTGCCTGCACCTGGGCACCGCGGCCGGCGCACTGAACCTGTCGTCGCTGCTCGGTCACGCCCACGCCGCGACGGGCCTGCTGCACGTCGCCGCGGGCGCGCTCTACGGCGTCCTGGGCGTGTGCCCCGACGGCACGCCGTGGACGGCCGGCGAGCGCTCGGTCGTCGTCGCGCTCACCGGCCTCGGCGGTCAGCAGCAGCGAATCGTGCTCGCGCCAACGGCACCCGGGGAGCTGCCGCCCCCGGCCCCCGCGGGGAAACACGCGCGGTTGCGGTTCCCGGCCCACCCACCCGATGTCCGGCTGCCGAATCGCGTCCCGACTCGCCATGCCATCCCTGCACTGGAGCGGCCCATGACAACACACCTGCCCGTACCGCCGGCTCTGCCCAAGGCCGCGGACGCGTCGGCGCGGGTGCCGCTCGGCGCGGACCTGCTCGGCCAGGCGCCGCCCGAGCCGCTGTCGATCGGCGCGCCGCCGTCGCGACCCCCGGTGGACGACCCAGAACCGGTGGCCCACAACGGCGTCGGCTATCTGCCCGACGCCGGCGCCTACCGGGCGACCCAGCCGTCGCCGCCCCCCGGCAAGGAGCTGCCCAAGCCCACGGTCAAGCGCGCCCCGGTGGGCCTGAGCCTGGACAAGGACGGCCTGCGCGTGCACGCCTCGGGCAAGATATCCGACATCTTCGGCCCGGCGTTCACCGTGCAAGACGACTACGCGCGGCAGGTGCGGATGCCGGAATCCCCACTGCTGCTGGCGGATCGGCTGCTGGGCATCGACGCCGAGCCGGGCAAGAACGGCACCGGAACACTGTGGACCGAAACCGATGTCACCGCCGACGCCTGGTGGTTGCACCGGGGCCGGATGCCGGCCGGAATCATGATCGAGGCCGGGCAGGCGGACCTCATGCTGATCTCCTGGATGGGCGCGGACTTCGCCAACAAAGGCGAGCGGGTGTATCGCCTGCTCGGCTGCGAGGTCACCTACCTGGGCGGGTTGCCCGAGATCGGCGACACCCTGCGCTTCGACATCCACGTGGACGGCCACGCCCGGCAGGGCGACATCCGCATGTTCTTCTTCCACTACGACTGCACGATCGACGGTGTCGAGCGGATGTCCATGCGCAACGGCCAGGCCGGCTTCTTCTCCGACGAGGAACTGGCGGCGTCGGGCGGGATCCTCTGGCGCCCCGAGGACGAAACCGTCAGCGGGCCAATGGAATCGACGCCGGTGCGAACGTCGCGCACCTCGTTGCAGCGCCCCGACCTGGAGGCGTTGGCCGCGGGTGAGATCTGGCGCACGCTCGGGCCCGGCTTCGAGCGCGGGGCCAGCCACACCCGCACGCCCAGCATTTCGGCCGGCGACATGCTCTTCGTCGACGAGGTTACCCGGCTGGACTTCGCCGGTGGGCCGTGGGGCCGGGGTTACCTGCGCGCGGTCGCGCGTGTGACACCCGAAACCTGGTATTTCGGCGGTCATTTCAAGAACGACCCCTGCATGCCCGGCACCCTCATGTACGAGGCCACGATGCAGACGATGGCCGTCTACATGACCGCCCTCGGCATGACGCTGGAGTGCGACGGGTGGCGTTTCGAGCCGGTGCCGTTCGAGACCTACAAGCTGGTCTGCCGCGGCCAGGTCACGCCCCAGTCGCGCGAGCTGGTCTACGAGGTGTTCGTGCGCGAGGTCATCGCCGGGCCCGAGCCAACGCTTTTCGCCGACCTGCTGTGCACCGTCGACGGTTTGCCGGCCTTCCACTGCCGCCGGATGGGACTGCGGCTCTCACCCGGATGCCCGATGGATATGGGCGTCGAAGAGCTCGCGGGCTACGTCGAACCCAAGCCCGTCGCCGAGGGCCACGGCGCCGAGTTCGGCTACCCCGCGATGCTGGCCTGCGCCATCGCCAAGCCTTCCCTGGCGCTCGGCCCGCTCTATGAGAAGTTCGACACCCACCGCAGGGTGGCGCGGCTGCCGGGCCCGCCCTACCACTTCATGTCCCGGGTCACCGAGGTCGTCGGAGAGCTCGGCGTCGCGAAACCCGGGGCGCAGGTCGTCGCGGAATACGACGTGCCAAGCGACGCATGGTATTTCGCCGAGAACAAGGGCGCGAACGCGACACCGACGATGCCCAACGCGGTCCTGATGGAGATCGCGCTGCAGCCCTGCGGCTGGCTGGGCGCATACGCCGGTTGCCCGCTGGACTTCGACGTCGACCTGTTCTTCCGCAACCTCGACGGGACCGGCATCCAGCACCGGGAGATCACGCCCTCGACCGGGACGCTGCGGATCAAGGCCGTGCTGAAGAACGTCGCCCAGGCGGGCGGAACCATCATCGTCACCTTCGACGGCGAAATCTCCGCCGACGACGGCGTCGTCTACACGTTCGACACGGTGTTCGGCTACTTTCGCCTCGAAGCGTTGCAGCAGCAGGTCGGGCTCCCGGTCAGCGAGGAACAGCGCGCCCTGCTGGAGCTGCCCTGCGAGGCACCGGTCGTCGACCTGGGCGCGCACCCGGCGGAATTCTTCGGCCCGGGAGCGCGGCTCGCCGACCCGATGCTGTTGATGATCGACCGGGTCACGGGCCGGTGGCCCACCGCGGGCGCCGCCGGCGTGGGCCGGTGGCGCGCCGTCAAGGACATCAACCCCGCCGAGTGGTATTTCAAGGCGCACTTCTACCGCGACCCGGTGCAACCCGGATCACTCGGCATCGAAATGCTGCTCCAACTGCTGCAATTCGCGATGCTCGATCTCGGATTCGGCGAGGAGATGGGCCCCTCGGCGCGCTTTGAACCGGTGGCCATCCGCGAAGCGATCACCTGGCGATACCGCGGCCAGATCGTGCCCACCAACAAGCAGATCACCGCGGAGACAGAACTCACCCGCATCGAGCGCGGCGATACCGGCATCCTCGCCGTGGCCGACGCCTCGCTGTGGTGCGACGGGATACGGATCTACAGCGCAACGAATTTGGCCATGCGCCTCGCGCCCGGCGCGCCGGAACGTCGATCCGCGCCCGAGGCCGGCGCGGCCACCACGCTGGAGCTGACCATCGACCCCGCGCGCGACGCCTGGGTCCTCGATCACTGCCCGACCTACGTGATCCCCTCCCTGCCAATGATGTCGGTGCTGGACCTGTTCGCCCAGGGGGCAAGCCGGGCGACGGGCGGGGCCAAGGTGATCGAAATCAGCGACCTGCGCCTGGTTCGCTGGGTCGTCGTCGACGCCCCGACGCGACTACGGGTGGTGGTCGAGCCCGTCGATCCGGGCCGCTTCGACGGTCGCCTGGAGGTGTGGCGCGATGCGCCGCGAGCGGAGTTGTCGCGCTGGGAGACCCACGCGGAGGCCGTGATCTTCACCGCGGAGCACTACGCGGGCGAACCCGCGACACCCGCCCCGTTGCGAGACGCGGTGCCCTACGCCAGCCCGTACGACGGCACGGTGTTCCACGGGCCCGCGTTCCAGACCCTGATGGACGGCGCCCGGATCGGCCGCAACGGCTCGTCGGGCACGCTCGCGGTCGAGCGGTGCAAGGTCCCGGCGGGCCAGCAACACCCGGGGCTGCTCGACGGCGCGTTTCACATCGTGCCCCACACCGCGATGAACGTATGGACCACGGACAGGGCGGATGTCGCCTCCTACGCGGCCGCCGGGGACACGACCGTCGGATTCCCGCGCCGGGTGATCTGGGCGCGCTTCTACGGCGACGCCCCCCTGGAAGGGACGGTCGACGTGCAGACCCGGTTCGTCGGGTTTGACGACGCCGACGACCGGCTGCCGATCGTCGATCTGTGGCTCAGCGCCGCCGGCAAGCCCTGGGCCTACCTGCGCGTCGTCGAATTCCTTTTGGAAAAAGGCCATCTCGTCCAGGTCAGCGGCGCCGAGCGGCGCGCGTTCATTGCCGAGCGCCGCGCGGTGCCCGGGATGTCGTTGAGCGATCGGCTGGGCCGCGGGGCGGTCACGCTCGATGCGGCGCGCGCGGCAACGCAGGACTGGTTCAAGGGCACCCTGCGAGCGGTGTATGACACCGAGAGCCAACGCAATTCACTGATCGCCGACATCGCCGTCAAGGAAGCCGTCGCCGACGCCGCGCACGGCGCGATCCACCCGGCGCAGGTGCGCGTCGTCGACGGGCAGGTGAGCTGCCCGGCGCTTCCGCTGGAGCGAATCTCCGTCGAGGTCGGGCAAACGGACCGGGGCGAGTGTCGCGCGGACGCGTCGTTGCGGACGGACTGGCAGCCCGTGCGCACCTGGTCGACCGACCGGCTGGGAATTCAGCCGGGCGGGTTCGCCGACCTCGTCCACTGGGCCCTGCTGTCGCGCTACGTCAGGCACGTCATCGTCACCTATCCCGCGGCGATGGACGCGGTCCGGGGCCGTCCCGCGTTGCTGCTGGGCAACCACCAGGTGCAGATCGAATCGATCCTGGGCACGTCGATCGCATCGTGGCTGACCGACACGAAGGTCGTGACGATCGCGCACGCCAAGCACGAAACCCGGTGGGTCGGTGCCCTCACCCGGCTGGCCGACGCCACGGCGAACGGAAAGCCGGGCAGCACCCGGTATTTCGACCAGCGCAACCCCGAGCAGTTCTTGAGCCTGATCGAGGACATCAAGCGCGACGTCGCCGCCCACGGGGTGTCGACCATGGTGCACGCCGACGGAACGCGATCGGTCCGCTCCGGCCAGCGCGTCGAGCGGCTGACGTCCACGCTGCTGGACCTGTCGATCGCCGCGTCGATGCCGATCGTGCCGGTGTACTTCGCCGGCGGCCTGCCCGAGGAACCGGTGGACCAAAAGCTCGAGGTGCCGTATCGGCATGCGGCGCAGGACTACATCTTCGGCCGGCCGATCATGCCCGACGAGTTGGCCGGGTGGCCCTACGCAGAACGGCGGCGCCGCGTCATGGCCGCCGTCAACGCGCTCGCCCCGTTCAGCGATGCGCCGCATGAGCCGAATTACGCTGTGGAGGACCGGATTGCCGCCGCCGCCCCGGGTGCATCGCCCCTCGAGTCGATATGGGATTGCATCGAAGACGCTCTGGACGCGCTGCCGGCGGACTGGCGAAGCACGATCGGCACCGACGAATGGATGGCCACCCGCTCAACCCGGAGCCACAGCCCTCAGTCGCATTGATGGCTGTGATCGTGGTGCCCCTCGGTCGCGGCGGGGGAGCCGCCCATCATCCGCAGCATCGGGACTCCGCCGGAGGCGACGAATCGCACGATCAGGGCCGCGGCGACGACGAGGAAGGCGATGTTGAGCCAGGTGGTGTAGTTCCACGAGATCGACGCCTCCATCACCGTGGCGTTGCGCTGTTTCGGGACGAGACCCGCTGTGCCGAATAGCAATTCGACCAGGTAACCGGCGGCGACCATCGCGGCGTAGAAGGTGCCGAGCAGCGTCAGCATCATCCTGGTGCCGTAGTACTTGCGGTAGATGTTCAGGATCGGCAGGATCACCAGGTCGGCGTAGATGAACGCGATGACGCCGCCGAAGCTGATGCCGCCGTTCCACAGCACCGCGGCCAGCGGCACGTTGCCGATCGAGCAGACGAACGACACGATCGCGACGATCGGTCCCACCAGCGGACCCCACACCGCCGACCACGCCGGGTGATCGGTCAAAAAGAAGATCCGCCAAAAGCTTTCGGGCACCCACGCCGCGATCGCACCGGCGATCAGCAGGCCCAGGACGAGATCCCGCAGAATCGCCATCCACTCCATCACGAACACATGCGAGACCGAGGTGAATCCCTGCGGGGAGAACAGCCGTCGGGCAAACGAGCCCTCCTTTTGGATCGACATGTCCATGGCGGCATGGCCTTCCATCGAGCCGGCGATGCCGCGCTCGGCCTGCTCCCGGGCCGCATCGACGAGCCGGGACCGCACGAACAGCCGGAACAGGACGGCCAGCGCCACGATCATCAGGGGGCCGCCCACGAATTCCGCGGCGGTGAACTGCCAGCCCATCAGCAGGGCCAGGATGATGCCCAGCTCGACCACGAGGTTCGTCGAACCGATCTCGAACGCCATCGCGGCGGTGAAGTTGGCGCCCTTGCGGAACAGCGAGCGGGCCAGAGCCACCGCGGCATAGGAGCACGACGACGACGCGGCCCCCAGCCCGGCGGCCACCGCCAGGGTGCGCGGCCGGTCGTCACCCATCAGGTTCACGATCGTCGAACGGCGCACCACGGCCTGCACCACCGCCGACAGGGCGAATCCCAGGATCAGGGCCCACAGAATTTCCCACGTCATCGACCCGGCCAAGCCCAGGGCGTGACCGACCGCTGCCAGCGCTCTCATCGAGGCCTCCGCTTCGGTTGCGTGATCCGGCGATTTCCCGTCGGTAGCCTATACCCCTAGGGGGTATCTGTCAACGCGGGTGAGGGCTTTTGCGCGCGGGGGCGGCCGCGATCCCTAGAATGGCTATAAATCGGTGCGGGGGCCGGCAAAGAATATGGACGGAACAACCCCGCGCGGCGGTCGGGCCCGCGGAAACGGCATGAACGGGCATTTTCTATGGATTTCCCTGGCAGCGAGCGGTCGCGGAGGGCAAATGGCCGACACACCGCGTCGCCACCGCTGTCACAGAGGTAACAACAGGCACACTGGTAACAACGGAGTTTTTTGCCAGACGCCAGGAGGGTATGGCCGTGTACCGAGTTTTTGAAGCGCTGGACGAATTGGGCGCCATCGTCGAAGAGGCGCGCGGCGTGCCCATGACGGCCGGTTGCGTCGTGCCCCGCGGCGACGTGCTGGAGCTGATCGACGACATCAAGGATGCGATCCCCGGCGAACTGGACGACGCCCAGGACGTGCTCGACGCGCGCGATTCGATGCTGCAGGATGCCAAGTCGCACGCCGAATCCATGGTTTCCTCGGCGACCACCGAGTCGGAGTCGATGCTCAACCACGCCCGCGCCGAGGCGGACCGGCTGCTGTCCGACGCGAAAGCGCAGGCCGACCGGATGGTCAGCGAGGCGCGCCAGCACAGCGAGCGGATGGTCGGGGAGGCCCGCGAGGAGTCGATTCGCATCGCCACGGCGGCGAAACGCGAGTACGAGGCCAGCGTCGGCCGCGCCCAGGCCGAAGCGGATCGGCTGATCGAGAACGGCAACATCTCGTACGAGAAGGCCGTGCAAGAGGGCATCAAGGAGCAGCAGCGGCTGGTCTCGCAGAACAGCGTGGTGGAGGCGGCGAACGCCGAGGCCACCCGCCTCATCGACACCGCGCACGCCGAGGCCGACCGGCTGCGCGGCGAGTGCGACATCTACGTGGACAACAAGCTCGCCGAGTTCGAGGAGTTCCTCAACGGCACGCTGCGCTCGGTGGGCCGCGGCCGCCACCAGCTCCGCACGGCCGCCGGCACCCACGACTACGCGACCCGCTAGCGCGGCGTTCGCGCCTTTCATTACTCGCGCGGCGCCGTAGGATTTCCCCTATGACGCGGCAGCACAGCACCACGCAGCGCCGTTCGACGTCGCCGATGACGCTCGACATCACGCGGCTGGGGCGGCGCCCGGGCGCGATGGTCACCCTGCGCGAGACGGTGCCCAGCCCGTCGCGCATCGGGCTGGACATGATCGCGATCGACCGGGGCGCCCCGTTGGAGCTGGACCTGCAGGTGCAGTCGGTGTCCGAGGGCGTGCTGGTGACCGGGACCGTGGACGCGCCCACCGTCGGCGAATGCTCCCGCTGCCTGACGCCGGTCACCGGGCGGGTGCAGGTCCGGTTGACCGAGCTGTTCGCCTACCCCGACAGCACGACCGAGGCGACCACCGAGGAAGACGAGGTGGGCCACATCGTCGACGACACCATCGACCTGGAGCAGCCCATCATCGACGCCGTCGGGCTGGAGCTGCCCTTCGCGCCGGTGTGCACGCCGGATTGCCCGGGGTTGTGCCCCGAATGCGGTGTCGCGCTCGCGGCCGAGCCCGGCCATCACCACGATCGGATCGACCCGCGGTGGTCCAAGCTGGCCGAGATGTTGCCGGCGCCGTCCGACCCGGACGACGCCGGAGGGGACCAGCGGTGACGTCGCGGCGGGCCCTGCTCGAGGCGCTCGGGGTCGAGCTGCCCGAGGAGCTGCTGTCGCTGGCCCTGACGCATCGAAGCTATGCCTACGAGCACGGCGGGCTGCCCACCAACGAGCGCCTGGAGTTCCTGGGCGACGCGGTGCTGGGCCTGACCATCACCGACGAGCTCTACCACCGCCATCCCGACCGCTCCGAGGGCGACCTCGCCAAGCTGCGGGCCAGCGTGGTCAACACCCAGGCGCTGGCCGACGTCGCGCGGAAGCTCTCCGACGAGGGCCTCGGCGCGCACCTGTTCCTCGGCCGGGGCGAGGCGAACACCGGCGGGGCCGACAAGTCGAGCATCCTGGCCGACGGCATGGAATCGCTGCTGGGCGCGATCTACCTGCAGCACGGAATCGACACGGCGCGTGAGGTGATCCTGCGGTTGTTCGGCCCGCTGCTCGACGCCGCGCCGACGCTTGGGGCCGGGCTGGACTGGAAGACCAGCCTGCAGGAGCTGACCGCCGCCCGCGGCATGGGGGCGCCGTCCTACCTGGTCACCTCCACCGGGCCGGACCACGACAAGGAGTTCACCGCGGTCGTCGTCGTGATGGAGACCGAATACGGCTCGGGTGTCGGCCGCTCGAAGAAGGAGGCCGAGCAAAAGGCCGCCGCCGCGACCTGGAAAGCGCTGGAAGCGCTGGACACCGCGGGCAAGACGTCCGCGTAGTTTGATGACCTGCTGAATGCCCGAACTGCCCGAAGTCGAGGTGGTGCGCCGCGGCTTGCAGGCCCACGTGGTGGGCAAGACGATCACCGCGGTCCGGGTGCATCATCCCCGCGCGGTGCGCCGCCACGAGGCCGGGCCGGCCGACCTCACCGCGCGGCTGCTCGACGCGAAGATCACCGGAACCGACCGGCGCGGCAAGTACCTGTGGCTGCTGCTGGGCGACCCGGACGCCGCGCTCGTCGTTCACCTCGGCATGAGCGGGCAGATGCTGCTGGGCAAGGTGCCGCGCGCCGACCACGTGCGCATCTCCGCGCTGCTCGACGACGGGACCGTGCTGAGCTTCGCCGACCAGCGGACGTTCGGGGGGTGGATGCTCGCCGATCTGGTCAGCGTCGACGGCAGCGTGGTTCCGCAGCCCGTCGCGCACCTGGCGCGCGACCCGCTCGACCCGCTTTTCGACCGCGGCGCCGTGGTAAAGGTGTTGCGGCGCAAGCATTCCGAGATCAAGCGGCAGCTCCTCGATCAGACCGTCGTCTCGGGGATCGGCAACATCTATGCCGACGAGGCGTTGTGGCGGGCCAAGGTGCACGGCGCGCGGATCGCCGACACCCTCAGCCGCCGCCGGCTGACCGCCGTGCTGGACGCCGCCGCCGACGTGATGCGCGACGCGCTGGCAAAGGGCGGCACCTCGTTCGACTCGCTCTACGTCAACGTCAACGGCGAGTCCGGGTACTTCGACCGATCCCTGGACGCCTACGGCCGGGAAGGCGAACCCTGCCGGCGCTGCGGCGCGGTGATGCGTCGCGAGAAGTTCATGAACCGTTCCTCGTTCTACTGCCCGAGATGCCAGCCGCGGCCGAGGGTTTCGAGCGTGCGCTGACGGCTTTTCGGTGTGAGCACACGGCTGCGACACGCCGAGCCGCGACGCCCAGGGATCACACTCGACGGCGAGTCAATCGAAGATGTCGCGTCGCGTGATTCCCCGGGGTAGCGCGGGGTCGACGAACCATTCACGGGGGAACAGCAGGCCGAACACCTGTGGGGGCAGCGCAAGCAGCACGTCGAACACGCGCGCCGCGAGACCGGACTCGCCGATTTGGGAGCGGTGGGCCGCAAACGCGTCGCGCTTGTGTCGTGCGAAACCGAAGACGTTGATCCGGTGGGTGATGCTGGACGTCGGCGCGTAGGCGGTGCGCGCAACTTCCGGTTCGTAGGGCGCCGGTAGTCGCAACAGACGGGCGAGCTGCCCGATGCGCACCAGCAATTCGCGTGGCATTGTTGCCTCGAGTACTCGCGGCGTCGATGCGAGCTCGGCGGCCCGCTTGCCGACGTGGTGCACCTGGACATGATCGCGGTGGCCATAGCCGCCGTTGCCCTCGTAGCTGAGCAGCACATCCGCGGCCTCGTCGTGCAGTATTTCCGCGAGCCGCCCAGCCGCCTCGTCGACGTCGGCTCGGCCGAACCTGACGCGTCCGGGCGGATCGGGGTAGAAGACGGGGCCATATCCGCTGTCGGCATAGCCGAGGCATTCGACCCGATGTACACCGAGGATGCTTGCGCTCGAACGCAATTCGTTCAACCGGAGATCGCCGTCGTCATTGTGTACGCGGCCGTCGGTCGCGGTGACGAGGACAACGCGATGCCCGGCCGCCGCCGCCCGCGCGAGGGTGCCGCCGGTAAGTATCACCTCGTCGTCCGGATGGGCGTGCAAAGCGACCACAGTGGCCATGCAGCGCAGTATGCCCGCCCGGCCGCACCGGCGGGTAGGGCCAGCCCGGTAGAAAAGAAGCCATGACGGAACTGTGGGTCGAACGCACCGGATCGCGCCGCTACACCGGATACAGCTCACGCGGCGCGCAGGTGCTCGTCGGCTCGGAGGACGTCCAGGGGGTGTTCACACCCGGCGAGCTGCTCAAGATCGCGCTGGCCGCGTGCAGCGGCATGTCCACCGACGAACCGCTGGCCCGCCGGCTCGGCGACGACTACAAGGCCGTGGTCAAGGTGTCCGGGGCCGCCGACCGCGAGCAGGAGCGCTATCCGCTGCTCGAGGAGACCCTCGAGCTCGACCTGTCCGGGCTCTCCGACGAGGAGAAGCAGCGGGTGCTCGTCGTCGCCAACCGGGCGGTCGACCTCGTCTGCACCGTCGGGCGCACGCTGAAATCCGGCACGACCGTCAACTTCGAGATCGCCGATGCCGGAGCCTGACGTCCGGCTCACCGCCTGGGTGCACGGCAGCGTCCAGGGGGTCGGTTTCCGCTGGTGGACCCGCGCCCGCGCGCTGGAGCTCGGCCTCACCGGGTACGCGGCCAACCAGGCCGACGGCCGGGTGCTCGTGGTGGCCCAGGGTCCGCGCGCGGCCGCCGAGAAATTGCTGCACCTGCTGGAAGGCGGCGACGCGTGGCCGTCCCGGCCGGGACACGTGGACAAGGTCGTCGCCGACTGGTCGGAACCCGCGGACCAATTCGTCGGATTCGTCGAGCGCTGACGCGGCCCGCGGCCGGTCGGCTAGCCCACCTTCCCGGTTTGCCCGTTGATTCCGGCCGTCGCGAATCTGCCGGTGACGACGACGCCGCCGGTGCCGCCTGCGCCGCCGGTGGCACCGATGCCGACGTCTCCGCCGTTGCCGCCGTTGCCGCCGGAGCTGAAGTAGGCGATGGAGGCTCCCCCGTCACCGCCCTGGGCCCCCACGCCGGTGGTGATTGTGCTGGCCCCCGCGGCGCCGCCGTTACCGCCGAAGCCGACGAGCGCCAGGGTCCCGCCGCCGTGGCCGCCGAACCCGCCCCCGGCATCGCCGTATCCGCCCGCGCCGCCCGCGCCACCGTTGCCGATGAATCCTTCGTCGATGCCGCCGGAGCCGCCCGCACCGCCGGTGCCGCCGGCGCCGGGCGTGCTGGACCCGCCGGAGCCGCCGGCGCCGGCGTTTCCAATTCCGCGGGCATTCCCGCCGCTCCCGCCGTTGCCGGCGGTGTCACCGTTTCCGCCGGCGCCGCCCGCGCCGCCGTTGCCGATGAATGCGCTGTTGGCGCCGGCGCCGCCGCGGCCTCCAGTGCCCCCGGCACCGGGGTCGCTGGACCCGCCGGCGCCGCCGTTGCCGCCGTCGCCGACGCCGAGGCCGCCCTCCCCGCCGGCCCCGCCGTGCCCGCCGAGCCCGGAGTGGCTGTGACCGCCGGCGCCGCCATTGGCGCCGGAACCGAGCTGCAGGCCGCCGCCCCCGCCGGCCCCGCCGTGGCCGCCGCCGCCGCC
>NZ_LZLY01000091.1 GCF_001673535.1 Mycobacterium sp. 1081908.1 | reverse complement strand
GTGCGCGGATGATCGGTGACCGGCCAGGGCACCGGCTCGGTCAGCAGGCGCACCGTGCCCGCCGACCAATTCACATGCGGGCTGGGCCGATCCACGTTCAACGTCGGCGGCAAGCTGCCGTGATTGAGCGCCTCGACCATCTTGATCAACCCGGCCACCCCGGCCGCGGCCTGGGTGTGACCGATGTTGGATTTGATCGACCCCACCCACAACGGGCGCTCCGGGCTGCGCGCCGCACCGTAGGTGGCGATCAGCGCACCGGCCTCGATCGGATCGCCCAACGTGGTGCCGGTGCCATGCGCCTCGACCACATCGACCTGATCCAGCGCGACACCCGCGTTGGCCACCGCCTGGGTGATCACGCGTTGCTGCGCGGGCCCATTGGGCGCGGTCAACCCGTTGGAGGCGCCGTCCTGGTTGATCGCCGAGCCCGCGATCACCGCCAACACTGGGTGATTGTTGCGGTGGGCATCGCTGAGCCGCTCCAACACCAGCACCGCCGCACCCTCGCCCCAGCCGGTGCCATCGGCGTTGGCCGAGAACGCTTTACAGCGCCCGTCGGCGGCCAACCCGCGCTGGCGCGCGAACTCGGTGAACACCGACGGCGTCGTCATCACCGTCACACCCCCGGCCAGAGCAAGAGACGACTCCCCATTGCGCAGCGACTGACACGCCAAATGCGTGGCCACCAACGACGACGAACACGCCGTGTCCACGGTGATCGCGGGGCCCTGCAACCCCAACGCATACGCCACCCGCCCCGAGGCGACGCTGGTGGACAGACCCGTCAGCGCATAGCCCTCCGCCCCGTCGGAGCCGCCCCCGCCATACGCCTGCGACCACGCGCCGACGAACACCCCGGTCTCCGTGCGCGCCAACCCGGCCGGGTCAATTCGGGCCGTTTCCAACGCTTCCCAGCACACCTCCAGCA
>NZ_LZLY01000090.1 GCF_001673535.1 Mycobacterium sp. 1081908.1 | reverse complement strand
GCCGCTTGGCGACCGCCGCCTCCCGGGCCTCGTCGCGGGTGAGCAGGTGCCGGTGCGCGACCTCGTCGAGGTCCGCGCGCGACCGGTCGAGATCGACTGCGGCCGCGGAGGATTCGCCCTCGGCCCCGGCGCCCGCCCGGGTGAAGACCAGCAACGGATCGCCGGTCCCGACGACCTGGCCCGGCGCCACCAGGCTCCGGACCGTCCGCAGCGCGTCCGGCGCGGCGAGCACGTGTTGCATCTTCATCGCCTCGAGGACGACGAGCGGGGCGCCGGCGCCGAATGCCTCGCCCTCCGCGGCCACCTCCACGACCGTGCCGGCGAGTTGGGCGCGCAGCGCTTCCTCGCCGGGGTAGAGCTCGACCGGCGCGACGCGGACGTCATGCTGGTGCGACAGCGCGGCGGCGGCCAGCGCTGGAAGCTTCGCGTCGAGGAAGTCCGTTGTCACCCAGCCGGACTGGATCCGGCTGTCACTCAGCAATTCCCGCAGGACCGCGATGTTGGTGCGCACGCCCTCGACGCCGAATTCGCCCAGGGCGGTGCGGGCCTTGCGGACCGCCGCCGGCCACGACGTGCCGCGCACGTGGGTGACGACCTTGGCCAGCAGCGAGTCGTAGCTGGGGCTGGTGACCAGGCCCGGCCGGCCGTAGGTGTCGACACGCACCCCGGGACCGCTCGGCGGCGAGAACACCGTCAACGTGCCCGCCGCGGGGAGCACCGAGCCGTCGGCGGCGAAGGTCTCCATGTTGACCCGGGCCTGGATCGCGATTCCGCGGCGCGCGGCCGGTTCGCCGATCACTTCGCTTCCGTCCGAGGCGATCCCGGCCGGGAGCCCGAGTTCGTAGTACGACGCCCCGCCGGCGATGGCCAGCTGGACGGCCACCAGGTCCACCCCGGTGGTTTCCTCGGTGACCGGGTGCTCGACCTGGATGCGCGGGTTGATCTCGAGGAAGACGAAGCTGTCCCCGGCGACCAGGAATTCGACGGTGGCCACGCCGCGCAGGCCCACCCGGGCGCACAGCCGGGCCGCGGCCTGGTGCAGGGCGCGGCGCAGCGCGTCCGAAAGCCCTTGGGCCGGTGCGATTTCGACCAGTTTTTGGTAGCGCCGCTGGACGCTGCAGTCGCGGTCGCCGAGGGCCAGCGCGCGCGTCTGGTGCCCGGCCGGGGCCCCCACGACCTGCACCTCGATGTGCCGCGCGGCGTCGAGCACCGCCTCGGCGAACAGCGCGGAATCCCCGAAGCCGAGTTGCGCCTCCGCGGCGCACTGCTGGTAGGCGTGCTCGATCTCGTCGGCCCCGCTCACCTTCCGCATGCCCCGGCCACCGCCGCCGCCGAGGGCCTTGATCATGACGGCGCCGTCCCGCTCGGCGAAAAACGCCTTGACGTCCTCGACGCTGCTGGGTCCCTCGGTCGCGGGCAGCACCGGCACGCCCGCGCCGACCGCGGCGGCGCGCGCCGCCGACTTGTCGCCGACCAGCTCGAGCACGTCGGCGCCCGGGCCGACGAAGGTGTATCCGGCTGCCGCGCAGCCGCGCGCGAATTCGGCGTTCTCCGAAAGGAACCCGTAACCCGGGTGGATCAGCTCGGCACCGGACTGCTTGGCCGCCGCGAGCAGTTCGGCCTGATTCAGGTAGGCCGCCGGCCCGGCGCCCGGCAGGCCGATCGCTTCGTCGGCCGCGTGTACGTGGGGGCTCTCGGCGTCGTCCTCGGCGTAGACGGCTACCGTCCGGATGCCCAGTTCCGTTGCCGTGCGGATGATTCGCAGGGCGATCTCGCCGCGGTTGGCGATCAGCAGGGTGGAGCTCATCGGAGCGGGTCGCCCCATTTCACCTCGCCGCGTAGCTTGCCCTTGAGCAGCTTGCCGCCGGCGTTGCGGGGCAGCGCTTCGTTCACCACGGTGACGTATTGCGGGATTTTGTAGTCGGCCAGGCGGCCGCGGCAGTGTTCGAGGACGGCGCGCACGTCGATCTCGCCCTCGCCGGCGAAGAGCACGGCGCCGACCTTTTCGCCCATCACGTCGTCGGGCACCGCCAGCACGCAGGCGTCGGCGACGTTGGGCGCCGACAGCAACGCCGCCTCGACCTCGACGCTGGACACGTTCTCGCCGCCCCGGTTGATGATGTCCTTGAGCCGATCGACAATATGTACCCGTCCCGCGTCGTCGACGCGAACCACATCGCCGGTGTGCAGCCAGCCTTCGGCGAACGTGCCCCGGTTGGCGTCCGGCCGATTCCAGTAGCCCGCGGTGACATTGGCGCCGCGCGTGACCAACTCGCCGACGCCGGGCTCGTCGCCGGCGAACGGGACCAGGCCGAGGTCCACCGAGGGCACGGCGTACCCCACGGAGTCGGCGTGCTCGACGGCGTCGCGGTCCGGCAGCACGGTCATCAGCGAGGCGGTCTCGGTCATGCCGTAACCGTTGAACACCGTGGCGTGCGGAAACGCCTCCTTCACCGCGCCCACCAACGAGGGCGCGATGGGCGCGCCCCCGTAGCCGACCCAGCGCACGCCGGACACGTCGGCCTGAGCGAAACCCTTGTGCCGCAACATCAGAGCGTAGATCGCCGGCACCGTCACCATGACGGAGATGCGTTCGGCGGCCAGCGTCGCGATCAATTCGTCGAGGTTGAGCGCGGGCATGATCACCGACGCGCCGCCGAGGCGGGCGGCGGCCAAAAGCTGTGAATTGCAGCCGGTTACGTGGAACAGCGGCACCGAGATCAGCGTGCGCATTCCCTCGCCCAGGTCTCTCGGCTGGTCGAGGCAGCGGATCGCGTTTTCGGTGTTGGCCAGGAAGGCCTCGTGGGTGGTCGGCACGCCCTTGGGGTGGCCGGTGGTGCCCGAGGTGTAGAACAGTGCGGCGACATCCGCGTGCGCGAGCCCGTGCGTCACGTAGGGGTCGCCGTCGGGCAACGGCGCGCCCGGCGGGAGATCCATCCGCGCGCCCGAGTCGGACCGGACGAATTCCACCTCCGGCTGCGCCGAGCGCGTATTGACCGCGACCACAACGCCACCGGCCATCACGATGCCCCAGAACGCGAGCACCCAATCGATGCCGGCCGGGTAGCGCACGGCGACGCGATCGCCCGGGCTCAGGCCGTCCGCCCGCAGCCCGCCCGCCACCCGCGCCGCGCGCTCCCACAGCTGGCGGTAGGTCAACCGGCCGGCGCCGAGTTCGACGACGGCCTCACTGTTCGGGCGGTTGTCGACCTGCTCGGCGAGCATGTCCAGCAGGGTGGCGGGCAGCCGATCGTAGCGCGGTATGCCGTCGGCGCCGCGGGAGACGCCGGTCGTCGGGAATGGGTTGTGCGTGCGGGGAATTTCGATCACTGGAGGCATGCCCGGTCCGTATATCCTCCTGCCCTATCGTGATAGCGATGACGATCGAGGATTCCGCCATCATGCCCGAGGCGTTCTTCGCTGTCGATGGTGACTCCTATCTGCCGGGGCCGATGACGCAGGGGCCGTGGGGCGTGGCGCTCGGCGGTCAAAACGTCGGCGGCCTGCTGGCGTTTGGAATAGAGCAATCCGGGATCGATCCCGACCTTCAGCCCGCGCGCCTCACGGTCGACCTGCTGCGCCCGGTTCTGCCCGAACCGGTGCGGATCGAGACCTCGGTGCAGCGGGAAGGCCGGCGCATCAAACTCGTCGACGCCGCGATGGTGCAGGACGGGCGAATCGTCGCGCGGGCCAGCGCCCTGTTCCTACGCCGAGGCGAGCATCCCGACGGGCAGGTGTGGTCCGGCCCGGTCGAGATGCCGCCGCTGCCGGCCGGCACCGACGGCTTCCCGGCCGACATACCGTTCCTCATCTGGGGGTACGGGGCCACGCTCTCTGGCAGTCCGGGCATCGCGGCCGGCGAGTGGGAACAGGCGCATTCTCAGAAGTTCGCGTGGACGCGCCTGTTTCGCCCGATGGTGCAGGGCTATCCGCTCACGCCGTTCACCCGCCTGGGGTTCGTCGGCGACATCACGAGCTCGCTCACCCATTGGGGCACTGGCGGTTTGCGCTACATCAACGCCGACTACACCGTCACCGCGAGCCGCCTGCCCGACGGCGAGTTCCTCGGATTGGCGGCCCAAAGCCACTACGGCACCGCGGGTGTGGCCACCGGCACCGCCACGCTGTTCGACCGGCATGGCCCGATCGGGTCCAGCACGGCCCTCGCTCTGGTTCAGCCGGCGGAAGCGTTCCAGCCGACCTACACCTGAGGTTGTCTTTGGCAGTTTCCGTGGGAAAGATGGCAGCCCCCGACGTCCCGGGGTGAGGCGGCGCCGGGGTTGTATGGGCTATGCCCGCCGCAATTTCGGCCGACGGCACCGTGATCGGATACGACTCCGTCGGCGTCGGACCGCCCCTGCTGCTGGTGCACGGCAGCACCGGCACGCGCGCCCGGTGGTCTTCGGTGACGCCACGGTTGGCGCAGCGCTACACGGTCCACGCGATGGACCGCCGCGGCCGGGGACTCAGCGCGGCCGAGGCCGGACCGTACAGCCTGAAACGGGAAGCCGAGGACGTCGCGGCCGTTGCCGAGGCCGTCGGCGGCGACGTGTACGTCATCAGACATTCCTACGGGCGTTGGCGGTCCTGGAAGCCGCCCTGATCACAGCCGCGTTCAGGCGGATCGTGCTGTACGAGCCGCCGATGCCGACACCGGGCCACCAGGTCGGCGCGCCGGACGTCTGCGCGCGCCTCAAGGCGATGTCCGACCCCCGCCAGATACTCCACGCCTTCTACCGGGAGACCCTGCACCTGGCTCCTTCGGCCGTCGAAGACCTGTCGAAGCGTGAGCTTCCCTACCTTGCCGACTCGATCCGGCACACCGCCGCCCGCGAGCTCGCGGCGGCCAGCGCCTACTGCGCAACCGGGCGGCTCGCCGGCATCGGCGTGCCGGTCCGGATATTGTTCGGCACCGAGAGCCCGGGGTATTTCCGCGCAGCCGCCGAGACCCTCGCCGCCCGAATCCCGGGCGCCACGACCGTCGCGCTGCGTGGCCAGGGACACCAGGCGATCGACTACGATCCGCGGCAATTCGCCAGCGCGGTAATGGAATTCGATACGCCGGACGTCTACCCCATCAGGGTGGCGGCGAGCGTACCCCCGAGCTCATAGGCCCGTTCGCGCACCGCGCCGTCGACGGCACCGACGACCTCGAGCACGTCGGCGGCCTGGCTCAGCGACAGCCCCGTCGCCAACTTACCGACGGCGGCCGCGGCGCCGACCGTGTCGTTGTTGCCGTGCACCCAAAGGCCGTACGGCCGGCCGGAAACGTGGTCGAGGCTCGGGTAGTAAACGGTGTCGAAGAAGTGCTTGAGCGCGCCGGACATGTAGCCGAAGTTGGCCGTCGTGCCGAAGAGGTAACCGTCGGCGTCGAGCATGTCCGGCAGGGTCGCCGCCAGGGCCGGCCGGCAGACCACGTCCACGCCGGTGATCTCCGGATCATTGGCACCGGCGAGCACGGCCTCCAGCAGTTCGCGGGTGCTCGGTGACGGCGTGTGGTGCACGATCAGCAGGGTCTTGCTCATCCGCCGGCCTGCAGCTCGACCGCGGTCTTCATGGCCTCCCGGGCACGCCGGCGGTCCCCCGCGTAGTCGTAGGCCCGGGCCAGCCGGTACCAGCGCCGCCAGTCGTCGGGATCGGCCTGGACCTCGGTGCGCACCGTGTCGAACAGGGCGTCGGCCGCGTCCCGCTCGATGCGGCCCGACGCACGCCGCGGCAGCGCGCTGGTGTCGAGTTCCATTCCGTCCGCGGCGATCAGGCGGGCGAGCCGCTGGTGGGCGAACCCGGCCCGCAGCGTGGCGATCATCGCCCACAGCCCGATGACCGGCATGATCAGCAGCGCGGCACCCAGGCCGACGGCGGCCACCCGGCCCGACGCGATCATCGCGAAGGCCAGGCGGCCCAGCAGCACGAAGTACACCAGCATGGCCACGCACATGAACGCGATCAGCAGCTGGATGTACAGCGTGCGTCCGGTCACGTGAGGTTCAGCAGGGGCTCGAGGCCCACGGTGAGGCCGGGCCGTTCCGCGATCCGCCGCACCGCCAGCAGCACGCCCGGCACGAACGACGTGCGGTCCAGGCTGTCGTGGCGGATGGTCAGCGTCTCCCCCTCGGTGCCGAACAGGATCTCCTGATGGGCGACCAGCCCGGCCAGCCGCACGGAATGCACGGGTATCCCTTCGACGTCGGCGCCGCGCGCACCGGGCAGGCTGGTACTGGTGGCATCGGGGTTGGGCGGCAAGCCCTTTCGGGACTCGGCGATCAGTTTCGCGGTGCGGGCCGCGGTGCCCGACGGGGCGTCGGCCTTGTGCGGGTGGTGCAGCTCGATGACCTCCGCCGAGTCGAAGAAGGGCGCGGCCTGCTTCGCGAAATGCATCGACAGCACGGCCCCGATCGCGAAGTTCGGCGCGATCAGCACCGACGTGTCGCTGTCGCCGAGCCACGACTGCACCTGGTCGAGGCGCTCCTGGGTGAAGCCCGTGGTCCCGACCACCGCGTGAATTCCGTTGCCGATCAAGAACTCTAGGTTGCCCATCACCACGTCGGGGTGGGTGAAGTCGATGACCACCTCGGTGTCGCCCTCGGTCAGCAGGCTCAGCGGATCACCGGCGTCCACCTCGGCGGACAGGACCAAATCGTCGGCGGCCTGCACCGCCGCCACCATCGTCGATCCGACTTTGCCCTTCGCCCCCAGCACGCCTACCCGCATGGCTTTCACCCTAGACGCCGGGTTCAGCCGGATCGACGGAGTGCGGTGTTAGGCATTTGGACACGCCGATGTCATTGAATCGTCGCCGATCTGCTAGCGCGTTTCTGGAAATTGCTCCAAGATAATTGAGCACTCAATCGGTTCGCTTCAAGTAAAGGAGACGGAACTATGGCGGCACGGCGGCGGTCTGGCCGATTTATGGGCATAGCGGCAATCAGCAGCCCACTTCTTGTCGCCGGTCTCGTCTGCGCCGGCCCGGCTCAGGCCGACCCCATCTCCTATCTCAACGACCTGCACAACGCCGGGATCCAGGACTTCGCCGGCGGCGATCCGGCGCTATTGGTGACGGGCCAGAGACTGTGCCAGCAATTGTCGTACGGCGTTCCTCCCGCGCAGCTGCAGGCAATGGCCCTGCAGAAGTCCGATACCGACCTGGGCCCCAACGGGCTGAACCCTGCGCAGGCGGACCTCCTCGTTTACTGGGCCCAACGCGATCTGTGCCCGAGCTCCTGACTTTTCGTCCGGAATGGCTCTATCCACAGTTCGGATTTAATCCACAGGAACGCGTCTCTTCGATAGCCGGCGTCGGCGCCGCGGCATAGCATTCGAACATGGGTTCGATAGCGTTTCCGGCCGAGGTGTCCGCCGCGCTGGACGAGCTGCACGCGGCCACGGCAAAACTTGCCGGGCTGAGCTTCGACGCCGTCAGCCCCGCGGTCCGGCTTCGCGCGCTGGAGCAGATGGAGACGTCGCGCCGCCGCCAGGTCGCGGTGAGCCACCACGTGATCGCCGGCCTGGCCGATGAGGATCCCGCCGACGTCGGCGGCCCGGTCCACAAAGCGGTCGCCGACTGGCTGCGAATTAGCTACGCCGAGGCCTGCCGTCGCCTGCGCGACGCCAAGCAGCTTTCCCCGCGCCTGACCCTCACCGGCCAGGAGCTGCCCCGAGCTGCCGGCCACCGCCGGGGCATGGCGAGAGGGAATGCTCGACGGGCAGCACCTGCGCGTGATCCAGACGTTCGTCCGCGACCTGCCGGGCGACATACCGGTCGACACCGTCGAAAAGGCCGAGCGATTCCTGGCCCGCCAGGCGCTGACGCTGCGCCCCGACCAGCTGCAGAGGGTGGCGAACCAGTGCGCGTTGCGGATCAATCCCGACGGGAAGTTCTCCGACGCCGACCGCGCCCGCCAGCGCGGCTTCACCTGGTGCGGACAGCGCACCGACGGGATGAGCATCGGGAAGCTGGTGGCTTCGCCGGAGTTGCGCGCCAACATCGACGCGTGGCTGGCGCGGTTCGCCGCCCCCGGGATGTGCAACCCGGACGACGAAACACCGTGCGTGGATGGCGAACCCGCCGAGGAGGGCGCCGGCAGGGACACGCGCAGCCACGCGCAACGCCAGCACGACGCGCTCAACGCCCTGGTGCGCAGCCGGCTGGGCGACCCGAAACTCGGCGTGCACAACGGGCTGCCGGTGACCGTCATCGTCTCGACCACGCTGCAGGAGCTCACCTCCGGCACGGGCCGGGCCTTGACGGGCGGCGGGACGCTGCTGCCGATGCGCGACGTGATCCGGATGGCCCGCCACGCCTACCACTACCTCGCCGTGTTCGACGAACACTCAAGCCGGCCACTGTATCTCGGGCGCACGCGGCGAATCGCCTCGGCGGACCAGCGCATCGTCCTGTACGCGAAGGACCGCGGCTGCACGCACCCCGGCTGCGACGCGCCGGGTTACTGGTCCGAGGTCCACCACGTCGAGGACTGGGCCACCGGGGGCCGCACCGACGCCGACAAACTCACGTTCGCTTGCCCGCCCGATCACAAGCTGATCGAAAAGGGCTGGCGGACAAGAAAACTCCCCGACGGGCGCACCGAGTGGATCCCGCCGCCGCACCTCGGCCGCGGCGCGCGCACCAACGACTACCACCACCCGGAACGCCTCTTCGACGACGACGACGAGGCGCCTTGACCCCGCCCGGCTACTTCTTGAACCGCCCCGCGAACCCGCGCAGCGGCAGGTCGGCGCTGGTGATGAGCCCCGGGCGCGCCGCCACCACCGACTTGATCGCGTACAGCGCGGGCATGCCGGTCACGGTCATGCCGATCGAGGCGAAGTTGTCCGGGTTGGACAGGTCCACCCCGGGCCGGGGAAAGATCATGTGCTTGTTGTAGACGCACGGGTCGCCCTTGATCTGAGTGATGTAGCAGCCCTTGATGTTCCAGCTCGGGTCGGTGTGCGGGGTCATCTGCCACTCCAGGTGCGTTTCGACGCGGGGCACCCCGTCCACCATGCCCTGGTACTTGATGTAGTTGCCGCCCAGCGACCCCTTGGGCAGCGTGTACCAGCCCAGGTCCACGTCCTTGGTGCAGGCGCCCAGCTCGTAGCTGAACTTCACCTCGTCCAGCGGCAGGCCGAAGCAGTCGGCCATCATCAGCACGCTGTCGGCGAAGACGCGGGTGTACCTCTCCAGCTTCGACGGGATCTCCGGGTCGTCGACCGGCTGGCCGTAGCCCACCTCGAGCCAGGTGTCCTTCGAGTGGTGACACGACACGTCGACGGACTCGATGGTGGTGACGTTCTCGATGTCGGCCACGTCGGCCGAGCACACCACGCCCAGGATCTGGTTCAGGCCCGGGTTCATGCCGGTGCCGTAGAACGTCGCGCCGCCCAATTCGGCGGCCTCGGCCAGCAGCTGGGTCACCGGCTTGCCCGACGGGTGCGGGTGGTTGGTGTCGCGGTGCCAGCCGGTGATCCAGTCGGCGGTGGTGACGATATTGATCCCCGCCTCAAGCACTTTGACGTAGAGGTCCTCGTCGGGGAACACGCCGTGAAACGTCAGCACGTCCGGCCTGGCGGCGATGATCTCCTCGACGGTGCCCGTTGCCGTGACGCCGTTGGGTGCGATGCCCGCGAGCTCCCCGGCGTCGCGGCCGACCTTATCCGGCGAATAGCAGTGCAGGCCAATGAGTTCCAGGTCCGGCTCCGTGGCGATTCGCCTGATCATCTCTTTGCCGACGTTTCCGGTGGCGACCTGGAAGACGCGGATCGGTGCATTCATTCGGCTTTAGCCTCCCTGATAGAACTGCTTGGCCCACTTGCGGATCGCGGTGAAGCCCTCGTATTCGTCGGGCGCCAGCGCGGGCGGGTCGGAGTAGCGCTGGTGCTGCCAGATCTCGATGTCCTGCTCGAACTGGCGAATCACTTCCCGCCCGAAGTCGGCCGCCCTCGGTTCGTCGCGCGCCGGGTCCTTGCCCGGCGTCCTGCCGATGTAGACCATGAACCGGACGTCGGAGGTGGATTCGTCGACGGGCGTGACGGCGGAGATCGTGCGGTTGTCGACCATGCCCCAGCTCTTGGTCACCGCGATGCCCAAACCGCCGTTGATGGCCTCCACACCGCTGTTGACGTCCTCGATCCGCTGGCCGTCGTCGCCCTCGAACGTGATTGTGAAATCGACGAAGGACACCGCGTCCGCGAAGTCGTGGCGGGTGAACACCGGCACGATCGGCGTGTTGTGGACGAACTTGAAATGCGCGAAGTCCACGCCGTTTTCGAGCACGTACTGCGGATGCAGCTCCAGACCCGCGCGATACAGCCGCTGCTGCGGGTAGTAGTCGTCCGCGTTGCGGCCATCGTCGAACGAGGCGAACACGTCGGGCGCGTCGAAGTAGGGTTCGCGGCGCTCGACGTCGTGCCAGATGTAGACCGACTGGTTGCGCTCCACCACGGGATAGGTGCGGATCCGCCTGCCGCGGTTGGGCCGGTCCTGGTACGGGATGCAGACGTTGCGCCCCTCGGCGCTCCACTGCCAGCCATGAAACGGACACTGCAGCACCTCGCCGACGACCTTGCCGCCGTAGCCGAGGTGCGCGCCCAGGTGCTCGCAGTAGGCGTTCATCACGGTGAGGCCGCCGGACTCGGCGCGCCACGCGACCATCTCCTGGTCGAAGTACTTCATCTTGTGCACGTCGCCGACGGCGATCTCGTCGGACCACGCGACCTGGAACCATCCGGTCGGTTTCATCGACAGGGGCGGCTTAGCCATAGAATCACAGTACCCTCTATGAAAATGTTAGGCTAGCCGGGTGGCCGAAACCAAGGTGGCCGGGCGGCGCCCCAACCGGCGCGGCAACGCGACGCGCGAGAGCATGCTGGAGGCCGCGCTGAAGTCGCTGGCCTCGGGCGAGCCGGGGTCGGTGTCGGCCAATCGCATCGCCAAGGACATCGGCGCCACCTGGGGCGCGGTGCAGTACCAGTTCGGCGACACCGACGGCTTCTGGGCCGCCGTGCTGCACCGCACCGCCGAGCGCCGCGCCGCCACCTTCTCGACCCCAGCGCAACCGGACGCCCCGCTGCGCGAACGCGTCGGCGCCATCATCGACACCCTGTATCGCGGCCTGGCGTCGGCGGATTCGCGCGCGATCGAGAACCTGCGGGCCGCGCTCCCCCGCGACCCCCGCGAGCTGGAGCGCCTCTACCCGCGCACGGCCGCCGAGCTGTTCTCCTGGGGCAAGAGCTGGCTCGAGACGTGCCAGAACGCATTCGCCGGCCTGGACGTCGACCCGGACAGGCTGCGGGAGGTGGCCGCGCTGATCCCCGGCGCGATGCGCGGCCTGGTGTCGGAGCGCCAGCTCGGCTCGTACGCCGACCTCGACATGGCCCGGCGGGGCCTGACGAACGCCCTGGCCGCCTATCTGGAGCGAAAGCCTTAGCCTTGACGTGTGGAGGCCCTCGACATCCGGATCCGCCAAGCCACGCCGGACGATTTCGCCGAGGTCGCCCAGATGCACTATCCGGTGTGGCGACAGTCCTGGGCCGGCATCCTGACGGCGCCGCTACTCGACATCCTGGGTCCGCCGCAGCGCTGGGTCGCCGAGATCTATCCCCACTCGCTGAATCGCGACGGCTGGCGGATGTGGGTCGCCGAATCCGGGGGCCGGACACTGGGCGTCGCGATCTTCGGGCCGGACCCCGACGAACGGGGCGCCGTCCAGATCGACGCGCTGTACATCGCGGACGAAAGCCAGCGGCACGGCATCGGCGGCCGCCTGCTCGACGAAATTCTGCGCGCACACCCGTCCGGCGACGTGATCCTGTGGGCCGCGGTGCAAAACGACAAGGCGCGCCGCTTCTACGAGAAGAACAACTTTCGCGCCGACGGGCGCACCCTGGACTGGGAGCCGCTGCCCGGCATCAAGGTGGCCCATGTGGGCTACCGGCTCACGCGTCGATGACCAGCCGGTCGCCCCTTGCCCGTGACACGCAGACCACCATTTCGTCGTCACCGACCGGCACGCGGCCGCGGTGATCGACCTGCCCGCCAAGCACTTTCACCTTGCACGTCCCGCAGAAGCCCTGCTGGCACGAATACGGGGTGGTCGGATCGAGATCGCGCATGACGTCCAGCGCCGAGCGGTTCGCCGGGACGCTGAGGACCCGTTGCGACCGCGCCAGCTCAAGCTCGAACGGGACCCCGTCGACCACCGGCGGCGGGCTGAACCGCTCGTAATGCAATGGCGCGTCGGCGAATTCGTTACGCGCCACCCGCACCGCCTCCAGCATGGGCGTCGGCCCGCAGACGTACACCGCCGTCGCCGGACCGGCGCCGGCCAGCAGGTCGTCGACGCCCGCGAAGCGGCCGCGCTCGTCGTCGGCCCAGACCGTCAGCCGGTCCCCGGCCAGTGCGGAGACCTCGTCCAGGAACGGCATGTACTCGCGGCTTCTTCCGGCATAGATTGCGCGCCAGTCGATTCCGCGCTGCAGCGCCGCGTGCATCATCGGCAGGATGGGCGTCACCCCGATGCCGCCGATGACGAATAACACGTCGCGCTCGGCGCTGCCGAGATAGAACGCGTTGCGCGGGCCCTCGAACACGCACGTATCGCCCACCGCGAAGACGTCGTGCATCTCGATGGAACCGCCGCCGCCGTCGGCGATCCGGCGGACGGCGATGCGGTAGTCGGTGCGCCGCCTCGGCGGACCGCACAGCGAGTACTGCCGGCGCCGGCCCGAGGGCAACTGCACGTCGATGTGCCCGCCGGGCGTCCACGACGGGAGCAATCCGCCGTCCGGGTCGGCCAGCGTCAGCGCCACCACGTCGGGGGCGACGAGTTCGCGCCTGGTGATCACGGCGCGCAGGGCGCGCGGCACCGGTTTCACCCGCGACGGCCGCCACCGCGAGACCGCGGCGAATCCCCCGAACCACAGGCGCACGCCCCACAGCATGGTGCCGAGGCGGTCGCGGTCGCGACGACCGTACAGGTCGACCGGCCTGCTTCCCCAAATGCTTTCCGGCACGGCGTAATCCCTAATTCTGGCGTATGTCGTAGCGGGCGAACAGGCGCAGCGCCGACGGGCTGACGCGCCGCAGGGCGTAGCCGATGCGGGATTCGGCGGCGATCGGCAGCACGGCGGGGCCGGTCTCGACGGCCCGCACGATCGCCTTGGCCACGGCCTCCGGTGTGTAGTTGCGGCGCCGGTACGCGGCGTCGGCCCTCTGTCGGGCGCGCTCCTGTTGTTCGGCGGTCATGCCGGCGTAGACGGTGCTCTTGGCGATGTTGGTGTTGACGAATCCCGGGCACGCGGCCGTGACGGAGATGCCCTCGTCGGCGAGGTCGGCGCGCAGCGATTCGCTGAACGCGAGCACCGCCGCCTTGGTGGTGCCGTAGGCGACCATGGATTTCGACGGGACGAACGCCGCCGCGGAGGCCACGTTGATGATCGTGCCGCCCTCGCCACGCTCGACCATCTGCTCCGCGAACGCCCGGCACCCGGAGATGACGCCGCGCACGTTGACGCCCAGGATGTCCTCCCAGTTCGCCGAGCTCGTCTCCAGGAACCGGCCCGCCATCCCGATGCCGGCGTTGTTCACCAGGATGTCGACCACGCCGTGGTCGTTAAGCACTTGTGCAGCAAGGGCGTTCATCGCGGGCTCGTCGCTGACGTCGACCTCGTACACCGCCGCCTCGGCGCACGCCGCGCGCACCGCGTCGGCGCTGTCCTCGGCGGCGGCCAGGTCGCGGTCGACGATCACCACCTTGCGGGCGCCGCGCCGGGCCAGTTCCACCGCGGTGGCCCGGCCGATGCCCGCACCCGCCCCCGTGACCAGCGCGAGCTTGCCGCCGACCTCGCGCGGTCCGCCCCGCACCACCGAGCCGCGGACCGCGCCGGCGACGGTCCGATCGACCCATTCGGCGGTCAGCCGGGCGATCACCTCGGGGCGCGACGTCACCACCCAGTGCCCGCCCTCGATACCGACGACCCGGCCCGCACCGGGAATCGCGCCGGTGAACCGCTGCAGCGCGGGCGTCACGAAGATGTCCTTGCGCGGCACCAGAACCTGGACGGGGACGGCGGTCGTCGGCAACTGCCGGCCGGCCCGCAGCATCGGGCCGGGCATGTTGGCGCGGTACAGGCCCAGCCCGTTGAGGTAGTCGGCGATGGACCGCGGCGGCCGCTCGCACCGGCTGCGGGTGCTCGACCGGCCGATGCGCTCAAGGGCCTCATGGACTTTCACGCCGAGCCGCGAGCGGAACGCCAGCTCCGGCACCACGGGACACAGGAAGAACGCGATGTACACCGAGCCCAGCAGCTGCCGGGCGATCTGACCGAAGGCGCGGGGCGTGCGCGCCGAGCGCAGGAACCTGCCCGCGTAGCGCAGGTGCGGACCCGAAATCGACGTGAACGACACGACTTTGCCCGCCAGTTCGCCGGTGACGGCCGGCCAGGCCTGGATCGACCCCCAATCGTGGGCCAGCAGGTGCACGGGCCCGACGCCCAGGCTGTCGATCACCGCGCCGATGTCGGAGACCAGCTGGGGAAAGGCGTAGCCGGATCGCTTTGCGGGGCGGGATGATTCGCCGGCGCCGCGGACGTCGTAGGCCACCACGTTGTAGCGGCCGCGCTTGACGAGCTCGGAAGCCACGCCGTCCCACAGGTGATGGTTGTCGGGCCAGCCGTGAATCGCGAGGATGGTCGGGCGCGCCGGGTCGATCTCGGTGTAGCGGTGCACCGCCAGGGTGACGCCGTCGGATGCGGTGACGCTCGAGGTTGCGACCATCGGTCAGTGCGACGCCCGCGCGGCGGGCGAGAGCGCCAGGTAGTCGACCGCCAGCTCCAGCCCGCCCAGCTGCGACGGGTGGAAACCCGGCCGGTAGTAGTCGCCGACCACCCGCACGAAGCGCAGCGGCCCGGGCACCAATCCCCGCCGCGCCGCGCGGATGTAGTCGCGCCAGCGCGGCTTGGTTCCGGGCGGCAGGTGCGGGTCAACCGAATACAGGAAGCGGACCCCGCGAACCCAGAACAACAGCATGGCCGGCGTCACGACCAGTTGCGCTCGCACCCGTCGCAGATACCCGGCGCGCAGGTGCTTCATGGTGTCGAAGGCGACGGCCTTGTGCTCGACTTCTTCGGCGCCGTGCCAGCGCAGCATGTCCAGCATCACCGGGTCGGTGCCGATGGCGTCGTGGGCGGGCGCGGCGAGCACCCACTCGCCCAGGATGGCGGTGTAGTGCTCGACCGCCGACACGATCGAAACCTGCTCCAGCAGCCAGCTGTGCCGGCGCCGTCGGCCCCACCCGGGCTTCGGGCCGAGCAGCTTCTCGAAGAGCCACCTGATCTGGTCGGTGTACGGGGTGAGGTCGACGCCCTGCGCGGCGAAGTGGGCGAGCACCTTCGAGTGCGCCTGGGAATGCATGGCCTCCTGGCCGATGAAGCCCTGCACGTCGAGCCGCAGCTGGTCGTCCTTGATCAGCGGCAGCGCCTGCTTGAACACGTCGACGAAGAACTCCTCGCCGGCGGGCAGCAGCAGGTGCAGGACGTTGAGGACGTGGGTCGCGAACGGTTCGCCGGGCACGTAGTGGAACGGCAGCCTTGCCCAATCGAAGTCGACGTCGCGCGCCTCGAGGACCAGGCGCTCGTGGTCCAGCGCCGCCCCGCGGCGACCACAGTGCGGACCCGCTGCCTGGTCGTCGACGGTGAACATCGCAGGCAAGTATAGTGACGCGGCCCAGCTATGCGAAACCGCCGGTACCGGGTTTATCCTGCCGCGACGCGGCGGCGCAGGTCGTACTGCGCGGGATCGGCGTGTGCCAGCATGGCGCGGTGTTTGGCCGGTGTGAACGGCCAGACCTCGGGCACCCCGTCCTTGTTCAGGTACCAGCTGTTGCAGCCGGTGGTCCACACGGTGTCCGGCATCGCGGCGCGCAGCTGCGCGTTGTAGCGCTCGGTCGCCGAGGCCGACGGCTCGATGGTGTCGAATTCGCCTCGGCGCCAACGCTCGATCCAGCCCAGGATGTGATCCGCCTGGTGTTCGGCGACGGCGGTGAGCGAGTGGTTGCCCACCGGGCTGTGCGGACCCAGCATCATGAAGAAGTTGGGAAAGCCGGGCATCGCCACGGTTTGGTAGGCGCGTGGCCCGTCGCGCCACACGTCCTCGGCGGCGGTGCCGTCCCGGCCGGTCAGGCACATCGGCCGGAAGAACGCGTGTGTGTCGAATCCGGTGCACAGCACGATGATGTCCACCTCGTGCAGTTTGCCGTCGTCGGTCACGATGCCCCGACGCTCCACGTGGTCGATTCCGGCGGTGACGAGCTCGACGTCGTCGCGCTGTATCGCGCGGTAGAACCCGCCCGACACCACCAGCCGCTTGCACATCGGCTGGTAGTCGGGCGTCAGCGCCGCGCGCAACTCCGGATCGCGCACCTGGCGCAGGCTGGCGCGGCACAGCGCCCCCATGGCCTTGCGCCGCAGGCCCGGCTTGGTCAGCGCGACGGCGAAGGTGTCGAAGATGAGGCCGTACGCCCGGTACGCCACCCGGTCGAGCCAGGGCACGGCCCGGTGGGTGAGGCTGGCGAACCGGGAGTATTGCGGGTTGGGCATCGGGACGATCCACTGCGCGGTGCGCTGGAACAGCACCACCCTGCCGGCCACGCCGGCCAGCCCGCAGACCAGCTGCACGCCGGTGGATCCGTTGCCGACCACCGCGATTCGCCGGCCCGACAGCTCGACCGAATGGTCCCAGCGCGCGGAATGAAAGGCGTGCCCGCCGAAGTCGTCGAGCCCGGCGATCGACGGCATCCGGGGATGGTGCAGCACGCCGGTCGCCGAGATCAGGAAGTCGACGGTCGACTCGTCGCCGGCGTCGGTGCGCAGCACCCAGCGGTCGTTCTCGAACCGGGCGCTGACGATCTCGGTGCCGAACCGGATCCGGTCGCGCAGCCCGAATTGGTCGGCCACGCCCCGGAAGTAGGCCTGGATCTCGCCGCCCGGGGAGAACATGTGCGACCAGTCGGGCTTGGTGGCGAAGGTGTACTGGTACACCCGCGACGGCACGTCACAGGTCAGACCCGGATAGGTGTTTTCGCGCCAGGTGCCGCCCACCTCGTCGGCCTTCTCGTAGAGAGTGATGTCGCGAATGCCGCTGCGCAGCAACGCGATTGCGACACACAGGCCGGACATGCCGGCCCCTACGATCGCCACGGCGGGATCGCGCCTCATCCGCCGATCATAGGACTAAACGGGCGCCGCGCCACGAAGATGTTCGAAAATCAGCGACGTCTGGGTGCCCGCGACGTCGGCGTCGGCGTTGAGGTTCTCGACGACGAACGCGCGCAGGTCCTCAGTGTCGCGGGCGGCGACGTGCAGGATGAAATCGTCTGCGCCAGCGAGGAAATAGACGTCCATCACCTGGCGCCGGGTGCGGATCTGCTGGATGAAGCTGCGGATCTTGCCGCGCGCGTTGGACTGCAGGGTGACCGAGATCATCGCCTGCAGCGGCAACCCGACGGCGACCGGATCCACGTCGGTGTAGAACCCCCGGATCACCCCGAGGTCCACCAATCGGCGAACCCGGCCGTGGCACGTGGACGGCGCGATCCCGACCGCCTCGGCGAGCGCGTTGTTGGTGATGCGCGCGTCGGCGTGCAGCAGGGTCAGGATCTTGCGGTCCACCGCGTCGAGGTCGGCGGGCCGAACATCCTTCGGCGGGTCGGCCGGCCGGCGGGTCCGCTCGGGAGATGGCTCGGGCACGACACGACTCTACAGAATTTTCATCAGCATGTTTGTCGCACTTTCGAACTTTCTTCACACTTGAGGCATGCGCGTCGGCGTCCCCACCGAGACCAAGACCAACGAGTTCCGCGTGGCCATCACCCCGGCCGGCGTCGCGGAACTCACCCGCCGCGGCCACGAGGTCCTCGTCCAGTCCGGCGCCGGGGAGGGGTCGGCGATTCCCGACGCGGAGTTCAAGGCGGCGGGCGCCGAGCTGGCCGGCGCCGCCGATCAGGTGTGGGCCGACGCCGACCTGCTGCTCAAGGTCAAGGAGCCGATGCCGGCCGAGTATGGCCTGTTGCGCCGGGGCCAGGTCCTGTTCACCTACCTGCATCTGGCCGCTTCGCGCGCCTGCACCGACGCCTTGTTGGCCGCCGGCGCAACCTCGATCGCCTACGAGACGGTCCAGACCGCCGACGGCGCGCTGCCCCTGCTGGCCCCGATGAGCGAGGTCGCCGGCCGGCTCTCCGCGCAGGTCGGCGCCTACCACCTGATGCGCACCCAGGGCGGGCGCGGCGTGCTGATGGGCGGGGTGCCTGGGGTCAAGCCCGCCGACGTCGTGGTGATCGGGGCCGGCACGGCCGGCTACAACGCCGCCCGGGTCGCGACCGGGATGGGCGCGACCGTCATGGTTTTCGACGTCAACGTCGCCAAGCTCCGGCTGCTCGACGCGGAGTTCGCGGGCCGCGTCGGCACCCGCTACTCGTCGGCCTACGAACTCGAAGGGGCCGTCAAGCGCGCCGACCTGGTGATCGGCGCCGTCCTGGTGCCGGGCGCCAAGGCGCCCACGCTCATCCCGAATTCCCTTGTCGCGCAGATGAAGCCGGGAGCGGTGCTGGTGGACATCTCCATCGATCAGGGCGGCTGTTTCGAGGATTCGCGGCCCACCACGCACGACGATCCGACGTTCGCGGTGCACGACACCGTGTTCTACTGCGTGGCGAACATGCCCAGCGCGGTGCCCAAGACGTCGACCGTCGCGCTGACCAACGCGACGATGCCCTACGTGCTCCGGCTCGCCGACGCCGGCTGGCGGGCGGCGTGCCGGTCGGATCCCGCTCTGGCCAAAGGGCTTTCGACGCACGACGGGATGTTGCTGTCCGAACGGGTGGCCACCGACCTGGGCCTGCCGCACACCGACCCGGCGAGCACCTTAGACGTCGAGGCCGGCGATGATGTCGGCCACGGGGCCCGGTCGGGCCTCACCGAATGACGTTCCCGCCCAGAGGGTCATCCCGTCCGGGTCTTCGCGTTCGCTCGCGGCTTCGCGGATCGGCAAGGTCATCTGGTTGACCTCGGGGTAGCCGAGCGGGGCGACCGTGTCCAGGCGCCGGATGAAGTCGTTTTCCAGGCCGCGCGCGTATCGGCCCGAGAACGCGCGCGAGACGATGGTCTTGCCGAAAAGCTGGTTCTTCATGGCGGTGCGGTGCGCCTGGCTGGTGCCGGCCTCGTCGGACAGCAGCAGCGCGGTGCCGACCTGCGCGGCCACCGCTCCCCTGCGCAGCACGCCGGCGACGTCCTCGGCGGTGCCCAGCCCGCCCGCCGCGATGATCGGGATGTCGCGGTGCGCCCGGTGGATCCGGTCGATCAGCTGGTGCAGCGACTCGGTACCCGGTTCCATGTCCGGCGCGAACGTGCCGCGGTGCCCGCCGGCGTTGGGCCCCTGGACCACCAGGCTGTCCGCGCCCGCGGCGACCGCGATCCCGGCCTCGTACAGCGACGTCACCGTGACCATCACCAACAATCCCTGCGCGCCCAACCGCCGGATCACGTCGGGCGGCGGCACGCCGAAGCTGAAGGACACCAGCTCGGGGCGGACGTCGGAGACCACCTCGAGCTTGCGCTCCCAGTCGTCGTCGTCACCGAACTCCGGCCGGCCGACCTCGCACTGGTAGTGCTCGGCGATGTTCTCGAGCTCCTCGGCGTAGTAGTCCAGCGCGATCCAGTCGGCGACGCTGGGCTGGGGCACGAACAGGTTGACGCCCAACGGGCCCGTCGTCATGGCGCGCGCGGCGGCGATGTCCTCGGCGAACCGCTCGGCGCTGACGTATCCGGCGGGGATGAACCCGAGTCCGCCGGCGTTGGACACCGCCGCGGCCAGCGCGGGGGTGCCGGGGCCGCCGGCCATCGGCGCACCCACGATGGGCACCGCGATATCCCAAAAGCCCAGAACCACGGCGCTAATGTACCATCGCCCGAAGTTGTTGGGGCAGCGATCGTTTCGATGCGTACGGACCCAGAACGGCGGCGCCGTAGCGCTTGCCCAGCAGACGGCGGGCCACGGCGTTGACCTGCTCGACGGTCACCCCGTCGATCTGTTGCAGGGTGTGTTCGATGCTGCGGTGTTTGCCGTAGTTCAGCTCGCTGCGGCCGATGCGGCTCATCCGGGAGCCGGAGTCCTCCAGCCCGAGCACCAGCCCGCCGCGCAGCGACCCCTTGGCGATGCGGCATTCCGCCTCGGTGATGCCGTCGCGCGCCACCGCGTCGAGGACCTCGCTGGTCACCCGCATGACGTCGGGGAAACGCTCGGGCAGGCACGCGGCGTACACGGACAGCGAGCCGCTGTCGGCGAAGATGTCCACCGCCGAGTAGACCGAATAGGCCAGCCCGCGCAGCTCGCGGACCTCCTGAAACAGCCTGGAGCTCAGGCCGCCGCCCAGCGCGGTGTGCAGCACCGACAGCGCCCAGCGATGTTCCCAGCTGCGCCCGGGCGTGCGGACGCCCAGCGACACGTGGGTCTGCTCGGCGTCGCGGTTGACCAGCGCCAGCCCGGGTTGTCCGGTGACCCGCCCGGCGCCCTTGCGGGGCGCGATCGGCTGCCGCCCGCGGACCAGGTGCGGCCCGAAGTGCGCGCGCACCAACGCGACCACCTGGTCGTGATCGACGTTGCCGGCGACCGCGACGACCATCCGTTCCGGGGTGTAGCGCCGCACGTGAAACGAGTGCAGCTGGCCCCGCGTCATCGCCGAAACCGAACGCGCGGTGCCGATCACGGGCCGGCCCACGGGATGGTCGCCGAAGAGCGCCGACAGGTAGATGTCGCCCAGCGCGTCCTCGGGGTCGTCGTCGCGCATGGCGATCTCCTCGAGGACGACGTCGCGTTCCAGCTCCACGTCCTCGGCGGCACAGCGGCCGTTGAGCACCACGTCGGCGACCAGGTCGATCGCCAGCTCCAGGTCGCTGTCGAGCACGTGCGCGTAGTAGCAGGTGTGCTCCCTGGCCGTGAACGCGTTCAGCTCGCCCCCGACGGCGTCCATCGCCTGGGCGATGTCCACGGCCGTGCGGGTCGGGGTCGACTTGAACAGCAGGTGCTCGAGGAAGTGCGCCGCCCCGGCCACCGTGGCGCCCTCGTCGCGCGAGCCGACGCCGACCCACACCCCGACCGAGGCCGAGCGCACCGCGGGCAGATGCTCGGTGACCACCCGCAGGCCGCCCGGCAGTGTGGTGCGGCGGACGGCCTTGTGGTCGGCGTTCAATTCGGCGATCTGCGTGCCGCGACGCAGGGACGCCGCGGGATCAGCTGCTGGTCGTCGCGGCATCGGCGGGAGCGGGCGCGGCGGACGGCGTTTCCGTAGCTTCCTCTTCGTCCACCAGGACCAGCGAGATCTTGCCCCGCTTGTCGATGTCGGCGATCTCCACCCGCAGCTTGTCGCCGACGTTCACGACGTCCTCGACCTTCGCGATGCGCTTGCCCCGGCCGAGCTTGGAGATGTGCACCAGGCCGTCGCGGCCGGGCAGCAGCGATACGAACGCGCCGAAATCCGTTGTCTTGACGACGGTTCCGAGGAACCGCTCGCCGACGGTCGGCAGCTGCGGGTTGGCGATGGCGTTGATCCGGTCGATCGCGGCCTGCGCCGAGGGCCCGTCGGTGGCGCCGACGAACACGGTGCCGTCGTCCTCGATGGAGATCTGCGCGCCGGTCTCCTCGGTGATGGCGTTGATGACCTTGCCCTTGGGCCCGATGACCTCGCCGATCTTGTCCACCGGGACCTTGATGGTGGTCACCCGCGGCGCATACGGGCTCATCTCGTCGGGCGCATCGATGGCCTCGGCCATCACCTCGAGGATGGTCAGGCGCGCGTCCTTGGCCTGCGCCAGCGCGCCCGCCAGCACCTGCGACGGGATGCCGTCCAGCTTGGTGTCCAGCTGCAGCGCGGTGACGAAGTCCTTGGTGCCGGCGCACTTGAAGTCCATGTCGCCGAACGCGTCCTCGGCGCCGAGGATGTCGGTCAGCGTGACGAAGCGGCGCTCGGTCTTGCCGTCCACCTCGACGTCGTCGGAGACCAGCCCCATCGCGATGCCGGCCACCGGCGCCTTGAGCGGCACCCCGGCGTTGAGCAGCGCCAGGGTGGACGCGCACACCGACCCCATCGAGGTCGAGCCGTTGGAGCCCAGGGCCTCCGACACCTGCCGGATGGCGTACGGGAATTCCTCGACGCTGGGCAGCACCGGGATCAGCGCCCGCTCGGCCAGCGCCCCGTGCCCGATCTCGCGCCGCTTGGGCGAACCGACCCGGCCGGTCTCGCCGGTCGAGAACGGCGGGAAGTTGTAGTGGTGCATGTAACGCTTGGACGTTTCCGGTCCCAGCGAGTCGATCTGCTGGGCCATCTTGACCATGTCGAGCGTGGTGACGCCGAGGATCTGGGTCTCGCCGCGCTCGAACAGCGCGCTGCCGTGCGCCCGCGGCACGACGGCGACCTCGGCCGACAGCGCGCGGATGTCGGTGATGCCGCGGCCGTCGATGCGGAAGTGGTCGGTCAGGATGCGCTGGCGCACCAGCTTCTTGGTCAGCGAGCGGAACGCGGCGCTGACCTCTTTCTCCCGGCCCTCGTAGGTCTCGGCGAGCCGTTGGGCCACTTCGGCTTTCAGCTCGTCGGTGCGCGCGTCGCGCTCGGCCTTGCCGCCGATGGTCAGCGCCTTGGCCAGCTCGTCGGTGGCCACCGAGGCGACCGAGTAGTAGACGTCTTCGGCGTAGTCCGGGAACACCGGGTACTCACCGACCGGCTTGGCGGCCGCGTCGGCCAGCTCCTGCTGGGCGGCGCACAGCGCGCCGATGAACGGCTTGGCGGCCTCCAGGCCTTCGGCCACAACGGTTTCCGTCGGCGCCTGGGCGCCGCCCTCGACCAGTTCGATGACCTTGTCGGTGGCCTCGGCCTCGACCATCATGATCGCGACGTCGGGACCATCGGAGCCGTCGACCTTCCGCCCGGCGACCACCATGTCGAACACGGCGCGCTCGAGCTGCTCGACGGTCGGGAACGCGACCCAGGTGCCGTCGATCAGCGCCACGCGCACGCCCCCGATGGGGCCGGAGAAGGGCAGCCCGCTGATCTGGGTGGAGGCCGACGCCGCGTTGATCGCCAGCACGTCGTACAGGTCGTTGGGGTCCAGGCTCAGGATCGTCACCACGACCTGGATCTCGTTGCGCAGCCCGGAGACGAACGACGGGCGCAGCGGGCGGTCGATGAGCCGGCAGGTCAGGATCGCGTCGGTGGAGGGGCGGCCCTCGCGCCGGAAGAACGAGCCGGGGATGCGGCCCGCGGCATACATCCGCTCCTCGACGTCGACGGTGAGCGGGAAGAAGTCGAAGTGCTCCTTGGGGCTCTTGCTGGCGGTGGTCGCCGAGAGCAGCATGTTCTCGTCGTCCAGGTAGGCGACGACGGCGCCGGCGGCCTGCTGGGCCAGCCGGCCGGTCTCGAAACGGATGGTGCGGGTGCCGAAGCTCCCGTTGTCGATGGTGGCGGTCGCCTCGAAGACGCCCTCTTCAATTTCAGCTACAGACATGGGTGTCCGTATGGCCTCTCTGGGTATTGAGCTGTTTCGCGTCGTCACGCGCGAGTAACCCGAGAGCTTCCCTAAAAGGAAGAAGTCTGAATGCGGCTACGGCCATCGATCGAAGCGGCCGACCTGCCCCAGATCCGGAGAGCCCGGCAGCCACTACCGAAGACCGCCCGATGCAGACCGGGCTGCTCCCTTGTGACTTGCTGGAACGGCTTACGCGGATCTGCGCAAACCGCACCGTTTGCTCGGGCCGAACCGGCCCAGAACGCTCCTACTCTACACGGGCGAACTTGGCCGGCCAGCGCCACTCGGGATTTGCCAGACGTCAGCGACGCAGGCCCAGGCGCTCGACGAGCGAGCGGTAGCGCTCCACGTCGATCTGGGACACGTACTTGAGCAGCCGGCGCCGCCGGCCGACCAGCAGCAGCAGTCCGCGCCGCGAGTGGTGGTCGTGCTTGTGCACCTTGAGGTGCTCGGTGAGGTCGGCGATCCGCCTGGTCAGCAGCGCGACCTGGGCCTCCGGGGACCCGGTGTCGGTGTCGTGCAGGCCGTAGGAGCCCAGGATTTCTTTTTTCTGCTCGGCAGTAAGCGCCACGAAACTATCTCCATCAATCGGTCCGCGATCATTTGGAATTCAAGGCGCGGCCACCGCGAACCGCAGCACGCGCCGATGTCGTCAGGCAGTTTAGCAGCGGGCCGGCGGCGGATCCGAATCGTCGGGCGGGGCTAGTCGGTGAGCAGGCCGCGGGCCCGCTCGGTGTCCTTGCCCATCGCCACCACGAGGTCCTTCACCGCGTCGAACTTGCGCTGCCCGCGGATTCGCGCGACGAAGTCCAGGGCCACGTGCTGCCCGTACAGGTCGGCGGTGGTGTCCAGCACGAACGCCTCGACGGTGCGGGTGCGCCCGGAGAAGGTCGGGTTGGTGCCGACGGACACCGCGGCCTGATAGCGCTCCCCCGGCACGACCGTGCCCGTCACCGGCCCGTGCCCGAGCACGGTGAACCAGGCCGCGTACACGCCGTCGGCCGGGATCGCCGAGTACATGGGCGGCGCGACGTTCGCGGTGGGAAAGCCCAGCTC
>NZ_LZLY01000089.1 GCF_001673535.1 Mycobacterium sp. 1081908.1 | reverse complement strand
GTGCTGCTGTGGATGGAGCGGTCGAAGGCCAAATAGGCCGCGGCAATTCGATGTCCCGGCCAGCGGTCCTCGGAAGGCATTCATGTGACCCACGTTGTTAATCTTGCGAAATGGACGATGGCGGCAAGCAGGTGAAGCCGGCACTGGCCGCCACCAGTTGGGCGCTGCTGGGCATGATGTCCTACGAAGAGGAAGTCTCCGGCTACGACCTCAAGAAATGGATCGACTGGAGCGTCGACCTGTACTACTGGAGCCCGTCGTACAGCCAGATCTACACCGAGCTGAAGAAGCTCGAGGGCCTGGGGCTGGTTACGTCGCGCGTCGAGCACGACGAGGGCACCCGTACCCGCCGGCTGTACAAAATCACCCTGGCGGGAATGAACGCCGTCACCGAGTGGACGAATCGCGCACCGGTGGATCCGCCGGTGCTCAAGCACAGCGTGCTGCTGCGAGTCACCTTCGGCCACCTCAGCAACCCGGCCCGACTCAAGGAACTGCTGCAGGAGCACATCGCGTACGCGGAAGCCCGGCACCAGAAAGCGGTCGAGGACGCCGAGGGCGCCGAGGCGGAACCGGCGTGGGCGTATTCGGTGATCGCGCTGCGCTGGGCGGCCAAGTACTACGCCGCGGAACGTGAGTTCGCGCTGGAACTCATGAAAGACATCGACGAGGCCGACACCATCATCCAAAAGGCGGCCAAGAGCGGTTTCGGTAAACCACGGCCCACGCCCGGCTACTGGCGTGAAATCGAGAAGCAGGTCGAGGCCAAGCGCGCAGCTGACTAGCCGGTGCCCGCCGCGTCGAGGGCCGCGATGTAGCCGTAGACGAGTCCCTGCGCGATTGTCGCGCCCGCCCCCGGGTACGTTGTGCCAAACGCGTTGGCGGCGGTATTGCCGATCGCGTACAACCCGGCGATTACGCTCCCGTCCTCGCGCAGCACCCGCGCCCGTTCGTCTGCCTTCAGGCCTCCGCAGGTGCCCAGATCGCTGAGTACCAGTTTCACGGCGTAGAACGGGCCCTTGACCAGCGGACGCAGGTTGGGGTTCGGGGTGATCGTGGGGTCGCCGTAGTAGCGGTCGTAGGCGCTGCGCCCCCGACCGAAATCGGGATCCTGTCCGGCGCAGGCGCTTTCGTTGAAGCGGGCCATCGTCTGGACGAACTCCGGCACGGGAACACCGATGCGTCCGGCCAGTCCGGCGAGGCTGTCGGCCCGAGCGGCGATGCCCGCGTCGTACCACGCCTGCGGAAGCGGCATCCGCGGAAACAGTTCCGCGCCAAACACATAACTGTTGCGGTACTGCTGATCGAAGATGATCCACATCGCTTCGATCGGGCTGCCCGACCGCTCCAGTTCGAGCAACTGCTGGCCGAACGACATGTAGTCGGTCGACTCGTTGCAGAACCGGTGGCCGTGTTGATCCACGATCAGGCAACCGGGAAGTGACCGCTCGGCGAGCATCACTACGGGCGCATGGCCTGGTAGCGGCGCGACGGCCGGGAACCACCACGCCTGATCCATCAAATCGATGTCCGCGCCGAGTTCTTGCGCCGCGCGGATGCCGTCACCGGTGTTGGATTCGGCGCCCAGACTAAAGTTGTCCCCCAGCGATTCCGATTGGAATTTCCACCGCATGTCCATGCTGTGGTCGAAACCCCCGGTGGCCAACACAACCCCGCGCCGCGCCGTGATTGTCACCTCGCGGCCGTGGTGGTTCACGACCGCGCCGCTCACGCGGCCACCGTCGCTATCAAGGCGCAGCAGAGTGGTGTCGGTCCACACCGGGATGCCGGCGCGCAGCACGCCTGCGAACAGCCCGGCCGTCAGGCCCTGCCCGCCCGCCGCATAGCGCCGGCCCAGCAGACGGCCGCCCACGCCCTGTGCCACCCGCTTGGCGAACGTGGGAATGCCCTTATGGGGCACCCGAACCACGAGGTTCATCCAGCGGTAGTCGGCACCGGTCGTCGGGATCGAGACGCCCGCCTCCAGCACGCCCGGCCTGAGTCGGGTGCGGTACTCACCGAGAATCGACGTGTCCAGTGGCCGGCACTCGCAGGTGCGTCCGGCCGCGCTGCCGCCGGGCTCCTCGGGGTGGTAGTCGGAATAGTCGCGGGCCCAGAACAGCCGCAGCGGCGTCGTGCGGCGCAACATTTCGACTGTCGCCGACAGATGCGTGACAAAGCCGACGGAACGCTGGTGGGGTGCCGAGCCGGCGACTACCGCCTCCAGGTAGGTCGTGGCGCGCTCGGCGGTGTCGTTGGCGCCTGCATCGGCCAGCACCGGTCCGGCCGGCAGCCACAAGGCGCCCCCGGACCGGGCGGTCGAGCCGCCCACGTAGGACGACTTCTCGACGATGAGCACGGACAATCCCAACTCATGCGCCGCCAGCGCAGCCGCCATGCCGGTGCCCGAGCCGACTACCAGCAGGTCCACCGTGGTATCGGCCACCGGAAGTCCGACGGGAATGGTCGTGCTGTGCTGAGTCACGCTGAGAACGGTATGCCGCGTCGACGCTGCGGCGGAAGAGCCCTCCTGATGAGTGGAACAAGCCGCCCCCGCGGCTCCGCTCGCGGGTTGAAATATCGCATATGACATCGCAGCGCGACGCCGGCCAAGTTCGGCTCATCGAAGCGCAGGCCACACCGACGCGGTTTGCCCGCGGCTGGCACTGCCTGGGCCTGTTACGTGAGTTCGGTGACGGCAAACCGCACGCGGTCAACGCCTTCGGCCAGAAACTTGTCGTGTTCCGCGGCGCGGACGGCAACATCAACGTCCTTGACGGCTACTGCCGGCACATGGGCGGTGACCTCTCCCAGGGCCAGGTCAAGGGCAGCGAGATCGCGTGTCCGTTCCATGACTGGCGCTGGGGCGGCGACGGGCGATGCAAGCAAGTCCCGTACAGCAGGCGCACCCCGCGGCTGGCCCGCACGCAGGCCTGGAACACGCTGGAGCAAGACGGCATGTTGTTCGTGTGGAACGACCCGGAAGACAACCCGCCCCCACCCGAGGTCAGCATCCCGCGTATCGACGGTGCCTCCAGCGACGATTGGACCGACTGGCACTGGTATACGACCGTCGTGAACACCAACTGCCGCGAAATCATCGACAACGTCGTGGATATGGCGCACTTCTTCTACATCCACGGGTCGTTGCCCACGCATTTCAAGAACATCTTCGAAGGACACGTGGCGACGCAGTACATGAACAGCGCGGGCCGTCCCGACCTCGGCGGCACCGAAGGTGCGCAGATGCTCGGCACTACCTCGGTGGCGTCCTACTGGGGCCCGTCCTTCATGGTCGACGACCTGACCTACCACTACCCGGACGCCGACCACCACACGGTGCTCATCAATTGCCACTACCCGATCGATGCGAATTCCTTTGTGCTGCAATACGGCATCATCGTCAAGAAATCCGAAGCGCTGCCCGACGATCTCGCGATGCAGACCGCGATCAGTCTCGGCGACTTCGTGAAGCTGGGCTTCGAGCAGGATGTGCAGATCTGGCGCCACAAGGCGCGTATCGATAACCCGCTCCTGGTCGAGGAGGACGGTCCGGTGTATCAGCTGCGTCGTTGGTACCAACAGTTTTATGTCGATGTCGCCGACGTGCAGCCAGACATGGTGGAACGCTTCGAGTTCGAGCTGGACACCACGCGGCCCTACGAGGCGTGGATGCAACAGGTCGAGGCGAACATGGCCGCCCAGCCATGATGGCGCGTGATTCACCGATCAGGGAAGACAACCGCCTGGACGATGTGCCGATGATTCCGGTGCCGTGCCGGACCTGCGGTGCGCAAGTGCTGGCGAGAAAGAGCAGCTGGAACCAGACCAGCGTGCAGTGGACCGCCGACGCGACCTCCCGGTGTGCCGAACGCCATGACGCGGAGCAGATCTCGGTACCGGGTAGCCGGGGGATCTTCCTCGCCTGCTCGGCGCTGAGCGAGTCGATAGCCGACGCGGTGCGGTGCGGGTCGTTGCCGATCGTCGACGAAACGGTGTGCGCCACGCCGTAATTGGGGGAACTATCCCTTTTCAAGCGTGAACTGGCACAGATCGGTATAGCAGTCGCGGAACAACTCGGCGCAGCCCGTCAGGTACCGCATGTACCGCTCGTAGACCTCCTCGGATTGGATCGCGATCGCCTCGCTCTTGTGCGCCTCCAGCGCCGCCGCCCACAGGTCGAGCGTCCGCTTGTAATGCGGCCGCAGCCGATGGATCCGGCTGACGCTGAACCCAACCGCCGTCGAATTCTCCTCGACCATTTCCACCGTCGGCAGCCGGCCGCCGGGGAAGATCTCTTCCAGAAGGAATTTCACGAAACGGATATGCCACATCGTCAACGGCAGGTTCCGCTCCCGGATCTGCTCGCGGCTTAATACCACGATCGTGTGGAGGAGCATCGTTCCGTCGGCCGGCAACAGGTTATGGGCCCACTTGAAGAAGGGGGCGTGGCGGTCGTAGCCGAAATGCTCGAGCGGGCCGATCGCGACGATCCGGTCCACCGGCTCGTGAAACTCCTCCCAGCCTTTGAGCAGCACCCGCTTGGAACGGGGGCTGTGCGACGCCGCAAACAGCTTTTCGACGTAGGCCACCTGGTTTCTGCTCAGCGTCAGGCCGACGACGTTGACGTCGTACTTCTCCAGCGCACGGACCATCGCCGAACCCCAACCGCAGCCCACATCGAGGAGCGTCATGCCCGGCTGCAGGCCGAGTTTGCCCAGCGCCAGGTCGATCTTGGCCATCTGGGCCTCTTCCAGCGTCATGTCGTCGCGCTCGAAGTAGGCGCAGGTGTACGTCCGTGTCGGGTCTAAGAACAGCGCGAAGAAGTCATCGGACAGGTCGTAATGGGCCTGCACGTCCTCGAAGTGGGGCCGCAGGCTCTGAGCGCTTTCTGGCATGCGTCCTCTCGCAACGGCTCGGGCAGGAACTCCCTGCAGGCTTCACGCCTGGCGCGGGTTCCCCCCGCGACTAATCCGCACCATCCGGTGGGGACGCTACACGCATTCGGCGCCGCAACGAGGTAGCGAAACTACGCGATTTGTCAGGCGTGTGCGCCGCCGTCGATCCGTATTTCGGTGCCGGTGATGAACGCGCCGTCGTCAGAGGCGACCATGGCGATCACCGAAGCCACGGCGCTCGGGTCACCCAGGACGGCATTGTCTTTCCCGTGCAGCAGCGGTGTCTGTTTGGCCCAGAGACCGAGGTCGTAGCCGTCGGGCATCTTGTCCAGGGTGCTGAGCGCGAGGGACGTGGAGACCCCGCCGGGCTGGATGTTGACCGCGCGCAGCCCCTGCTTGGAGTATTCGAGCGCCAGCGAGTGCGTAAACGACAACACTCCGCCCTTACTGGCGGCATACGCCGCCATGTAGGGATGCGCGAACGACGCTGCGGTGGAGGTGAAGTTGACCACCACGCCCCGCCCGGAGGACAGCAGCGCCGGAAGCGCCTGCCGGGTCATCAGGAAGGTGCCCGTCAGGTTGACCGCGAGGGTGGCGTTCCAGTCGGCCAGCGTGTGCTCGTGGGTGTTGGCGCAGCGCTGGATTGCCGCCGCATTCACCAGCACTTCCAGCCCGCCGAGCTCGGACAGCGCCGCATCCACGGCGGCCGTTACGGTGCCCTCGTCGGAAATGTCAAGGACGGCGGTGGTCAGTCGCTTACCGCTGCCGGCGTCGTCGGCGGCGGCCGCGGTGCGTGCCAGCCCGTCGGCCGAGACGTCGTAGGCCACGACCGTGGCGCCCTCATCGAGCAACCTCGCCACGGTGGCCTGGCCGATGCCGGATCCGGCACCGGTGACGATGACGCGTCGGTCCGCGAAACGCTCCATTACGCAAGCCCTTTCGGTTATGCCAGCTGGAACGCGCTGATCGGTGCTTCTTCGGGATATACGGATGGGCCGCCCAGATCGTAGGCGGCGTTGAGCGCGCTGATGAACGCCGGATCGTGCAGCGGTTCGCCGGGGACGTCGAGCTTGATGCCCTTGGTTTTGAGATCGTCGACCATCATGTCGATGGCCCGCTCGACCGAAAGATCGTCGGAGCCTTCCATATTCTTCTTCAGCTCGTCGTAATCGGCGAACACTTCGGCCGACCAGTGCACCAGGAAGCGCAGTTCGTCGGTGTGGTGGCGGGCGATCACATCGTCACCGTTCTTCAGCAACCAGTAGTCGCGGTGGCTCGGGTCGCCGGTGAACACGGTGTCGAAGGCCAGGCCGGGCGGAATCTGTTGATCCAGTCGCCCGTTCGCCTCGCCGCGGTGCACCATCATCTCGTTCTGCACCACGACGCCGCGGTTGTTGATTGGCGGCAGCACACGCTGGGGCAGCCGCAGCGGCCCGTCGGGCCAGTAGGTGAAGCCGCTGCCGGCATCCAGCGAGAACCAGGTGATGACTTGCGCCATCTTGATCAGGTAATCGCGGAACAGACCTGACTTGCCCATGACACTGCACAGCCACGTGGGTGCGTTCTCGTACCGCACACCGCGGAAGCTCGGTGAATCCAGGTGCCCCGGATCGCGATTGGCGCACGGCCCGTTGATGTTGAACAGCATCATCTGGGGTTTTGCGTACTCGGCACTCCAGTAGGACTTGGCCAACTCAAGGAACCGCGCGTTGTAGAAGCAGTCGTGCAGTTGCGGGTAGAGCACGGCGCCGTAGTTGGCCAGGTAACCGCGAAAGGTTGGCGTCAGGAACAAATCCAGCGACGGGGTGAATCCTTCCGGAAACATACCGCTCATCGTCGCCATCAGCTCGTCGGCCGACGCGAAGTGTTGGGCGATGATCAGCTTCCACGGACCCTCGGTGCGCACGACGTCAAGTAGGCGTTCGTGTTGGTCGTCCGTGTAGACGTTGTCGATCTCGCGGGGTGGTGCCGCGGGTCGCAGTACGTCGGAAAGCTCCATCCGCCGCTCATCGGTGAGCATGAGCCGCCTCCTTTGCAGTTCTGAATCGATCGATTGTGGGCAGCGCCGGCGCGATTCGGGCGATCACTGTCCGGTCATCGGGACGGCAAAAGGAACGGGATGGCTGAACTTGGCCCGCAGCAGCGCACCGATCTCGGCGATGGCCAGCCGGCCGCGCGCGGTCGCCTCGGAGCGCATCAAGAAGCCGTGGTACATCCCCGGATAGCGTGCGCTGACGATTTGCACGCCGGCATCCCGTAACCGGTCCGCGTACCGCTCACCCCAATCCCGGATGGGATCGCAGCCGCCGGTCACCACGATCGCCGGCGGAAGTCCGGACAGATCCGCGGCGTAGGCCGGCACCAGATAGCGGTCGGTGGGCGGACCCGCATCACCGTCGACGAGCGCGTGCATGTAGTCGATGTCGTCGCGAGTGAGCATCGGCGCATCCGCCTGCGCGGCAAGGGAAGGGACGGACATGTCGCGATCAAGCCCGGGATACAGCAGCACCTGTGCGTAGAGCGCGGGTCCGCCGCGGTCCCGGGCGGCCAGCGCGACCGCGGCCGCGAGCGAGCCGCCGGCGCTGTCGCCGACCACCGCAATCCGCTGGGCATCGACTCCCAGGTCCGCTGCCCTTCGCGAGACCCATTCGGTCGCGGCGTAGGCGTCGTCGAACTGGGCGGGCGGCGGTGATTCCGGTGCGAGCCGGTAATCCACCGAGACGACGGTGGCGGCCGCCGCCGATGCCAATTCACGTGCCAACGGCTCGAACGAGTGGTTGGAGCCCATCACCAACCCGCCGCCGTGGAAGTAGACGAGCGCCGGTTGCGCGGGATCATCGGTGGGCCGGTATATGCGTGCCGGGATCGCTCCGGCCGGTCCGGGGATGGAGGCCTCGGTGACGCGGGCCATTTCGGGCATCGCCTCGGGCGGGGGAGTGGATTCCAGCCCGGCGCGCACCGCCGCCAAGCCGCGTCGCCGCATGGGCGGGATCTCACCGAGGGATGCGACGCGCGCGGCAGCATCGGGATCCAGTGCGGGCGTCACCATCTCATCGCTTTGTCGTGTCGAAGCGGCTTTGGGTGCGCAGCGCCGGGGAGCGTTGTGAGGCAAGCACGTCGGCCCGCTCCGCCATCGCGGCGCCCACCGCGTCGGGGTGGGTGTGCAGGTAGAAGCGTCCGTCGATTGCCTGCTGGAACAACGCCCCGGCGGCGTCCGTGGGGTCCATGGCCGTGGCCTTGAGGTCCAGCATCGCGGAGCGTTGCGCCTCGGCGGCGACCACATCACCGTTGGCGTCGATGCCGCCGGCCGACTCGAAGATGCTGGACGACACCGGGCCGGGAAGAACAACTTGTACGTGAATGTGATTGGCGTGCCCGGTCGATTCGACCTCCAGGTACAGGCACTCGGTTAACGCCAGCACCGCATGCTTGCTGACGATGTAAGGGGCTTGCAGCGGAATCGCCACCACGGCACCGACCGACGCGACGTTCCACACCCACGCCCGCTCGTCGGTGGCCATCATCTTCGGCAGGAAGGCGCGCACGCCGTAAAAGACGCCGCTGACGTTGATGTCGATGGTCCGCTGCCAATTGGCCACCGGCGTGTCCCACAGATAGCCGAACTGTTCGACGCCGGCGTTGTTGACCAGCAAGCGCACCGCGCCGACGTCCCGGTACACCCGCTCGGCGAGGTCCTGCACGGCGTCGGGGTCGCGCACGTCGCAGACGACGTCGACCGCCGACCCACCCGCGGCACGCAGTTCCTCGGCGACCCGAGCGGCCGCCGCTCCGTCGATGTCCGCGAGCACCACGGTCATCCCCAACCCGCTGGCATGGCGCGCCAAGCCGGCGCCGAGCCCGGAGCCGGCTCCGGTGACGACGGCGACCCCGCCGGCAAATGCTTCCCCGGCGCTCACGAACCCGCGGTGCTATCCGCGGCCAACTCGGAGAGCAGCACCGAGTTGGTGGCGTCGAGGACGACGTCCATCTCGGTGAACTCAAGGCCGCTGGCCCCGCGCCGGACGCCGACGTTGACGACCCCGCTGGACACCGCGAACGGCACGAAGTTGGCGATCTGGTTGACGAAGATGTAGAACCGCGCCCGGGTGACGTCACCGTCGACGCCGGTGCGATGCACGTTGGTGGCGTGGTGGCGCAACGGGTACGGGCTCTGTTCGCGGTGCTCCGCCAGCCACTCCATCACCGCTTCACGGCCGCTGAGCTCCGGTGACATCAATTCCTCGAAAGGGCTTGCGCCGGAATCGCTTCGGGTCAGATAGTGCACATCCTCGGCATAACTGGCCGCCATCTCGTCGTAGTGGGCCTCGTCGTAGTGGTACCAGAAGCCGGCGATGAACTCCTGCAATTCGGGCAGCGTGATGTCATTGGCCATGGGGCTAGTCAACGCCGGGCGTGGCCCGGGCGACAGGCCCGATGCCCGGTCAGTGGAACGTGATGCGCCGTTATCGCGGACCGACTGGAAGCGGCGACAGGGATGCAAGTGCCATCTCGACGCCCATTCGCAACCCGGATTTCAAGCGGCGAAAGTTGCCATCCTCAACCCAGCGAACGTATGCGTGTCTGCAGCATTGGATCACGAGTTGCGCCGGCAGTTCGCGGTGAAAGGGATCCGCACCGAGATCGAACCGTGCGGCAAGAAAGTCCGAGATGGGCTCGGCCAGGTTTTGCCCCCAATCAAGCCAGCGCAGTCGGTATTGCGGATCGTTGATCATCAGCGCAAGGAACCGGCGGTCTGTCTCAACCTGCCCGCGTTTGGGGACTTCGGTGCTGAACGCCTCCACCAACGTGTCGACGGCGTTGCTCGTGGCTGGCGCGTCTCGGAGGACTTGAACGCTCAGCCTGCCGAACTCGCGAAACAACGGCATGACGACGTCTTCTTTGACCGGAAAGTGGCGGTGGAAGGTGCGAGGCGCGATGCCGGCCGCCTCGCAGATGCGCTCAACAGTCGCCGACGTCGACCCTTCGGTCAGGAAGATGTCGCGCGCAGCCATCGCGATATCCAAGCGGAGCTGATCCGCGCGCCGTTCGCTCAGAGTTGATCTGGCGGGCGCGCTCACCTCGGACTCCTTTTCCGCGCAGGGGCTGAATCGCGATCCAGACGGCATCCGGTGTCCCATTCAGTGGCCATCTTGAGTGATCCGGTGGCGTCGGGTGTGCCTAACATGCTGCTGTCAGATTCTGCCACACCAGACAGAATCTGACAGGCGCCCGACATCGTTACAGAGGAGGAAGTCCGGTGACCACGGCAGAACACGATTTGAACTATGACGACTACACGCATGACTTCATGGGCAAAGTCGGCAACATTCAGGATTTCTCGAGAGATTTCCTGGTGGGGCTGGCCCGTGTCTTCGAGGACACCCTGAACTTCGTTCCCTACGCTCACGTCACCATCTACGGCCCAAAGGTAGGCATCAACGCTGCCATGGATGTCGCCGCCGAGGTGTCCCGCGCCGGGATGCGACAGGTAATGCCCATGGGCCGGTTCATCGCACCCCCAGGCTGGGACTGGAAAAACGCCCAGTACCAAGCCATCCCATTCGATGTCCAGACCGAGGACCTCACCAAAGATGCTCTCATCCGGCTGATAAAGACGTACTGGGACCAGTATCTCAAGGGGCACAACTACTTCATCGATCAGTGGACGAAGATCATCCCGGAAGACGAAGTGTGGCTGGGCCTGCCAGACATGTATCAACTGATCATCGATTACGAATACCCCAAGCTGGCCAAGGTGCTCGGGATCGAGCCGGTGCACGTCGTCGACTTCCTCAAATTGGCCTGCCTCAGCATCGACGGGACGCTCGGCTACGGCGGTGAATACATCGTTCACAATCCCGACCACGTGGTCCTCAACATGCGTCGATGTGAAGTGCTGCAAAAATACACCGACGAAGGCCTCTACCCACCGGCACGTGCTTGGATGAACTGCACGTTCGAGCAGCGGATTTCCGCGCCGTTCTTTCCGGGATGCAAACTCGACATCAACTTGCCACCAAAGGATTTCAAGTTCGCCCAGGGCGAGCCGTTCTGCGTCTGGACCTACACCCGCGGCGAGGAAAACCACCGAGCCGCCGCGGCCGCGCCCGACCCCCGGGCCAGCGCGATGAAAAAGATCCCCATCATCGGAGTCTCCTGACCGATTCCACAGCCTCGGCCCGGTTAGCGGTCGCAGAACCGAAACGTTCTCGCAGTACGCGTTTCAGCAGCTTGCCGCTGGGATTTTTCGGCAGCGAATCTACGAAGAAGACACGCTTGGGCGTTTTGAATCCGGCCAGGTGCTCGCGACAGTGGCCGACGACGTCCTCCTCGGTCAGCGTGACACCGTCGCGGGGAACGATCGCGGCGACCACGGCCTCCACCCACACCGGGTGCGCGAGGCCGAAGACCGCGACCTCTTGAATTCCGTTGTGGCGGTATAGGACCTCCTCGACCTCGCGACTGGCGACGTTTTCACCGCCGGTCTTGATCATGTCTTTTTTGCGATCAACGACATGCAACAGCCCGTGCTCGTCGTAGAAACCCAGGTCGCCCGAGTGAAACCAGCCGCCCCTGAAGGCATCGGCGTTGCGTTCAGGGTCGTCCAGATAGCCGAGCATCAAATGCGGACTGCGGTGCGCGATTTCACCCACCACCCCGGTGGCGACCGGGATGTCGTCGGCGTCGAGGATCATCGTCTCAACGTTGGCGACGGGGCGCCCGGCCGAACCGGCGTGCGCGTCTTGTTCATCGGGGCCCAGTGCGGAGGCCAGCGGTGCCATTTCCGTCTGGCCGTAGAAATTCCACAGCCGCAAATTGGGCAACCGTTGCCGCATCTCGGCCAGGATCTCGACCGGCATCGCCGAGGCGCCGTAGTAGCCCTTGCGCAAGCTCGATAGGTCCACCTCGTCGAACACCGGCGATCGCAGCAGCGAGATCCACACCGTTGGGGGCGCGAAGTAGTTGGTGACCCGGTACCGCTCGATCGCGCGAAGCACCGTTTCGGGGTCGGGTCGCGGCAGGATGATGCTGGTGGCGCCGAGGTAGATGTCGGTCGCAAGGAAGTTGTCCAGCTGCGCGCAGTGATAGAGCGGCAACGAGTGGATCTCGACGTCGTCATGGGACATCTCGCCGGCCAGAATGGTGCTCACGTACTGCCACATCAGGCTGCGGCTGGTGTGCATGGCCGCCTTCGGATGGGATTCGGTGCCGCTCGTATACATCAACCGCACCAGCTGGTCGTCGTCGACGCGCGGGTCGGGCGCCACGGTGTCGGTGGTCAGCCACCGCGCGAAATCGTCCCAGCCGGAGGGGCTGTGCTGCCCGGCGGGCACCAGAGCGACGCGGGCTTTGACCACGCCACCGCGGCGCATCGCCTCTTCGGCCGTCGCCGACAGATCCGCTTCGACAATGAATCCGCCGGCCCGACTGTGGCCGAGGATGTAGGAGATCTCCTCGGCGGTCAGCATGAAGTTGACCGGGACCAGGACCACCCCGGCCCGGGCCGTCGCGAACGCCAGCACGGCATACTGCCAGCAGTTGCGCGACAGCAGAGCGACACGATCCCCGGGCCCAAAGCCGTTGTCGTGCAACGCCGCCGCCGCGCGGTCGACCAGCCTGTCGAACTCGGCGAAACTCAGCACGACGTCGCCGTCGATGACCGCCGTCTTGCCCGGGTGTCGGCGGGCCGACCGGCGGGGGATATCCCCGAGCCCGTGGCTGCGCGCCCGCGCGATGATCGCGTCCAGGTCGTCGGACTGCATGCCCGCCACGTTAGGCGCCGACGTCGAGTCGGGGGCCGTCAGCGTCCCGCTGAGTAGACAGGGACCCTCACATCCGTGCGGACGGCCTCGATACTCGTTGGCATGAGCGCTGGTGTCCCCGTCACGGCTGAAAGCACCGGACGGGTGGATTGGGATCCTGACGAGCTGCGGGCCAACCTGTGCCAGGCGGACCCTGGTGTGCTGGTCGCCGTGCTGGCGCAACTGACCGGTGACCCGGCGGTGGTTGACCGGTTCGCCGCGAAGATCTCTCACGTGCCCGACCCGCCGGAGCAGGCGGGTGTCACCGACCCCGAGACGGCCGCAGCGCTCGTCGATGCGGTGGTCGCGGCACTGCGTTCACCCCGCCCGGCCACCGCCGTGCCTGCCGATGACGCCGACCTGTTCGCGCGAATTGCGCCGGTGGCGCTCGGAGGCACGGTCGACTCCGATTACATCCCGCTGCTGTTGGAGCAGGGCGGGTTCCAGCCGTCACAGCCGGTGCTGCCGCGCACCGCCAAGCTCCCTGATGGCTTTCGGGTCGCGATCGTCGGCGCGGGTATCGCCGGGCTGACCGCCGCGCTGGAGTTGGCCGATGCCGGCATCGACTACCAGATCTTCGACCGAAACGACGAAGTCGGGGGCACCTGGTACACCACCACCTATCCGGGCATCGGCGTGGACACACCATCGGCGTTTTACTCGCTATCGCGGGATATCAAAGGGGATTGGTCCAGCTACTACCCCATGGGCGCGGAGTACCAGTCCTACCTGGTTTCGGTGGCCGACAAGAACGATCTGCGGAAGCGCACCCGGTTCGGTACCGAGGTCGAAGCACTCTGGTGGGACGAAACGCGCGGGCAATGGCAGATCCACTCGGTCGGCCCCGACGGCGCCCGGGATGTGAGTTATGCCAACGTGGTGATCCCGGCCGCCGGTTACCTCAACCGGCCCCGCTGGCCGAATTTGCCTGGCCGCGAGACGTTCTCGGGAGCTTCCATCCATTCCGCGCAGTGGGATCCCGATCTGGACCTGACGGGCAAGAGGGTTGCCGTCATCGGCGCCGGTTGCACCGCGGTGCAGATCGTCGACGCGTGCGTGGACCAAGTCGCGCACCTGACCGTGTTCCAGCGTCAGCCCCATTGGGTGGCGCCGCGAAGGCGGGCGACCGACGACGTTCCCGGCTACCAGCGCTGGTTGGGCACCCGGCTGCCGTACTACGCGAATTGGGTGCGGCTCAAATCCTATTGGGGCACATCGGACAACAACTACCCGGTGATCTTGCACGACCCGGAATGGGCGGCCGAGCACCTGTCGATCTCACCGGCCAACGACGCGCTGCTGAAGATGTGCCTGGCTTACATCGACCGGGTATTCGGCGCCGGCAGTGACCTGGCCCGCAAGGTGACACCGGACTTCGCTCCGTACGGTAAGCGGATCATCCGCGATCCGGGCGGGTATTACGCCGCGCTGGCACGCGAGCATGTGGACGTCGAGGCCGGCGAGCCGGCCCGGGTCAACGAGGCTGGGATCGTGACGGCCGACGGCAGGCAGATCGACCTCGACGTCATCGTCTACGCGACCGGCTACTACCTGGATTTCCTTTCCACCGTGGACATCCGGGGCCGCGGCGGCAGGACGCTGAACGAGGAATGGGGCGACATCCCGCGCGCCTACCGCGGCGGGATGGTGCCCGGCTTCCCGAACATGTTCATTTCCTCGGCGCCCAATTACAGCCCGGGACACGGGGCCGGCCATAACTTTGGCGTCGAGGTGATGGTGCACTACGTCATGGAGTGCCTGCAATTGATGGCGCTGCGCAAAGCAGCCACCATCGAAGTCACACAGAGCGCATACGAGCGGTATGTCGCCGATATCGATGCGACCATGGCCGGCACCGTCTGGTGCCATACCCCGTCCGCCCATACCTACTACCGCTCCGGAGGAGGGCGGATCGTGACCGCCTTCCCGTATCGCCTGATCGACTTCTGGCGCGACCATAGGGCTCCGCTCGAAGAGGATCTCACGCTGCGATGAGCCGGTTACTCTGCGGCAAAACGGCTTTGGTAACGGGCAGCAGCCGGGGAATCGGCCGCGCAATCGCCCAGCGGCTGGCCGCCGAAGGCGCCACCGTGGCGGTCACGGCCCGGTCGCACACGCCGTCCTTGTCGGTGCGCGCCGGAACGACTTCCGCCCTGCCCGGCACCATCGCCGAGACCATCGAGCTGATCGAGGCCGCCGGTGGCCAGGCGTTCGGCGTCGCGGCCGACCTGGAGGACGCCGAACAGCGCGACGGGTTGATCGACGCGGTGCTCGACCGCACCGGCCGGATCGACATCCTGGTCAACAACGCCGGTTTCGCCGACTACTCGCCAGTCGAGGACATGAGCCTGGAAACCTTCGACCGCACGGTGGAGCACTACCTGCGGGTGCCGTTCGTCCTGGCGAAATCCGCTGTGCCGCACATGCGCAAGCAGGGTGCGGGCTGGATCGTCAACATCGGCTCGGTGACCGGTGTGGCCCCGGTGCGGCCGTACCGGGACTACAACAGGACGGCCGGCGACGTCGTCTACGCGTCCATGAAGGCTGCGCTGCACCGTTTCACCCAGGGCGTGGCCGCCGAACTGCTCGACGCCAACATCGCGGTCAACTGCGTCGGACCGTCGACGGCCGTCCGTACCCCCGGCGCGGACGCGTTGATCCCGGAGTCTTTCCCGACCGAACCCGTGGAATACCTGGCCGAAACCGTATTGGCGATGTGTCACCTGCCCGCGGCCGAGCGCACCGGACTGGTCGCGTTCAGCCTGCACTATCCGTGGTCGCAACAGTTGCCGGTGCACAGCCTCGACGGCGACGAGTTGTTCCCACCCCTGCAACCTCCGCCGACGGCCAATCCGAATATTTTGCCCGCCGGTCTGTAGATCACCGCGCTTCCGCCGGCGACCCGATCGCCCGATCGCTTCGGCAAAAACTGTGGCAGACGCGATCACGCACGATGACGTCGGGACATTCGGGATCGAACCAACGATCCACGTGGGCCCAGTGAATCGGGTGCATCAGATACGGGCCCATCAGGCCCTCAACGTCTGTGAAGAGCTGTTCGAATACGTGGGTCCACGACGAGGCGCCGGACGCTTCAACCACACGGCTGAGCTGCCAATCGGTGATGGTCCGTACGTATTTCGGCATCAGCCGCAGATCGGCCTCAAAACGGGCGGTGGTCGCCGCACCGGTGCCGGGCACCACGCTCAGCAGCAAGGTGCGATAGACGGTTCCGGGTTCCGCCGACCAACCCGTGCTGGCGGGGCAACCGAAGTAGGTGGCCCCGTTGACGCGACGGACCGCGGGGTCGCCGAGAACATCGTCGAAACGCGCCGCAGCAGAGTCCCATTCGGCCGCATCGGTGAACCGTAGGTGCATCAGGATGTCACCGCCGTTTCGGGTACCGGGGAGCGTCGGCTCCACGAGACTGTGTTCGCTGCCTATCTGCGCGGCCGCGCCGCGAAGCGCCGCCAGCACGCGATCGCGGTCGCCCTGGGCCTCGTCGACCAGCCTGGTGACGTTAAACATCGCAGAGCCCGTCGACATCGTCCGCGGCCGCCGCGAACGATCGTGATCGATCCTGCACCAATTCGGCGATGCGCGACCACCATTCGCCCGGCGCCGGGTCCGGCCTGCCCCGCCAGGTCATCTCCCACCACGCCGGCACGCTCGGCAGCGTCCACGTGACGGTCACCGTGTTCACCTGATCGTCGAACCAAATGGGCGGGCTGACCAAGACGTCCCGCAGCGTCATGCCGCGATCGCGGGCACCGGGCGCGTACTCGGCGAGGTAGCGGTCCACGAACCGCCGTGCGCAGCCCGGCTTGGTGGTCACCCGGTCGATCACAAAGATTTGGCCGTCTGCCATGGCCTATCTCCGCAAGACGCCAGCGAGCGCGGCAGCGGCCTCCGCCCGGGCCCGATGTGCGAGATCGAGCATCGGCATCGTCATGAACCCGTGAATGCCGCCGTCATAACGCAATTGGACGGTCGGAACACCGGCATTCTGTAGGGCCGCGCCGAAGGCCAGTCCCTCGTCACGCAGCGGGTCGTGTCCGGCGATGACCATGACGGCGGGTGCCAGCCCCCGCAGGTCCGCGTTAATGGGTGTGGCATACGGGTGCGCGCGGTCGGCCACCGACGGCACGTACTGCTCCCAATACCACTGCAGAGCCGGCTTCGGGTTGTAGAAGCCGCGGCCGAACAACCGATAGGACTCGTTCTGGAAGTTCGCCGCCAGCACCGGGTAGATCAGGAACTGGGCGGCCAGCGGCGGGTCGCCTCGGTCGCGTGCCATCAGCGCGGTCACGGCGGCCAGGTTGCCGCCCGCGCTATCGCCGCCCACCGCCAGGCGGTTCGGGTCGCCGCCGAGGTCGGCCGCGTTGCGCGCCGCCCATCGGACGACCGCGTACACGTCGTCGGCCGCTGCTGGCCAGCGATGCTCCGGCGCCAGCCGGTAGTCCACCGAGACCACCACGGCGGGAATGCGATTCGTGATGTCGCGGCAAAGCGCGTCGTGGCTGTCCAAGTCGCAGAACACGAAACCGCCGCCGTGGGCGTATACCAGAATCGGCAGGCTCGTGTCCCGGCTGTCGGGCCGGTAGACCCGGACCGGAATGTCGGCGCCCGGTCCGTCGATCGTGTCGTCGCGGACCTCGGCGACCGGCTGCGGCTTGGGGGGTGGCACGAACCTGGAGCGGATCAGCGCGCGGGCCTCCGCGCCGTTCATGGTGTGCACCGGCGGGAAGCCGGCGTCGAGCATGTCGATCAGGGGCGCGAGCTGCGGATCGAGCGTCACGCGTACTGCAGTGCCGGACGGGCCGGGCGCAGCGGCCGCAGCGGCTGCAGGGTCGGCGCGACGCGCTGGGGGCCGTCCTCGACGTTCCGCCAGACGCCCATCGCGGTCATGCGCACGGGCGCGGCCAGTCGCTGGTCGAACATCATGCGGTTCATCGGACCGCAGACCGACAACGCGGCGACCGCCTCACCGGGTCCGCCGATCGGCGCTGCCACGCAACCGAATCCGAGCAGCGACTCCTCGCGTTCGAACGCGACTCCGTGGGCGCGCACCTTGGCCAGCTCGACGGCGAGCTGCGGGCCGTTGGAGATCGAGTATTTCGTCTTGCGAACCCGCAGATCGAGCTGGGCATCGTCGTTACGGTAGGCGAGGATCGCCTTCCCGACGGCGGTACAGTGCGCGGGCTGGCGACCGCCCACGCGAGTGGGTATCCGCTGGTCGCCGATCTTGTCCAGGTAGACGACGTCGGCGCCGTCCAAGACCGCCAGGTGTACGACAAGCCCTGTGGCGCGGTGCAACTCGCCGAGCAAGGGGCCGGCCGCGCGCACCAGGCGATCCTGGTGCACGGCCAGCGAGCCCAGCTCCACCAGGCGCATGCCCAGTTCGTAGTCGCGGCCGCTGCGGCGCAGCCACCGCAGCTGCACCAGGCGCTCGAGCATGCGGTGCGCCGACGACCGCGGCAGGCCGGTGCGGCGCACGATCTGCGCCAGCGTTAGCCGGCCCGGTCCGTCGAACGCGTCGAGGACCAGCGAGATGCGGTCGATGACGGCCGTCGGGGTCTCGACAGTCTTGACGGCTGATGTCATCGAACCTCCATGTATCTGGCTGGCATATTCCTATTAGGAAGATAGGTCTATCACACCGGTGTGGCCTCTGTCACGCACCGCGGCAAGGAGCCAGGCTTTCTGCGCGGTGCCGTCAGCCGCGAAAGACGTCGAGGGAGCCGACATGGGCTCGATTACTCTTGATCCGTTGCTTCAATTCCCACGATCCATCGGATCGCCGTTGCCACGTGTCCCTGTAGTCGCCGAGGGTGTAGAACCGCGTCGAGGGATCGGCGTCCGTGTTCAGATGGACGTCGTGGACGTAGGAGCGGCTGGTGGCGGCGTCCCCGTCGACATCGATGACGATGTTGGTCAGCAGGTGCTGGGTCGGGCCGCAATTGTCGAGGAACCCGCGGATCAGCTCAATGATCGCGGCGCTTCCGCGCAGCCGTCCAGTCCCGAGGTCGCCCTCCGCGTCGTCGGCCAGGATTTCGGCCATCGCCGTCCAATCGCGATCGTCCATCGCGCGGGCGAATCGCGTCAGCGTTCGTTCGATGTCACGCTCGTCGAACAGGATCTGAAGTCGCTGAGTGTTCACGGGCCGTTCCTTTCGCGGGACGCCGAAATCGACGCTAACGTGCGCCGCGCTCGCACTTGTTCGCGTTGGCGTAGATCTCGATGAAGTGTCGTCGCGGCAAACCGGCAGCACTCAGCCCTTGGCCGCGGACCGGCCCGCGCGGCGGCCGTAGAAGCTGCCGTCGCCGAGCGAGATGCCGCTGGCGTATCCCCACGCCGCCAGTCCCGCGGTCGAGCGGCCCGCGGCGAAGAGCCCCGGGATGGGTTCGCCGCTGACGTGCAGGACCTCAGCCTCCAAGGTGGTGGCCAGCCCGCCCAGAGTGAAGCCGCCGGTGTTCTCCCGCAGGTCGACGGCCCCGACCGGGGAACCGATCGGTTTCAGCCACTCGGGCTTCTTGTGCAGCAGCGGATCCTCGCCGCGCGCGGCGCCCTCGTTGTAGGCGGCCACCGTCGCCTGCAACGAACCGGGCGCCAGGCCCATGTCGCGTTCCAGGTCGGCGACCGTGTCGGCCACCCAGGTCGCCGGTCGCAGCATGAACTTGGGCGACCATGAGGCCATCGCCTCCTGCTGCGCGTCGTCGTCGATGATCAGGAACGCGGTGTTGTCCTGCTGATACAGCGTGAGCTGGCCGACCCTGCCGGGGTAGGTGTCCTCAGCGACGTAGCGCTGGCCGCGGCCGTTGACCAGGATGCCGCGCACCAGTTGCTGGGGATCGATGAAGATCGCGACCTCGGTGGCGTCCATGTGGGCAAGGTCGGCGCCCAGCGCCTGCGCCATCCGGATCGCCTGCCCGTCGTGCTGCTCGATCGAGGCGGCCGGGCGCCCGGCGATCCGCGGGGCGTACCGCGCCACCATCGCGTCGTTGTAGGCGAAGCTGCCCGTCGCGAGCACCACCCCGCGGCGGGCGCGGACCGTCATCTCCGCGCCGTACTGGCGGGCGCGGATGCCGACGACCCTGCCGTCGGATTCGACGATCAGGCTTTGCACACGGACGTCGTACAGCGCCCGCGCGCCGGCCGCCGTCGCCGTCTCGACGAGCGGCTTCATCAGCATGTAGCCGGCGCTCGCCTCGCCCTGCTTCTTGTTCTGCATCTGCGGGACGTGCCCGCGCGGGGCGGGGGAGGCGATGGTGTTGAACGGGTAGGCGTTTTCGCCGCCGCTGTACATCAGGCCCTGGTCGCCCATCGGCTCCCAGCCGGGCTCGGAGAAGAACTCCGCCTTGAACGGCACGCCACAGCCGACGAGCCAGTCGAAGTGCGCGACGCTGCCGGCGCAGTAATCGGCGATCCGGTTCTCGTCGGCGCCGGGGCCCATCGCCACGTTGAGGAAAGCCGCCATGTTGTCGACGGAATCGCTGAAGCCACAGGCGGTTTGCAGCGCGGTGCCGCCGCCGAGGTAGATGAATCCGCCTGCCATCGCCGCGGCACCGCCCCACGACCCGGTGCGCTCCAGGACGAGCACGTCGGCGCCGGAGCGGGTCGCTTCGACCGCCGCCGCGGCGCCGGCGACCCCGTAGCCGGCGATGACGACGTCGGCCTCCTGATCCCAGGACGCGATGGACGACGCCGGGACGGGCGTGACGTCCGTGTCGGGCGTCATAACCGCATCGCCGCGGGCATCTCGCCGACCCACTGGTGACCCCAGTAGCTGTCCGCGGTGATTTCCTCTGCGGTGTAATAAGTTTCGTCGACGCGCATGCCTTCGGTGCCGAACTCGATGTCCCAGTCGCCGGGCGCCCGGACGTAGAAGGAGATCATCTTGTCGTTGGTGTGGCGGCCGAGCGTGGAGGACAACTGGAAGCCCTCGGCGTTGACCCGGTCCAGCGCCTGGCCCACCGCGTCGAGGGTGTCGACCTCCACCATGATGTGGACCACGCGCGGGTCGCGCAGATGCGCGGCCGGCACGATCGCCAGGCTGTGGTGGCGCTCGTTGATCCCGAGGAAGCGAACCCGCACCGGGCCGAACTCCTTCGGCAACGGCACCCGGAACGCGCCGCGGGAACGGAAACCCAGTACCTCGGTGTAGAAGTCGAACAGCCCGTTGGGGTCCATCGCGGGCAGCACGACATGGCCGAGGCCCTGATCGCCGGTGACGAACTTCGCGCCGAACGGTGTGATCACCGGGCTGTGGTCGAGCACGGGGCCGTGAAACACCTCGAGCGCGTGGCCCGCCGGATCCTCGAACGCGATCACCTCTTCGACGCGGCGCTGCTCGGCCTCGTCGAGCGACAGCTGCTTGAACGCGACGCCGGCGCCGTCAAGACTGGCCTTGACCCGTTGCAGCGCCGCACGATCGCGCACCTCCCAACCGATGGTGAGCACCCGCTCCGTCTCGCCGGGAACGACGACGATCCGGGCCGCGCGCTCGTCCATGCGCAGGTACAGCGCCGACGGTTCGGATCCCTTGCCCTCCGCGAAACCCAGGACGTCGAAGGCGAAATGCCGCCACCGGTCGACGTCGTTGGTCGAAATGGTGATGTAGCCAAGGCTTTTCAGGTCGCTCACTGCCACTCCTAGATCAGGGCCCGCAGCGGGCCTTCCGGCGGGTCGATGCCCAGCGAACTCAGCGCCGACGCGTGATACGTGGTGCCGGGGACGTGGATGGCATGCAGGTGGCCCACGTGCACATCACGCCAATACCGTTGCAGCGGCTTGTCCATCCGAGCCGCGTTTCCGCCGGAGCGGGCGAAGATCTCGTCGACCGCCGCGACGGCGCGCCACACCGCGCGCACCTGGGTCCGGCGACCGGCCGCCCGGTCCGCGAACGACACCTCCTTGCCGGCGGCGACCATGTCGTAGATGCGCTCCGCGTTGGCCAACAGCTCCTGGCGGGCGGCGTTGATGTCGGCCGCCGCCTCGCCGATGGCGTGCATGACGTACGGGTCGTCCTTGATCGCGGTCCCGGTGGCGCCCACGCGCTCCCGCTGATAGTCCAGGTGCGCGGCCAGCGCGCCCTCGGCGATCCCGATGGTGGCCGCGGAAATTCCCAGCGGGAACATCGTCGACCACGGCATCAGGTACAGCGGCTCGGTCATGCCGGCCTCGCGCTGGGCGGTGCCGTCCATCACCTTGGTCGCGTCCATCGTCCGGTAGGCCGGGACGAACGCGTCCTTGACGATGACGTCCTTGGAGCCGGTTCCGCGTAGCCCCACCACGTTCCACGAATCCTCGACGATCTCGTAGTCCTTGCGGGGCAGGATCATGTGCAGCATCTGCGGCGGCATCAGCGGTATCCCCTGCTCGTTGCCGAGCATCGCGCCCAAGATGATCCAGTCGCAATGGTCGGTGCCCGAGCTGAACTGCCACCGGCCGTTGAAGATGTAGCCGCCGTCGACGGGCTTCGCCACGCCCTGCGGCGCGTAGGGGGAGGCCATCCAGGTGTCGACGTCGTCGGCCCACACCTCGGCGGCCACTTTCGGATCGGCGTAGGCGAGCTGGTAGGGATGCACGCCCACCACGCCGACGATCCAGCCGGCGGCCGGATCGAGTGCCGCGGTGGCCATGACCGTTTCGGCGAATTCGCGGGGATGGACCTCAAACCCCTGGTAGCTCTTGGGTTGCAGCAGCCGGATCAGCCCGGCCCCTTTCATGAGCTTGACGGTGTCGTCGGTGAGCCGGCCGATCCGCTCGGCTTCGGCGGCCTGGTCGCGCAACTGGTCGGCCATGGCCACAACCTGATCAAGTACCCGCTCGCTCATTTCTTCGTCCTTACGTGTGTGGGCATATTGAATGGTTTACCGCAGTCCAGGCGCCGACTCGCCGCTGATCCCGATCAGCGGACGAAATTGGGTCATAACTCGGCGCGGGGGGTGTTGTCAACGAAATCGCCACATGCGACCTTCGCGCCCAACCAGCGCTCCTACACTTTGGCCAGTAGTCCGGCGTCGATCACGATCTGGGTCCCGGTGATGTAGCGCGCTTCGTCGGAGGCCAGGAACGCGACGGCGTTGCTGACATCGACGGGCTCGATCCACGGCACCGGTAGCAAGTGGCGAGCTTTCAGCACCTCAGCGGCGTCCTCCGCCGACGGATTGTCCAAGTCGGGCCGCAGCCGCCGAAACGTCGCCTCGTTGAGCACCATCGCGGTCGCGACCGCACCGGGGTGGACGGTGTTGACGCGGATACGTCGGGGTCCCAGCTCGTTGGCGAGCGTGCGCGCCAGTCCCACCACGGCATGCTTACTGGCCGTGTAGGCGGCGGTGTCCGCGGTGCCCCGAATACCGTTGGTGGAACTGACAATTACGACGGAGCCGCCCTGCTCGCCGATGTGGGGCACACTGGCCTTGACGGTGTGCCAGACACCGGTGAGGTTGACGTCCAGCACCTGCTGCCAGGTTTCGGGGCTGATTTCCCAAGCCGGGGCGCCCGCCGGATGCATCCCCGCGTTGGCGACAACGACGTCGATGCGACCGAGTTCGGCGACGGCGGCATCCACCGCGGCCGCCATCGCGCCGAAGTCGCCGACGTCAGCCAGACCGGTCACGGCGCGCACCCCACGCGCGGCGACGGCGGCCGCGGCCTGTTCGAGATCGGCGGCCGCCTCGGGCACATCCAGCGCGATGATGTCGGCGCCCAAGTCGGCAAATCGCTCACAGTGGCAACGTCCGCTGCCGCGGGCGGCCCCGGTCACCAAGGCAACGCGACCGCGCAGGCCTGACATCAAGATTCCTTAACCAGCGAGAACCCCTTGTAGCCGGCTTCCGCGACCTCGGTGCAGATGTCGAGATAGACCCCGAACCCGCCAATGAAGAGCATGAACACGCGCGGCTTCCCAGGGACGTTGGCACCGAGATACCAGGAGTTGGCCTTGGTGAACAGGGTGGCCTCGGCCCGGCGGGCACACTCGGCGACCCAGTCATCGACCGCGTCCGGGGTCGCCTCGATCGCGGCGTAGCCGTGGGCGTCGAGGTAAGCGATGCAGTCGGCGATCCAGTTCACGTGCGCCTCGGCGTGCAGCACCATGTTGGCCAGCACCGCGGGAGCGCCCGGGCCACACACCACGAACAGGTTGGGGAACCCGTCGACGCCCAAGCCGAGGTAGGTGCGTGGTCCGTCGCGCCAGTGATCTCGGAGCCGCCGGCCGCCCCGGCCGACGATGTCGATCTTGGCCAGCGCACCGGTCATCGCGTCGAAGCCGGTCGCGAGCACGATCGTGTCGACGTTGTAGTGGGCATCAGTGGTGTTGATGCCCGTCGGGTCGATGGAATCGATCGGAGTGGTGCGGACGCTGACCAGCTTGACGTTGGGGCGGTTGAACGTCTGAAAGTAGTTGGTGTCGGTGCAGATTCGCTTGGTGCCGATCGGGTGATCGTTGGGGATCAGCAGTTCGGCCACGGACGGGTCGTCGATGACGGCACGGACCTTCTCCTCGTAGAACTTGCGTGCCTCGTCGTTGGCGGCCGGGTCGATCATCTGGTCCGTGAACGTCTTGGAGAACAGCACGCCGCCCAGATCCCAGCGCTTCTCGAATGCCGCGCGGCGTTCCTCTGGAGTGGCCTCCATCGTCAGCTTGGGATGCGCGACGTGGGGCGAACCGCCGGAACTGCGCCATGACGCCCGTCGCCGTTGTGCGTAATTGGCCTTGACCTCGGCGCGGTCAGCATCGGTGAGAGGCCGGTTGCCGGCCGGCACACTGTAATTCGGCGTGCGCTGGAAGACATACAGCTGGGACGCGGCCTCGGCGATGATCGGGATCGACTGGATGCCAGACGATCCGGTGCCGATAACCGCGACCCGCTTGCCGGTGAAGTCCACCGGCTCGTGTGGCCACGACGCGGTGTGGTAGACCTCTCCGGCGAAGCCTTCCAGTCCAGGGAACGAAGGGGTCATCGCGGCCGACAGGGGACCGGTCGCCATCAGGCAGAACCGTGCTTCGACCTGTTCGCCAGTGTCGGTGGTTGCCGTCCAGCGCACGCTCTGCTCGTCGAATACCGCCGACGTCACACGCGCGTTCAACGTTATGTGGCGGCGCAGGTCCAGTCGGTCGGCGACCCAGTTGATGTAGGCCAGGATTTCGGCCTGGGTGGCGTACTTCTCCGACCAGTCCCATTCCTGCTGCAGTTCGTCGGAAAACGAGTAGCAATAGTCCACGCTCTCAACGTCGCATCGGGCACCGGGATATCGGTTGAAGTACCAGGTGCCGCCGACGTCGGGTCCGCTCTCGAACACCCGGACGCTCAGCCCGTCCGACCGCAGCTTGTGCAGCGCGTAGAGGCCCGCGAAGCCCGCACCAACCACAACCGCATCTACTTCCGGGGCTACCCACCCACTGCTGCCAGTCCTCACGGGTGGCAACAGTAGGTCGCCGCGGGCGCAGACAGGGGCGGCGTCCCGGTGACCGGACGCCGGGATAACGGCCTCCCAGCCATCGGAATCAAGCCGCCGCCGCGGCCGGCCGCCTCGTAAGGATTGCGGCATGGCAGAAGTCGGAAGGCGTGACATTGTCGTGCACGCCGGCGCTCGGGCCGCCACCGTGGCGACGCTGGTGTCCGGGGAGGTGGAGATGGTCGGTGGCGACGTTCTCGGACCCCAAGACCGCGCCGAAGGCTTGATCCTCTGCTGCCAGGCGCGCCCGCTCGGTGACCATGTCCACGTCGGGTTCTAGCGCCGCATGAACAAGCGTCTGGCGGGCAAGGTCGCGCTGATCACCGGTGCGGCGCGGGGGATCGGCCGCGCCCAGGCGGTGCGGTTCGCGCAGGAGGGCGCCGACATCGTGGCCCTCGATGTGTGCGGGCCGATCGACACCGTGGTGGTCCGGCACAGCACGGTCGCCGACCTCGACGAGACGGCTGCGATGGTCTCGGAGATCGGTCAGCGGGTGCACACCGAGACGGTCGACGTGCGGGACCTCGCGGGTGTGCAGGCCGCCACCGACCGCGGCGTGCGGCGGTTCGGCGGATTGGATGTGGTGTGCGCGACCGCCGGAATCACGTCGCGCGGCATGGCGCTCGATTTGGACGAAAAAGCCTGGCGCACAATGCTGGACGTTAACCTCACCGGTGTGTGGCACACGTGCAGGGCCGGTGCGCCCTACCTGATTGCGCGCGGCGCCGGCGCGATGATCTTCACCAATTCCATTGCCGGGTTGCGCGGTCTCGTCGGGGTGGCGCACTACACGGCGGCCAAGCACGGCGTGGTCGGCCTGATGCAGAGTATGGCCAAAGAGCTTGCGCCGCATAATGTTCGGGTGAACTGCGTCCACCCCACCAACGTCGACACACCGCTGATCCAGAACGACGCGGTGCGCGGCGCCTTTCGCCCCGACTTGGACCGGCCGCCGACGCGCGCCGAGTTCGCCGAGGCGGCGCGGAACATGAACATGCTTCCGGTTCCGTGGATCGACGCGATCGACGTGGCGAACGCGGCGCTGTTCTTGGCATCCGACGAGGCGCGCTACATCACCTCGGTAACCTTGCCGGTAGACGCCGGCGCGACTCAACGATAGCGCTGCGTGACGTCGAATGCCCGGCGATGACATGCTCTGTCCGGTTATCAGCCCCCCTGGGCCAGGCGAAGGATAAGGGAAGGAAGCGGGTCATGACCGAGATCGACGATCTTGCGGCAAGGCTTCGCCAGCTCGAGGACGAACGCGACATCTCCAGGTTGATCGCGTCGTACGGGCCGGCCGTAGATGCCGGGGACGCCGACGCCGCCGCAGGACTCTGGGCGACCAACGGCACCTACGACGTCGAGGGCTGGCACATGGACAGCCAAAACGACGTTCATGCGATGGTGAGTTCTGCGTCCCATCAGAATCTCGTGACGAATGGCTGCTGTCACTTTATCGGGCCGAGCGTCGTGACGGTGACAAAGGATTCGGCGGTGGCGGTCGCCGAATCGCTGGTGCTGATCCGAGAAGGTGAAAGCTATCGCGTATGGCGCTCGACGGCAAACCATTTCGAACTGCAGCGCGTCGAGGGGCGCTGGCGGATCATCAAACGCACCAGTCGTGTCCTCGATGGCGACCCCGCAGCGCGCGCGTTGCTTACTGCTGGGCTGGCGGGTGCGGCGGCACCGGCACTGGGTGCGGGGCTGACGTGAGGGTCAGTGGGATCCGGCCAATTCGAGGGGTGGCCAGTGGTGGCCGATGACAACGACGCCGGTAGGCGAGCGGGGTATGAGTCGCTGGCCGGCTCCGTACGCCGGCTCATCGATGTCACCATCCGCACCGAGGTGGATGCTGCCGCCATAGCGGCGGCTAAAACCCAGATCGATTGCGCGGTAGGGCAGTTGAGCGCAGACCTGATGCCCGGTTCATTCGGGCTGCGCCGAGTCGCCGACGGGCAATCGATGGCATCAGGAAACGTGGCGATCGGGGTGCGCAATCCCGTCGCACCGCCCCTGGTGATACACCACGACGCCGAAGGCGTTGTGTGGACTGAGGTCACGCTCGGTGCCGCTTACGAGGGTCCGCCCGGTCATGTTCACGGCGGCGTGTGTGCGTTAATCCTGGACCACGTCCTCGGCGCAACCGCACACCGCCCGGGGCGCCCGGCCTACACGGGCACGCTCAGCCTGCGTTATGTGCGTGGAACGCCCCTGGGTCTCATACGCGCGAGCGCGCGCGTTGATCGGATCGATGGCGTGAAGACCTTCGCGGTGGGCCACATCGCCGACGGCGAGGGGCCGACCGTCACCGCCGAAGGCGTGTTCATCAACCCACGATGACAGCGCGGCGCCATTGTGGGACAAGGGATGGGAGCCATACCGCTTGGTGGAGGCCAAAGCCGGCTCCCACTGAACGAGACGTCCGCCGTTCGATAGCTATCGGCCGGGGGGACTATTACGATTAGTCACATTCCTGTCGAGGAGATGATTCATGGCCGCGCCTGAGACTCTTTCCCGCTACACCGTCATTTCCGCGGATACTCACGCCGGGGCTGACCTCTACGATTACAAGCCTTATCTACCCCAGGTGTTCTATGACGACTTCGATGCATGGGCCAAGACCTACGCGAGCCCTTTCGACGACCTGATCATCGCCACCGCGAAGCGCAATTGGGACAACGAGTTGCGCATTTCGGAGATGAATGACGACGGCGTGGCGGCGGAGCTGCTGCTTCCGAACACCGTCCCTCCCTTCTTCCCGACGTCTCCCAACATCACCATCTCGCTGCCACAAACTCGAGAAGACTTCGAACGTCGGTGGGCGGGTGTGCAGGCGCACAACCGTTGGCAAGTTGACTTTTGTTCTCTCGCGCCGGCGCGGCGGCGAGGGCTGATTCAGATCTTCCCCAACGACGTGGAAACCGCGTTGGACGAAATACGGTGGGGGCACCAGAAAGATTGCTTTGGTGGAGTGCTGTTGCCCGCGGTATCGCCCGGCGACCCCAACGTCGCTCCGCTGTTCCACACCCGCTACGAGCCCATCTGGGAATTGTGCAGCGAACTCGATCTGACGATCGTGCAGCACGGGGGCCCCGGAAGTCCCGCGATGCCGATGGATCAGCCGGCGTCGAATGCGGTGCTCATCACGGAGATGGCGCTGTGGGCCCAGCGCACCCTTGGGCACCTGATATTGGCCGGAGTATTCGAACGTCATCCCACGCTGCGGTTCGTGCCCACCGAGCAGGGGACCCTCTGGGTGCAACAGCAGCTGATGACCCTGGATGCGATGGTGCCGACGCTGAAGACGGAAGCCGGTAACCGCACCTACGGCATGTTCGGCGGGTCCTCGGTCGATCAGCTGACCCTCACACCAACTGAGTACGTTCAGCGGAACTGCTACCTCGCCAGCGAATTGACGCCCTTCGAATCAGGCATGATCGACTTCATGGGCGCTGACCACATCCTTTGGGGAAGCGACTATCCCCACGAGGAGGGCTTCGCCCCGCATTCGAAGCTGGCCATCCGGTGGGCCCTGCACGACAGGTCCGAGGACGAATGCCGAAAAATTCTCGCCGAGAATGCCGGTCGGCTGTACCGGTTCGACCTCGACGCGCTGGCACCGATCGCAGCCGAGATCGGCCCGGCGGTGGCGGAAGTGCACACGCCCCTTGAGAAGACCGGCTATCACGCGCCGGCCGCCTTCGGCTACCGGCCGTTTGAAGGCGGGCTCGCGTTGAAGCGGCTCGCCCCGCAACGCGGGTAGACGGTCGGCCCCGTCAGTTCGGCCCAACAGGTCGAACCATCTAGCGAGACAAAAACGCCAGCACAGTGCTTTCGAAGGCCTGCTTGGCCTCGATCATGGCCCAGTGCCCGGAGTTCGGGAAGATGTGCAGTTCGGCGTTCGGGATGGTGCGCATCGGGAGGAGCGCCATGTCGGGCGGGCTCACCCGGTCGTCGCGACCCCACGTCAGCAGCGTCGGCGCGGCCAGCTTGTGCATGACGGCCCACGGCATCGGCCGGTCGGAGGCGGCCATCCCCGCGTTCATCGCGGCGAACGCCGCCTTGCCGTACATCCGTCGGGCGGCGTCCAGGGCGACGGGGTCGGTCGCGAGCGCCCAGCGTTCCTCGATCAGTTCGTCGGTGACCAGCGACTGGTCGTACACCATCGACTTGAGCCAGTCGACCAGCCGCTGGCGCGTCGGGTCCTCGACGAACTCCTGCAACAGCCGAATGCCCTCACTGGGGCTGGGACTGAAGATGTTGGTGCCGATGCCGCCGATGGTCACCAGCCGGTCGACGCGGCCGGGGTTCTGGATGGCGAAATTGATGCCGACCCCGCCACCCATCGAGTTGCCGACGATGTGCGTCTTCTCGACACCGAGCGCGTCCAGAAACGGCGCGACGGTGCCGAACGCCATGACCATGGGGTGGCCGCCGAAGTCGTCGCTGACGCCGAAACCGGGGAATTCCAGGACCAGGCAGCGGTATTGCTCGGCGAACGTCGGCAATATCCCGCGAAAGTTACGCCAGCCGGTGACTCCGGGGCCCGAGCCGTGCAGGAACAGCAGCGCCGGCGCGGAATCGGTCCCGCAGTCGTAGTAGCGCAATGCGCCCTTCGGAGTGCCGATTTCGCGCAGGTCTTGTTCGACGAGTTGAGAAGTGTTGGCCACGGGTGTCACCCTGCCATGCCGCCGCGGCGAGCGGGAGCGATGTCCCGCGGATCGGTCATCTAGAGTCGGTGGCCATGTCGGGGCGCTTGCTGATCACCGGTGTCGACGCGTCCGGGCGGTCGTGCGCGGCGCGGGACGAGCCCATCACTTTGCAAGGGGCCGCCGGTCGCGGCGGCCTCGGCTATTCGGTGCTGTACGCGGCGCCGTCCCTGCCGTCCATCGCGGCGGGCGGGCGGGTCGCGGACCTACTGGACCTGGTCGTGCCGCCCGGCGCGCTGCGCTGGGCGATGATCGAGTACGCGCCGGGTGCCGAGTTCGCCATGCATCACACGGACACCGTCGATTTCGACGTCGTGCTCGCCGGCGCGGTGGACCTGATCCTGGACGACGGCGCGCACCCACTGGCCGTCGGTGACAGCGCGGTGGTCACCGGCGTCGACCACGCCTGGCGCGCGGGACCGGACGGGTGCCGGCTCGCCGTCATGACGATCGGCGCCGAGCCGCCGGCCTGAAGCTATCCGGGCGCGCCGCAATCCAGCAGTTCCTTGAGCGCCGCGGGAAACGCGTCGGCGAGCTCCCACAGGTCCGGCACGAGGTCGGGGCAGGAAATGATGCCGACACCCAGCCGGCCGTTGAGCGACATCACGGTCACATTGAGCCCGCCGCCCGCGATGATCGGACCCAGCGGATACATGGCGTCGACCCGGCAACCCAGAAAGTAGAGCTGCTCCTGCGGCCCGGCCACGTTGGACAGCACCAGGTTGTGCGGCGGCTTGTCGGGCAACGGTATTCGCGGCAGCACCTTCATCGCGGCGCCGAACATGGTCTGCCCGGCCACCTGCGTCCAGTCCTGCAGCAGGGTCGGGCCCATCGCAGCGGCGTGGTCCTTGGCGCAGGCGTTGCCTTCGGCGATGCGGACCAGTCGCTGTCCTGGGTCGTCGATGTGCGTTTCGAGCCGGCACAGCATCCAGGTTGTCTGGTTCCGGCCCGGTCGATCGGACCTGCCCCGCACCGATACCGGCACGCTGGCCACCATCGGACTGGCCGGCAGCTCGCCGCGATCCGACAAGAACTGCCGCAGCGCCCCCGCGCACAGCGCCGTCACCACGTCGTTGATCGTCACGCCGAACCGGTTCTTGACCGTCTTTACGTCGTCGAGGTCCACGGTGGTCAGGGCGACGTTGCGGCGCCGGCTGAACGGGCCGTTGAACGGCGTCGGCGGCGCGGCGAACGGGGCGGCCATGGTGGGCCCACCGCCGCGGGCGCGCAGGATGGTTTGGCCGAGCGTCAGCGCGGTTGCCGGCACCACCTTGGCCAGGCGCCACGGCCGCAACGCCGCCCCGATCAGCCCCGACGCGGCGATCTGCAGGGGGTTCGCACCGCCGGTGCGCTCCGCCGGTTGCGGCGGCGGCGCGTCGGCCTCGCTGCTGCACAGCTGGGCCAGCAGGTTCGCGCCGCCCACCCCGTCGACGACCGCGTGGTGGGCCTTGAGGACGACGGACAGCGCGCCGGTGCCGTGCAGGCCCTCGATGACCCACATTTCCCACAGCGGGCGATCGCGATCCAGCGAGAGGCCCGCGAGATGCCCGCAGATCTCCGCTAACTCCTTCGGTCCGCCGGGTGACGGCAGGGCCACGCGGTGCAGGTGACGAGAGAGGTCGAAGCGCTCGTCGTCGACCCAGACCGGGTGGTCGAAGTTCAGTTGGCTGTCGGCCAGCTTGAGGCGGAATTCGGGCACGGCGTCCACGCGCGCCGCCAGCGCCTCCCGGAACCCCTCGAACGCGTAGCCGCCCGGTTTCGTTTCCGGATCCAACTCCAGCACGCAGCAAACATTCAACGGCTGCGTCGATGACTCCAGGTACAAAAAGAACGCGTCCAGCCCACTGAGTCGCTGCATTCCCCGCCTATCTCGTTCGCGCGACCGTGACCCCTGGTCACATGACCGGCGGTCAACCCCGGGCCCCAAATGCGCACAGCATCAGAGCGGACCGCAATCGCTTGATGTGATCCCTAGTCTGTAGCCGTCAAGGGGGCGTTGGCAAACATCCCGACCGTACATTCAACGAACTCGCGAGCAATATTCACCTGACCGCTCGGATCAGCGGGCCATCGTCGAATCGGGGGCCGCCCAGTCGGTCGACACCTTGCGATGCTTGATCAGCCAGGTGCCACCGTCCGGCACCAGGATGTCGCGATAGCGGCCGAAATGGTCGAGCCCGATGTGGGTCACCACGGTGAAGTACGACGAGACCCGGGCCTGGTCGGGGGTGAGCCCGATGAAGAGCACGTTGGCCACGTTGTGCCGGACGACGGGCTTGACGCCGGCGTCGCGGGCGACGTTCCCCGCGACGCCGCCGAGGAACGACACGATCTCGGCTCGCCCGCGCAACGGCTGCAGGCCCCGAATCTCGAGGACGCCGTCGGTGCAGAACGTCTCGGCCAGGCCCTCGAGACGCCCGGCGTCGCCCGACCAGTTGTACCGGGCCAGCGTGTCCCGAATCTGCTCACGGGCGACCAATTCCCACATCTCCACCGCCGTGAGCCTAATGCGCGAAAACGCTTCTGTGAGGGCGCTACCTGACGAGATAGGGCCGGAAGCCACGCTGGGCCGCCGGAGTGACGCCGTTCAAATCGAAGACGGCGATGAGGGCGCGCAACAGCGCGGGGGACCAGTCGTCGAAATGCTGCGCGTCCATGCGATCGAGCAATTCGCAACGCAGGTGCTCGATTCCGGTGGGGTCCTGTTGATCGGTCATGTCGCAAACGACGCTACGAGCGACGTCCGCCGCCTGTACAGCCAACTGGTCGGATTCAAATCTCATTCTTGGGCGAATATGAGACGGGAATGAATCGCCGCGCGCGTCGGTATAAGCACGCATGAAACTCAACGACGCCGCGCGAGACCTCATCGGCCAGGGTGCCGACGCCACCCTGGTCACCCTCAATCGCGACGGCAGCCCCCAGGTGAGCGTGGTCTGGGTCGCGCTGCAGTCGACGCCCGGCGGTGACGAACTGGTCACCGCGCACCTCGCCGAGCACAAGAAGGTGCGCAACGTCCGCAACGACACCCGCGTCGCCGTCACGATCCTGGCGCTGGACAAGGCGGGGCAGGGGATGCGGCCCTACCTGTCGATCACCGGCACCGCACGCATCGTCGAGGGCGGCGCGCCCGAACTCCTGGCCGAACTCAACCCGGTCCTGGGCGACCCGAACATGAAGTTCCCACCGGACGGCGCGCCGCCGGGATTCCTCACCCGCATCCGCATCGACAAGGTGGGCGGCATCGGCCCCTGGGCCTCGTGACGGCCCGGCCCAAGACCTAGCTCGCGTACCGCCGCAGCAGGCTCCGCGTGCGGGCGCGGCCCTCGTCGGATGTGTCGAATGCGTAGGCGACGAATTCGTCGACGCCGGCCGCGCGGAGTTCGTCGAGACGTTCGGTGACGACTCTCTCGTCGCCGATGATGGCCGCGTCCTGCGGGTCGCGGTAGCCCTCGCGATCGAGCATCGCCCGGTACGACGGCAGCTGCCCGTACAGCGCGAACTGCTCGGCGGCTTGTGCGCGCAGCCCGTCGACGTCATCGGTGACCGCGATCGGAAGCGAGGCCGCCACTTTCACCGCGCCCTCCGGGCGACCGGCCTCGGCGGCTGCCCCGCGAAGCGTGGGCCCGACGTGTTCGGCGAGCGTCTTGGGCCCGGTCATCCAGGTCTCCGTCCCCGCACAGCGCCGGCCCGTCAGACGCAGCAGTTGCGGGCCGAGGGCCGCGATATACACCGGTGGTGGCGCCGGGGCACCGGGAACGCGCACCGCTCCGCGGGTGGTCACCGTCTCGCCCGTGGCGTTGGCGTCCTTTCCCTCCAGCAGGGGCAGCAGCCCGTCGAGGTATTCGCCGAGCCTGCGCACCGGCTTGTCCCATGGGATCCCCCACATGCCCTCGGTGACCATGCGATGGGTCATGCCCAGACCGAGGATGAATCGGCCACCGGAGATCAGGCTGAGGGTGACCGCGCGCTGCGCCATCAGCATCGGCTGCTGGTTCTGGATCGGCAGCACACCCGTCGCGACCTCGATCGTGTCGACCTCGCGGAACGCGACCGCAAGCACCGTCAAAACGTCGGCTTGCCAGGGCATTTGAGCCACCCAGGCCCGGCGGAATCCCTCGTCGCGCAGCTTCGCGAGTTCCGATACGTAGTCGTCGACCAGCGACCGCGAGGGGTCGTCACTGAGGAAGCAATTCACGCTGATTTGCACCGGTATTCCTCTCTTTCGCCTTCTGCAAGATGCTACTTCCGCTACGGCCAGTAGCGGAATACAGTGGGTGGGTGACGACCGGCGATGACGGCAGGCACCTGCGCACCTGCCCACTGTGTGAAGCCATGTGCGGCTTGGAAATTCAGGTCGAGGGCGGCAAAGTCACCAGCATCCGCGGCAACCGCGACGACGTCTGGAGCCGGGGCCACCTGTGCCCGAAGGGCGTATCGCTGGCCGCGGTGCACGACGACCCGGACCGCATCCGCCGCCCGATGATCAAGGTCGACGGGCAGTGGCACGAGGTCAGCTGGGACGCGGCGTTTCGTCGCTGCACCGAACTGCTGACGCCGGTGATCGAAAATTACGGCATCGGCGCGGTCACCGCCTATACCGGTAACCCGCTGGCGCACTCGTTTTCGCTCGCCCGCTACGCGGGAGTGCTGATGGGCATGTCCGGCATGCCGGTCACGTATTCGCCCGGCACGGTCGACCAGTGGCCGAAGAACCTGTCGTCGCATTTGATGTACGGCCTCTGGTGGAACTTCCCCGTGCCCGACATCGAGCGCACCGACCTGATGGTGATCATGGGCGCCAACCCCGCCGCGTCGCAGGGTTCGCTGCTGGCCGCGCCCGACGTGATGGGCCTGATCAACGGAATTCGCAAGCGCGGCAAGGTGATCGTCATCGACCCGGTGCGCACCCAGACCGCGGCCCAGGCCGACGAGTGGCTTCCGATCGTTCCGGGCACCGACGCGGCGCTGTTGCTGGCCGTCGCGCACACCCTCTTCGACGAAGGCCTGGTCGATGCCGGCCCGCACGTCGACGGCCTCGACACGATGCGCCGGGTCGCCGCGGAGTGGCCGCCGGAGCGGGTGAGTGGCGTCACCGGGATCGACGAAGACCGCATTCGGCGGCTGGCCCGCGAACTCGCCGGCACGGAGAGAGCGGTCGTCTATGGGCGAATCGGCCTGTGCAATCAGGAATTTGGCAGCCTGGCCAGCTGGCTGGTCGACGTGGTAAACATTCTGACCGGCCATTTCGACACCCCGGGCGGAGCGATGTTCCCCAAGCCGGCGGCCTGGTCGATCACCACGCAGCCGCTGCCGGGTCTGGAGGGCGGCCTGGCGGAGTTCGGCCGCTGGCGCACCCGGGTGCGCGGCGCGAAGGAGGTGCTCGGGCAGGCCCCGGTGTCGTGCATGGCCGAAGAAATCGCCACACCCGGCGACGGCCAGCTCAAGGCGCTGATCACGGTTGCCGGCAACCCGGTGTTATCTACACCCGGCGGCGACAAGCTCGTCGAGGTGCTGCCGATGCTGGAAGCGATGATCTCCGTTGACCTTTGGCTCAACGAGACGACGCGGCACGCGGACGTGATCCTGCCCGGGCTGTCCCCGCTCGAGCAGCCGCATCACGACGACCTGATCCTGCTCTTCGCGATCCACAGCATCGCCAATTACTCGGCGCCGGTGTTCGATCCCGGCGATCGCCCGCACGAATGGGAGATCCTGATCCGGCTGACCGGCCTGTGCACCGGGACACCCGCCGAGGACGTCGACGTCGCCGCGATCGACGACGGGTTCTTCGATTACCTCGCCTTCACCCAGGGAGTCGACGGTGCGGAGATCCGCAAGCTCTACGATCACGGCGGCCCGGAACGGATGCTCGACCTCACGCTGCGCACCGGGCCCTTCGGGGACCAGTACGGCAAGAACCCGGGCGGCCTGACGCTGGACATGCTCAAGGCGAACCCGAACGGAATCGACTTCGGGCCGATGGTGCCGCAGCTGCCCGACATCCTGGGCACCCTCGACAAGAAGATCCACCTCGCCCCGCAATACCTGCTCGACGACCTGCCGCGGCTCGCGGCGCGCATGGAGCGGCCGCCCGAGCCGCTGGTCCTGGTCAGCCGCCGCCACCTGCGATCGAACAACACCTGGATGCACAACGTGCCCGCGCTGATGAAGGGCAGGGACCGGTGCACCCTGCTGATCCACCCCGACGACGCGGCCCGCTGCGGAGTCGACGACGGCGACGTCGTCACCGTGAAGTCCGACACCGGCGAGATCAAAGTGCCCGTCGAGGTCACCGATGCGATCAAGCCCGGCGTCGTGTCGATGCCGCACGGCTGGGGGCATGGCAAGCCGGGCACCCGCATGTCGGTGGCCAACGGTTCACCCGGCGCCAACACGAACGTGCTGTCCCCGCCGACGTTCCTCGACGAACCCTCGGGCAACGGCGCCCTCAACGGCATACCGGTGACGATCATCGACGATCAAGCCCGGTTTCGGCCCGCGCAAACGGTTTGAGTATCGCGCGATCTCACAGCTGATCGATAACAGCGATCCAGCGCGCTGCGAACACCATCCCGCAGCATGGCGGGATGGCAAGCAGGCAGATGGTGCTGGCTCAAACGTTTTTCACCGGGGCCGCGACGTTCGCGACGCTGGCGTTGTTCCACACGGCGCAAGCTGAAGTCACGAAAACAGTTGGCGTGCCGATGCATTTGGCGGACCGAACCTTCGCCACGGATAGCGACGACGACGAAGCCCAACTGCAGCAGCAGCTGCAAATCCAGCAGGAGATTCAACAGTCGGAGCAACAGGCCGAAGAGCAAGAGCAATCCGACCTCCAGGAAGCCCAGCAAGCCGAGCAGCAGGGGCAACAGGTTGAGCAGCAGGCCGCCCTGTCGGTCCCCGGAAACTGAACATTTCCGCAGCGGTTCGAATTGTGTTTCGGCTCACCTCAGCCCGCATCGGGTGAACCGTTGACGTACCGGCCGTCGTCGGGTGGGTATGACTGCAACAACGTATTCCACATCGGCGAACCTTGCCGCCGCTCACGGGCGAGGGGCCCCGCGCATCGCGGGAACCGCGGTGGCCTTCACGCCGAACCGCTACGACCAAGAAGAGGTGGCGCGCGAGCTCACCGAGTTCTCGGAGCCGGGTTTCATGCGTTTCGCGCAGACCACGGGGGTCGACCAGCGCAGCCTCGCGCTGCCGCTGTCGCGTTACCCGAAGCTGAGCGGATTCACCGAGGCGAACGACGCCTACCTCGAGGTCGCCGTCGACCTGGGGGAGCGGGCAATACGGAAGGCGCTGGCCGCGGCGGAGATTCAGCCCCACGAGGTGGACGCCATCGTGATGGTCTCCAGCACGGGGATAGCGGTGCCGACCATCGACGCGCGGTTGATGTCTCGAATCGGGTTGCGGCCCAGCATCAAACGCATGCCCCTGTTCGGGCTGGGCTGCGTGGCGGGCGCGGCCGGCATGGCTCGCATGCACGACTACCTGCGCGGCTACCCGGGGGATGTGGCCGTGCTGCTGTCGGTGGAGCTGTGCTCGCTCACGCTGCAACGGGACGACACCTCGATCCCGGCCCTGATCGGCGTGTCGCTGTTCGGCGACGGGGCGGCCGCGGTGGTAGCCGTCGGTGCCGACCGAATCAGGCCGGTTCGCAACGAAAATCGGGGTCCGCGTGTCCTGGCGACGCGCAGCCGCGTCATTCCCGAGACCGTCGACGTCATGGGCTGGAATGTCAGCTCCAGCGGCTTCCAGCTGGTGATGTCCCGCGACGTCCCGAAGATGGCCGACGACTATCTGCGCGCGGAGGTCGACGGCTTCCTGAGCGAGCACGATTTGTCCATCGCAGACGTTTCGACGTGGGTGTGCCATCCCGGTGGTCCGAAGGTGCTCGATTCGATCGAAAACGCGTTGGGTCTCGCGCCGGAATCGCTGGCCCACAGCCGCGATTCCATGCGGGAGAACGGAAACATCTCGTCGGCGTCGGTGCTTGACGTCCTGCGCCGGACGGTGGCCGAGCCGCCGGCGGCGGGATCCCTCGGGGTGATGCTCGCGATGGGGCCCGGCTTCAGCTTCGAGTTGCTGCTCCTGCAGTGGTGAGGGGCTAAACCATGTACTACTACCTGTTCATCCTTGCGATCGGAGCCGAGCGGTTCGTCGAGCTCGCGGTCGCCCGGCGAAACGCCGAGTGGTCATTCGCGCACGGAGGCAAGGAGTTCGGACGCGACCACTATCCCGCGATGGTCAGCATGCATGCGCTGCTTCTGGTTTCGTGCGTCGTGGAGGTGTGGGCCATGGGCCGCCCGTTCGTCCCGTGGCTGGGATGGCCGATGCTCGGCGTCGTGGTGCTGAGCACCGTGATCCGCTGGCGGTGTGTCGCGGTGCTCGGCAAGCGCTGGAATCCGCGGCTCATCGTGCTCCCGGGTGCGCCGCTGGTCTCCGACGGGCTGTACCGATTGGTCCGTCACCCCAACTACACCGCCGTCGCGGCGGAGGTCGCCGCGCTGCCGCTGGTTCATTCGGCGTGGCTGACCGCGATCGTGTTCAGCGCGGCGAATGCCCTGGTGCTCACGGTGCGGATCCGCGCCGAGAACGCCGCGTTGGGTTACGCCTAGCAATCAGGGCGCGACGGGACGATTCGTCCACTCCCGGCCGGCCCGGCGCGACGACCGGTACCAGCCGCCCGCCGCGCCGGTGCCGCCGTCGGTCGGGATGGTGTGGCCGGTGACGAACGCCGACAGCTCCGAGGCGAGGAAAAGGATCACCCGTGCCTGGTCCTCGGCCAGCCCCATCCGTCCGACCGGCACCCATTGCGGCCACTGCGTCTGCTCGTCCGCCGAGAGCCACTGCGAGTAGGGCACCTGCAGCGATTCGGTGACATCGGGGCCGATCGCGTTGACCCGCACCCCGTCGCGGCCCACCTGCACCGCCAGGCTGCGAGTGAAGTGGATGACCGCGGCCTTGAAGGCGGCATAGACCGGATCCTCCGGGTAGCCGCGCAACCCCTCGACCGAGGACACGTTGACGACGGCGCCCGCCCGCTGCTCGATCATCGCGGGCAGGAAGGCATGCGTGACGAGGAAGACGTGGTGCAGGTTGATGCGGTACAGGTCGTCCCACAGCTGCGGGTCGGTGTCGACGAAATTGCCCGGGTGCCGCAACCAGTGGCCGACGTTGTTCACCAGGACATCCACCCGGCCGTACCGATCGAGCACCGTCCGCGCCAAGGCGCCGACCTGGCCCGCGTCCCGGACATCGGTCACGGCCGCCAGCCCCGAGCCACCCGACGCCGTGATCTCGTCGACGACGCGCTCGGCGAGGCCGGCGTCGATGTCGGCGATGACCACCCGGGCGCCGTGCTGGGCGAACAGTCGCGCGGTCGCCGCGCCGATGCCACCGCCGCCGCCGGTCACCACCGCGACCCGGTTGGCCAGCAGCGCGGCGGGCTGCAATGCCTCTCCCATGCCCATATCTTGCGGCACTCGGGGGCGGGCCGGCGGTATTACCCACCACGCCCACGCACCAAACAGTGAGGAAGCCAACATTTGCCGGGATTCGCCGGGCGTTTTTCCCGATTTGCGGCGGGTATCCGGTTTACCTCTACGGAGGTTGAATACAAATGCTGACGAAGCCAGAGCGACGCCGCATCTTGCCAAGCCATGCAATGAGTCGACGGGTGCACCATCGGCACAGTCCGCAGTCATTTGCGGTGTCATTGGCGAGTCGGCTTATCGTCAAGAACGTCGTGCGCGCGTGGGCCATTCAGCCGAATTTGCATTGGCCCCTGGGATACGTCGACGAGTTGGCGGGTTTGCTGCAGCATGTCCCTCCCTCGGCGAGCATCGAACCGGTACGGCTTGACGGCTGTGCCGCCGAATGGGTTCGCGCGCCGGGCGTCTCGTCCGAGCGCGCGATTCTTTACCTGCACGGCGGCGCGTTCCTGACCTGTGGCCTCAACACGCACCGATCCCTGGTGACCCGTCTGTCGAAAGCGGCGGACGCCGCGGTGCTGGCCGTCGGATACCGGAAGCTGCCATCGCACCAGATCGCCGACGCGATCGAAGACGGAATGTGCGGGCTCCGCTGGCTTCAGGACCACGGCTACGACGGGGACCGGGTGGTGGTGGCCGGCGACTCGGCCGGGGGATACCTCGCGTTCATGACCACCCTCGCCGCCATCCGGGCCGGCCTGCCCAGGCCCGCCGGCATCGCGGCGATCTCGCCGTTCACCGACGCGGATCCGACCCGAAAGCTGCGGCACCGCAACGCCCGCCGGTGCTCGATGTTCACCCGCGGGGCGTTGTCGATGTTCGCCCGGTACCTCGGCGAGGTGCGCGTTCCGCGGGGTGACGGGACGTCCGCGCGTCGCGTCGAGTCGCCGGTTGACGCTGACCTTTCCTCGTTGCCGCCCGTCGCCATCCACGTCAGCTCCGACGAATTGTTGCTTCCCGACGCCGAACTCATGGCGGAACGATTGCAATTCAGCGGGGTTCGCTGCGACCTTCACTTGTGGGACGGCCAAATCCACGACTTCCCGCTGGCGGCCGACGTATTGCCGGAAGGCAGGCGGGCCATTCGATATCTCGGGGATTTCATCAAAGAAGTCACCGGGGGAGCCGGCCGGGTGCCTTACGTCGCGGCGGCGGCGGGATAGCCGGCATTCAGGAATGGAAATCATTTGGCGGCCCGTATCGGGCCGTCATTCGCGTTGCTCGGGTCCCAACGCAGGGTCCTCCCGCGAATTCCGCCAACCGGGCGTGGTCGTGTCCAGCCCCACGCCGATGTCTCTCGGCCGGCACATCGTCGTCGTGAAAGCCGTCGACTTCTTGGCCTGCAATCGGGCCCGCTGCCGATACAGTTGGTCATCGTGAGCCCACCAGCCCCGCCAGTGCTGACCGTGCGGTACGAGGGATCGGAGCGCACCTTCGCAGCAGGCACCGACGTCGTGATCGGGCGTGATCTTCGCGCGGACGTCCGCGTCGCACACCCGCTGATCTCCCGGACGCACCTCATCGTGCGTTTCGACCAGGGGCGATGGATCGCCGTCGACAACGGCAGCCTCAACGGGCTCTACGTCCACAACCGTCGCGTCCCCGTCGTCGACATCCAGGACGGCCTGCGGGTCAACATCGGCAACCCGGACGGCCCGGCGCTGACCTTCGAAGTCGGCCGCCACCAGGGTTCGGCCGGGCGCCCGCCCCTGACCACGTCGATCCCGATTTACACCGCGAGCGCCCCGAGCGCCCCGGCGTCCCAGAGCCAGCCGCAGCAGGTCGGCACGCCCTGGCCGGGCCAGCCGCAGCAGCCGCCGTCGGCCCCGCTCCGCACGCCGACGCATCCGCCGAGCGCGCCCAGGCCGATCCATCCACCCAGCGGGCCGCAGCCGCTTCACCCGCCCAGCGGCCCGCAGCCGATCCATCCGGCCACCGGCCCGCAGCCGTGGCAGCCGACCGGCGGTCATCCGACGGGACCGCCCAGCGAACCGCAGCAGGCGCCGAAGATCTACCGGGCGCAGCCCATGCAAGTGCCGCCGGCGGAGTCCGAGACCGGCCGCGTCGCGGAGCCCGCCGGCCTGGAGACGGGCCGCGTCCCCGATGCCGCGAACATCGCGACGTCGATGATGAAGATCCTGCGGCCCGGCCGAACCGGGTTGGTGTCGGCGCCCGGCGCGGTCAAGATCGGCCGGGCCAACGACAACGACATCGTCATTCCCGAGGTGCTGGCATCACGCCACCACGCGACCCTGATCCCGACGCCGCAGGGCACCGAGATCCACGACAACCGCAGCATCAACGGCACTTTCGTCAACGGCGCCCGCGTCGAGTCGGCCGTGCTGCACGAGGGCGACGTCGTCACGATCGGCAACATCGACCTGGTTTTCGCCGGCGGCACGCTGGCCCGCCGCGACGAAACCGCGACCGCGACGCGCACCGGCGGCCTCGACGTGCGCGGGGTGACGTGGACGATTGAGAACAACAAGGTCCTGCTCGACGACATCTCGCTGGGCGCACAGCCCGGAACCCTGACCGCCGTCATCGGCCCGTCGGGAGCGGGGAAGTCCACCTTCGCCCGGTTGGTGGCCGGCTACACCCACCCGACCAAGGGCACGGTGGCCTTCGAGGGCCACAACGTGCACGCCGAATACGCCTCGCTGCGCAGCAGGATCGGAATGGTCCCGCAGGACGACGTGGTGCACGGGCAGCTGACGGTGCAGCAGGCGTTGATGTATGCGGCCGAGCTGCGGCTGCCACCGGACACCACCAAGGACGACCGCGCCCAGGTGGTGGCCCGGGTCCTCGAGGAGCTCGAGATGACCCAGCACCTGCACACCCGGGTCGACAAGCTGTCGGGCGGTCAGCGCAAGCGCGCGTCGGTGGCGCTGGAGCTGCTGACCGGGCCGTCGCTGCTGATCCTGGACGAGCCGACGTCCGGCCTGGACCCGGCCCTGGATCGCCAGGTGATGACCATGCTGCGGCAGTTGGCCGACGCCGGTCGCGTGGTGCTCGTGGTCACCCACTCGCTGACCTACCTGGACGTCTGCGATCAGGTGCTGCTGCTGGCGCCCGGCGGCAAGACCGCGTTCTGCGGGCCACCGAGCCAGATCGGTCCGGCGATGGGCACCACGAACTGGGCCGACATCTTCAGCACGGTCGCCAACGATCCCGACGGCGCCAAGGCACGCTACCTGGCGCGGACGGGCCCGCCCCCGCCGCCACCGCCGGCGGAGAAACCGGCCGAAATCGGCGACCCGTCGCACACCAGCCTGTTCCGGCAGTTCTCCACGATCGCGCGGCGGCAGGTGCGGTTGATCGTGTCCGACCGCGGCTATTTCGTCTTCCTGGCGCTGCTGCCGTTCATCATGGGCTCGCTGTCGATGTCGGTGCCCGGCGATGTGGGCTTCGGCAGACCCGACCCGATGGGCGCCGCGCCCACCGAGCCCGGGCAGATCCTGGTGCTGCTGAACGTCGGCGCGGTCTTCATGGGAACGGCGCTGACGATCCGCGATCTGATCGGCGAGCGCGCTATCTTCCTGCGCGAGCAGGCGGTCGGCCTGTCCACCACCGCGTACCTGCTGGCGAAGGTGTTCGTCTACACGGTGTTCGCCGTCATGCAGTCCGCGATCGTCACCGTCATCGCGATCGTCGGGAAGGGCGGCCCGACGCAGGGCGCCGTGGCGTTGGGCATTCCCAACCTGGAGCTGTTCGTCGACGTCGCCATGACGACCGTCGCCTCGGCGATGCTCGGGCTGGTGCTGTCGTCCATCGCCAAGTCCAACGAACAGATCATGCCCCTACTCGTCGTGGCGGTCATGTCGCAGCTGGTGTTCTCCGGCGGCATGATTCCCGTCACCGATCGCATCGGCCTGGACCAAATGGCTTGGGCCACACCGGCGAGATGGGGCTTCGCCTCGTCGGCGTCCACCGTTGACCTGCTCAGCCTGCAGGACAAAGTCCCGTCGGTGCCGCACGACTCGCACTGGCGTCACACGGCCGGCGCGTGGTGGTTCGACATGGGCATGTTGGTATTGCTCAGCGGCTTGTACCTGGGCTTCGTGCGCTGGAAGATTCGTCTGAAGAGCGGCTGATCGTCCGCTTTCGGTGTGTGCTGGCGGCTTTCAGTGTGTCGCCAGGGCGGTGAAATCGCGATATTCCCGCCCCGGGTTCACACGCGAAACCCTGGGCTCACACCGAAAGCCGTGGGGTAACGCCCTAGGCCCCCTTGCGGACCACCTGTTCGGCGGCGGCACGCATCCGGTCCGACAGCTGAAGCAGGGCATGCTCGCCGACCCCGTGCGGCACCGTGTAGGCGAGTTGCCGTAACTCAAGGGCGCAGTCGCGCAACTCCTGGCGGAGGCGTGTCTCAAGGGTGGGCATGGCGTCTTCCTCTACGCGTGGCGGCTGAGAAAGATTTTCGCAGCCCGGCCACGGATCCGCGATTGCGGCGAAGCGTTTTTACGGGAGATTGACAGCGTTTTTACATCTGGTGAAGGTAATTCAACTCGACGCGCAGCAGCGCGGCCGGGCGCGTGACGCCCTGCGGGGGAGCAGTGGTGCCGCCGTCGGTCGTGACGTAGGCGACGCGGCCGTGGTCTTGCGGGCCGCGCCCCCACGCGGCGCTGGACGGCCCCACGAGCGTTTCGTCGAACGGGTCGCCGGCGATGTGGCGGACCTCGCTGCCGTGCCGGGGCGCCAGCGGCACCCGGTCGATGGTGTTCGCGCGATGCCGTGTGACGTAAGCGAATCCGGCGTCCTCGTCGAGGCAGAAGTCGTCGGCGTTGTCGATCGCGGCGACGAACTGCGCTGGCCCGGCAGCATCAAGGGTAGAGGAGTCGACGGGGACTCGCATGAAGACCTTCTGCGCGGTAGACGTGTAGTACAGGTAACCGGTCTGTGCCCCGTATCGCACGCCGTTCACGCCGGGCTGCGGCGGTGGAGGCACGCCGCTGTCGGGATCGTCGGCCATGGTGTCGTCGGCGAGCCATATGCAGGCCGTCGCGCCGGCGAGGTCCACGCGCCAGATGAGTCCGGCGAAACAATCCGCGATCGCCAGCACGTTCGGGCCGAGTACGCAACTTCCGTTGAGCGCGCGAACGCGGGCATCGAACGTGAAGACGAGTTCGGGCGATACCGGCGCACCGGGCGTCCATCCGTTGAAATCGATTCGAGCCAAATGCGATTCATGAGTCGTGTAGCCCTCGGTAAGGCAGACGACGAACACGTCGGGCGCCACCTCCGCGATGCCGGTGACCGGGTGATCAAAGGTGTGCACCAGCACCGGTTCGGCGACCGATCCGGACTCCGTTGCCGGAATCCACCAGAGTTCTTTGTGCACGACATCGGTGACGAGAATCGACCCGTCGGCGCGCACGGCGAGGTTTTCCGGGAAGTGCCGCTGCGGGAAGAGTGCCACGGGCTTCATCGTGACGGTGGGCAGCGGGGGCAGGGCCATGCTTATTGCTCCAATCCCCGGGCGTTTGCCGGAACGTCGAAGGCGCCCAGCGTCATACACACCATGGTGAACCAACCGAGCAGTACCGCGACATCCACGATGCCCGCATCACCGAGCAACTCCCTGGCGCGCCGGTACAGGCCGAGCGGAACGACGCGCGCGGCGACCAACGCCGATGCCAGCTCGTAGACCACCTGCTGGCGCGTGTCATCGAAGGATGTCGGCAGGCCGGCGATGATCGCTTCAACCCGCCGTGGGTCCAGGCGACCGTCGCGCCCGGCGATGATTTCGTGCTCGTAATTGGCGTATGCGCTGCGCCACCGGGCGGTGGCGATGGTGGTCGCGATCTCGATCTCGGCCTTAGTCAACGTCGAATCGCGCTGGAAGTAGGCACCGGTCGGCACTATCGTCTTCGACAGAGCGGGGTTGGCGAGCCAAATCTTGTGCGGACCGGGGACCAGCCCGCGCAGTTCGCGGGTGAAGTCATAGGCCTGTTTCATCTGCGGCGGCATCTCGTCGACCGGCGTCTCAACGAACCGACCAAACGTGCCGAAATCTGATCCGTCATTCATCCCGTCAGGATTGCCGCGGCGCCGAGCGCGAAACAGGATGGTCGGCGAAACGGCTCAGGGGCGCACGGCGACGAAGGTCTCGTTGGGCACGCCGGCGGCCAGTCCGTCGACGTCGAAGGGTTCACGCAACCGGGCGTTCAGCTTCGCGGGATCGGTGAGCAGGCTGATCTCAGCGGTCTGCCGGGCGAACAGCCGCCCGAAAAGCGGGTAGAGCCAACGCATTAACGCCCGTTCGGGGCGGGTGCAGCGCGCGGCGCAGTAGCCGACGTGGCCAAGCTCGTCGGTGAGGATCTCGGTGTAAAGCCGGTCGATCCTTGCGGCAACCTCCGGCTCGTCGGAGAACAACTCGACGCCGACCCGGCGCAACTCGTCAAACATGATGCAGCCCGCCATTTCCCCGGCGCCCACGAATGGGAATCCGATTCGCTCGGGCAGAAAGACTTCCATCTTGACGAATTGCCGCATGACGAACGGCGGCACCACGACCTGGAACGGCAGACCGAACATGTCCAGCACGTAGCTCAGCAGCCGGGTGTGGTAGTGCTCCTCGAGCGCCAGATACACCCGCTCGGGGGGCTGGTCGGCGCCGCCGATCCGTCCGTAGGTATCGCCGAGGTCCACGCCGAATCGCTCCGCCTGGTTGAGTTTCGCGGTGGCCAACAGGAACAGCATCTCGGGAGCGAGCCCGGCCTCGGGTCGGCGTCGGCGCAGATTTCGCAGGAACACGCGCTGATCGATGGGCCGGCTGGAGCGAACCGGATTGGCCTCCAGCGACCCAAAGAATTCCTCGCGGCTGGAAAGCCGGCGATGCAGCAGGTCGGCGTCGCCGTCCCGGCGCGTGAGAAATTCCCGATAGCCCTCGATGGCCGTGCTGGTCGTCATGACGCCTCCATTCCGTTGACGATGGTCTTGACGTATCGGTCCAGGAGCGCCGCACGTGACCGGGGCTCCGTTGCTGCGGTGACGAGCAATGCGAACAGCCCGGTCAGGAAGATGACGCCGAGTTCGCCCGCGTCCGCGTCCGGCGACACCCGCTGCGCGGCCTGCGCTTCGGCGATCGCGGCGATGACGAACTCGGCCAGCGGGTGCCCGCCCAGCTCGTCCTCGATGGGGCGCGTCGCCGAGAAGTGCAGCCCGAGCATGTCCCTGAAGACCACCGGCCCCAGCCGCTCCTCGGCCGCAAGCACCTGGCGCACCAGCGAAGTCAGCATCGATCTCAGGTCGCCGGGCGGGCTGGCCTCGGTGGCCAGCATCGCCACGATCTTGGACTCTTCGTCGCGTTCCAGCTCGGCCAGGACGTGTTCCTTGGTCGGGAAATGGAAGTAGAACGTGCCCCGCGCCACCCCGACCGCCGAAGCGATGGCGGCGACGTCGGTGCCCGCCAACCCCGACCGCTCGATCTCGGCCACCGCGGCGTCGAACAGGCGGGCCCGCGTCTGCAGCCGCTGGGCCTCCCGCGCGCTCGTGACCGGCGTCGGCGAAGGCATGCCCGCGAAACTACCCCTCCCGCTGACGCCCGTCAATGACGCCCGTCAGCGAGCATTCCGGGAACGGCGGACCGGTCAATGGAACGGGCATCTGGCGGTGACGACGGCGGCTGAGCACACTGAGGGGGCAGATGACCTCATCTGGGGCAAAGGGGCCGGGATGGATTTCGAACTCGACGCCGGGCAACGCGCCTGGCTGGCCGAGGTTCGTGAATTCCTCCAGGAGCACGTCACCGCGGAACTGCGGGCCGAACTGGCGAAGCACGACCTGGAATTCCCCGGCGGCGAGGTGGCCCGGTTTCGTCGCAAGATCGGCGAGAAGGGCTGGTTCGGGCTGAACTGGCCGCGGGAGTACGGCGGGCTGGGCCTCGGCGCCGTGCATCAGCACCTGCTGATGAGCGAGTTCGAATATTGGGGAGTGCCCGGGCCCGACCTGACGGTCACCTCGGTGGCGCCGATGATCATGCGGCACGGCACCGAGCAGAACAAGGCCGAATGGCTGCCGCTGATCGCCAAGGGCGAAATGAGCTGCGCCGTGGGCTATTCCGAGCCCGATGCGGGAACCGACCTGGCCAACCTGCGCACGCGCGCGACCCTCGAGGCCCAGGAATGGGTGATCAACGGCACCAAGATCTGGAACAGCGGCGCCCAGCGCGCCACCCACGAGTGGCTGTGCGTGCGCACCGACCCGAATGCCGGGCGCCATCGCGGGATTTCGGTCATCATCGTGCCGATCGACAGCCCGGGCGTCGAGATCCGCCCGCTCTACGCGTGGTCGGGCTATCGCACCAACGAGGTGCACTTCCGCGACGTGCGCGTCCCGGTCACCAACCTGATCGGCGAAGTCAACCGGGGCTGGACCTACATCACCGGCGCCCTCGACCTGGAACGCGGCGCGCTGACCAACGCCGGCGATCTGCGCCGCGCCGTGGACGACCTGCGCGAACTGGCGCGACGGCCGCGGCGCGACGGGACGGTGCCCGCGCACGATCCGGCGCTGCGCCGCCGCCTGGCCCGGGCGGAGGCCGACGTGGAGGCGGCCACGCTGATGGGCTACGAGGCCGCCTCGATCCTGGACGGCGGCGTCATCCCGACCGTCGAGGTAAGCGTGGAGAAGGTTTTCACCAGCGAATTGCGCCAGCGCATCGCCGAATTGGCGCTCGATCTGCTGGGGCCGGACGGCCTGCTGGCGCATCGCGGCCCCGACGCGCCGCTGGGCGGCAAGTTCGAACGGCTCTACCGGGCCGCCCCGTTGATGCGTTTCGGTGGGGGCACCAACGAAGTGCTGCGCGACATCATCGCCCAGCGCGGGCACGGGATGCCGTCGTATGGACGTTAGGCCGACCGCCGAGCGGCGTGAGTTCGCCGCGACGTTGCGCGCGCTGCTGTCGGCGGAGAGCCCGATCGGCCTGGTGCGCGGCCTGAACGAACCCGGCGCGGACCGGAGCACCCCCGCGCTGTGGAAGGCGTTGGCCGACGCCGGCGTCTTCGGGCTGGCCGTCGCCCAGGAGCACGGCGGCTCCGGGGGCTCCGTCGAAGATCTCGCCGTCTTCTACACCGAGGCCGGACGCGCTCTGTGCCCGACGACGGCGCACAGCACGATCGGGGCCGTGGTGGCGATCGATCAGCTTGGGCCGCAACGCGCCAAGGCCGAGTGGCTGCCGCGGCTGACGAACGGCAGCCTTCGCGGCACCACCGCGTTGTGGAATGCGCGCGACGCCGCCGCCACCGCGCCGGTGCTCGGCGCCGAACCCGACTCGAGCGGCGGCTGGCGGCTCACCGGCACGGTGGACTACGTCCCCGACGCCGACCTCGCCGACGTCGTCGTGGTGTCGGCCGCGGCCGGCGGGCGCATGCTGGCCTTCGTCGCCGACGCGCACGCGAGCGGCCTGACCGTCGGCCCGCTCGCCATGGCCGGCGGGCACCGGGCGTGCACGGTGCGCTTCGACGGCGTGGCCGTCGATGCCGGCGCGCTGCTCGGCGACGTCGACCGGCGGGGTCTGCGGCGCGTCGCCAACACCGCGGTGGCGCTGGGATCCCTCGACCTGGTCGGGGTCGGGCAGGCCGTGCTGGATCGCACGGTCGAATACACCAAGCTGCGTCACCAGTTCGGCCGCCCGATCGCGTCGTTCCAGGCGGCCCAGCACCTGATCGCCAACATGCACATCGCCCTTGCCGCGGCGCGCCTGGCCGCGCACGCCGCGGTCTTCTGGCTGGCGCGCGGTCACGTGGCCACCCGGCAAACCGCGATCGCACGCATGCACGCCGCCACCGCGGCCCGGCTGATCACCCTGGACGCCCACCAATTGCACGGCGGCATGGGCTATGTCACCGAAACCGACCTGCACCTGTGGAGCGAACGGGCGCGGCTGGGCTCCACGCTCGGCGGCGGGGCCGACGTCGCCGCGGCCTGGCTGGAAGCGACCCTGGAGGCGGACGCCGATGACTGAGGACACCTTGATCGACGCCGAGTCGGCGTCGCGCGTGGGGACCGTCGCCGCGTCCGCCACCGGCGAGGTGAACCGGCGCGACTGGCAGCGCTGGGCGGCCGCGATCGGCGACCACAACCCGTTGTGGTTCGATCCGGAGTACGCCCGGGCCAACGGTTTTCGCGACATCGTCTGCCCCCCGCTGTTCCTTCAATACGCGGTCCTCGGTGTCACCAGGTTGGACGGGCTGCGCCCCGACGGATCCTCCGGCGCGGCCTCGGGCAGCCTCGCGTTTCCGCGGGCCCCCAAACGGATGGCCGGCGGCGAGAGCTTCACCTTCCACCTGCCCGCCTACCACCGCGACGAGATCGAGATGACGCGAACGATCGAGTCCATCGTCGAAAAGCAGGGCCGCTCGGGAAGATTCGTGCTGGTCACCTGGCACACCGTGTACCGCAACCAGCACGGCGACCTCGTCGCCGAAGCGTCGACGTCGATGATCGCGCGACCCTAGGAGCGCCATGGAAGGCCGGCAGGTGTTCTACGAGGACGTCGCGGTGGGCGACCGGATGCCCACCCTGACCGTCACCGTCGACGAGACGCAGCTCTTCTTCTTCAGCGCGTCCACGTACAACGGCCACCGCATCCACTACGACAAGGAGTGGGCCCGCACGGTCGAGGGCTACGACGACGTGCTCGTCCACGGCCCGTTGCAGGCCGCGCTGCTGGCCCGCGCGATCGGCGACTGGATCGGCGGACGCGGCCGGCTGGTGTCCTTCTCGGTGCAGAACCGGGCCGTCGCATACCCCGGCCAACCGCTCAGCTTCGGCGGGGAGGTCACGGGCAAGCGGCTCACCGAGAACGGCGCGGGGCTCCTGGATCTCGAGATCGCCGGGCGCCGCGACGACACCGTGCTGATGCCAGGCACGGCGACCGTCGAGCTGCCCCGACGCGGAACGCGGCCGTGACGGGCCTGCGCGGCGAGGCGGCGATCATCGGGATCGCCGAGCTGCCCGCCGAAAAGCGTCCGAGCGGGCCGCCACAGTTCACCCTCGACCAGTACGCGTTGTTGGCGAAGCTGGTCATCGAGGACGCCGGCGTCGACCCGGCATGCGTCAACGGCCTGCTCACCCACGGTGTGGCCGAATCGGCCATGTTCGCGCCGGCCACGCTGTGCGAATACCTCGGCATGCCGTTGGATTTCGGGGAGCGAGTGGATCTGGGCGGTGCCACATCGGCGGGGATGGTGTGGCGCGCGGCGGCCGCCGTCGAGCTCGGCATCTGCGACGCGGCGCTGGCGGTCGTCCCGGGATCGGCCTCCGTGCCGCAATCCGAACGGCGCCCGCCGCCCGCGCCGAATTGGTATGGGGCGTCGTCGAACTCCTACGGATCGCCACAAGCCGAGTTCGAGATTCCCTACGGCAACGTCGGCCAGAACGCCCCCTACGCGCAGATCGCCCAGCGCTACGCGGCCGAATTCGGCTATGACGCCGCCGCCGTCGCGAAGATCGCGGTCGACCAGCGCGCCAACGCGTGCGCGCATCCGGGCGCGGTGTTCCACGGGACCCCGATCACGGTGGACGACGTTCTCTCCAGCCCGATGATCGCCGATCCCATCCACATGCTCGAGACCGTGATGCGGGTGCACGGGGGAGCGGGCGTCCTCGTCGCCAACGCCGACCTCGCGCGGCGAAGCCGACACCGCCCGGTGTGGATCACGGGATTCGGCGAGCACATCGCATTCAAGACCCCGACCTACGCCGATGACCTGCTGCGCACGCCCATCGCGCGCGCCGCCGACACGGCGTTCGCGATGGCGGGGCTGAGCCGATCCGATGTGGACGTTGCGTCGATCTACGACTGCTACACCATCACCGTGCTGATGAGCCTGGAGGACGCGGGGTTCTGCGCCAAAGGCCAAGGCATGTCCTGGATTACCGACCGCGATCTGACCTACCGCGGCGACTTTCCGCTCAACACCGCGGGCGGTCAACTGTCCTTCGGCCAGGCCGGGATGGCCGGCGGCATGCACCACGTCGTCGACGGCGCGCGCCAGGTGATGGGCCGGGCCGGCGACGCGCAGGTGCCCGACTGCGACGTCGGGTTCATCACCGGCAACGGCGGGATCATGAGCGAGCAGGTCGCGCTGCTGATCCGGGGGGACTAGCGTGACCGCCGAATACCCCGTGCCCGAGCCCACGCCGGTCTCCCGCCCCTTCTGGGACGCCCTGGCGCAGCACCGGATCCTGGTGCAGTACTCGCCCTCGCTGCGACGCCACGTCTTCTACCCGCGCACCCTGGCTCCCGGGTCGCTCGCCGACGACCTGGAGTGGCGCGAAATCGACGGCGCGGGAACGCTGTACACGTTCACCGTGGCGCGCCGGCCCACCGGCCCGCCCTGGGCGGACGCGGTGCCGCAGCTGCCCGCGGTGGTCCAGTGGGACGCCGGGCCGAGGATCAGCACCGAGCTGGTGGACGTCGACCCGGGCGACATTCGGATCGGGATGCGGGTCACGCCCGTGTTCTACGATCTTGACAGCGGAATGACCCTGCTGAAATACCGGCCGGCATGACCGGCGCGCCGGTGCGGGCGGAGGCCCACATGGACGACCCCATCGACGGTGTCGTGCGGGCGATGTTGGGCGAACTGAACGCCGGATTCCCCCGCGTCGAGACGATGACCGGAGCGCAGGCGCGCGCCGCCGTGGCCGAACGACGGGTGCCGGTCGACAACGTCGGGGACGTCCGCGACACCATCGACCACGCGATCCCGGGCCCCGCGGGCGCCATCCCGGCGCGGATCTACCACCCGCACGGTGAGCCGTCGGCCCGGCGCCCGGGGATCGTCTTCTACCACGGCGGCGGATTCGTGTTCTGCGACATCGAATCTCACGACGGCTTCTGTCGCGCCCTCGCCCGCGGCAGCCAGGCCGTCGTCGTGTCGGTCGGCTACCGCCTGGCCCCCGAGCACCCCGCGCCCGCCGCGGCGCTCGACGCTTTCGCGGCGTTCTGCTGGGTGATCGAACACGCGGCCGGGCTTGGCATCGACCCGGCGCGAACGGCCGTCGCCGGCGACAGCGCCGGCGGGAATCTCGCGGCCGTCACCGCGATCCTGTGCCGCGAACGGGGGGTCGCCCGCCCGGCCGCCCAGGTGTTGCTCTACCCGGCCATCGACCCGTCGTTCGAAACGGACAGCTATCACCGCTACGGCACCGGATACTTCAACACCCGGGCCGCGATGCAGTGGTATTGGCGGCAATACCTCGGCGCCGACAGGCTCGTCGACCCGCCCTACCTGGTGGCGCCGGCACGGGCGGATTCTCACAAGGACCTGCCGCCCGCGGTGATCGCGACCGCGGGGCTGGACCCGCTGCACAGCGAGGGATGCGACTACGCGCACCGCCTGCGCGGCGCCGGGGTACCGGTCGTGCATCGCGATTTCCCCGGATTGTTCCACGGGTTCATGTCGATTCAGTCCTTTCCGCCGGCGGCCTCGGCGCGCGAAATGATATGCGCCGACCTGCGCGGGCTGCTGCTGTCGAGCCTTTGCGAGTCGACATGACCGATTCCGACGTCATCGTCATCGGCGCGGGGTTCGCCGGCCTGTATGCCGTGCACCGGGCGGCCTTAGCGGGCCTGTCGGTGCTCGGCATCGAGGCGGCTGCCGACGTGGGCGGCACCTGGTACTGGAACCGCTACCCGGGCGCGCGGTGCGACGTCGAAAGCGTCGACTACTCATACTCATTCGACGAGGAGCTGCAGCAGAGCTGGACCTGGACCGAACGCTTCGCCGCGCAGCCAGAGATCCTGGCGTACCTACGCCACGTGGCGGACCGGTTCGACCTGCGCCGCCATTACCGGTTCGGCGTCGACGTGGTTGGCGCCGACTTCGACGAGGAGGACGGCCGCTGGCACGTGAGCACCGCCGATGGTCAGGCGCACGCGGCGCGGTTTCTGCTCTGCGCGACCGGCTGCCTGTCCGCGGTGAACCGCCCCGACATCCCCGGCGTCGACGACTTCGCCGGCGACGTCTACTTCACCGCCGAGTGGCCGAGCGAGGATCCAGACCTGCGCGGCAAATGGGTGGGGCTGATCGGCACGGGTTCGTCCGGCATTCAAGCGGTTCCGCTCATCGCGGCCGAGGCCGAGCGGCTGGTGGTGTTCCAGCGCTCGGCCAACTACAGCATCCCAATGCCCAACCGCCCGTGGTCTCCCGAGGAACAGCAGCGGATCCGGGAGGACTACCCGGAGCGCCGCCGGCTCTCGGCCTACGCGTCGGCGGGTACGCCGCACGGCACCTACCACAAGAAGGCGGTCGACACCGAACCGCACGAGCGCGTCGACGCCCTGTGGCGGCGCTGGCGCGAGGGCGGCGTGCTGTTCGCCAAGACCTTCCCCGACCAGAACAGCGACCCGGCGGCCAACGACATCGCGAGGGAATTCGCCGAGGAACGCATCCGGGAAATCGTGCACGATCCCGTCGTCGCCGCCGATCTCATCCCGGTCGACCATCCCATCGGGACCAAGCGGATCTGCACCGACGCAGGCTATTACGCGACGTTCAACCGTGACAACGTCCGGCTGGTGAACCTGCGCCGCGAGCCCATCGACTCCATCACCCCCGAGGGCGTGCGAACCAGCGAAGCGACCTACCCGTGTGACGTGCTGGTCTTTGCGACCGGCTTCGACGCGCTGACCGGAGCGCTGACCCGGATAGACCCCCGCGGTCCCCGGGGCGTGCGGTTGCGCGACGTCTGGGCCGACGGACCGCTGACGTTTCTCGGCCTGATGGTGCCGGGCCTGCCCAACCTGTTCACCATCAGCGGGCCGGGCAGCCCGTCGGTGCTGGCCAACATGGTGCTGCACGCCGAGGTGCAGATCGACTGGGTGATCGAGCTGGTGCTGACGGCCCGCCGCCTCGGCCTGAGCGAGGTGGAGCCGCGCCGCGACGCCGCCGAGGCATGGACCCACCACGTCGCGCGGGCCGCCGACCAAACCCTGTTCCCCCGGGCCGCGTCGTCGTGGTACCTGGGCGCCAACATCGAGGGCAAGAAACGCGTATTCATGCCCTACGCCGGGGGATTCGGCAACTACCGGCGCCATTGCGACGCAGTGGCGGCCAAGAACTACGCCGGGCTGGTGCTGACCACGCGATGACCGAGACAGTGCAGCAGCTGCTGCGGCAGCGCCGCAACGACGACACTCCCGCGGTTGCCCACGGCGAGCAGACATGGACCTGGCGCCAACACCTGGCCGAGGCCGAGGCGGAGGCGGCCGCGCTGATCGGCCTCGCCGACCCGGCGCGTCCGCTGCACGTCGGTGCGCTGCTCACCAACTCGCCGGCGATGCTTCGCGCCATGGCGGCCGCCGCGCTGGGCGGCTACGTGTTGTGCGGGATCAACACCACCCGGCGCGGCGCCGGGCTGCTCGCCGATGTCCGGCGCTCGGATTGCCAGATCCTGCTCGTCGACGACGAACACCAGCGCCTGCTGGACGGGTTGGCGCTCAACGGGATTCAAGTCATCGACGTGGGCTCGACGCGGTACGCCGACGCGGTGGCCGCGGCCCCGGCCCTCGTTGCCCACCGCGAGGTCACCGCCGCGGACACCCTGATGATGATCTTCACCTCCGGCACCAGCGGCGACCCCAAGGCCGTGCGATTCGCGCACGGCATGGCGATCATGTGCGGGACCAGCCTGATCTGGCAGTACGACGTCACGGCCGACGACGTCTGCTACCTGTCCATGCCGCTGTTTCACTCCAACGGCATCGCCGCCGGGTGGGCGGTCGCCGTCGGAAGCGGCGCCACGATGGTGCCGGCCAAGTTCTCGCCGTCGCGCTTCGTCGACGACGTGCGCCGCTACGGGGTGACCTACGTGAACTACGTCGGCAAGCCGCTCGCGCTGATCCTGGCCACCCCCGAACGCCCCGACGACGCCGACACCTCCCTGCGCGTCGCGTTCGGCAACGAGGCGACCGACCGCGACATCGACGAATTCGCACGGCGTTTCGGATGCCGGGTCATCGACAGCTTCGGCTCCAGCGAGTTCGCGGTGATCGTCGTGCGCGAGGACGGCGCCCCGCCCGGTTCGATCGGCAAGCCCTACCCGGGGGTCAGCATCTACAACCCGAAGACGTTGCAGGAGTGCGCGGTCGCGCGGTTCGACGAGCACGGCGCGCTGACCAACTTCGACGAAGCGGTCGGCGAGCTCGTCAACACCCAGGGCGCGGGGCCGTTCACCGGCTACTACAACGACCCGTCCGCGACGGCCGAGCGCATGCGGCACGGCATGTACTGGTCGGGCGACCTGGCCTACCGCGACTGCGACGGCTGGATCTATTTGGCCGGGCGCACCGCGGATTGGATGCGCGTGGACGGCGAGAACTTGGCCGCGGCGCCGATCGAGCGGATCCTGGAACGGCTGCCGCAGGTCGGTCAGGTCGCGGTTTATGCCGTGCCCGACGAGCGGGTCGGCGACCAGGTGATGGCGGCCCTGGTCCTCCGTGACGAAACCCCATTAGACCCAGCCGATTTCGAGAAGTTCCTCGCCTCGCAGCCCGACCTGTCGCCCAAGGCGTGGCCCCGATACGTGCGCATCAACGACGACCTGCCCGCGACGGCCACCAACAAGATCCTCAAACGGGAACTGATCGCAGCCGGCGTCACCGCGCAGGGCGGGGTGCTATGGACACGCGACGCGCGCGGCACCACGTACCGCGTGGCGCCCTGACTCAGCCGGCCTCGGCGGGCGTGGGCGCCTCGCCGAACCGCGCCAACACCAGCGTTCCGCACACCGCCACAACGAATCCCGCGATCACCAGCCAGCCGAGGCCGTCGCGGGCGGAGTCGCCCAGCCAGACGACACCCACGATCGCGGGGGCGATCGTTTCACCGACGACCATGGCCGCCACCGTCGTCGTCACCGAACCGCGATGCAGGGCGGAGGTCAGCAGCAGGAATCCCGCGACCCCGCCGCCCGCGCCCGCGTAGAGGGCCGGCTGCGTGTAGAAGGCGGTTTTGGTCGGGTCCACGACATCCATCAGCCGCACGGCGATCTCGACGACACCGAATCCGCTTCCGGCGCAAAGTCCGAGCGCAAGCCCCCGCGCCCGATCGTGTAGTCGGCCCGCCGCCGCGCCTATGAGAAAAATCGCGGCCACCACACCGATCAGCGCCCAACCCAGTCCGGCCGGTGCGCGACGAAAGTGTCCCGGGCCGGCCGCGCATGCGAGCACGACGAGGCTCACGCACACCACCGCGACCGCCGTCCACTCCGTCCGCGACAGCCGCGCCGAAAGCACCCACGCGGACACGAGCCCGGTGACCGCGATGGACGCGGCCAGCGCCGCCGCGACGACGTAGATCGGCACCAACCGCAGCGCCACCACCTGAAGCAGAAAACCGAGCACGTCAAGGCCGATACCGGCGAGATAGCGCCACTGCCGGACGGCCCGGATCAGCAGGACCGCGTCGACGCCCGACTTGCTGGCGGGTTCCACCGACCGCGTTGCCACCGCCTGCAATACCGTGGCGGTGCCGTAGCACACCGAGCAACCCAGCGCGAGCAGGAACCCGATGAGCACGGACTAGACAATACGAGACGAAGGGATTCTTCGATGATTGGCGTCGAGGGCAAAGTTGTCGCTATCGCAGGCGCAAGCAGCGGGATAGGGGAGGCAACCGCGCGTCTGCTCGCCGAGCGCGGCGCCAGCGTTGTCCTCGGTGCGCGTCGCGTCGAGCGCCTCGAGGAGATCGCGCGCGAGATTCGCGATGCCGGGGGAGCCGTCGTCATTCGCTCGACGTCGACGGGTGGTCGGCGATGATCGACGTCAATCTGCGCGGGGTGCTGCACGGCATCGCCGCGGCGCTACCGGTTTTCCGCCGACAGGGCCGCGGCCACTGACTTCTACGTCGGTTAGCGGCGACTTAGCGGTTGGCGGCCTGCTAAGAACCGAAACCGACTGAAGTTCAGGAAATCGGAAACGTTGCCACCAAGTTGGGAGTCCCAGAGCCGCACTAGACGGCTGCAGGTTGAACTGCTTGACTATATCTAAAACTTGGATTGATTTATCTGCTCCTGTGAAATGAAGGCGTTTTCAAAAGGGTTCGGTCCGGGCGTAAATGAAAATGAGGGTGGACTCCCCGGTGCAGCGCTCCCGGTAAACGTTGAGGTGATACCGAAGAAGTCCATAAATACTTTTCCAAAGCTTCCGGAAGCACTCACGGTCCCGGTGGCCTGAACCGAAGCCACCGTCACGGTCGGTCCGTCGCCGAAGAGTGTGTGAGGGTTTAGTGTCACGGTTCTACCCCCGGTCAGTGTCCCACTGTCAGCAGTTCTCGAAGCGGTGACTTGCCAGCCCGTGTCTTCGAAGCCAAAGGCGCCTTCGACGTTCTCTACCGCCGCATCTATCCCTAAACTCTTCGCCTCTGCTTTCACCCCATCTTCAAAAGTATTCCAAGCGACATTAGCGGCGTTCACAATGGGAGTCAGGTCGAAGGTGGCCGCGGCGTTGGCCGCGGCCACCTGACCAGTACCGACCGCGTTCACCAACGTCTGTTGAGCGTTTACGGCCTCGGCGCTCGCATACTGCGCAGCTCCGCCGCTCAACAGATTCACAAATGCATCGTGAAAGGCCGCCACCTGCGTGCTGAGGCTCTGAAATTCCTGGGCGCTTGTATTAAAAAGTGTCGTGATTGCCGCCGACACTTCATCAGCGGCCGGGGCTGTGATCGAGGTTGTTTGGCCGGCCGCCGCCGCGTAGGAGCTACGGAGCGCCGAGCGTAAGGTCTCCAAGTTCCCGCTCGCTGCGGTCACGAGGTCCGGCGTGATGGTCAGGGACGACATAGTCGACTCCTCTGTCGAACAGTCCGCGGCGCCTTCGCCCTTACCCCCGGGTGAGTCAATTTACTATGCGAATTGTATGAGTTGCAATTATTTCTTGACTTATTGTCTGTGATCCGACTAGGGAACTTAGCCGGGGCCGCCTGTGGTGGAGAGTAGGGGCGGCCCGATTCAACCTGTCGCCGGATAGTCATCCCGTTGCACTTCAATCATGCCTTGTTGCATCAATCCGACTAGCTTGAAGAATGCCGTACGTACCGTCATGGAAGGCCTGCACCAAGAGTCGACCGATGGCGTCATCCGAACCACTTCGATATCACCGGGATTCGTCGACACCGAGCTCGACGGTTCCATCGACGATGCCGCGCAGCGTGAGCAGATCCGAACCACCATGAACGACTTCGGCCTCCCACCTGCGGCGGTGGCGCGCGCCGTTGCATTCGCGATCGAACAGCCCCACGACGTCGGGATTGGTGAGATCGCTATCCGCCCAACCGTCCAGGGTTAGCGACCCAAAGGCCCCTCACAACTCCGAGATGATGTGGGCGCGCTTCGCGCTGTACTCGGCGTCGGAGATCGCGCCGTCCTCGCGCAGCGCCTCGAGTTCCCTGAAGCGCTCGGAAACCGGCACCGGCGGTTGCGGATACGAATGCGCTATCGGATGCGCGGGCGGCCTGGTGTCCCGGGCGCCCCATCCGGATCCGAGGTTGATCAGTCGCAGCGCGAAGAGCACACCGCCCGCGGTGATCGGCAGGCCGAGGTAGAGCATCCACCCCAGCGGCAGGCCCGCCCGGCTCAGCGCGAAGTAGCGCGCGAGCAACAGCAGGGCGATGAGCGCGCCGGACAACAGGACTGCGGTCTTCGTCTTCATGGCGCAAGTGGAAACCGGGCAGGTGGCTACCGATCCCAACTGCGGCACAGATAATGCAACACCAGGGCGGTGACGACCCCGTATCCGAAGTGCGGAATCAAATCGCTGATCCACCCGACGACGCCCCAGGTTCGGGGGTCCGTCACGCCGAGCACGGTCATGGGCCCGTTGGTGCCGATGAGGGCGATCGCCGTCGCGACCAGCGTGGCGACCAAGAGGCCCGGGCGCCAGCCCAGCGCGTAGGCCAGCCCGAGGAGCACGCCCATCCCGATGCCCGCGGCGTAGCCGGTCAGCGCGCCGAGGCCGAGCAGCCGGTTGGCCAAGACGTCACCGCTTCCCGGCACCGTCACGCCGAACAATCGCGCCATCGCTTCGACGGTCCGTTCGGGCGTCGAGCTCGTCGGGCGTCCCCGCACCGCGATGTCCAGATAGGTGATCACGTTGAGCGCGGTGGTACCGGCGGCCCCCGCGGCGGCGCCGCACAGCAGCCCCGGCCAAAGCCCCGAGATTCGCGTGGTTTTCATCGGCCACCGCCTGTCCGTGTCGCTGTGCGCGCCCCGCGACAAGAAACTACAGTCGATTCCGTGACGATTCGCGTGGGCAGGGCGGCGGCCGCGGTCTGCGGTGGCGCCGCGCTTGTGCTTGCGGCCGGTTTGGGTGTTACCGGTGCCGACGAGTCGAGGGGCGGCGCGACGGCCCCGCCGTCGAGTGTCGCGCCCACGGGCGGCGGCGCGATTTCGGTGCGGCCCGCTGGCGGCGGCGCCTGCATCGTCGGCCTCAACTGTGGCTGCATCCCGCACCGCACCTGCCCCACGCCGCACCCGCGTCCGGGGACCGCGGGCGCAAATCAACACAACGCGCCGGCTCCGCAGAATCCGTAGTGTCCGGGCTTCCTGACCCAACGACGAGCGGCTTTCCTATCATTTGCCAATGAGCGCCGGTGGGCTGGATACCGTGGGCTCGCCGGCATTCACCGACGAGGACTCGGCCCTGTTCCGCGCCGCCGGTTGGTGGTCGGATTCGACGCTGTCGGACGCGGTACGCCATAACGCGCGGTCGTCACTTCGCCGCCCCGCCTACGTTGACCATCCCGGGACGGCGCTGAATTGGCGCGAATTCGACAATGCGGCAACGGAATTGGCCGAGCGGCTGGCCGGTGTCGGTGTGGTGCGCGGTGATCGAGTCGCGGTGTGGCACGGCGATTCCGCCGCCATCCACGTGCTGTTCGTCGCGATCGAACGGTGCGGCGCCGTCGTCGTCGGCATCGGCGCGCGGGCCGGGACCCGCGAGGTCGGCGCGATACTGCGCAACTCGCGGCCAAAGCTACTGGTCAGCGACCCACAGCGCAGCGCGGCCGCGGCCGGAGTGGCCGACGAATCCGCGGTCTCCGCGCTGGTCCTGGACGGTGAACCCGGTGCGCTGCGGCTGAACGTTGACGCGGAGCCCGCAAAGGTGCCGGCGGGATCGCAACTGGGTGCCGACGACGTCTTCCTGATCAACTCCACCTCCGGGACCACCGGCCTGCCCAAATGCGTGGTGCACACGCAAAACCGTTGGCACTACTTTCACCAGAAGGCCGTGGCCAACGGTCTGCTGACGCCCGACGACATCTTCTTGCCGGTCATCCCGACGCCCTTCGGGTTCGGCCTATGGACCAGCCACACAACCCCGATCTATCTCGGCGCCACCGCGGTGATCCTGCCGCGGTTCACCGCGTCGGCGGCGTGTGAGACGATCGCCCGCCACCGGGTCACCGTGCTGTGTTGTGTCAGCACGCAACTGACGATGCTGATGGCGGACCCGGCCAGTCGCGAACACGACCTGAGTTCGCTGCGCGTCGTTTTCGCGGGCGGCGAGGCGCTCCCGTACCGGCCCGCCGCGGAGTTCGAGGAGCTGACCGGCGCGAAGATCCTGCAGTTTTACGGCTCGAACGAAACCGGGTTGCTGAGCGCGACCACGGTCGACGACCCCCGCGACCGCCGGCTGCGCACGGGCGGCCGGATCGTCCCGGAGATGTCGGTTCGACTCTTCGACGGCGACCGCGACGTCACCGCGACCGGCCGCGGGCAGCCCGCGTGCCGCGGCCCGGCGACCAGCCTCGGGTACCTGGGCGGGACCGACCACGACAAGCTCTTCACCCCCGATGGCTGGATGCGCATGGGCGACATCTGCGAGATCGACGCGGATGGCTATCTGACCGTCACCGGCCGAACCTCGGATTTCATTGTGCGCGGCGGGAAGAACATCAGCGCGAGCCAGGTCGAGGACGCCGCCACCACCCACCCCGCGATCGCGGTCGCGGCAGCCGTCGCGATGCCCGATCCGGTGTTCGGTGAAAAGGTTTGCCTTTACGCCGAACTCGTCGACTCCCGGGCCCTCGACCTGCCGGGGCTCGTCGAGCACCTGTTGGCGCAGGGCGTCTCCAAGGAGCTGCTGCCCGAAAGGCTCATCGTGCTCGACGAGCTTCCCCGATCCTCCGGCGGCAAGATTGCCAAAGGCCAGCTCCGCGAGGATATTCGAATCAGGACGGAGGCGAATCATGAACGCTCCTAACGCACGTCGAGGCGGCGTCGAGGTGTGGGCGCCATCGGTGGTGCCGCCGATCGGCGTCGACCTGTCGAACGAACAGGCGCTCGCGGTGGCCTTCCGCCACCTCGCCGGCATCGGATTCGCGGAAAACATGGCCGGACACATCACCTGGCAGCTCGACGGCCAGACGGACATGTTCGTCAATCCGTGGGGGCTGTGGTGGCAGGAGCTCACCGCCTCGGACATCTGCGTGGTGGACAGCGAGGCGCGGGTGGTCCGCGGTCGGTGGGATGTCACCCCGGCCATCCACATCCACACCGAACTGCACCGCGTGCGCGATGACGCCCGAGTCGTCATTCACAACCACCCGTATTACGTCTGCGTGCTGGCCGCGCTGGGCAGGCTTCCCGAGCTGGTCCACCAAACCGGTTCGCTCTACCTCGACGACCTGTGCCTGGTCGACACCTACGACGGGGAGATCGACAGCCCGGCCCGCGCCGCGGATCTCGCCGCGCGCATCGGGGGCGCCAACCTCACGATCCTGGCCAACCACGGCGTCATCGCAACGGGTCGCAACCTGCCGCACGCCGTCTACCGCGCGGCATCAATCGAACGGGTCTGCAAGCTGGCCTATGACGTCATGCTCACCGGCCGGGACCCGGTGCAGATGAACTGGTCGGACATGGCCGGCATGCAACGGTCGCTGATCGAACGCGCCGCCGACGTGTACTGGGCGGGGGCCGCGCGGATGACCATCAAGGCCGATCCGGACGTCCTCAAATGATCGGCACCGGCTGTGCATCCCTGGACTCACACCGAAAGCCGTCACCGCACAGCCAATCGTCGACGCAGTCGCAAGGAGGCTGACGAGTGAAATCGATCGACGAGCTGGCCGGCGACCTGCGATTCACCACCGCGAAGACCGGCGACGATCGCTCGGTCACCTTCCTGCCCGACCCGCCCCGCGCCCCGCGCCGCTACACGGTGATCTCCGTGGACGACCACATCGTCGAACCGCCGGACACCTTCGCCGGCCGCCTGCCCCGGAAGTTCGCCGACCGCGCCCCGAAGGTCGTGGAGACCGACAGCGGGGGACAGACCTGGGTCTACGACGGCCGGGAACTGCCCAACGTGGGATTCAACGCCGTCGTCGGGCGGCCGGTGGCGGAATACGGATTCGAGCCGGTCCGGTTCGACGAGATGCGCAGGGGCGCATGGGATATCCACGCGCGGGTCAAGGACATGGACCTGAACGGGATATACGCCTCGCTCAATTTTCCCTCCTTCCTGCCGGGGTTCGCCGGCCAGCGGCTGCAGCAGGTCACCACGGATCGCGACCTGGCGCTGGCCTCGGTGCGCGCCTGGAACGACTGGCACCTGGAGGTATGGGCGGGCTCCTATCCCGAACGCATCATCCCCTGCCAGCTGCCGTGGCTGCTGGACCCCGAGCTGGGCGCGAAGATGATCTACGAGAACGCCGAACGCGGGTTTCACGCCGTCACCTTCAGCGAGAACCCTGCGATGCTCGGGTTGCCGAGCATCCACTCCGGCCACTGGGACCCGATGATGGCGGCCTGCGCCGAGACGGACACCGTCGTGAACCTCCACATCGGGTCCTCCGGTTCGTCCCCGTCCACCACCGACGACGCGCCGCCCGACGTGCAGGGCGTGCTGTTCTTCGCCTACGCCATTTCCGCGGCGGTCGACTGGTTGTACTCCGGGCTGCCCAGCAGGTTCCCCGACCTGAAGATCTGCCTGTCCGAGGGCGGAATCGGCTGGGTCGCGGGCCTGCTGGATCGCCTCGATCACATGCTCAGCTATCACGCCATGTATGGCACCTGGCAGGCCCTTGGCGAAAGATTGACCCCCGCGGAGGTTTTCACCCGAAACTTCTGGTTCTGCGCCGTGGAGGACAAGTCGTCGTTCGTGCAGCGCGATCGGATCGGCGTGGACAACATCATGTTGGAAGCCGACTATCCGCACTGCGATTCCACCTGGCCGCACACCCAAGAGACGGTCCACGAGCAGATCGGCGACTTGCCGCCGGACGTGATCCGAAAGTTCACCTGGGAGAACGCGTCTCGGCTGTACCGCCACCCGGTGCCGGCGGAGGTGCAGCGCGATCCCGAGGCGTTCTAGACGTTCTCGCGCTGCCGCTCGTGCGGGCACGGGCAGTCGGCGTCGCCGGGCGCCGCGGCGCGGTGTGACGCGGCCACCGGTGACGACACCGACGCAAGGGCGGCGTTTCTCGGGCACGACGGCGCCGCGACCCAGTCCATGAACTGCCATATCGCGGTCACCAAAGCGATGAGCAGCAACGCCGTCGCGATCGCGTGGAGCAGCAGGTAGTAGGCGTATGCGGAGGGGGATTGCGGTGAACCATCCCCAGCGGCAACCGTTTTGAACGTCGTTATTCCCACCAAGACGAGCCCCCTTTTCGAACCAACCGCGTCGATCGCCACAACAACTGCTCGATAGTCCTTCGGAGCCACGTCCGGTTCGGACGGCGACGACGTGAACACAATGCGCAAAAGCTCAAGATCGCTCGTTGCGTGGCTATCGCGCACAAGCGCGTCAGCGCCGTCATCGCTGCGTAGCTTCGAGTGAGCAAGGCGTCGAGAACCCCTCGACATCGACACCGACCAGGAGCGCGCCGTGTTCACTCAGCCGGAAATCACTACGGGATCAAACGCATACGGCGCGACGACCGCCGCGCTTCCGCAGCGACTGCCGGCGCCGCGCGACGGGTATGTCGAGCGCACGGTGATCGCCAGCGACGGCGTGCGACTCGCGGTCCGTGACTACGGCGCCGCCGGCGCCCGCAACCACACCGTCGTCCTGCTGCACGGTCTGTGCCTGACGCAGTCGAGCTGGGCCCTGCAGGTCCGCCACCTGGTGCGCCGGTGGGGCGACAGCGTGCGAATCATCACCTATGACCACCGCGGCCACGGCCGTTCCACGGGCGCCGACATGCACACCTACCGGATCGACCGGCTCGCCGCCGACCTGGCCGACGTCCTGAGGGTGCTGCGCGTGAGCGGGCCGTTGACGCTGGCGGGCCACTCGATGGGCGGGATGACGGCGCTGGCCTATCTGGGCGGTCCGGCCGCCGATCGCCCCGTGGAACCGCAGGGCCTCGTCCTGGTCGCCACGGCGGCGGGCCGGCTCGCCGAACGGGGCCTGGGCCGCTTGCTGGCCACCCGCGCCACGGGAGCGCTGTTCGATCTCGTGCACCACATGCCCCGACGGGCGACGGATCAGGCCATCAATGGGCTGGTGCGGCCCGTCTGCGAAGGCCTCATCAGGTATTCCGGCGTCGAGCGCAACGGCGCCGCGGCCGTCACGCAATCCGCGATCCGCACGATCTCATTGACGACCGCGGCCGGTTTCCTGCCCAGCCTGAAGCGGTACGACCAGTACGACGCGCTCTCCGCGATCGCCGCCAACACCGTCGTGATCAGCGGCGGGGCGGACCGGACCACGCCGGCCGACCACGCACGCGACCTGGCGGCGGCCATCCCGGGCGCCACGCACCTGCACCGGCCCACCGCCGGGCACATGCTCCTCGAAGAGGACGCGGAGTGCGTCAGCGAGGCGATCGAAGGCGTGATGTCCGCGCGGCGTCGCCCCGCCCGTGGTGCGGCCAGTTGAGTGCCCGGCAGGAGCCCGAATGTTATGCGCGTGCAAATTCTTTTGATTTGCTGTGCGCGAGCGGGCGCGGCTCGCTAGCGTCGGGCCATCAGCGATTGGCTGAATCTCCGCCGCACGGGCGGAAGGGAACGGGAGGTGCCTGATGAGGAAGACCGTTGCCGCGGGCGTTCTGGCGTTCTGCGGGCTGATGACCACCGGCGTAGGCATCAGCAACGCCGATGAAATCCAGGTCGAAGGGAACTACGCGACCCAGGCCGCGTGCGAGGTGGACGGCCCCCACGTCGAGGTGAACCATCCCGGCACCTTCACCCATTTCCAGTGCGTTCAGCACCCCGACGGCCTGTGGTACTTGTATCTGAGCAACTGATTCCCCGGGCCGGACGGTAATCAGAGCTCGGAGGCCAAACGCCGCAGGATGTCGGCCGCGGGCTCGGCGGTGGCGTGCCGATACCCGGTGCCCGCCCACAGGTGGACGTAGTCGGGCTTGCCCGCCGCGGCCGCGGCTTTTCGCATCGGGCTGGTCAGGTAGTGAATGGCGGGGTAGCCCAGCGGCGCCTGCGCCTCGTGGGCGTCGATGAACGCGTTGCGCAGGCCGCGGGCCGGGCGGCCGGTAAACGCCCGGGTGATCACGGTTTCGGTGAAGGCGGGATCGGTGAGGGCCGCCTGGTGGGTGGCCGAGGCGCCGCTTTCGGTGGCGCGTAGCAGCACCGTTCCGACCGCGGCCGCCGCGGCCCCGGCGCGGATCACGTCGGCCACCGCGGCGGGAGTGGCGAGCCCGCCGGCGGCCATCACCGGCAGCGGCACCGTCGCGACGATCCGTGCGACGAGGTCGACGATCGGGACCGGCGTCAACGGCTTGCGCGGCGAGAGCGTGCCCGAATGCCCGCCGGCCGTCGCCGCCTGCACCGCGAGCATGTCCACCCCGGCGTCGCGCGCTTGCGCCGCCTCCTCGGGCGTCGTCACCGTCTGCACCACAACGGTATTGGCCTTTTGCAGGGCGGTGATCACGTCGCGCGGCGGGATCCCGAAGGTGAACGACACCATCGGCACCGGGTCGTCGAGCAACAGCGCGATCTTCTCGTCGAACCGGTCGGTGTCGTCGATCGGCTCGGTGGGAAGCGTCAGACCGAACTGGTCGGCCTCCTTTTGGACGATCGCGGCGTAGGCGCGGTAACTGTCGGGGTCGACGGGCAGGGGATTGGGCGCAAAGAGGTTGATCCCGAAGGGAATTCCCTCCGCCCGGATCTTCTTGATCTCGGCCTCGACCGCGTCGACGGTCTTGTACCCGGCCGCCAGCATGCCCAGGGCGCCGGCCTCGGTCGCGGCCGACACCATCGCCGGCGTCGTGGGCCCGCCGGCCATCGGGGCGGCGACCAGCGGTATCGACATCCCAAACTGTTCCAGCATCCCAGTCCCCCTTCCGAGTCCGGATCACGCGCTGCCTTGAGAATATCGGCGACGCATTGCCATTCCATCCCGGCGCCGGACCTGACAGGATGCTTCACCGTGAAGGGGCCCAACTTTCTCGTCATCGTGGCGGACGACCTCGGATATTCCGACATCGGTGCGTTCGGCGGCGAGATCAACACGCCGAACCTGGACCGGCTGGCCTACGCCGGCGTCCGGTTCACCGATTTCCATTCCGCCCCGGCCTGCTCGCCCACCCGGGCGATGCTGTTGACCGGCACCGACCACCACATCGCCGGCATCGGCACGATGCTGGAGGTCGCGGCCCCGGAGTTCCGCGGCGCCCCGGGCTACGAAGGCCATCTGAACGACCGCGTCGTGGCCCTGCCCGAGCTGCTGCGCGACGCCGGATATCTGACGCTGATGTCGGGCAAGTGGCACCTGGGCGACACCATCGAAACGTCGCCGTGGGCCCGCGGATTCGAGCGCTCGTTCGCCTTGCTGCCGGCCGGCGCCAGCCACTACGGCCCCGCCACCGGCGGCGGGTTCTCACCGGTGGCAACCCTTTACACCGAGGACGACCGGTTCGTCACCGTCGGCGACGACTTCTACTCCTCCGACTTCTACGCCGACACGCTGTTGCGCTACCTCCGCGAGCGCCCCGAGGACGACGACCGCCCGTTCTTCGCCTACCTGCCTTTCCAGGCGCCGCACTGGCCGCTGCAGGCCCCGGGCGAGTCCATCGCGGCCTACCACGGCCGCTACGACGCCGGGCCCGACGAGTTGCGCGAGGCGCGCCTGGCGGCGCTGAAGAAGCTCGGCCTGTGCCCGCCCGACGTCGCGGCGCACCCGGTCGTGGCCGACGGCGCCCCCGAATGGGCCGACATGACAGACGACGAGCGCGCACGCTCGGCCCGCAGCATGGAGGTCTACGCCGCGATGGTGGACCGGATGGATCAGAACATCGGCCGGGTCGTCGACTACCTGGCCGACACCGGCGAACTGGACAACACCGTCGTGATCTTCCTGTCCGACAACGGCGCGGAGGGCGCGATGGTCGAGGCGATGCCGTTGCGTGGCGCTCAAATCGTCGCGCAGATCGAAAAGTACTGCGACAACAGCCTCGACAACCTGGGTGGCCCCACCTCGTTCATCTGGTACGGCCCGCGCTGGGCGCAGGCGGCCACGGCGCCGTCGCGCCTGCACAAGGCGTTCACCACCGAAGGCGGGATCCGGGTGGTGGGGTTCGTCGCCTGGCCCGGCTTCGCGCGGCAGGCCGAAATCGGCACGGCCTTCACGACGGTCATGGACATCGCCCCGACGGTGCTCGAGCTCGCCGGCGTCGCGCATCCGGGCACCTCCTACCGCGGCCGCGAGGTCGCACCCATGCGGGGCCGCTCGCTGGTGGCCTACCTGTCGGGCGACGCCGAGGAGGTGCACGGCGCGGACACCGGTACGGGCTGGGAGTTGTTCGGGCGCAGGGCGATTCGGCAGGGCGATTGGAAGGCCGTCTATCTGCCCGCGCCGTACGGGCCCGGCGCCTGGCAGCTCTACGACCTCGCCGACGACCCGGGCGAGATCGAGGACCTGGCCGCGTCGCGGCCCGACAAGCTGGCCGAGCTGCTGGCGCTCTGGGACCGCTACGTCGAGGAGACCGGCGTGATCCTCGACCCCGTCTCGGTGTTCGACGCCGACCTCTAGGCGCCCGATTTCGGCGATAGCCGTGGCGGGCGGCGGCCGGGTGCTAGCGTCGGCTCCGTGTCAGCAGACGGCAATCCCATCCGAATCGGCATCCTGGGTGCGGCCCGGATCGCGCCTTTGGCCGTCGTCAACCCCGCGAAGCAACACAGCCAGGTCGAGGTGGCAGCCGTGGCGGCCCGCGATTCGGAGCGTGCGCGGGCCTTCGCCGCCAAGCACGGCATCCCGCGGGTGCACGACAGCTACGACGCGCTGATCGCCGACCCGGCGATCGACGCGGTGTACAACCCGCTGCCGAACGGCCTGCACGGGAAATGGACGCGGGCCGCGGTGGCCGCCGGCAAGCACGTCCTGTGCGAAAAGCCCTTCACCGCCAACGCCGCCGAGGCACGCGAGATCGCCGAGATCGCCGAGAATTCGGACCGGGTGGTGATGGAGGCGTTCCACTATCGCTACCACCCGCTGACCCGGCGCGTCGAGGAAATCATCGCCTCAGGCGAGCTGGGCAAGCTGATAAGGGTGGAGGCCGCCATGTGCTTCCCCCTGCCGAGGTTCGCCGATATCCGCTACAACTATTCACTTGCCGGCGGGGCGCTGATGGACGCCGGGTGCTACTCGGTGCACATGGTCCGCACCTTCGGTGGTTCGACGCCGGAAGTCGTTTCCGCGCGGGCGAAATTGCGCGATCCTCGGGTGGACCGGGCCATGACGGCCGAGGTCAAGTTCGCCGGCGGGCACACCGGCCGGATCCGCTGCTCGATGTGGTCGTCGCAGCTGCTGCAGATCAGCGCGCGCGTGGTCGGCGAGCACGGCGAGGTTCGAGTGCTGAACCCGGTGTTGCCCAGCCTTTTTCACCGGCTCACGATCCGCTCGGCCGACGGTCGGCGCGTCGAGCGTTTTTCGCGCCGCCCGTCCTACGCCTATCAGCTCGACGCCTTCGCGGCGTCGGTCCTGCGCGGCGAACCGGTCAGGACAACCCCGGAAGACGCGATCGAGAACATGACCGTCATCGACGCGATCTACCGAGCCGCGGGCCTTCCGCTACGCGAGCCGAGCTGAGCGCTAACCCGTTGACCGGGCGGCCACGTCGCACAACAAGCGGCGCGCCGCCTCGACGCACGGGCGGAGGCGATCGATCGGGCCGACGCCGGCCAGCGCCAACGACCTTCTGGGGACTTCGATTTCGATCACGATGTCGGCGGGAAGCGCGGAAAGGATGTCGTGTAGCGGCAATTCGCCCTCGCCGGGAACCATGCGCTCGTAGACGGCTTCCTCCATGTAGTTGTCGCCGCGCGGTTGCATCGTGGTGTCGTTGACTTGGGCGTAGCCGATGTGTTCGGGGTCGATGGCCGCGACATCGGCGGCGGTCGAACCGGATCGCACCAGGTGCATCGTGTCGATCAACAACCGAAAGTCGGGCCGCGCGACGTGTTCCCGGGCGGCCAGCGCGGTGGGCAGGTCGCCCACCGTCAGGCCCGGTACCGGTTCGACCACCGTCTGTATTCCTCGCTGGGCGGCCAGTTCCGCCAGGACCGCGAACTGGTCGAACGTGCGGCCGAGGTCGGGGTCGAGGCTCACCACGTTGATCCGGGGAACGGCGAGCTCGGCCAGCGCGTCGAGATCGCTTGTGAATTAGCTCATCTCGGCTCCAGGCAGGATCAGGAACCCGTCGCCCAGCGAGATCGCGACGCCACGGTGATTCATCGCGGCCCGCACGTCTCGCCGCAGCGCCGCGTCCTTCAGCGAGAACGGCGGATAGCCGAGCGACACCAGCGGCAGCCCCCGCACCACGGCCGACATGTACCTGCAGCCGAGGTCCGCGGTCAGGTCGACGAATTCCACTGGCGGAAGGCCGAAGCCGCCGAGGAAACCGATGCCGAGGCGGTCCATGCTAGGCGGGGCGGCCGGCCAATTGGGCCAGCTGGTCGGCGGCCTGGGCCGTCTGGGTGGTCAACGCGATCTTGCCGGAGGTCACCTGCTCTACGATGATCGGCGCCTCAAGAACCAGATCGTCGCGGATGAAGGCAACGTGGTCCTGCAGGTGGGTGGCGGTGAATGTCGCCCAGGCCGCCGCGGACTGCGGGTCCATTGTCAGGCTCACCTCGTAGAAACCGGACGTCAGTGACGCCGGTGGATCCACGTGAATCAGCGCCAGTCGCATCGTCTCGGGACCCAACGTATACAGCGTGGTCCGGGCGAGGTCACAGGTAACCAGCGAGGCGGTCGGCGCGACCGGGCCGCTCGGATTCGTGGCGGGGCACTTGCTGGGCGCCGCAGGCTGCGACTTTTGCACCGGCCGCACCGGCAGCGGCTGGATGACGACCGCGGGCGCCGCAGGCTGAGTGGTCGTCGGTGCCGCGGTGGTGGTCGTACGGGTGGGGGCGTTGTGGTGTGGCGTCGACTGGCAGCCGCAGGCCACCGCAGCGAGCAGCAGGGCACTCGTGAGGCCGCGGGAGCCCCGGGATCCGCGGTGAATCATTGCACCAGACTTTCATCCGCCAACCCGTTGTCTCGGCGCGACACGCTCTTTACGGACACTACGAATATAGAGTAGTCTCTCGCTCCGGATACCTTGCGATGGACAAACGACGAAAGCCCAACCCCACCGAACGCCGCCGCGACCTTTGCGACGCGGCGATCCATCTCTTGGCGCACGACGGGGCCAAGGGGCTGAGCCATCTCAAGGTCGACCGCCAGGCCGGGGTCCCGGACGGCACCACCTCGTTCTATTTCCGGACCCGCTCGGCGCTGCTTCGCGCCGTGGCCGAGCGGGTGGCGGAGCTGGATTTGGCGACCTTGCAGTCCGTGGCGGACGAGGCCGACGGCGCCGACGGTCCGCCAAACAGTGCGTCGCCGTCGCGGTTGTCCCAGGTCGTGATTCAGGCGGGCAACGAGCCGCAGTTGTCGCGGACCAGGGCCCGCTACGAGCTGACCATGCAGGCCAGTCGCGACCCGGCGGTGGCGGCGATTCTGCAGCAGGCCACGGACGCATTCACCAAGCTGCACCGCGAAATTCTGGTGCAACTCATGCCGCGCGGCGCCGAGCTGGAGTCGGCCGTGGTCGAGGACCTGAGCAACATCACGCTCACCTTCATCAACGGCCTGCTGCTGCGCTTCGCCCATGGCGACCGAGTCGTCGACAGTCCCGAACAGCTCGACGGGATCCTGACGGCGATGGCAACCGGCATCCTGAAGAACCCGAACAAGGGCCGGCTCACCGAAACCGCTCCACCCCGATGAGTCCGGTGTCAGGGTCTTGCCAGAGCACCCGCCATATGGTTCTCTACGAGAATAGAGTGAACGCGGCCGTATTTAAGCGGCGTGTATAAATTCCGCCGCGGCGGATATCCGGATGGTCAGGCGAAAATGCAGGCGCTAGGAGGGATTTCGTGACGGCGAGCACGGATAGCGATGTTCATTTCGACCCATACGACGTCGACCTGATCGCCGACCCGTATCCGATGTTCGCCCGCCTGCGAGACGAGGCGCCGCTCTACTACAACACCGAATACGACTTCTACGCGCTGAGCCGGTTCGCCGATGTCAACAAGGCCCTGGTCGACCACGGCACCTACAGCTCGGCCCGCGGCGTCATCCTCGAGTTGATCAAGGCCAACCTCGAAATCCCCTCGGGCATGCTGATCTTCGAGGACCCGCCCATCCACGACGTGCACCGCAAACTGTTGTCGCGAATGTTCACCCCCCGCAAGATCAACGCGCTCGAGCCGATGATCCGGGAGTTCTGCGCTCAATCGCTGGATCCGCTGGTGGGGTCGGGGCGATTCGACTTCGTCACGGATCTCGGCGCGATCATGCCGATGAAGGTCATCAGCACGCTGCTCGGCATTCCCGAAGACGACCAGGAGTACATCCGCGATCGTGGGAATGCCCAACTGCGCACCGAGCCCGGCAAGCCGATGAGTGCCGCCGAGCATGGCCTCTCGGTCGGCGAGCAGTTCGAGGCCTACATCGACTGGCGCGCCGAGCATCCGTCGGACGACATCATGACCGAGCTGCTCAACGTCGAGTTCGTCGACGAAAAGGGCGTGAACCGGCGCCTCACTCGCGAGGAGATCCTCGTGTACCTCAACGTCGTCGCCGGCGCGGGGAACGAAACCACGACACGGCTGATCGGTTGGGCGGGCAAGGTTTTGGCCGAGCACCCCGATCAGCGCCGCGAGCTCGTGGACAACCCCGGGCTCATCCCGCAGGCGATCGAGGAGCTGCTGCGCTATGAACCGCCGGCCCCGCACATGGCGCGCTACGTGACCCGTGACGTCAGCCTGTACGACCAGACCGTGCCCGAAGGCAGCGTGATGATGATGCTCCTCGGGTCGGCGTGCCGCGACGAGCGCCAGTTCGGGCCCGACGCAGGCCGATTCGACATCCATCGCGAACCGCGGCCGCACCTCACGTTCAGCGTGGGCACCCACTTCTGCCTGGGTTCGGCGCTGGCGCGGCTGGAAGGCCGGGTCGCCCTGGAGGAAATCCTGAAGCGCTTCCCCGTGTGGGAGCCCGATCTGGCCAACGCCACGCTCAGCCCGACGTCGTCGGTGCGGGGCTGGGAAACCCTGCCGACCGTGGTGCCCTGATGGCGGGCCGGGTCGAGGGCAAGGTCGCCTTTATCAGCGGCGCGGCCCGGGGGCAGGGCCGCAGTCACGCGGTGCGCCTGGCGCAGGAGGGCGCCGACATCATCGCGGTCGACGTCTGCGGACCGATCGAGAACCTGGCCTACCCGCATTCGACTCCCGAGGACCTCGCCGAAACCGCCGACCTGGTGAAGGGGCACAACCGTCGCATCGTGACCGCGCAGGTCGACGTGCGTGACTACGACGCGCTCAAGGCGGCGGTGGACGGCGGCGTCGAACAACTCGGCCGTCTCGACATAATCGTCGCGAACGCGGGCATCGGCACGTTCGGCAACAAGCTGCACAAGATTCGCGAGAACGTCTGGCAGGACATGATCGACGTGAACCTTTCCGGTGTCTGGCACACCGTGAAAGCCGGTGTACCGCATATCATCGCCGGCGCACGCGGTGGCTCGATCGTGCTGACCGGCTCGGTCGGATCGCACAAGGCGATGGCCTACACCGGCCACTACATCGCCGCGAAGCACGGCGTGATCGGCCTGATGCGCGCGTTCGCGGTCGAGCTGGGCCAGCACATGATCCGGGTGAATTCGGTGCACCCCAGCCAGGTGAACACGCCGATGACCATGAACGAGGTGACGTTTCGGCTGTTTCGGCCGGACCTGGAGAATCCCGGACCCGACGACTTCGCGCCGTTCTCGCAGATGACCCACACGCTGCCGGTGCCGTGGGTGGAAGCCGCCGACATCAGCAACGCCGTGCTGTTCCTCGCCTCTGACGAATCCCGCTATGTCACCGGCGTTTCGCTGCCCGTCGACGCGGGAGCCTTGCTCAAGTAGAGAAGTGGAGAAGAAACGCATGCCCGAGTACGACTACGAGAAGTTGAAGAAGGAAGCCGAGCAGTACATCAGGTTCGAGAAGGACAAGACGAACCGGATCGCCTACATCACCTTCGACCGTCCCGACGCGCAGAACGCCACCACGTTGGGCATGCGGCAGAATTACGCCGACCTGATCCACAAGTGCAACGTCGACGACGACGTCAAGGTCGTGGTGATCCGCGGCGAGGGCGAGGATTTCGGCAGCGGCGGGGACCTGCCCGAGCAACGCCCGATGCTGGAGAACCCCGGCCTGCCGCTGCTGCATGAGCTCGCGATCAACGACGAGGACGTCAAGTACCCGCCGGGTGGGTCGTACCGTTACCTGTCCACGGTCACGGACTTCTACGCCAAGGCCCGCGCAGGAAACCGCCCGTTGCAGGAGCTTCGGAAGATCAGCATCATCGAGGCCAAGGGCTACTGCTACGGGTGGCACTTCTATCAGGCCGGCGACGCCGATCTGGTGGTGTCGTCGGACGACGCCCTGTTCGGGCACCCCGCGTTCCGCTACGTGGGCTGGGGCCCGCGCCTCTGGTGGTGGGCGGAGACGATGGGCCTGCGGAAGTTCTCCGAAATGCTGTTCACCGGGCGGCCGTTCAGCGCGAAGGAGATGTACGAGTGCGGCTTTGTCAACAGCGTGGTGCCGCGGGAGAAGCTGGAGGAAGAGACGCTGAAATACGCGATGGCGTGCTCGCGCTCGCGCCCCACTGACACCGTCGCGGTGCAGAAGACCTTCCTGGAGCTGTACAAGCAGCACAAGGGCGAATACTTCGGCAGCCTCCTCACCGGCATGGTCGAGGGGATGTTGCCGCTGATCCAAAACGACGCGCAAGAGGTCGACCTCACCGAGGGCACATTCGAAAAGGGCCTCAACAACGTGGTTAAGGACAACGACCTGAACTTCCCGCCGGAATGGCGCCTGAGCCGCTCGGGGCGGAAGAAGCCCTGACCGCTTCGAGGGGGCGCCCATGTCCGCCTTGACGGGCTTCCGGATCGTCGAGTTGGCCGAGACGGTCGCGGGGGAGTACTGCGGAAAGCTGCTGACCGACTTCGGCGCCGAGGTGATCAAGGTCGAGGCGCCCGAACGCGGCAGCCGCACTCGCGCGATGGCGCCCGTCCTCGCCGACGGGCCCGAGGGCAGCGCGCTGTTCGCCTACCTCAATACCAACAAGCGTTCCGTCGTCGTGGACGCCGAGCGCCTGCAGGCGCTGATCGCCTCGGCGGACGCGGTCATCGAGGATCGGGACTCGGGCCGGTCCGAACAGCATCCCTCGGTGGTGTTCTGTTCGATAACGCCTTTCGGCGGCGGCGCGCCCGCCGAGTTCGGGAACGCCAAGAGCCTCAACGTGTTCCACGCCAGCGGCTGGGGGTATCACACACCGAGCCACGCCGATCCGGGCGGGCCGCCGCTGCAGGGACCGGGCCGTTTCCTGGCGGACTACGAGGCGGGTCTGGACGCCGCGCTGTGTGTCGCGTCGGCGCTGTTCGGGCGGCTGCACACCGGCCGGGGCGAGTCCATCGACGTTTCGGGGCACGCGGTGCTGGTATCCCGCGCCGACTGCATCCTGGGCCGCTTCCTCGCCGGGGAGATTCCGTCAGAAGGCCGCCGTGACGATTACGACCAGGCGGGCCCGGCGTCGTTCTTCGCTTGCGCCGACGGCTTCGTCTACCTGTACATGACCAGCCGCGCCCATTGGAGCGGCCTAAAGGAACTGATGGGCCATCCCGCCTGGCTCGACGCCTTCGAGGACGACTGGCTGGAGTTCTCCGTCACGGCGGAAAAGGTCGACGCGTTTCGGCGGGGTTTCGCCGCCTGGGTCCGGGACATGGCCAAAGAGTCGGCGGCCGAGCGGGCGCAACGCTTGGGGGTGCCGTTGGTCCCGGTCAACGAGGCCGGGGACCTGCACCGGTCGGCGCAATACCGTCACCGCGGGTTCTTCCAGGAGGTAAGCCACCCGGTGTTGGGCGATGCGGCGTATCCCACCGTCCCGTACGCACTCCGCACGTCGCCGGCCCGAATCACCTCCGCCGCACCGACGCTCGGCCAGCACACCGATTCGATCATGGGCGGCCTCGACGCGCCGCGCACACCGCCGGCGGTCAGTGCGCCGCAACTCAAGGCGCCCAAGCATCCGCGCGGCGGGCCGCTGCAGGGCGTCCGCGTCGTCGAGCTGGCCAAGGTGTGGGCCGGTCCGTACGCCGGCAAGCTCCTGGCGCAGTTGGGCGCCGAAGTGATCAAGGTCGAAACCGCCGGCGCCCCCGAGGAGATGCGGGCCTACGGCGGCACGGACATCAACCACGCCCCGTACTTTCTCAGCATCAACCACGAGATCCTCAGCGTGGAACTCGATATCAAGTCGGACGAGGGCATGGCGCGGCTGCGCGAGTTGATCGCGCGCAGCGACATCGTCGTCAACAACCTGCGGCCGGGCGCGATGGAGCGGCAGGGCCTGGGCTACGAGCAGCTCGCGGCGATCAAGTCCGACATCATCTCGGTGTCGATCAAGATGTGGGGCAACGAAGGGCCGCTGGGGCATCAAACCGGTTATGCCCCATGCTTCGCCGCGCTGGCCGGGCTGGCGTCGCTGGTCGGCTACCCGGGCGGACCGCCCCTCGGGACGAGCATGCGCTACGGGGATTCCACCGTCGGGGCCGCCGCCGCCTACGCCGCCGTGGTGGCGTTGCTGCATCGGGATCTCACCGGCGAGGGCCAGTTCGTCGACCTGTCGGCGGTGGAGACGCTGTCCTCGATGGTCGGCGACTGCCTGGTCGAACAGAGCTTCACCGGAAAGCGCCTGGGCCCCAACGGCAACCGGCATCCCGACCTGTGCCCACACGGCTGCTACCCGTGCCGGGACGATTCGTGGATCGCCGTGGCCGTGGCCGACGACGGTGAATGGCGCCGGCTGTGTGGGGTGTTGGGCGCCGAGGCACTGGCCGGCGATGCGCGCTACGCCACGGCGGGGGCCCGGCGCCGCCATACCGACGCGCTGGACGACGAGCTCGCGGCGCTCACCCTTGACCACGACGCCGAGGATTTGGCGCAGCGCCTGCGTGCCGTGGGGGTGCCGGCGTGCAAGAGCGCCACCGTGATCGACACGATCGGCGACCAACGTTTGTGGGACCGCGAGCTGTTTCGCTTCGTCACGGATCACCGCGAAGGCCAGCGCCCGATCGTGGGGCCGTCGTGGCGGCTGGCGCGTTCCCCGGCGCGAATCGAACGCGGCGCACCGGACTTGGGCGAGGACACCGACTACGTCCTGCGCGAGATCCTGGGTGCGGGATCACCGGCGGGAGGGGCACGGTGACGGCCATCCTGGCGGAGACGGCGGCCCTGGTGACGGGAGCCAGCAGCGGTATCGGGGCCGCAACGGCGAAAGCGCTTGCGGCAGAAGGCGCCGCGGTGGCCGTCCTCGCACGTCGCGCGGACCGGCTCGCCGAGCTGAAGGCTGAGATCGAATCCGCGGGCGGCACAGCGCTGGTCGTCACCGCCGATGTGACCGACGCCGACGAGGTGTCCGCGGCCGTGCAGCGCACAACCGCCGAGCTGGGACGGCTCGACACCGTGGTGAACAACGCCGGACTGATGCGTTCCGGGCCCGCCGCCGAGGCCCGCCTGCAGGATTGGGACGACATGGTCTCGGTCAACGTGCGGGGCGTCCTTTACGTCACCCGCGCCGCGCTCCCGCACCTGATCGAGGCGGCCGGCAGCTCACCGCGCGGTGTCGCCGATCTGGTCACCATCAGTTCGACCGGCGGCTGGGTGGCCCGGCCCAACACCGCGGTGTACTCGCTGACCAAATTCGGGGTCAACGCGTTCAGCGAGGGGATCCGCCAAGAGGTGCTCGGGCACCGGGTGCGAGTCGGTGTGGTGGCTCCCGGGACCGTCGATACCGAGATCTTCAGCCACCTTCCCGGCCCCTCGCGGGAGGCGGTCGCGCGCCAGACGGCGGGCATGGTCAAGTTGCGGCCCGAAGACATCGCCGACGCGGTGCTCTACATGGTGACGCGCGATCGCCGGGTCGCCGTCAACCACATGTTGGTGCGCGCGGCGGATCAGACTTGGTGATCTATGGCGAGCGGTTCGGCCTCGCGATCCCGGCCGGCCCCAACGCTTTACGCAGCAGCGCGGCGGGGTTTCTGACTGACGCGTTTCGGGCCTTTGGTGCGCTCGCCGCCGGTAATGCGGTCACGGGGGTAACCGAGTTTCGTGAGGTGGCCGGGGGCAGCACCGGACGCAAAGTCGTGCTGTCGGTCGAATACGCCAGGGCGCAGCCGGGTCTGCACACCGAATTGTTCGTCAAGTTCTCCCGCGATCTCGACAACCCCGGACGCGATCTCGGCAAGACTCAAATGGAGCCAGAGGTCCGGTTCGCGTCGCTGTCCAGGGATCCCGGATTTCCCATCGCCGTGCCCGCGGTGCAGTTCGCCGACTACGACCGCGAGACCGGGACGGGCATCCTGATCACCGAACGAATCCCCTTCGGCCGCGATGGAATCGAACGCCAATACCACAAATGCCTGGACTACGACATGCCCGACGCGGTCGGGCACTACCGCGCGCTGCTGACCGCGCTGGCGCGCCTCGCCGGCGCCTACGGGTCCGGTCGCCTGCCGGAGCGGCTGGCCGCGCGGTTTCCGCTCGATGTGCGGGCCGCAACCGTGGGGGACCGTGCCGCGATGGGCGCCGACAAGTTGGACCGGCACGTGACCCGGCTGGCTGAATTTGTGGAATCTGACCCTGGGTTGTTGCCCGACAACCTCGGCTCGCCGGAGTTCTTGGCGCGCCTGCGCGAAGAGGTGCCGCGGGTCGCGCGTCACGAGCGCACGATCACGAGCCAGCTGGCCGGCGACTCCGACTACGTCGCGCTGTGCCACTGGAACGCCAACATCGACAATGCCTGGTTTTGGCGCGATGGCGACGACGTCCTGCGCTGCGGTCTGCTGGACTGGGGATGCGTCGGCCAGATGAACATGGGCATGGCCATCTGGGGTGCCATGTCGGGCGCCGAAACCGACATGTGGAACGAGCATTTCGACGAGTTGCTGGAGTTGTTCGTCTCGGAGGTTGAGCGCTTTGGCGGGCCGCGGCTCGACCCGGACCGACTGCGCCGGCACACGCTGCTGTACGCGGCGGCGATGGGGGTCGCGTGGCTGCTCGACGTCCCGGCGTTGATACGCGCGCGGTTTGGTGCCGATCCGCCGCGGAGCCGCATGGATCCGCGGATTGCGGATGACGAGAGCGTGCGTGCGCCGCTGCAGATGCTGGCGAACCTGCTCAACCTGTGGGAACGGCATTGCGTGGGCGACCTGCTCGACGAAGCGCTCGCCGAAAGGGAGATCGTCTCTGGAACGTGTCCAGCGGGACCGACCATGGGCGAGTTGGGATTGTGATAGCGCCGGCGATATCACGTCGGTAGGGGTTGGCCGGATTCTGTAATCTCTTGTGTCACTTTGGCTTCAGCTGTCACAAATCGCGGATTCTTGTCGGTGGGTGTTCCTACGCTTTGGGGTATGGGTGCGAGCAGTCGTGAGGAGATCGTCGAGGTTTTCGACGCGCTCCGCGCGAACCTGAAACTCTTGCGCGATGTGTCTTTTGACGTGTTGACCACCCCGGAGCGATTGGCCGCCTTGGAGGATTTGGAATGCGCGGCGCGCCAGCTGCGCGCCCCCCAGCACACGCTGATCAATCAGGTCGGCGCCCAGGCCAGCGCCGAAGAACTGGGCGGCACCCTGCGCAGCGCGCTGGCCGACCGGCTGCGCATCACCAAAGCCGAAGCCGGCCGGCGCATCGACGACGCCGAGGACCTCGGCGAGCGCCGCGCGCTCACCGGGGAGGCATTGGCGCCGCAATTGGCCGCAACCGCACTGGCGCAACGGGAGGGGGTAGTCGGCGATGGGCACGTGCGGGTGATCCGCAGCTTTTTCACCCACCTGCCCACCGACATCGACCTTGCCACCCGGGAGGCCGCCGAGGCCGACCTGGCCGACAAGGCCCGCCACTACCGCCCCGACGAGGTGGCCAAATACGCCCAGCGGATCATGGACTGGCTGCACCCCGACGGCCAGTTCAGCGACCAACAACGCGCCCGCCGGCGCGGGATCACCCTCGGCACCCAGGAATTCGACGGCATGTCGCGCATCACCGGGCTGCTCACCCCGGAATTGCGGGCCGCCGTCGAGGCCATGCTGGCCAAGCTGGCCGCCCCGGGTGCGTGCAACCCCGAGGACGAGACCCCCGCGGTCGATACGGCACCCGATGAGGACGCGGTGCGCCGCGACACCCGATCCGCCGCCCAGCGCAACCACGACGCACTCCTGGCCGGGCTGCGCGCCCTGTTCGCCTCCGGAAACCTGGGCACCCACAACGGACTACCGGTATCGATCGTGGTCACCACGACCCTGCAGGACCTCGAGGCGGCCACCGGCAAGGCACTGACCGGCGGCGGCACCTTGGTGCCGATGTCGGATGTCATCCGCTGGGCCGGCCACGCCCATCACTACCTCGCGATCTTCGACCACGCCAAGCCGCTGGCGCTGTATCACACCAAGCGGCTGGCCTCACCCGCCCAACGAATCGTGCTCTACGCCAGGGATCGCGGCTGCACCAAACCCGGCTGCGACGCCCCGGCCTACCACAGCCAGGTCCACCACGTCACCGGCTGGAAAGCCACCCGGCGCACCGACATCGACGACCTCACCCTGGCCTGCGGCCCCGACAACCGGCTGGCCGAAAAGGGCTGGACCACCCGCACCAACACCCGAGGCGAAACCGAATGGATCCCGCCACCCCACCTCGACCGGGGCCAGCCCCGCACCAACAGCTTCCACCACCCCGAACGATTCCTCCGAGATACCGACGACGACAAACCCATTTGACGTCAGGGCGCGGTCAGCACCTCGGCGCCGTCGTCGGTGATATGGACGGTGTCGCGGCGAAGAACCGCTCCGACGCCCTCCTGCCAGACGTAGCCGGTGATCGCCAGCACCATCCCGGCCTCGAGGCGGTCGTCTTCTCCTGCGGCCAAAAGTGTTTCGGAGACGACGGGCGGATCGAAACCCAATCCCAGGCCGTGCGCGACGGGCATCGGCGGTATCGGCTCGCCGACCGTCTCGTAGGCGGCAAGCAGCCCGGCGGCGGGCGCGCCGGGGCGACAGGCCGCGATCATGCTGTCGAACAACGCATCCGAGCGTCCGAACAGCTCCCGCGTCGAGCCGTCGGCCGCGTCGCCCGCCGGCCGAGTCCGGCCGATCTCGCCGACGTAGCCGTCCGCGAGGGCGCCGGCGGCGAACGCTACGAGGTCACCCGATCGAACCTCGCTGTGGCCGCGTTGCCACGGGTGTTCCCGCGACGTCACCCATGCGACATCCTGAGTGGCCGGCGTGCTCACCCCACCGGCGGCCATGGCCTCCAGCGCGGCGCCGGCCAGCGCCCGTTCGGACACGCCCGGCCGCAATTCGGCGACGGCGGCCGCGATTCCGCGCTCGGCCACCCGAAGCGCCGGGCCCATCGCCGCGATCTCGTCGGGCGTCTTGATGCGGCGCGCCGTCCGCATGGCCGGCTCGGCGTCGACGAGCTCGGCGTTGGGGAACGCCTCGGGCAGCAACGCAGCGAAAGTCGGTGTGATGGCGTCGGTTCCGACCCGGCGCGCCGTCTCGGCACCGTCAATTTTTTTCAGCACGTCGATCAGGGTCATCGGGTTCCAGGCCAGCCCGTACAGGTGATCGTGACCGATCTCGTCCGGGACCCCCTCGTCGTCGGTGCTGTTGAGGTAGATGTCGCCGCTGGCGCGGACCACGACGCACATCGGGCCGAACGGACGCGTCCCGGCGATCCACAGCTGGGGGGCGCCGGTCACGTAACGAATGTTGGATTGCCGCCCCAGCACCAGAATGTCGAGGTCGTGCGCGGCCATCTGGGCCAGCGCCCGTTCCCGACGCCCCGTCCGCAGCCGCAGGGGATCGGGCGAAATCTCAGTGGCCATAAGGGGAGCCATAAGGGGAGTAGGGGTAGTCGGTGATCGGCGTGTAGCCGTCTTCGGTGATCACCACGATCTCCTCACTGCGATAGCCGCCGGTGCCGTCCTCCCACACCACCGGCTCGAGAACCAGCACCATGCCGGGCGGAAAGACGAAGTTGTCGTCGAACTCCTCCCCGAGATCCGTGCCGATCATGGGTGCCTCGGCGGGATAGGTGCCGATGCCGTGGCCCAGATAGAAGTGCGGCAGCCACGGCTTGCGACCACCATTGGCGGCGATCGCCGCGCGCGCGAGATCGCCCGACGTGACACCGGCCTTGGTCACCTGGAGCACCGCGTCCAGGATGGCTCGCCACTGCCGGAATTGATCCTGCTGCCTAGGCGACGGGAGCTCGCCGACCACCCACGTCCGCCCGAAGTCCGAGCAGTATCCGGCGTAGCTGATGCTGATGTCGGTCCACAGCACGTCACCCGCGGCCAGCTCGCGAGCCGAGGGGAGCAGCGGCAACGCGAGGTCGCCGTGGGTCGTCCAGACGCCGGCTTCCCGCGAGGCGGGCATCACCTGCCAGATGGCCTCGAGCATGTTGGTGGTGGCGCCCAGCTCGAACGCGCGCCGGACCAGCCTGGCCGAGAGATCGATCTGCCGCACGCCCGGCGCCAACGCGGCCTGCACGTCGACGACCGCTTCCTCAGTGATGCGGCAGGCCCGCCGCAGGCAGGAAAGCTCGTCCCGCGTCTTGACCAATTGCGCGGCGCCGAGCACGATCGCCGCGTCCGACGGCGGCCCGGCGGGGAACAGCGCGGCCTCCGCCCGCCGCATCGCGCCGGTGAGCTCGTCGACGGCGACGGTCGCCCCCCGCGGGATCAGGCCCGCCAACGTCCGGGCGAAATCCTCGACGCCCCGGTCGAATTCCAGATACACGGGACCATGCAGATGGTCGTCGGGCACCGGCGGCTCCCGTGGTTCCAGGGAGGCCCCGGCGCGAAACGGCATGAACAGGTGCGGATGTTCGTCGTCGGCCAGCACGACGGCCACCGGACGCTCGACGTGCGAGAGGCCCGCGTCGATCAGGGGCCAGCTGGCGCCCGTCGCGTATCCGACGTAACCGTTCATCAGCAGGATGAGCGCGTCGACGCCGCGGTCGGCCATGGCGGCGCGAAGCCGCGCGCCGGTTTCGGCGCGCATCCGTGCGAAGTCCGGCTGGTCGGGAATGTCGATGACCGAGCCGCGGGCGGTGAGTGAGTTCGTCATCCTAAACACCCAGAAACCGCTTGATGTTGCCGCCGACGACCCGCACGGCGTCTTCGGGGCCGACCGCGTCGACGACCGCGGCCAGCGACCGCTCCGAGTAGCCGAAAGTGCTTTCGTTGTGCGGATAGTCGGATGACCACATCACCTTGTCGATACCGATCTCCCCGATCTGGTCGAGTCCCAGGCCGTCGACCATGAAGGAGGCGCACATGTGGTTGTCCCAGTAGTACCGGATGTCGCGCCGCGGGTGGTCCTCGAGCATGTGCCGATACGAGGCCAGCACATGCTCGGCGTCCTGCAGAGCCGGCGGTACCCAGGAGATTCCTCCCTCGAACCAGCCGACGCGCAACCGGGGATGGCGGTCGAGGATGCCGCCGAAGATGTACTTGGAGAACATCTCCCGGAATGAGTCGATGTTGACCATCATCGCGACCGCGACACTGTTGACCTCGCTCGGCACCTTCGGTTGGCTCTCGCCGATGTGGTGGGTGACCGGCAGCCCGGCGTCCTCGATCTCCTCCCAGACGCCGCGCATCGCGGTGCTGGAGAAGTCGATGGCGCGGCCGTTGTCGTCGTTGCCCGGACTGATCGGCATCAGGAACGTCTTCAGCCCCAATGACTTGAGCTCCGCCAGGGTGCGCCGGGTGCCGCGTGGATCCCACCAGTTGATCAGGCCGACGCCGTAGCAGCGGCCGCCGGAGCGCTCCTGCACGGCGGCGATGTGTTCGTTGTAGATGCGAAAGATGCGCTCCCGCAGGTCCTTGTCGGGATAGTGGAACAACGCCAGCACCGCGTTGGGGAACACCAGTTCCTTGTCCACCCCGTCCTCGGCGAGTTCGCGCACGCGGGCGTCGATGTTGTTGCTCACCGCGCCGGCCAGGTCGTCGTACTGCATGAGCACCGCGCTGAAGTCGCCGACCACCATCGATTGTCCCGGGCGCCCGAGCAGGTAAGCCCCGTCCTCGTACCAGATCCGGGGCGCGTGATCCTTCAGGTCGTCCGGGAAATGCTCGTAGAAGATGTCGTCGGCCACCGAGATGTGGTTGTCGGCCGAGAACACTTCCGTGCCGGCGGGCAGGCCGGTGGGACAGCCCGCCGCGTGACCGCGGCGGTGTTTGGGTGCGCCGATCACGCCCTCCGGGTACAGGGTGCGGGATTGACTCGACACGGCCCTCCCTTCATGGTTGCGGGTACGTGACGCAGGTGAGTCGTTCGGACAACTCCCACAGCCGCCCCATGTCGGCCTCGCTGCGCGCGGAACCGGGGACGCCGGCCAGGGTGACTCCGCCCCCGGCGGTTTCGTAGAGGCCGCGCGGCCCGTAATAGGTGCCGCCGCGGGCCTCCGGTGACACCGCCGCGTACAGGGTGGGCTTGATGCCCTCGTCGACGTCGAGCCACATGAACGGCAATAGCCGCCACGTCAGCCGGGTCAGCCGGGTTTGCAGCGTCGGCCTGGCGCGGCCGTAGGACGCGCCGCTGAGCAGGTTGGTCTTGCTCAGCCCGGGATGCGCCGCGTTGGACATCAAGCGCCAACCGCCGAGGCGGCTGCGCCGATCCAATTCCATCGCGAACATCAGTTGCGCCAGCTTGGCCATCCCGTAGGAGCGCATGGGTCGGTAACCATGTTGGGCGTTGGGATCGCCGAAGTCGAGGTTTCGCTGGGTTGCGGCGATGCTGCTAACAGTGACCACCCGCGCGGATTGCGCCGCGCGCAGCGATGGCAGCAGGTGTCCGGTCAGCGCGAAATGGCCCAGATGATTTGTGCCGAACTGCAATTCGAAACCATCGCGCGTCTCCTGACGCTGCGGCGGCGTCATCACGCCGGCGTTGTTGATCAGGATGTCGATCGGCCGGCCCTCCGCGACCAGCTCCTCACCCAGCGCCGCCACGCTGCGCAGCGACGACAGGTCCAGATGCCTGATGGTCAGCTTGGCCCTTGGCGCCTCCCGGCGGATCTCGGCGATCGCGGCTTCGCCCTTGGTCCGGCAGCGAACCGCCATGACCACGTCGGCTCCCGCGGCCGCCAGCCTCGTCGACAGGCCGAGCCCGAGACCGCTATTGGCGCCGGTGACCACCGCGAATTTGCCGGACAGGTCGGGCAGTTCGAGGCGCAGCTCGGGCTTCACCATGTCACGGGAAGCTCGTACACGCCGTAGGCCAATGTGTCGTGTTTGAAGGGAAGCTCCTCGAGGGGCACGGCCAACCGCAGCGTCGGCACCCGGCGCAGCAGGGTGGGCAACACGATCTGCAATTCCATCCGGGCCAGTTGCTGGCCCACGCATTGGTGGCGGCCGTAGCCGAAGCCGACGTGCGCGCCGTCCTCCCGCAGCAGGTCCAGCCGGTCCGGGTCGGGGAATTGGCGCGGGTCCCAATTGGCCGGCGCGACATCGAGGATGATGCCCTCGCCGGCCCGGATGATCTCGCCGCCGACCTCGATGTCTTCCACGGCGATGCGGCGCTGACCCGTCTGGATGATGCTCAGGTACCGCATCAGTTCCTCCACCGCGACGGCCACGGCCTTCGGGTCGTCGGCATCGCGCAGCAGTGCCCGCTGATCCGGATGCTCCAGCAGCGCCGCGACGCTCAGGCTGATCATGTTCGCGGTGGTCTCGTGACCGGCGATCAGCACGCCGAGCGCCAATTGCGTCGCCTCGCGCACGCTGAGCTCCTCGGCGTTGACCCGTTCGGCCAGATCGGACACCAAATCCTCTGAGGGGCTTTGCATCTTGGCCCGGATCAGGTTGGCCAGATATTTCGCCAACGAGGCTGCGCCTTGGGCCGTGTCCTCTTCGGTCGCGTAGCGCCCGGTGCCCCGCTGAGCTTGCTCCTGAAAGAAATCCGCGTCCTCGTAGGGCACGCCGAGCATCTCACTGATGACGAGCGACGGCACGGGCAGCGCAATGGTGCTGACGATGTCACCCGGATTGGGGCCGGCCAGCAGCGCGTCGATGCGTTCGTCGGCGATCTTCTGCACCGCCGGGCGCAGCGCTTCGACCCGCTTGAAGGTGAAGGGTTTTGACAGCATCCGGCGAAACCGGGTGTGTTCCTCGGCGTCGGAGGTAAACACCGAACGCGGCCTCTTGTGCACCGTCGCCAGCATGCCCGCGTTCCAGTGCGGGTAGCCAGGCAGCCGGTCGTCGACGCTGGTGCGGGAGTCGGTGAACAACGCGCGGATCGCGTCGTAGCCGTGGATCAGCCAGGGGGTGCTGCCGTCCCAGATCCGCACCCGGCTCAGCTGCCTGGTGTCGTTGAGCGCCAAGGCCTCCGGCGGCGGGACGAAGGGACAACCCGGCGCCCGCGTCATCGGAAACTCGGGGACGTCGGTGGCGGTGGTGATGTCGGTCATCGTGCTCCTGGTTTCTCGTCCGCCGCGTTCACGTGAACCGGCGCGCGCCACAGGCCGACGATCGCGTCGATGAGGCCCTCGCCGGCGACCGGCCAGCTCGACCGCGACCGCGGGCCGTGCTCGGCCAGCGCGCCCTCGTGCTCGGCGCAGGTGTGCATCAGCAGGTTGCGGACCATCGCGATCCGCTCCAAGCGCACCCGCTTGGGCAGGTCGGGCAGGCAGCGGTTGATGCCGTCGATCGTCCGCACCAGCAACGGCGACGTCAGCGCATCCTTGGTGACGACATGGCGATAGGTGGGATCGGCCATCGCCTGCGCGGCAAACCGCGCATACCAGCTGGGGGTGCCCAGCGCCGCCAGGTGATCGGTCAGCGGGCGCACCAGCGCGCCCACCCAGTCGCGCAGTTCGGCCGAATCGCCGACGTCGGCCAGCATCTGCGCGCGCAGCTCCTCGATCGGCTCCCGGTGCTTGCTTTCGATCGCCCGAAGCAAATCGGTCCTGGTCCCGAAGTGGTAGCACGCCGCGGCGTTGTTGCCCTGCCCGGCCGCCTCGCTGATCTGCCGGTTGGACACGGCATACATGCCACGCTCGGCGAACAACACCTCCGCGGCCGACAGGATGGCCTCGCGGGTGCCCGTCGACCTCTCGGAGCGGGCCATCCTCTCGGCGGTCATCGCCCCAGTGAACACCGCGCGCAACGTTAAATCAAGCCATTTATTTAACGTCGGCGCGCCGAGATCCAGCGATTCGCCGAGCCTGTAGATCCGCAGCAGAAGTACGAGTGAAGGCCTGCAGAATTACAGGCTCGGCGAATCGTCGGCCGCGGCGGGCGTACCCGGGCGGGCCGGACTACAGTACGCGTGTGAATCCGCTGCAGCGGGTGGCACGGAACCCCACCACCTACAGGTGGCTGATCCTGCGGGGGCGACCGGTCGCCGAAGCGATCGAAGCCCTGCTCCGGTTCGCGACCAACGGGCGCCTCGGTGTCCTGGACCTGACCGGCGTGCCCAACGTCCAGGTGACCACCTCGGGGCGCAAGACGGGCCTCGCCCGGACGGCCACCGTGCAGTGCGTTCCCGACGGGGATTCGCTGATAGTGGTCGGGTCCAACTGGGGTCTCGCCCGGCACCCGTCGTGGTCGGCGAATCTCAAAGCGACGCAACGGGTCACCGTTCGCAGGCGTGGGCACCGCTTCGTCGCGAAGGTGCGGTTGCTCAGCGGCGAGGAGCGCGACGCGGCATGGGCCCGGGTGGTCGCGCACTGGCCGAATTATCAGATCGCCCAGGACCGCGCCGGTGGGCGACAATTCCGGCTCTTTCTTCTCACGCCGGCCGGCTGACGGCGCTCAGCCCGACAGGCCGTTCCTGATCGCCGCGTCCTGCTTCCGGCCGACGTCGGTCACGAGGTCCGGGGAAACGGGCGCGTCGGGCGGGCCGTCGAATTCGAGCTCGGCGAACGCCTTTCCCTCGGCGAACATCAGCACGGTCACGCTCTTGGACCCGTCGGGCGACGGCCCCGAGATCGTCGTCCCACCAGTGCCGATCGGGATCGGATCGGGCACGCCGTGGACATAGCCGTCCGTCGTCGCCGTCGCCGATTCCAGGGCGCGGACCGCGGCGCCGGGATCCGGCAGGACCTGAATGCTGTCGTAGATCACCTGGGCGCGGCCTGGGTTGCGGAACGCGGTGGTGGCCCCCGGCCGACCGTCCGCGTTGTTGACGGGGGCCGAGGCCGTGAAGCCCTCGGGCGCGCCGATGTCGCCGGCCCGGATCAACAACCCGGTGTAGTCGGGCGGTTCGGCGAGCGCGACCGCCGGGGTGCCGATCAGCGTCGCGGCGGCGAGCAGCGCCGCCGCACCCCAGCGTGCCGACATCAGGCCGCCCCGAGGGCGTCGAAGACTAGCTTCCCGTACATCGCCATGCGGTCCGAACCGAGAATCCCCGGCCCCATCTTGTTCATCACGTAGGAGACGGTGGCCTTCCGGTCGGGCCACATCAACACCATCGAGCCGCCCCACCCGCCCCAGAAGCAGATCTTCTCGTCGGGAACGTAGGGAAGCGAGTCCTTTTGGGGAAGCCCGTACCCGAGGCCCCACCGCAGCGGCGCCGGCAGCACGAGGTCGACGCCGCTGGCCTGTTCTTCGAAGATCATCTCGACGGTCTCGGGTTTCAGCAGCCGAACCCCACGAGCCTTGCCGCCCAACGAGATCACCGACAGGATCGCGGCCAGCGAGCGCGCGTTCCCGTGTCCGTTCAGTGCGCCCATGTCGGCGTCGCGCCAGGCCGGCGTGTTGGCGGCATCGGCGTTGGGCGGCGGGCCGCTGAAGGTTTTGCGCATCGGGCTGTCCTCGGGGAGCGCATCCAGTGGCAGCTCGAGCGGAGGCGGCGGGACGATCTCGGCGATGCGGTCGTAATCGGCACGCACCGCTCCGATTTGGAAGTCGGCGCCCAGCGGGCCGGCGATCTCGTCGCGGACGAACTCCTTCAGTGACTGGCCCGTGACGCGGCGTATCAGCTCACCGATGAGATGGCCCTGATTGTGGGCGTGATAGCCCGACGCGGTTCCGGGCTCCCACCACGGCGCCTGCGCCGCCAGGGCCGCCGTGGCCTTCTCCCAGTCGTACATGTCCTCGGTGGCGAAGGGTAGGTCCCAGCCGGACACGCCGGAGGTGTGCGACAGGATGTGGCGAATCTCGATGTCCTGCTTGCCGTTTGCCGCGAATTCCGGCCAGTAGGCGGCCACCGGCGCGGTGGGTTCGATCAGGCCGCGGTCGATGAGCATCAGGGCGGCCAGGCTGGTCACCGTCTTCGTGGAGCTCCACACGTTGACGATGGTGTCCTCGGCCCAGGCGGTGGTGCGTGCCGCGTCGGTGAAGCCGCCCCAGATATCGACGACGGGTTCGCCGTCGATGTCGATGGCGATGCACGCGCCGACCTCTTCGCCGGAGGAGATGTTGTCGGCCAGCGCGGCCCGGACCTCGGCGAAGACGTCATCGCAGTGCCCGTGAATCACGCTCGTCACCACGAACGGAACATATGCGACGGTGCTGCCGCGGGCAAGGGTGCTAACCCCCGGCCTGGCTGGTGATGTGCGAGAGCAGGTCCCGCGCGACCCCGGCGGGCGGTGTCCGGCCGCCCACCCAGATGGCGCGCAGCTGGCGTCTGAGGTTCAACTCAGGGACCTCCACCGTGCGCAGCCGTCCGATCGCCAGGTCGTCGGCGACGGCCAGCCGGCTCATCACGGCGGGCCCGGCGCCCGCCGCGACGGCGGCGCGCACCGCGGCGGCGGAGGACAGCTCCAGAACCGGATCCGCCTGTCGTGTCGCGTCGCCCAGAGCGGCGCGCAGCGCGGCGGTCAGCGAATCGCGCGTCCCCGACCCGGGTTCGCGCGTCACGAGCGGCGTCCGACTCAGTTCCGCCGCGGTTATCGGTCGCTGTCGCTGCGCCCATTTGTGATCGGCGGGCACGATCAGCACGAGGTCGTCATGCCCGACCACCCGGCTGCGCAATCCCTTTGGCGCGTAAGGGGTCTCTATGAATCCGAGATCGGCTTTCCCGTCGCTGACCGCGGAGATCGCCTGGTCGCTGTTGGTGGCGGTCATGATGACTTCCGGCGTGGCGGCGCCCAGTTGGCTCGCCGCAACGTGTAGCGATACCAGCCAGCGCGGCATGAGCTGTTCGGCGATCGTCAGGCTGGCCGCCACTTTGGCGCGCTTGCGCCTTTCTGATCGCAGTGATGCCAACCCCGCGTCGACGTATTGGGCGACGTCGAGCAGCCGATCCGCCCACTCGGCGACGACGACTCCGGCCGGCGTCAGGCGCGAGCCACGCGGGGTCCGCACGACGAGCGCGATGCCGGTCTGCGCCTCGATCGACGCCAGCCGCGCCGAAATGGCCTGCTGCGTCAGCCCGAATTCCCTACCCGCGCCGGCCAGGCTGCCGGTCCGGGCGATCGCCGTGAAGATCTCGAACGCGGACAGGTCGGGCATGTGAGCGCTGAGCGGCATGGCGATCCTCCGGCTGACACAAGGCGGATTTGTGAGGTGTGGGGCTGCCACAAGTAAAGCTTGTGACCCCACAAAATTCACCCCCCTGGCCGAGGCCGCTCGACTGGGGAACGATTGCTACATGACAATGAGCGCCATGGCCCCGGCCGCAGCATCGTGGGGCAAGCGCGACGACATGATCGTGCGCGGCGACCTGCCCTACAACGCCGAACCGCCGCCGGCGGTTCTGGCCGGCAGCGACATCACCCCGATCGACGCGTTCTATGCCCGCAATCACGGCCCGTTCCCCGATATCGCGCCGCAGCAATGGCAGCTGGCGGTCAACGGGCTGGTGGACCGGCCGCTCGAGTTGACCTACGAGCAGCTCACCAACGAGTTCGACCAACACGATGTGGTGGCCACCCTGGCGTGCGCCGGCAATCGGCGCGCCGAGATGCTGCGGGTGCGGCCGATACCGGGCAAGGATCCTTGGGCGCACGGGGCGATCTCGACGGCGGAATGGCGCGGTGTCCGGCTTGCGGATGTGCTGGCGGCCGCCGGGGCGCGCTGCGACGATGGGCTGCACGTCGCCGTCCAGGCCCCGGACGTCGCCCGCGAGGCTCGGCCCGTCCAGGCCTACGGCGGCTCGATCCCCCTCGGCAAGGCCCTGTCACCGGAGGTTCTGCTGGCCTGGCAGATGAATTCCGAACCGCTGCCCCGCGCCCATGGCGGGCCGGTCCGGCTGGTGGTGCCCGGCTACATCGGGGCGCGCAGCGTCAAATGGGTCACGGCCGTCACCGTGCAGCACCGCCCGTCGGACAACTACTTCCAAGCGCATGACTACCGCATCCTGCCCCCGGACGCCGACGCCGACGCGGCCGCCGGGGGCGAGGGCATCGCGCTGTCGTCTTTGGCGCTGAACTGCGACGTTCTCGATCCCACCGACGGCGACCGGGTGGCCCGCGGCCCGTTGACCATCCGCGGCTACGGAATCGCCGGCGACGGCCGCAGCGTCGAACGCGTCGACGTGTCCCTCGACGACGGGCTCACCTGGCGGCAAGCCGAGCTGCGCCCCGCACCCAGCAAGTGGGCGTGGCGGCCGTGGTCGCTGGCCGTCGACGTCGCGCCCGGCCCGTTGCGCATCACCGCCCGCGCCTGGGACGACACCGGCACCGTGCAGCCCGAGTCGGCGGCGTCCCTGTGGAACCCCCGCGGATACGCCAACAACGCGTGGGCGCGGGTGGCCCTGAGCGTGTTGTGAGCGGCTAGCGGCGATCGCGAAGGCGGCGGAGCCGGGCGAAGCGGGTCGCCGCCATGATGCTAGGTCCCGGATGCTAGGTCCCGTTGGATTTCTTCAGCCGCGCGATCTCGCCGCCCCACACCGATTGCGCACCCGCATCACCGGTGCGATAGACCTGAACCGTGGACGAGATGCCCACGGCGAGAACGATTATCGCGGCGATGACGTGGGCGAGCACCCGTCGTTTGCCGGATCGGCGGTCGACCACGCGCAGCGCGACGAGCCCGATCGCGACCACCAGCATGGCGGCGGCGAAATAGACCATGGTGCTGCCCCGCTCGGCATGTTCCTGCAGGATCGGGCTGGGGTTTTTCCTCAGGCCGTAGAGCCAACCGCCGGCATTGACGGTGATCGGCGTGATCACCATCGTCGCGACGGCCAGCGCCAGCGTGAGCCACATCAGCTGGCCCCGCCGGGCCGCCGGCCACAGGCCGCACACGATTTCCAGCAGGGCGGTCAGCGGCACCAGCACCACCACCAAATGCAGCCAAAGGGCATGCGCCGGCAGGCCGTTGACGACATCCATCCGTCAGCCGCCAAGCCCCTTCTTCACGGCGTCGTCTTGCTTCTGGGCCACGTCGGTGACGAAGTCCTGCGGCGGGAGCGAGTCCACCGGGCCGTCGAATTCGAGCGTGACGAACGCTTTGCCCTCGGTGAACAGCACGACCATGATGCCCTTGGAGTTGTCCGGTGCGTTGCCGGACACGGTCGTTCCGCCGGTTCCGACGTTGAACGGTTGCGTGATCGGATTCTTGATGTTGTTGCCCTGCGCGCCCTTGGCCGCGTTCAGCGCGTTGGTGGCGGCGCCGGGATCCGCGAGCACCTGGATGGTGTCTTTGATTACGTGGCTGTTGTCGTCGGTGCTGAAGGTTATGGCGGCGCCCGGCTGGCCGTTCGGGTTGCTCGTCGGCGGGCCGGCGGTGAACTGTATCGGCGCGTTGATATCCGTCGCCTTGATCAACAGCCCCGTGTAGTCGGTCTGTGCCGCGGCCGAGGAAGTGGGCGCCGGACCGCCGGTACTCGACGCCGGGCTCGATGAGCCCGACTTCGACGTCGATGACGTCGAGGACGCCGGCTTACCGCCGCAGCCGGCCACCGACACCGTCAGCGCCGTGGCTGCCGCAACACCGGCGACTATGGTCCGAGACGTCCGAGAAACCCTCATCGCATCGCGCCCCTTCCAGGCTGATTCTGGCGACACAGTCGACCCGTGCCCGAATCGCACAGTACATCGCCGGGTGCCACGGAAGGTCCTGACGGGCCGCGCCGGTGGGGAAGGGCCTACTCCAGCTGGTCGCGCAGGCAGCGCAGGGTGTGGGCCAGGATGCGGGAAACTTGCATCTGCGATACGCCGATCCGCTCGGCGATCTGGCTCTGGGTCATCGACTCGAAGAACCGCATGTGCAGCACCTGACGTTCCCGCTCGGGGAGCGCGCCCACGATGGCACGCACGGCTTCGCGGTTGGTGATGTGCTCGATTTGCGGATCGACGCCGCCGACCGCGTCGGCCACCAGGCGGGGCTTGCCCGACCCGTCGGCGCCAAGCGGTGCGTCCAGGGAGTCGAGCCGATAGGCGTCGCCCGCGACCAGGCATTCGATGATTTCCTCGCGCGGCACCTCCAGCACCTGGGACAGCTCACCGGCGGTGGGTGCCCGCCCCAGCCGCTGCGCCAAATCGCTGGTGGTGCGGCTGATTTGGACATGCAGTTCGCGCAGGCGGCGCGGCACCCGCATGCCCCAGCTGTAGTCACGGAAGTACCGCCGAACCTCGCCCATCATGGTGGGGACCGCGAAGCCGATGAAGCTGGGTCCCTTGTCCGGGTCGAAGCGGTTGATGGCGTTCATCAGCCCCAGACGGGCGACCTGGACCAGGTCGTCGAGACCTTCGCCACGCCGGGCGAAGTGGCTGGCCACGTGGTCCGCCAGCGGCAGGCATCGGGCGACGATGCGTTCCCGCTGCCGGCCGTACTCGTGGGATTCGGCCGGCAACCGGCGCAGCACCGCGAACATCTCGACAACGTCGTCGTAGGAATCGTCCGTTTGTGTTTTGGCTGCTCGAGGCGGGCGGGTGGTGGTCGCGACGCCGGTCATCGGCTAGAACGCGTTGCGAAAAGACTTGCGGGGGAAGGGGTTTGCATTGTTGGCCCACTTTCTGGGTCGTGCGCAGGGGGGCATCGCAGGTATGCGCACAATCGCCTCCGCTACACCTGTATCCGCTGGTACGGGTCGGTCATCGGCGCACCAGCAACAACGCGGGGGTAACCGGAGTGTTTTCGCCGGGGCCACGCCATACTCAGCAGCAGTGCAACTGACTGACCGCTTTTAGCTAAACGGCGACCTGTCCAGAACGGACTTCACTGGCGACTATACCCCTCATCGGGTCCACCCGCGATCGCTCAGCTCAGCGGGGTCGAGAGCGAATGATTGTTCAATTTTTGAAGTTCGCTGGCCGGCGCGGTGACCACGCCTTATCGCTGGATGGTCGGGTGCTGCGCTCCCGCCGCGGATAGCCGGGACCCACCTCAGTTACGGACTTCTCATTCTCGGACAGCGTGGGTACTGTTCGGCGCATGTATCCGACCCCCGCGCGCAAGCTCTTGATCGCCGCCGAGAAGCCCGCGCGCACAGCGCATTCGGAGGATTCCGAAACGCGCGCCGATGGCTGATCCGCTGCTTGCCGGGCAAGGCGTGGTGGTATCGGGCGGCAGCCGCGGTATCGGGCGCGCGGTCGCCGAACTGCTGTGCGACCTCGGCGCCGCCGTGGTGGTCAACGGGCGCGACGCCGGCGCCGTGGCGGACACCGTCGCGGCGATATCGGGGACCGGCGGGCGCGTCACCGCGGTGGCCGGGGCCGCGGACGACGAGCGCACCGCGAGCGCGCTCGTCGACGCGTGCGTGAGCACGTACGGGCGGTTGGACGCCCTGATCAACTGCGCCGGGATCGCCGAGCCCCCCGGTTCGTCCATCCTGACCATCTCGCCGGCGGAATTCGACCGCCTGATCAGCGGGCACCTGGGTACGGCGTTTCACACCTGCCGGGTCGCCGCCCGCGTCATGGCGGCGCAGGGCCACGGATCGATCGTCAACACCAGCTCGGTGGCGTTCCTCGGCGACTACGGGGGCACCGGTTACCCGGCCGGCAAGGGCGCCGTCAACGCGCTGACGATGGCCATCGCGGCGGAACTCAAACCCCACGGCGTGCGGGCGAACGTGGTATGCCCCGGCGCGCGGACGCGGCTGTCCACCGGTGCGCAGTACGAGGAGCACATCGCCGATCTGCACCGCCGCGGGCTGCTCGACGAGATCACGATGCGGGCGTCGCTCGACAGCGCACCGGCCGCGTTTGTCGCTCCGCTCTATGCGTATCTCGCAAGTGACATGTCGCGCGGTGTGACGGGTCGGATCTTCGTAGCCGCGGGCGGATTCGTCGGCAGCTTCGCCCGGCCGACGCCGCGCGTGCTCGGGTACCGCGATCATCACGACGCCGAACCGTGGTCGGTCGAGGAGCTGCACAACATCGTCGGCGCGCCGGAAGGGAAGTGACCGGCCTCGTTGAACCGATCGGCGCGCGGGCACGTATCCAATGGAGTGACGAGCCGTAGCGACGGTCCGGCCTCGGTCGCGGGGACGCCGCCGACACGCGCGCTTCGGATACTTGTCATCGGCGCCGGCGTGAGCGGGATTTCCGTCGCGCGCGGCCTGCTGCGAGACGGCCACGACGTCACGGTTTTCGATCAGCGCAAAGACACGCGCGCCGGCGGCGGCGCGGTGACGATCTGGTCCAACGGCGAGACGGTGCTGCGGCAGCTGGGCGTCAACATGGCCGGGGCCGGCCAACTGCTTTCGCGGGTGCGGGTGCTGACGTCTGGGGGACACCAGCTGGCGAGCCTGGACGTGAACGCGATGGTGGACCGGCTGGGCGCACCCGTTCGGATGGTCCCGCGTCGCGTCCTGCTGGAACGGCTGTTGGACGGCTTCCCGAGGGATCGCATCCGCTGCAACGCCCGCGCGGCGCGGGTCGTGACGAACGCCGATGGCGCCCAGGTCGAGTTCGACGACGGCAGCGTGGCCCGGGGCGACCTGGTCATCGGCGCCGACGGCCTGCACTCCGTCGTTCGCGATGTCGTCGGCGCCCCCGCCGCGGAACCGACGGGCTGGTGCAGCTGGCAGGGACTGATCACCCTTCCCGGGCTCGCCGACAAGCGCGTGGCGATGATCGTCATCGGCGCGCGCGGCAACACCGGGGTGTGGCCGGCCGGAGGCTGCGACGTGCAGTGGTGGTTCGACCTGCCCTGGTCCCGGGACTTCGTCCGGCCGCGGCGCCCGATCGACGTGATCCGGTCGAACTTCTCCGGGTGGTCTGACACCGTCGACCTCGTCCTGCGCAGGCTGACCGACGAGGACCTGGCGGGTTCGCCCTACCCGCATTTCCGGCACCCGAGGCTTCGCCCGTTGGTCCCGGGGCCGGTGACCTTGCTGGGCGACGCCGCCCACACCATGCCGCCCACGCTCGCGCAGGGAACCAATCAGGCGCTGCTCGACACCATGGTGCTGTGCAAGGAGCTTTCCGCTCTCCGCGCCTGGGTCAACGCCGGCGCCGCCGACCTTTCCAAGGAGACTTGCGCGGCACTGCGCAGGTACGAGAAGGCCCGGCGTCGCCGGGTCGGCGCCGTGTCCCGGGTCGCGTCGCTCCAGGTGGCCCACGGCGAGTCGGTGTTGTGGCCGGCGACGATGATCCCCGACCGGCTGCACACCTGGATGCTGACGACTTTTCTGCGATGGACGAGTCACCGCCGGCTGTCGGCGGCGATCGACCGCGGCCTCGGGGCGGAAATCCCGATCGCGTCGGGCAGCCGGTGAACGGGCCGGCGACGGCGCGCGACGCCGACAGTCCCGTGCGGGTGCGCGGCGATCTCGAGGCGCCGTCACGCTGGCTCTGGCTCGTCAAGTGGTGCGTGCTGGCCGTCCCGCATTACCCGATATTGATCCTTCTCTACCTGGTGTATCCGCTGCTGACGGTCGTCGCCGGCGTCGCGATCCTGTTGACCGGTCGCTACCCGCGGCCCATCTTCGACTTCAACGTCGGCGTGCTGCGCTGGTCGTGGCGGGTGATGAACTACCGCTTCCCGATGAATAGCACCGACAAGTACCCGCCGTTCGCGTTGGCGTCGCGGCCCGACTATCCCGGCGACCTGGTGGTCGACTACCCGGACCACCTGACCAGGTGGGCCGTGTTGGTGAAGTGGTGGCTGCTGGGGCTCCCGCAGATACTGCTGTGCTGGGCAATGGAGCCGCTGCTGCAGGCGCTTTGCGTCATCAACGCGGCGTGGCTGCTGTGGAAGGGGTCCATTCATCCCGGCATGTTCGACCTCCTGATGGGGATCGTTCGGTGGCGCTACCGGGTGGCGGTTTATGTATCGTTGATGAGTGACGAATATCCGCCGTTCCGGCTAGATCTAGGTGGCAGATAACGCGCGAAAATCCTTTATTCCCATACATATATCGGTTGGGTCAGCCGATCTTCGACCGGCTCTTCTACAACCGGTATCGCCGAGCGGCGATCGCGCACGCGACGGGCCGGCTGCTGATGGTCGGGTTGGGTCCGGGGGCCGATCTGAAGTTCGTGCCGCCCACGGTGACGTCGGTGGCCGCCGTCGAGCCGGTGGCCGTATTCCGGCGGACGGCGTCGCGCATCGCGGACCGGCACGGCCTTGCCGTCGACATCGTGGATGGCACCGGCGAGTCGATTCCCTTCCCGGACAACAGCTTTGATTCGGTCCACATCGGGCTGGTGCTGTGTTCGGTCGACGACGTGGCGGCGACGCTGGGGGAGATCCGGCGGGTGCTGGTTCCGCGGGGCAGGTTGGTGGTGCTCGAGCATGTCCGCGGCGAGGGGGCGACGGGCCGGTTCCAGGACCTGGTCGCGGGGCCCTGGTCGTGGTTTGCCGCCGGCTGCCATCCGAACCGCCGAACCGTCGACGCCATCGCCGCGGCCGGCTTCGACACCTCCGGGCTGCGCCGCATCCGAACTCCGGTGCCGTTCCCGTGCAAGCCGCACCTGCAGGGATTCGCGACCGCGATTGACAGCAATGGCTGAGGTTCGCGGGAATGCTTCGCCGGGCTTTTTCGTCCGATAGTTCCGGGCGCGGGCAATTGGGTTACCGCCGGTCTGCAGAAGCCCCTTTATCGCTAACTTCCTGGTTTGCCCGGACATTTCAGTTCGCATTTTGGCCACGCCGTCCCTTTGCGGAGTTGTACGATCGCTTGGTCAAGCCCGGTGAGCCATGCGGCGTCCGGGACTTCGCCCCTAACGGTGGTGGCCCATCGAGCCGCTCACCTGACTCGGTCAGGTGATTAGTTTGCAGACGGGCGATGGGGCAAGAAATGTCATTTCTAATCGTGGCGCCGGATTTGGTGTCGGCGGCGGCTACGGATCTGGAGCACATCGGGTCGACTATCAGTGCGGCCAACTCGGCGGCGGCGGGCTCGACGACGGCGTTGCTGCCCGCCGCCCAGGACGAGGTCTCGTCGGCGATCGCGGCGCTTTTTGGCCTGCACGGCAAGACATTCCAGGCGCTGAGCGCGCAGGCGGCGTCGTTTCATCAGGAGTTCGTCAATCTGTTGAACTCTGGCGCGGGTGCCTATCTCAGCACCGAATTGGCCAACGCCGAGCGGAACCTGCACAGCGCCGTGAACGGGCCCGTGCCGGGCGCCGCCGCAGCGCTGCTGTCGGGCCGGATCGGCGTTGTCTCGCAATCCCTTTCCGGCGGCATCGCCGGTCTGCCCACGGGGCTGACGGGACTCGGGCATGCGCCGGCGCCGAGCCTATTGGCGCCGGCCGCGGCCACCGGGCTGGCCTCGGTCGCCGGCCCGTACCAAACGCTGCTCGCCAACACCGCCGCCAACCTGCAAATACTCGAGAAGGCGATCGTCGCCAATCCGGCGCCGTTCTTGCAGCAGTTCCTGGCCAACCAAGTCCGCTACGCGCAGGAGATCGCCGCGGGCGTCGAATACGTACTCCAGAATCTCCCTGTCCTGTTGGCCAATGTGCCGGCGAACATCCAGTTGGCCATTCAGGCGCTGCTGGCGTTCGATCCGGTGCCGGTGATACAGCAGTTCATCGCCCAACAAATGGTCTATGCCCAGATCATCGCGACGTCCCTGCAGAACGCGGCCCACGACTTTGCCGTTGGCCTGGAGGCGTTGCCGGCCGCCTTCCAATCTGCGGTGCAGGCCATTATGGCGGGAGACATCGGCGGCGCGGTGGGTGACATCGCGCAGGGCTTCCTGGGTTTGTTCTTCACCGGTGTGGATGTCACTACCACCGGCGATCCGCTTGTCGCCCCTGGGCTTGCCATCAGCGCTACCCCTGCGGGCAGTTTCGGAGACCTGTTACCCATCCTCACCATTCCCGGGACGATGGCGCAGAACTTCACCAACCTGCTGCCGCCCGGCTCCATCCCGGCACAGATCTCGCAGAACTTCACCAACGTGATCGAAACGCTCACGGACACGTCTATCAACGCAAACGCGCTACTTGGGCTCGGCACGTCCGGTCTCAGTGCCACCCTTACGACCGACATCGGGTTGCCGGCGGCACTTCTCATTGACGCGGTGGGCGCACCCGTCAACGCGCTCGACGCAGTATCGGCAACCGCGTCGCAATTCGCCGGTGAGTTGCAAACCGGCAACCTGACCGGTGCGATCGGCACACTCGTCGACGCTCCGGCGGTCGTCACCGATGCCTTCCTCAACGGCGAAACGACCCTGGCGCTGTCACTTCCCCTGCCGAACTTCAGCACAAACCTCGGCAATAGCATTCTTTTGGGCACCCTCTCGTTCACGAACGGCAACGCTGACATCAACATTCCGCTGGATGGCCTTCTCGTACCGCAAACCCCGATAACCGGGACGATCACCGGAACCGCGTCAGGTACCGGCGTCGCGAGTATTGCTGCCGCGACTCTCGTCAACAGCCAACTCCCTCTGCCCGTTGACGTCCTGGGCACGCCAACCAGCGGGCTCCTCACCGCACTGCTGGTCTTCGCGCCCGAGCAACTCGCGCTGGCGATCACACCCGGTGGCTGATCAAAATTCGCGTTGAACTATCGGGGCCCCTATTTCGTGTAGTCCTTGACGCTGCGTGTTGTCGGTGATCACCGCGCCGGCACGATCGTCGCGGCCCTCACGGAAGGGACTGTGGTCATGAATTTCTCGGTATTGCCACCGGAGATCAACTCGGCGCGAATCTTCTCGGGCGCGGGTTCCGCTCCGATGTTGGAGGCGGCCGCGGCGTGGGACGCGTTGGCCTCCGAATTGGGGTCGGCGGCGTCGTCGTTTTCGTCGGTCACGTCCGGCCTGACCGAGCAGGCGTGGCGGGGGCCCGCGGCGGCGGCGATGACGGCCGCGGCGGCCCCGTATGCGGGGTGGCTGAGCGCGGCGGCGAGTCAGGCGACGGGCGCGGCCGGGCAGGCCCGGACGGTGGCCGGCGCGTTCGAGGCAGCCCTGGCGGCCACCGTGCACCCGTTGCAGGTGTCGGCCAACCGGAACGGTTTCGTGCAGCTGGTGATGTCGAATCTCTTCGGGCAGAACGCGCCGGCGATTGCGGCCGCCGAGGCCGAGTACGAGCAGATGTGGGCGCAGGATGTGGCCGCGATGGTCGGTTATCACGCCGGCGCCTCGGCCGCGGGAGGGGCGCTGGGGCCGTTGCATAACCTGGCCACCCAGCTCGCCTCGGCGCTGGGCCTCAGCCCGGTCACCAACCCCGTGGCCGGCGACCCGGATTTCATGAGTCAGACCACCAACTTCGGCGGCCTGTTCTCAACAACGTCCCTCGCGGACCCCGACGACAATCACTTTGTCGCGACCAACATCTCGAGCCCGCTCTTCACGGCGGCGGTGACCTCCGGGAGGGAAACCACCTTGGGCTTGGGAGCGCCCGGGCAGACGATCCTCACCTTCCAGAGTCCGGTCGCCCCGTTCCTGAACAGTTCGATCGCGCTTCCGGTCACGGATCCGCTGGCGCCGCTGTTCACCGCGCTTCTTCCGCTCGGCTTCTGATCGTCCGCGGGTACCGGAGGGGAGTACCCGCGAGCGCGTGGCCGCCTAGTCGACGCTAACGGCCTCGATGATGTTGAGCCGGGCCGCGCGCCGCGCGGGCGGCACCGAGCCGAGCAGGCTGATCGCCAGCGCGCCCAGCGTGAACGCGCACGCCATCCAGCTGGGCCGGAAGGTGACCTGGAAGTTCATCATGTCGCCGCTGACCAGGCTGAACAGCCATTGGTCCGTCATCCCGAAAACCAGGCCCAGCGCGCCGCCGACGACGCCGATGCCGGTCGCCTCGGCGAGGACCATCCGCAGGATGGACCGTCGGCTGGATCCCATCGCCCGCAGCACGCCGAGCTCGCGGCGCCGTTCCAGCACCGACAGCGTCAGCGTATTGAGCAGGGCGACCGCGGCCACCAGCACGACGATGATCCACACGGCGTTCGCGATGAACATGCTCTGGTGCATCGGTGCCTCCAGCCCCGCCAGCTTGGCGCGCCCGTCGTACACGTAGTTGGGCGCGGGCACCGCGCGGCGCACGTCGGCCAGGAGGCGACCCGCGTCGGCGCCCGGAGCCGCGGCGATCTCCAGCGTGGTCGTCACCGGGCGGTCGAACCACGCGCGCAGTTGATCGAGGCCCATCCCGACCGTGCCGATCACCGTCGAGAAGTACGGCACCAACGCCAGCACCGTTGTCGGCTGCGCGCCGTGCGGCGTTTGCATCCGCAATTGCCCGCCGACCCGGACGTGCAGCGTCCTGCCCAGGTTCTGCGAGAGCACCACGCCCCGGCCGGCGAGCACCTGGTCGCGGATCCGCGGGTCCAGCGCGCGGTAGAGCGGATCGGCCGTGCCGGCGGAGAATCCGTCCAGCATCACGCGGGTGCCGCCCACTTCGGCGAACCCGAGCGCGCCCTCGGTGACGTGCCGGACGCCCGGCAACGCGGCCACCTTCTCCGAAAGGCCTTGCGGCAGAGCGTCTGTAGGGTAGCTGTCGGGGGTGTTCGCGCTCACCCACACCGGGACGTCGGCGACCGGTGCGAAGATGCCCCGCGCCGAGCGGATCATGTCGGCGTTGGTCCCGGTGATGGTGACGGTGGTGACCACCGCGATGAGCACCGTCATCACCGTCGCCCACACCCGTCGCGGCGCGCGCTCGATGGTCGCCGCGGCGAGGGCGCCGACGGAACCGAACACCCGTGCCGCCGCGGCGGTGGCGTTGACGATGGGCGCGGTGAGCGCGAATCCGAGCGCGATCTCGGCGGAGAACACGGCCGCCATCGCGGCGAACGCCACGACCCCACGCTGGTTGACGACGACCGCGATGGATGCGGCGAAGACCGCGAGCGCGCCGACCCCGCTCGCGACCCGCAGCCACCGTGGCACGCGGTCCGCGGCCGAAACCCCGACGGGCGCGAGCGCCTCGATCGGTGCGACCTTGTACACCTGCCGCGCGGCCATCGCCGATGCCACGACGCTGGTGAGGGCGGTCGCCGCGACGGCGGCCGGTATCGCGTAGCCGGGCAGCCAGTACTCGATGCGCGCCTCCAGCCCCTGGGTCATGGCC
>NZ_LZLY01000088.1 GCF_001673535.1 Mycobacterium sp. 1081908.1 | reverse complement strand
AGCCGGCCGCGGCGAGCGCGTCGGTGACCAGGGCGACCCGGTCGGGCCCCGCGGCCGCGATGACCGCGCGCACCACCTCCGGGTGCACGTGGACGCCGTCGGCGATGAGTTCGACCGTGACCCCCGGGGCGCGCAGCAGCGCGAGCGCGGGTCCCGGTTCGCGGTGGTGCAGCGGCGGCATCGCGTTGAACAGGTGGGTGCCGACCGTGGCGCCCGCGGCGATGGCCCGCTGGGTCTGCTCGTAGGTCGCGTCGGTATGGCCTATGGCCACAACAACATTCGCGTCCCGGAAGCGCCGGATCGCGTCGCCGGCGCCCGGCAGCTCGGGCGCCAGCGTGACCATCCGGACGGCGCCGCAACCGGCCTCGAGCACGGCGTCGATCTCGGCGGGATCCGGGTGGCGCATCCGGGTGGGGTCGTGCGCCCCGCACCGCGCCGGGCTCAGCCACGGACCCTCCAGGTGGATGCCCGCGATGGTGCCCCGACGGGTGGCCGCGGCGAGCGCGCCCACGCCGGCGATCAGCTCCGCCGGCGTGGCGGTGACCAGGCTGGCGAGCGTGGTGGTGGTGCCGTGCCGCCGGTGAAAGGCCGCGGCCGCGTCGATGGCATCGGGGTCGGTGTAGGACGCGCCGCCGCCGCCGTGCACGTGCATGTCGACAAAGCCTGGCACCACAACGCAATCCGGGAAGTCCCGGTCGGCCGGCGCGGGCGGTGGGCCGGCGCCGCACGCCCGGATCCGGCCGCCGGACGTCTCCAGCCATCCCGGCCGGCACACCTGCCCGTCGAGAACCATTGTCCCCGAACGGATCAGTCCCATCGACCGCCGTTCTCCCAGAAGTGCCTGATGTCCTCGAGTTGCCGGCCCTTGGTTTCCGGCGCATACCGGTAGACGAAGCCGAAAGCGATCAGCGTGAAAACCACGAACACCGCGAAAGTCCCCGCGCCGCCCAGCGAATGCAGCAACGTCAGGAAGACGGCGGCGATGATCGCGTTGGCCACCAGGTTGGAGGTCAGCATCGTGCTGGAGCCGATGGACCGCAGCCGCGTGGGGAAGCTCTCGCTGGCGTACACCCAGCCCAGGGAGCCGAAACCCGCGGTGTAGCCGAAGATGAACAGCAGGACGCCGGCGAACCCGAAAACCAGTCCGGCGCCGCCGAGGTGGCCCTGGGCGAACACGGCCATCAGGACGACGTCGGCGGCGATCATCATCGCGATGCCGCACAACAGGATTGGGCGCCGGCCCACCCGGTCGACCAGGAGCAGCGACGTGCCCACGGCCGCCAACCCGGCGATCTGCACCAGCGCCGGCAGGGCCAGCAGGGCGAAATTGCCGGTGAAGCCCATCGCTTCGAATATCCGGGGGCTGTAATAGATGATCGCGTTGATGCCGGTGATCTGAATCAGGAAGCCGAGCGTGATCACGAAGACGGTGGCCCGCAGGTACGGCCGTCGCAGCATCTCGGCGAAGCCGCCGCTCCCTTCGCTCAGGGCGCTCTTGATTTCGGCCAGCTCTTCGTCGGCTTTCGCGGTGGGGTCCGCACGCAGCAGCGCGGCGCGGGCGTCGTCGATCCTGCCCTTGAGCACGTACCACCGGGCCGTGTCGGGCATCCGAATCAGCAAGGGCAGCAGCAGCATTGCGGGCAGGGCGGCCAGCCCCAGCATCCACCGCCAGGCGTGCGCGCCGGCCAGCAGGTAGCCGGTCAGGTAGCCGACCACGAGCCCGCTGACGATCGCGAGTTGATAGGCCGTCAACAGCGAGCCGCGCACCGCGGCCGGGGCCGACTCCGCCACGTACACCGGCACCACCACCACCGTCACGCCGATCGTCAGGCCCAGCAGGAAGCGTGCCGCCAACAGCATCGGCAGCGACACCGCGAACGCGCCGAGGAGCGCGAACGCCGCGTAGGCGAGGAGGATCAGCGCCACCGATCTCTTCCGGCCGATCGCGTTGGCGAGCACGCCGGCGCCGAGCGCCCCGAAGATCTGGCCGATCACCACCATCGTCGTCAGCAGCTCTTGCTGCCGGGTCGTGAGCCCGAAGTCCTCGGTGACGAACAGCTGCGCGCCGGCGATGATGGACAGGTCGTAGCCGTAGATGACGCCGACGCTGGCGGCGGTGAGCCCGAGCGCCAGGCCCCGCCGCGACGGGGCGCGCCGTGACGTCACCGGTGTTGCGGTCGGCGGTTCATCGAGCGTGCGACCATGATCAAACTAAACACGATGATCGTTCCGATCACCGCGACGCCCACCCGCACCGGCAGCGCGTCCGCCGACGGCAGCAGCCCGGCGGCCTGGGGGCCGGCGCCCGGCCGGTCGGCGGCGCTGTCGCGCTTGGCGGGCATCAGCGAGGGATCGGGCTCGATCAGCGTGCCGACCTGGGTGCCTTGCGGCGTGGAAAACCCGTAGTCCAGCAGGTGCGCCGCCTGTTCCCACGGGGCGATCGGCTGCCGCGTCCCGTGCAGCAGCACCGCCATCAGCCGGCGCCCGTCGTGGTTGGCCGCGCCCACGAAGGTCTGCCCGGCGTCGTCGGTGTAGCCGGTCTTGCCGCCCATCGCGCCGGGGTACTTGTAGAGCAGCTGGTTGTCGTTTTCCAGCTCGTAGCCGGGGTGGTCGCCGTGGCCGGGGAAGTCGAAGGTCCGCGTCGCGACGATGCCGGCGAACGTCGGATTCTGCCAGGCGTAGCGGTAGAACAGGCCGATGTCGTAGGCCGACGTGCTCATGCCGGGGCCGTCCAGCCCCGACGGGGTCGCCACCCGGGTGTCGCGCCCGCCGAGCTTGGCGGCCAGCACGTTGATCTTGTCCAGCGCCTGCTGCATGCCGCCCAGCTGCACGGCCAGCGCGTGCGCGGCGTCGTTGCCGGAGTGCATCAAGAGGCCGTGCAGCAGCTGGTTGACGGTGAAGACGCCGCCGTCGGTCACGCCGACCTTGGTGCCCTCGGCGGCCGCGTCGTCGGCGGTGCCCTCGACGGACTTGTTCAGCGGCAGCGCGTTGATGGAGGCCATGGCGACCAGCACCTTGATGATGCTGGCGGGGCGGTGGCGGCCGTGCGGGTCCTTGGCGGCGATGACGGCGCCGCTGTCCAGGTCCGCCACCAGCCACGCGTCGGCCGACACGTCGCCCGGCAGGGGCGGTGTCCCGGGCGCCGCGACGACGCCGCAGCCGCCCAGCGCCTCGCCGCCGACGGGCTTGGGCGGGACCGCGAGCGGGATCGGCGGGTCACCGGCGGCGGGGACCTCCGAGGAGTCCACCGCGGGCGGGGTATTCACCTGGAACGGGCAGTTCGGCGGCCCGGCGGCGGGGCCCGGGGCCGGTTCGGCCAACGCGACCGGGACAGCGATCGGGGCGGCGACCATGACGCCGACCATGAAAGCCGTCGCTGCCAGGCATGACGCGGAACGTAACAGGGACATTGTGTGAGCAGACTAGGCGATCGGCGGCCCAATTCCGGGGAGCCGCGCTGTGACTGATGGGACGGATGTTACGAAGCGGCCCGCCTGCGTGGGTGCGGCGCCGAACCACTACGCTGACACCATTCAAAACAACGGATTTTGGTCTCGATGGCGGCGCGACGGTGACGGTCCGCGATCGCTCGAGCAACTGCTCAAGCAGGTCGAGAAGGGCACCCAGGTCCGCAGTTCCGGGCATGAGCGCATCCTGGAAGAGCTGAAGTCGCATCGCGACAGCGCCCAGGACGCCGACCTGAAATCCGCGCTCGTCTGGCTGTGCAACGCGCAGACCCGGCTGGGCAGCGACCCGAGCACGGCGCATTCCCGGGAGGTGCTGCTGGCCGCTTACGAGGTCAAGCGGGTCCTCGCTACAGCCGGTCCGACTCGACGCTGAGCACGCCGCGCAGGGTGGCCTCGATGGTGTCGAACTCGGCTTGGCCGCTGATCAACGGCGGCGCCAGCTGAATGACCGAATCGCCGCGGTCGTCGGTGCGGCAATACATCCCGGCCTCGAACAGGGCCGCGGACACCCGGGGCAGCAGCGCCCCGCGCTCGTCGTCGGTGAACCTCTGCCGGGTCGCCTGGTCCTTGACCAGCTCGACGCTGTAGAAATACCCCTCGCCGCGCACGTCGCCGACGATGGGCAGGTCGTAGAGCTTCTCCAGGGTGGCGCGGAACGCCCGCGCGTTGCGTTTGACGCGCTCGTTGAGGCCCTCGCGCTCGAAGATGTCGAGGTTGGCCAGCGCCACCGCCGCCGACACCGGGTGGCCGCCGAACGTATAGCCGTGCGGGAACATGGTTTTGGCGTCGTTGAACGGCTCGAACAAGCGCTCGCTCGCGACCATCGCGCCCAGCGGTGAGTAGCCCGACGTCAGCCCCTTGGCGCAGGTGATCATGTCGGGCACGTAGCCGAAGTCTCCGATGTCCGACGCACAGGCGAACATCGACCCCATCCGCCCGAAGGCGCAGATCACCTCGTCGGAAACCAGCAGGACGTCGTATACGTCGCAGATCTCGCGCACCCGCTCGAAATAGCCTGGGGGAGGCGGGATCGAGCCGCCCGCGTTCTGCACCGGCTCCAGGAACACCGCGGCGACGGTCTCGGGCCCCTCGAACTCGATCGCCTCGGCGATCCGGTCGGCGGCCCAGCGCCCGAAGGCCTTCGGGTCGGTGTGAAAGGGTTCGGGCGCCCGGTAGAAATTCGTGTTGGGCACCCGGAACCCGCCGGGCGTCACCGGTTCGAACGGCGCCTTGTATTTCGGCAGCCCGGTGATCGCCAGCGCGCCCTGGGTGGTGCCGTGGTAGGCGACCGCCCGCGAAATCACCTTGTGCTTACCGGGTTTGCCGGTGAGCTTGAAGTACTGCTTGGCCACCTTCCAGGCGGTCTCGACGGCCTCGGTGCCGCCGGTGGTGAAGAAGATCCGGTTCAGGTCGCCGGGCGCGTGGCGGGCGAGGCCCTCGGCGAGTTCGATCGCGCTCGGGTGGGCATAGCCCCACAGCGGGAAGTACGCCAGCGTGCTCGCCTGCCGGGCGGCGACCTCGGCGAGCTCGGTGCGCCCGTGGCCGACCTGCACGGTGAACAGCCCGGACAGCGCGTCGAGGTAGCCCTTGCCGCGGTCGTCGAAGATGGTGACGCCCTCGCCGCGGGTGATGATCGGCGCCGCGATGCCCGGCCCGTGCCGGGCGAAGTGCAGCCACAGATTGTCAGTCATGTTGTCCGCGAGCGTAGCCTCGCGATATGACCGCGGCGCAGCAGGTTCGCGAGTTTGAGGCGCTGCGACCGCATCTCATGTCGGTCGCCTACCGGCTGACCGGCACGGTGGCCGACGCCGAGGACATCGTCCAGGAGGCCTGGCTGCGCTGGCATGGGCAGAACCAGGTCATCGCGGATCTGCGGGCCTGGCTGACCACCGTGGTGAGCCGGCTCGGCCTGGACCGGTTGCGCTCGGCCGCGCACCGGCGCGAGACGTACACCGGCAACTGGCTGCCCGAGCCGGTGGTCACCGGCTTCGACCAAGGCGATCCGCTGTCGGCGGTGGTGGCCAGCGAGGGCGCCCGGTTCGCGGCGATGGTGGTGCTCGAGCGCCTGTCACCCGACCAGCGGGTCGCGTTCGTGCTGCACGACGGGTTCGCCGTGCCCTTCGCCGACGTGGCCGAGGTGCTGGGCATCAACGAGGCCGCGGCGCGGCAGCTGGCGTCGAGGGCGCGCAAGGCGGTGGCGGCGCAGCCGCCGCCGCAACCCGATCCGTCGCACAACGAGGTGGTCGGCCGGCTGATGGCCGCCATCGCCGCCGGCGACCTGGAGGCCGTGGTGTCGCTGCTGCATCCGGACGTGACGTTCACCGGCGATTCAAATGGCAAGGCGCCCACGGCCGTTCACGTCATCGCGGGAGCGGACAAGGTGGCCCGGTTCATCTTCGGCCTCGCCCGGCGCTACGGCGACGCGTTCTTCACGGCGAATCAGCTGGCGCTGGTCAACGGCGAGCTGGGCGCCTACACGGCGGGCAGCCCCGGCGACTACGGGCACTGGGCGATGCGGCCGCGGATCCTGGCGATGACGGTGCGCGACGGAAAGGTCTGCGCGCTATGGGATGTCGCCAACCCGGACAAGTTCACCGGCTCGCCCCTGGCCGGTCGGCCCTGACGCGACGGCGAGGCCCAGGCGCAGCGCCCCGGCGGCCTCGGCGGCGGCCTCGGCGAACCGGCCCCCCAGGCCGACGAAGTTGAGGTACGCGTGCGGCAGGTCCGGCTGCCGGCTGAGCGCGACCGGGATGCCCGCGGCCCGCAGCTTGTCCGCGTAGGCGACCGCGTCGTCGCGAATCGGATCGAAACCGGCGCTCGCGATGTAGGCGGGCGGCAGGCCGGTGACGTCGCCGTGCAGCGGTGACAGGCGCGGGTCGCGCGGATCGGTATGCGAGGGTATGTAATTGGCCAGCGCCCACGCCAGGTTCCGCTCGCTGAAGGTCGAGCCCCGCGCGAACAGGTCGTGCGAGGGCCGGCGGCCGGCGAGGTCCGTCGGGGGATACATCAGCAGCTGGAACGCCGGGACGGCGCCGCCCCGTCGCACCGCCTGTTGCGCGGTCACGGCCGCCAGATTCCCGCCGGCGCTGTCGCCCCCGACCGCGATGCGGCCGGGATCCGCCCCCAGGTCGGCGGCGTGGCGGTGCGCGTGTTCGAACGCCGCGATCGCGTCCGCCACGGCGGCGGGGAACGGATGCTCGGGCGCGCGCCGGTATTCGACCGACAGCACCCGCACGCCGGCGTGGCTCGCCAGATAACGGGCCACGGGGTCGTGGCTAATGCGCGAGCCGACCGAGAAGCCGCCGCCGTGGAAATACACCAGCAGCCCCGACGGCTCGGGCAGGCCCTCGGGCGTGTACAGGGTGGCCGGGATGTCGCCGTGCTCGGCGGGGATGACGATCTCCCGCGTCGGCACGGGCAGGGGTGATTCGTAACCCACGAGCCGCGGGAGTTGGTCATACCGCGCGCGGGACTCCTCGACGGGATCGGTGAAAACGTCGGAGCCCGAACGGTTTTTGAGGCGAATCATTAGCTGCGCGTCCAGCGCCATCTCCTGCCCGTCGATCCGCACCGGCGGTCCCGCCAGCAACCGGCGGACCGGGCTGGGCAACGCGAAGATGCCGCGGACCACGGCGGCGCGAATGCCTAATGCTGCCATCAGTTTTCCTCCTTGCCGGCCTTGTCGGCCGAGAACCGCATCACGTGGCCGAGCAGCCCCGGCCGCAGCGCGATGGCGAGCCCGTTCCTCTCGCATTCCACCCGGAAGTCAGCCGGCGCGATCAACCGGTGCGGTGAGCCGTCCAACCGGTGAAACAGGCTGGCCAGCGGGGTGCGCACCAGGTCGTAGCCGACGAAGGTCCCGCCCGGCCGCAGCACCCGCGCCACCTCGGCGACCGCGCGCTCCCAGTCGATGATGTGATGCAGCATCAGGCAGCTGACGACGGAGTCGAAGGATTCGTCGGGGAAGGGCATCGCGGTGGCATCGGCCGTCCGCGCCGACGCGTTGGGGAAGTCCCGCAGGCGGTCGGCGGCGGCCCGCGTCATGTGCGGGTCGACGTCCATCGCGACCCACGCGAGCTCGGGGTTCTTCGAGAGAACCTGGCGGGCAACGGATCCGGCGCCCGAACCGATCTCCAGCACGTCGCGGCCCAGTCGCCGGGCGTGCAGCTCGCGTGCGATCACGGGGCTGCCGGAACGCCCGACGGCGCCGCAGCAGAAGGCGCGTTCGAACGCTGACATCGCAGGCATGTCCCAAGCGTGGGCCACCCGCGACGGGAACGCTTGTACGGATCCGTCAGATGGATTCGCGGACCGCCCGCGCGAGCTCGTGCGGGGCCGAACCGGTCATCTCCCAGCACACCTTGTTGGCGTGCGAGCCGTCGGCGAACCCGGCCAGATGGGCGGCGTCGGTGACGGAGCGACCCGCGATGAGGTGGCCCATGGCGGTGACCAGCCGCGCCCAGCGGATCGTGGCCGACATCGACACCCCAGTCTGTTGCCTGCACAGGCGCCCGAGGTAATCCGGTGACAGCGCAACGGCATTCGCGACCGACGCCACGTCCACGTGACTCGGCACCCGGCTCGACACGACCTCGATCGCCCGCCGCAGCTGAGGGTGAACCGAGGGCCCACCTTGCTGTCCGCACAGCCGGCCGACCAGGAATTCGGCCGCGGCGTGCGGGCCGTCCCCGGTCAGCGCCGCCGCCGTCGCCTCGGCGAGCGGCGTGCCGTCGTCGACGACCCAGACGCCCCGACCGTGGTTGTGGCTCAACGCGTTCAGTGCGACGCCCTGCGGCGTCTGCAGCCCGAGGTACAGCGTCAACGCGGCGGATCGCGCATCCGAGCGGACGGCGTGGCGGACTCCGCTGCCGACCACGACCAGCCGGCACTCCTCGCGCCGATCGTCCGCCCGGGTGAGTGTGATGGGCCCGCGCCGGCCGACGGTGACCTGAACCGCGGGGTGGTGGTGCAGGGCGAGGTCGGAAAACACGCCGGCGACCATGAGCCGGCCCGGCCCCAGCTCCCAGGCGCGCATTCCGCCACTCTAGCGCCGCGCCGGGGTCTCCTCGACCCACGGAATGCGGCAGGCGTCACCGGAATTGAAGCCCTGCTCGGTGATGCCCAGCGCGGAGTTCACCCGCGCCCGCATGTTCTCCAGCCCGATCTGGTAGGTCAGCTCGAACACGCCGGCGTCGCCGAAGCGGGCCCGCAGGTCGGCGACCTGCTCGTCGGTCACGGTGTGCGGGTCGGCCGTCATCGCGTCGGCGTATGCGATGGCCGCGCGCTCGTCGTCGCTGAACGCCGGCGAGGCGGCGTAGTTGTCGATCTCCTTGAGGCGCTCCATGTCCAGGCCGTCCAGCCGCTGCAGCATGGAGCCGAAGTCGACGCACCACGAGCAGCCGATCTGGCGCGCGGTCCAGTACACCGCGAGCTCGCGCACGCTGACCGGAAGCGTCTTCGACGCCCGGTCCACCATGGTTTCGTGCACGGCGCCCGCGATCATCAGCTTGCGATGGTGCGCCGACACGGCGAACGGCTCGGGAACCTGGCCGTAGCGCCGCTTGGCCACCCGGTACATGGCGCGGATCAGCAGCCCGGCGCGCTTGGGGGGCAGGGGTTCGATGCGGGTTTTCGGTGTCATATCCGTCAGACGGGATGGCGCGCGAAAGTGTGACACATACCTGCGGTATGTCGCTAATGTCTCGACCTGTGGCATCGGGTGGAAGTCGACGATGACCGCGCTGTTTAGCCGGTGGTGGCGGGCCGATCAATACGACTGGCTCTCCGGTTACCTTGCGTCGCGGGGCATCAGCGGTGCCACCCGGGCCGTGTTGGCGGCCATTTCGGCGTCGATGGTGTTGTGCCTCCTCGCGCTGCTGGCGGGCTCGGACGGTCCCCGCGGGGCGGTCCCGGTGGCGATGATGTGGGCCGCCGTCGGCGGCGGGGTGGCCGGGATGCTGCTGTGGATATGGCGCTGGCCGACGCGCCCGCAATCACTCGCTTTCGCCATCACGTGCAACAGCGCCGTCGCCCTGGCCTGCCTGGCACACCCGAACCCGCTGGCCGCGCTGATCGGGTGCATCGCCTTCGCGACGTTCGGCGCCTACATGGCGTTCTTCCACACCACCGGCTTCGTGCTGTACAACTTCGCGGTGGCCGCCGCCGTCGGCTCCTGGGAGGCGCTGTCGCTGGCCAGGGCCGGACACCCCAGCCTCGCGGGGGTGGACCTGTGGCTGGTGATCGAGGTCAACATCGCCCTGCCGGTGGCCATCCTGATCCTGGTGCGCGCGCTCGCGGGCGACCTGCTGCGGGCCGACCGCGATCCGTTGACGGGCCTGCTCAACCGGCGCGCGTTCGCGCACGAGGCGCTGGGGATGATCCTGGCCCGCCGGGGCATCGACTCCCACCTGGTGGTGATGCTGATCGATCTCGACCATTTCAAGGCCGTCAACGACAGGTCCGGTCACGCCGCGGGGGACCACGCGCTGGTCCAGGTCGCCCAGGCGCTGCTGGCCGCCGCCGACAACCAGGCGGTGGTGGCGCGCAGCGGCGGCGAGGAGTTTCTGTTGGCCGGCACGTCTTCGGGCTGCAACGCCGAGTCGCTGGCCGCGCGGATGTGCCGGGCGATCGAGGCCTCGGCGGCGGGGGTCACGGCCAGCATCGGCACCGCCTGCGCCCGCCTCGACGACACCGCCTCCGACCCGCAATCGGTTCTGCAGGAGTTGATCAGCGCCTCCGACGCCGCGATGTACCAGGCTAAGCGGTTGGGCGGCAACCAAAGCCATCACCACGAACTCTGCTGAGCGGCGCCGCGCGACCGTCTGTGCGAAGCGGTTTCGCGCCGAGAGGTCCGGGTACCCGGATTGGCAACCTCGCCGGCCAACCGGTGCGGCAGGTAGCGAGAGGGTGAGGAGCAGTTATGACCTCTCAGAATGATCAACAGCCCGAAGACGCGCGGTTGGAGCACTTCGACGATCCCGCATTGGGCAGCGGCGCGCGCGACACCGGTTCGGATACCCCCGAGCAGGGCAGCGGGGACCGTCCCGTCGGAACGGTGGATGAAGACGCGAATCCGCCGATGAGCGATCCAACGGCGTCGGAGACCTACAGCGGCACTGGCGAGTTACCTCCGCAGGACACGGGCAGCGCAGTCCCTCCCTACGAGGGACGCCAGCAAGGCGGCGCGGTCAGCACCGAGGGCCCGGGCGGCGTGACGGCGCCCACGCCGGATCCCGAGTTCAAGTCGGCCAGCCCGTCGGATACGGCCGGCGGCGCGACTCAGTCCCCCGCGGACGAGCAACCCGCCGCAGAAATGCCGGAATCCGACCTCGACGACGACCGGGTCGGGCCCGCGCACGTAGCGGGCACTCGCCGTGGCGAGTCCGCGCCCTGAGCGCGCCTAGCGCGAGAACATCGTCGCGCGCTTGACCTCCTGGATCGCCTTGGTGACCTCGATGCCCCGGGGGCAGGATTCGGTGCAGTTGAACGTGGTGCGGCACCGCCACACGCCGTCGACCTCGTTGAGGATGTCGAGGCGCTCGGCGGCGGCCTCGTCGCGGCTGTCGAAGATGAAGCGGTGCGCGTTGACGATCGCCGCCGGCCCGTAGTAGCTGCCCTCGTGCCAGAACACCGGGCAGCTGGTGGTGCAGCACGCGCACAGGATGCACTTGGTGGTGTCGTCGTAGCGGGCCCGGTCGGTCGGGCTCTGGATGCGTTCCCGCGTCGGGGGATTGCCGGTGGTGATCAGGTAGGGCTTCACCGCCCGGTAGGCGTCGAAGAACGGCTCCATGTCGACGACCAGGTCCTTCTCCACCGGCAGCCCGCGGATCGGTTCGACCGTGATCGTCAGCGACTTGCCCGGTTTTTTCGGCAGCAGGTCGCGCATCAGCACCTTGCAGGCCAGCCGGTTGACGCCGTTGATGCGCATGGCGTCGGAGCCGCACACGCCGTGCGCGCAGGACCGCCGGAAGGTCAGCGTCCCGTCCAGGTAGCTCTTGATGTAGATCAGCAGGTTGAGCATCCGGTCGCTGGGCAGGCAGGGCACCCGAAAGCTTTGCCAGCCACCGGTTTTCGCGAACGCGTCGGGCTGGTCGGGGTTGAACCGGGCGATCTTCACGGTCACCATCACCGCGCCGTCGGGAATCTCCGGCAGGGGCGGCTCCAAAGTGTCCGTCATCAGTATTTCCGTTCCTTGGGTTCGTAGCGGGTCTGCACCACGGGCTTGAAGTCCAGCGCGACGTCGCTGAGCAGGTCGGTGCCCTGCTTGTAGGCCATGGTGTGGCGCATGTAGTTGACGTCGTCGCGGTTCGGGTAGTCCTCGCGGGCGTGGCCGCCGCGGGACTCCTTGCGGTTCAGGGCGCCGACCACGGTGACCTCGGCCAGCTCCAGCAGAAAGCCGAGCTCGATGGCCTCCAGCAGGTCGCTGTTGTAGCGCTTTCCCTTGTCGTGCACGGTGATTCGCGAATAGCGCTCCTTCAGCGCGTGGATGTCGGTGAGGGCCTGCTTGAGCGTCTCCTCGGTGCGGAACACCGCGGCGTTGTTGTCCATCGACTGCTGCAGGGCGCCCCGGATGTCGGCGACGCGCTCGTTGCCGTGCTCGGAGAGGATGTCGGCCACCCAGCCGACGACCATCGCCTCGGGCTCCGGTGGCATGTCGACGAAGTCGTGCCCGCGGGCGTAGGCCACGGCGGCGATGCCGGCGCGGCGGCCGAAGACGTTGATGTCCAGCAGCGAGTTGGTGCCCAGCCGGTTGGCGCCGTGCACCGACACGCACGCGCACTCGCCGGCCGCGTACAGGCCCGGGACGGTGGAGGTGTTGTCCCGCAACACCTGTCCGGTGACGGTCGTCGGGATGCCGCCCATCACGTAGTGACACGTCGGGTAGACCGGGACGAGCTCGTGCACCGGGTCCACGCCCAGGTAGGTCCGGGCGAACTCGGTGATGTCGGGCAGCTTGGACTCCAGCACGTCCTCGCCCAGGTGGCGGACGTCGATGTAGACGTAGTCCTTGTTGGGGCCCGCGCCGCGGCCCTCCAGCACCTCGAGCACCATCGAGCGCGCGACGATGTCGCGCGGCGCCAGGTCGACGATCGTCGGGGCGTAGCGCTCCATGAACCGCTCGCCCTCGGCGTTGAGCAGCCGGCCGCCCTCGCCGCGCACGGCCTCGGAGATCAGGATGCCCAGGCCGGCCAGCCCGGTCGGATGGAATTGGTGAAACTCCATGTCCTCCAAGGGAAGTCCCTTGCGGAACACGATGCCGATGCCGTCCCCGGTCAGGGTGTGCGCGTTGGAGGTGGTCTTGTACATCCGGCCCGAACCGCCGGTGGCGATGATGACGGCCTTGGCGTGGAAGACGTGAATCTCGCCCGTCGCGAGCTCGTAGGCGACGACGCCGGTGGCCACCGGCCCGCTCGGGGTCTGCGTGAGCACCAGGTCCAGCGCGTAGAACTCGTTGAAGAACTGCACGTCGTGCTTGACGCAGTTCTGGTACAGCGTCTGCAGGATCATGTGGCCGGTGCGATCGGCGGCGTAGCAGGCCCGGCGCACCGGCGCCTTGCCGTGGTCGCGGGTGTGCCCGCCGAAGCGGCGCTGGTCGATGCGGCCCTCGGGGGTGCGGTTGAACGGCATCCCCATCTTTTCCAGGTCGAGCACCGCGTCGATGGCTTCCTTGCACATGATCTCCACCGCGTCCTGGTCGGCGAGGTAGTCGCCGCCCTTGACGGTGTCGAAGGTGTGCCATTCCCAGTTGTCGTCCTCGACGTTGGCCAGCGCGGCGCACATGCCGCCCTGGGCGGCGCCGGTGTGGCTGCGGGTGGGGTAGAGCTTGGTCAGCACCGCGGTCCGCACCCGCGGCCCGGCCTCGACGGCGGCGCGCATCCCGGCGCCGCCCGCGCCGACGATCACCACGTCGTATCGGTGTTGCTGGATCACGGCTCGCCTTTCACGACGTTCACGAGATGTTCGGGTCGAATGTCACCAGCACGTAGGTGCCCAGCACCAACGTGAACCCCATCGACAGCAGCAGCAGGCTGTTGAGCCAGAACCGGGTGGAGTTCTTGCGGCTGTAGTCGTCGATGATGGTGCGCAGCCCGTTGCCGCCGTGCAGCTGCGCCAGCCACAACAGCGCCATGTCCCACATCTGCCAGAACGGCGAGTGCCAGCGCTGCGCCACGTAGTTGAAGTCGATGCGGTACACGCCGTCGTCCCACATCAGCATGATGAACAGGTGCCCGACCGCGAGGAACACCAGCGCGATCCCGGAGAACCGCATGAACAGCCACGCGAACTTCTCGAAATTGGGGATGCCGGCGCGCCGGCGCGGGGAGCGGGGATTGTCCAGGCTGGCGGGGCGGTCGTAGAAGCGCTGCCTGACCGGCGCCGTCTGGCCGCGCCCGAGTTGGAGGTCCGGGCTGCTCATCGGAGGTGCTCCACGACGTGGATGCCGGTCACCACGCCGGCGGGAACCATCAGCAGCAAAAACACGATGACGACGATCAAGAACATCAGCCGCTGATGGCGGGGCCCCTGCGACCAGAAGTCGATCAGGATGATGCGGATCCCGTTCAGCCCGTGGAACAGCACCGCGGCGATCAGGCCGTACTCCATCAGGCCGACGATCGGGGTCTTGTAGTCGCCCACCACCGCGTTGTAGGTCTGCGGGCTCACCCGCAGCATCGCGGCGTCCAGCACGTGGACGAACAGGAAGAAGAAGATGGTCGCGCCGCTGATGCGGTGCAGCACCCACGACCACATGCCCGGGTCGCCCCGATACAGGGTCCGGGGTGGTCGCCGCTTGCGCACGGTGGCAGTGCTCACGTGATCCTCACCGCCTTCGGAACAGTCAGCCGGACAAGTCAGCCTAACCCTGCCAGCCGGCAGGTCGTGCCGAACAGCCGCCAAGCGAAGCGTCGTGTCAGAGTTAGGGTTGGCCTCGCAAGTCGGCCCTTTGGTGAGCGGAGTCGGGATGCCTGATGTCGATTGGAAAGAGCTGCGCGACAGGGCGATTGGGGCTGCGGCGGGGGCCTACGCGCCCTACTCGCGGTTCGCCGTGGGCGCGGCCGCGCTGGTCGACGACGGCCGCGTCGTCACCGGGTGCAATGTGGAGAACATCTCATATGGCCTTGGTCTCTGTGCCGAGTGCGGCGTGGTGTCCGCCCTGCATTCCACCGGCGGCGGCCGGCTGGTCGCGCTGGCGTGCGTGGACGCGCGGGGCGCCACCCTGATGCCGTGCGGGCGATGCCGCCAGCTGCTGCTGGAACACGGCGGTCCCGGGCTGCTCGTCGACCATCCGGTGAGGCCCCGCCCCCTCGGCGAGCTGCTGCCCGACGCCTTCACCGCCGACCTGCCGCGGGAACGGCCTTGAGCGACTTGGGATTCGACGCGGCGTTTGACGCGCCGACGGTGATCCGGACCAAGCGCGACGGCGGGCGGCTGTCCGACGCCGCCATCGACTGGGTCATCGACGCCTACACCCACGGCCGCGTCGCCGACGAGCAGATGTCGGCGCTGCTGATGGCGATCGTGTGGCGCGGCATGGACCGCGGCGAGATCGCCAGGTGGACCGCGGCGATGCTGGCCTCCGGCGAGCGGCTGGACTTCGGCGACCTGGGCGTCCCGACCGTCGACAAGCACTCCACCGGCGGCGTCGGGGACAAGATCACCCTGCCGCTGGTGCCCGTCGTCGCCGCCTGCGGGGCGGCCGTGCCCCAGGCGTCGGGCCGCGGGCTCGGGCACACCGGCGGCACCCTGGACAAGCTGGAATCCGTCGCCGGGTTCACCGCGCAGCTGTCCGGCGCGCGGATCCGGGAACAGCTCCGCGACGTCGGCGCCGCCATCTTCGCCGCCGGCGAGCTGGCCCCGGCCGACGCCAAGCTGTACGCGCTGCGCGACGTCACCGGCACCGTCGAGTCGCTGCCGCTGATCGCCAGCTCGGTCATGAGCAAGAAGCTGGCCGAGGGCGCCGGCGCGCTGGTGCTCGACGTGAAAGTCGGATCCGGGGCGCTCATGGGCTCGGAGGCGGCCAGCCGGGAGCTGGCGCACACCATGGTCGAGCTCGGCGCGGCGCACGGGGTGCCGACCCGCGCGCTGCTGACGGACATGAACCGCCCGCTGGGCGCGACGGTCGGCAACGCGCTCGAGGTCGCCGAGTCGCTGGAGGTGTTGGCCGGCGGCGGGCCCCCCGACGTGGTGGAGCTGACGTTGCGGCTGGCCGCCGAGATGCTCGACCTCGCCGGTATCGGCGACCGCGACCCCGCCCGGACGCTGCGCGACGGCACCGCGATGGACCGGTTTCGCCGGCTCGTCGCGGCCCAGGGCGGTGACTTATCGGTACCGTTGCCGATCGGTTCGTGTTCCGAGACCGTGACCGCACCCCGGGGCGGCACAATGGGCGATATCGACGCGATGGCGGTGGGGCTGGCAAGTTGGCGGCTCGGCGCGGGCAGGTCCCGTCCGGGCCATCCGGTGCAGCTGGGCGCGGGAATCCGGATCCACCGCCGGCCCCGGGAGCCGGTCGCGGCCGGCGAGGCGCTGTTCACCCTCTACACGGACACCCCCGAACGCTTCGACGCCGCGATGGCCGAGCTGGCCGGCGGCTACAGCATCGACGACACCCCGCCGGTCTCCCGGCCGCTGATCATCGATCGGATCGCGCAGTGATCGACCTGAACCAGATCAAGAAGGCGCCCAAGGCGCTGCTGCACGACCACCTCGACGGCGGGCTGCGGCCGTCGACCGTGATCGACATCGCCGGCCAGACCGGCTACGACGGGCTGCCCGCCACCGACGTCGACGAGCTGGCGACGTGGTTTCGCACCCGGTCGCACAGCGGGTCGCTGGAGCGGTACCTGGAACCGTTCTCGCACACCGTTGCGGTGATGCAGACGGCCGACGCCCTGTACCGCGTCGCCTACGAGTGCGTGGAGGACCTGGCCGGGGATTCGGTCGTCTACGCCGAGGTGCGGTTCGCCCCCGAACTGCACATCGACCGCGGGCTGTCCTTCGACGAGATCGTCGACGCGGTGCTCGAGGGTTTCGCCGCCGGGGAGAAGGCCTGCGCGGCGGCCGGCCGCCCCATCAAGGTGCGGCTGCTGGTCACCGCGATGCGCCACGCCGCGGTGTCCCGCGAGATCGCCGAGCTCGCGATCCGGTTCCGGGACAAGGGCGTGGTGGGATTCGACATCGCCGGCGCCGAGGCCGGCAACCCGCCGACGCGGCACCTCGACGCCTTCGAGTACATGCGAGACCACAACGCGCGCTTCACGATTCACGCCGGCGAGGCGTTCGGGCTGCCGTCCATCCACGAGGCCATCGCGTTCTGCGGCGCCGACCGGCTCGGCCACGGGGTGCGCATCGTCGACGACATCGAGGTCCTCGAGGACGGCCGCGTCCGGCTGGGTCAGCAGGCAGCCATCCTGCGGGACAAGCGAATTCCGCTGGAGCTGTGCCCCAGCTCGAACGTGCAGACCGGCGCGGTCAGGAGCATCGCCGAGCACCCGTTCGATCTGCTGGCCCGCACCCGTTTCCGGGTTACCGTCAACACCGACAACCGGCTGATGAGCGATACCACGATGAGCCTCGAAATGTCGAGGCTCATCGAGGCTTTCGGTTATGGGTGGAGTGATCTCGAGCGCTTCACCATCAACGCGATGAAGTCGGCCTTCATCCCGTTCGACGAGCGGCTCGCGATCATCGACGAGGTGATCAAGCCGCGCTACGCGGTGCTGATCGGCTAGCGGGGCAGCCCGGTGCGGCTGCGGCGGCCGGTCACGGCCTCCCAGATCGCGATCAGGACGACGGCGGCGGCTACCCCGACGAAGAACGGAATCCATGCGATCCCGCCGTTGGCGTTGTGGTATCCGAACTGCGCGGCCACCGCCGAGCCGATCAGACCACCGACGGCACCGAGTACGACCGTCATGATCATGCCGATGTTCTGCTTGCCCGGCATGACCAGACGCGCCACCAAACCGATGACGGCGCCCACGATGATCGCCAGGATGATTGATCCGATCATTTGCTGCTCCTGTTGTCTGTACGGCGCCCCGTGCGGGCGCCATCTTGGACAGGAGTTCCCCGAACCGTCGGGCTTGTAACACAATTCGATCGGGTCCAAACTCTGCTCATGGATCCGGAGCACGTCCGCAACGTCGCTTTCTCCAGGCCGCCCGCCGGGAAGCGTGGCTACAACGAGGACCAGGTCGACGCGTTCCTCGACTGGCTGGAGGCGGCGCTGCGGGACCCGGCGCGGGGGGCCGTCACGCCCGAGCAGGTCCGCAGCGTCGCTTTCGCCAGGCCGCCCATCGGAAAGCGCGGTTACAACAAGGACGAGGTCGACGCGTTCCTCGACCGCGTCGCACGGCAAGTCGGGGGGTCGCCACCCGAGCCCGCGCCGGGCGATCAGGCGGCGACCAGGTACACGCTGAAGATCCAGCCGAACGTGTTTCTGTTCTGGACGCCGCAATGGCACGACTGGCGCTCCGACGACACGTCCGGCGGGTCCGCGGACGGCGTGCTCGACCTCGTATTGGAGATCCTTTTGAACCTGCTGTGGAACTGGTTCCTCTGGATCGTCTGGGCCGGCGTCGCGTGGTTGCTGGAGGGGTGCGTCGCGGTCGCGCTCTCCCCGATCTCGCTGCTGACCAGCCTCCTCGGGGTGCGGCGCCACCGGCTGATCGCCGTCCCGAACGACGGCACCGAGGCGTTGTTGTTGAGCCAGGGCTCCTGGTACGCCGTGCGGCGCGCCCGAGCCGAGGCGCGGGACCAGATCGCCTCCCACGACGGCGTCCTGACGCTGTAGGGCGCCGCGCCGGGCCATGCAGCGCCGGCGTTTGACGAATAGGGTGGCTGGACATGAAGCTGCCGCTGCTGGGACCCGTGTCGCTCACGGGCTTCCAGAACGCCTGGTTCTTCCTGTTCTTGCTGGCCGTGGCGCTGTTGATCGGGATCTACGTGGTGGTGCAGTTCGCCCGCCGCCGCCGGGTGCTGCGGTTCGCCAACATGGAGGTGCTGGAGCGGGTCGCGCCGCTGCGCTCGGGCCGGTGGCGGCATGTGCCGACGATCCTGCTCGCCGCGGCGCTGGTGCTGCTGACCACCGCCATGGCCGGGCCGACGTCGGACATCCGGATTCCGCTCAACCGCGCGGTCGTGGTGCTGGTCATCGACGTCTCGGAGTCCATGGCGGCCACCGACGTCGCCCCCAACCGGCTGGCCGCCGCGCAGGAGGCCGGCAAGAAATTTGCCGACGAGCTGACGCCGGCCATCAACCTGGGCTTGGTCGAATTCGCCGCCAACGCCTCGCTGCTGGTGTCCCCGACGACGAACCGGGCCGCGGTGAAGGCGGCGATCGACGGGTTGAAGCCGGCGCCCAAAACCGCGACGGGCGAAGGCATCTTCACCGCGCTGCAGGCGATCGCCACGGTCGGCTCGGTGCTGGGCGGCGGCGAAGGGCCGCCACCGGCGCGGATCGTCCTGGAATCCGACGGCGCCGAAAACGTGCCGCTGGACCCCAACGCCCCGCAGGGGGCGTTCACCGCCGCGCGCCTGGCCAAGGACCAGGGCGTGCCCATCGCGACCATCTCGTTCGGCACCAAGGGCGGGGAGATCGAGATGGACGGGCAGCGCGTCGCCGTGCCCGTGTCCACGGACCAGATGCGCAAGATCGCTCAGCTCTCGGGCGGGCAGTCCTACACCGCCACCAACATCAGCGAGCTGAACAAGAGCTACAACGCCATCGAGAACGACATCGGGTTCCGCACGGTGCCCGGCCCGGGCAGCGCCGGCTGGCTGCGCCTGGGCGTCGTCGTCGCGCTCATCGCCGCGGCGCTGGGTCTGCTGATCAACCGGCGCCTGCCGACCTGACCGATCAGGCGGGCAGCCGCCGGTTCAGGAACTCGCCGGCCAGCACGGCGCCGGCCAGCAGCACCGCGCCGAGCAGCATCCAGGCCAGGCTGGCGTCGCCCTTGACGGTCTGATAGCCGATCTGGCGCTGCAGCGTCGAATAGACGCTCTCGAGCGATTCCAGGCTGTCCGCGTGGAACGCCTGGCCGTCGGTGATCTTGGTGATCTCCTGCAGCGTCTGGTCGTCGACGGGGACCGGGATGGTGGCGCCCTCGTACTCGACGGTGCCGTAGGGCGTGCCGAAGGAGATCGTCGAGATCTGCACCTCCTCGGCCTTGGCGGCCCGCGC
>NZ_LZLY01000087.1 GCF_001673535.1 Mycobacterium sp. 1081908.1 | reverse complement strand
CTGACGATGTTCGAGGAGATCCGGATGGGTGTGCTGGCCTACATGGCCTACCACCAGTCCAACCCGGAGGCCGCCTGGGCCGCGTACGTCGGCCTGGGCCGGTCCGACCCGGTCCTGCTCGGCATCGACGACGAGGCCAAGAACCGCCAGATGGAACACATCATGTCCCGCATCGCCGAGGTCGTCAGCGGGATGCCGGACACCAGCGCGCTGGAAGCGGACGTCGAGCGGGACCTGCGGGTGATCATCCAGGGCTGGCTCGCGTTCACCTTCGAGATCTGCCGGCAGCGGATCATGGACCCCACCACCGACGCCGACCGGCTCGCCGACGCCTGCGCGCACACGCTGCTCGACTCCATCGCCCGGGTGCCGGAGATCCCGGACGAGCTGGCGCACGCGATGGCCACCGCGAGGCTTTGAGAGAGCGCTCGGTAGAGCCGATGTCGGTGCCGGTTGGCACCATGGTTGGGTGAGCACTCGCCCCGATCCGCTAGGCCGGTTCAGCGCGGTCACCCGCGAGTGGTTCACCGGCACCTTCGCCGCCCCGACCACCGCGCAGGCCCAGGCCTGGGACGCGATCGCCGACGGCGACAACACCCTGGTCATCGCGCCGACCGGGTCCGGCAAGACCCTCGCGGCGTTCCTGTGGGCCTTGGACAGCCTCGCCGGCCAGGCCGGGTCGGCCGATCGGCCGGCCGGCACCCGCGTCCTCTACGTGTCCCCGCTCAAGGCGCTGGCGGTCGACGTCGAACGCAACCTGCGCACCCCGCTGGCGGGGCTCACCCGGATCGCCGAGCGGCACGGCCTGCCCCCACCCGGCATCACCGTCGGGGTGCGCTCCGGCGACACCCCGCCCGCGGCCCGCCGCCAGCTCATCGCGCACCCCCCCGACGTGCTGATCACCACCCCGGAATCGCTGTTCCTGATGCTGACCTCGGCGGCGCGCGAAACCCTCGCCGGCGTCCAGACGGTGATCGTCGACGAGATCCACGCCATCGCCGCGGGCAAGCGCGGCGCGCACCTGGCACTGTCCCTGGAGCGGCTGGACGACCTGCGCCACGGCTCTTCCGAAGGGCGGCCCGCTCAGCGCATCGGGCTGTCGGCGACCGTGCGCCCGCCCGAGGAGCTGGCGCGGTTCCTGTCCGGGCAAGCCCGCACGACGATCGTCGCGCCGCCGTCGGCCAAGACCATCGAGCTCACGGTGCAGGTGCCGGTGCCCGACATGGCCAACCTGGCGAACAACACCATCTGGCCCGACGTCGAGGCGCGCCTGGTGGACCTGATCGAGTCGCACGACTCGACCATCGTGTTCGCGAACTCGCGGCGGCTGGCCGAGCGGCTGACCTCCCGGCTCAACGAGATCCACGCCGAACGCGCCGGCGATCTCGGCGCCCGACGTCCCGATGTTGACGTTGGCGATGCCGCAGTCGGATTCGTCCAGGAAACGCTCGGCCTCCCGCAGGTCGGTGGTGAAGATGGCCGACGAAAGCCCCTGCGGCACCCCGTTGTTGAGGGCGATCGCCTCGTCCAGGTCGTCATAGGTCAGCACGTAGAGGATCGGCGCGAACGTCTCGGTGGCCACGATGTCGGTCTGTGCGGGCATGCGGACGACGGCAGGCGCGACGTAGTAGGCGCTGGGGTGGGTGTCGGGAACGCGCCCGCCGCCGAATACCTGGCCGCCGTCGGCGCGCGCCTGATCGCACGCCCCGACCATGTCGCGGTAGGCGGTCTCGTGGATCAGCGGCCCGACGAGCGTGTCCGGCGCCGACGGGTCGCCGATCGCGAGCCGCCCGCACGCCTCGACGACCCGGGCGACCACGTCGTCGGCCACCGACCGGTGCACGATGAGCCGGCGCAGGCTGGTGCAGCGCTGGCCGGCGGTGCCGGCGGCGGCGAACACGATGGCCCGCACGGCCAGGTCGAGGTCGGCCGACGGCGTCACGACGGCCGCGTTGTTGCCGCCCAGCTCCAGCAGGGCCCGCCCGAAGCGCGCGGCGACCCGCGGGCCGACGGCCCGGCCCATGCGCACCGAGCCGGTGGCGGACACCAACGCGATCCGGTCGTCGTCCACCAGCCGTTCGCCGAGGTCGCGCTCGCCCAGGATCAGGCCGCTGACCGCGCCGGGGGCGCCGACGTCCGCGGCGGCCCGGCCGATCAGCGCCTGGCAGGCCAGCGCCGTCAGCGGCGTCAGCTCCGAGGGCTTCCACACGACGGTGTCCCCGCACACCAGCGCCACGGCGGCGTTCCACGCCCACACGGCAACCGGGAAGTTGAACGCGGTGATGACGCCGACCACGCCGAGCGGGTGCCAGGTCTCGAGCAGGCGGTGCCCGGGGCGTTCGGATGCGATGGTGCGGCCGTACAGCTGGCGCGACAGGCCGACCGCGAACTGGCAGACGTCGATCATCTCCTGCACCTCGCCGAGCGCCTCGGAGCCGATCTTGCCCACCTCGACGGTCACCAACGTCGCCAGGTCGTCCTTGTGTTCGGTGAGCAGCTCGCCGAGCCGGGCCACCAGCGCGCCGCGCGCCGGCGCCGGGGTGGCGCGCCACGCCGGGAACGCGCCGGCGGCGTCGCCGATGATCGCCCCGGCCCGTTCGGGCGTGGTGTGGCCGACGGTGAAGAGCATCTCGCCGGTGATCGGCGTGCTGGCCGGCAGCCCGTGCCCGGCCGGGTCGCCGAGCTCCTCGGTGACGCCCATGGCGCCCAGCGCGTGCCGCGCCCGGTGCCGCAACTCCTCGGTGTTCATCGGGATGCCTCCTCGTAGAGCGCGTACGGGTCGCGGACGTCGCGGCCGATGGCGCCGGCCAGCCATTGCGCGTCGTAGCCCGAGTCGTCGGCGGCCGCCCGCGCCCGGGTTTCGCGGTCCAGGTTGGAGCGGAAGATGCCCGCCGCCGACGCCGGCAGGAAGTCCTCGTAGACGATCGGCGCCGACGGGTCGCCGCTGCGATAGTAGGCCAGCCCCTCGGCGGCCATGCCGGCGTCGGTCGGCGGGAAGTACCGGTGCCACACCGACGCCGGGTCGGGCGCGCCCATCGCGGCGTCATAGCGTTCGCGGCCCTTCGGGGTCAGCGCGACGCCGCGCGCCTCGACCTCGCCGAAGCGCACCCGCAGGCTGCCCGCGGTGACGCGGCCGTCGCGGCCGCGAAACAGGCACGGCTCGGCGAGCGCCCGAAAAGAGGTCTGGCGCAACAGGACCGCGGGCCCGCCGGTGCGGGGCGGCCCCTGGATGGCATCGATCATGGTGACCCCGCGCGCGGTCATCCGGCGATACAGCTCGTCGATGTCGAGCACCCGCGGCGTCAGGTGGTTGATGTGGGTGGAGCCCACCCCGGCGATGTCGGCGGCCACCGCCGACACCCGCGACAACTCGTCGTACCACGCCCTGTCGATGGGCTCGCGCGACAGCGCGAACGCCGCCACCGCCGCCGCCACGAAAGCCCCCGCCTCGTCGGCGCCGCAGCCGCCGTCGGCGGCGATGATCCGCGCCCGCGCGAGCAGCGCGGGGTCGAACAGCCGGCGGCGCGCCACGAAGGTCTGCACCCGGGCCCGCAGATCGGGGCCGAAATAGCGCGCGTCCCGGGTGGCCAGCATCGAGACGAACACCCGAAACGGGTTGCGCGCCAGCTCGTTCGCGTCGACGGGGCGAAATGCGGTCGACACCACCGGAATCGGTGACGCGGCGCGGCGCAGGTCGTAGTAGCCCACCGGATACATGCCGAAGGCGGCGAACAGGTCGGCGACGGCGGCCAGTTCGGCCGGGCTGCCCACCCGGATGGCGCCGTGCCGCTCGGCGGTGACCCGGTCCAGCGACCCGAGCCGTTCGGCGCCGGGATGCCGCGCCGCGTAGGCGGCGTTGACCTGCCCGCTCACCTCGACCAGGGTGCGGTACGCGGGCACCTCCGCGCCGTACATCGCGGACAGCCCGGCGGCGAACCGGGCGCGCAGCTGCCAGGGCGCCAGCCGCTCGGTGGGGGGACTCATGGCGCGCCCTCGAATCCGGCTTTGCTGCGATAGTCTCCGCCAATGGTTGACGCGCTCGACGACATTGACCGGACCCTGGTGCGCGAGCTGGTCGCCAACGGGCGCGCAACCCTGGCGGAGCTTGCCGGCAAGGCGGGCCTGTCGGTCTCGGCGGTGCAGTCGCGGGTGCGCCGGCTGGAGTCGCGCGGCGTGGTGACGGGGTATTCCGCGCGGGTCAACCCGGAGGCGGTCGGGCAGCTGCTCTCGGCGTTCGTGGCCATCACTCCCTTGGATCCCTCTCAACCCGATGATGCGCCCGCCCGCCTGGAACACATCGCGGAGATCGAGTCCTGTCATTCGGTGGCCGGCGAGGAGAGCTACGTCCTGCTGGTTCGCGTCGAGTCCGCGCGGGCGCTCGAGGACCTGCTGCAGCGGATCCGCACGGCGGCCGACGTCCAGACCCGGAGCACCATCATCCTCAATACGTTTTACTGTGATCGGCAATACATACCATAATATTTCCTGCTGTTTCGCCAAAGCGCCGTAAAAACTACGATAGGATGGGCGGCATGACGGCCGCCGTTACCGACCGGGTCCAGGAGACGTTGTCGCGCAGCATGCTGGTCGACGGTTTCGACCTGGTGCTGGATCTGGCGCAATCGGCCGGCTCCTACCTGGTCGACGCCCGGGACGGCCGCCGCTACCTAGACATGTTCACGTTCGTCGCCTCGTCGGCGCTGGGCATGAACCACCCGGCGCTGGCCGGCGACGACGTCTTTCGAGCCGAGCTGCTGCAGGCCGCGCTGAACAAGCCGAGCAACCCCGACGTGGCCTCGGCGGCGATGGCCGGCTTCGTCGAGACCTTCGTCCGGGTGCTGGGCGACCCCGCGCTGCCGCACCTGTTCTTCGTCGAGGGCGGTGCGCTGGCGGTGGAGAACGCGCTCAAGGTCGCCTTCGACTGGAAGAGCCGGCACAACGAGGCGCGCGGCATCGACCCGGCGCTGGGCACCCGGGTGCTGCACCTGCGCGGCGCGTTCCACGGCCGCAGCGGCTACACCCTGTCGCTGACCAACACCAAGCCGGTCACCGTGGCCCGCTTCCCGAAGTTCGACTGGCCGCGCATCGACGCGCCGTACCTCCGGCCCGGTCCGGACATGGACGCGCTCGAGGCGGAGTCGCTGCGGCAGGCGCGGGCGGCGTTCGACGCGCACCCGCACGACATCGCGTGCTTCGTGGCCGAACCCATCCAGGGGGAGGGCGGCGACCGCCACTTCCGTCCCGCGTTCTTCGCCGCGATGCGAAGGCTATGCGACGAACGCGACGCCCTGTTGATCTTCGACGAGGTCCAGACCGGCTGCGGGATGACCGGAACCCCTTGGGCCTACCAGCAATTGGGTGTGCGGCCCGATGTGGTGGCGTTCGGCAAGAAGACGCAGGTGTGCGGGATCATGGCCGGCCGCCGGGTCGACGAGATCGCCGAGAACGTGTTCGCCGTCGCCTCCCGGCTCAGCTCGACGTGGGGCGGCAACCTGGCCGACATGGTGCGGGCCCGCCGCATCCTGGAGGTGATCGAGGACGACGGGTTGTTCGAGCGTGCCGCCGAACACGGGCGCTACCTGCTGGGCCGGCTGGTCGAGCTGGCCCACGACTTTCCGGCGCTGGTTCGCGACCCCCGCGGCCGCGGCCTGATGTGCGCGTTCAGCCTGCCGACCGCCGGTGACCGCGAGGAGGTGATCGATCAGCTGTGGCAACGCCGCGTGATCGCGCTGCGCTGCGGGGAGGACGGCGTCCGGTTCCGGCCCGCGCTGACGGTTTCCCGGGCGGAAATCGACGCGCTGGTGTGCGCCCTGAGCGGGGCGTTGACGGCGGTGACGGGGGGCTGACCGGGGTTTACCGTGGATCGGCGCAGGGTATCCAGATTTTCACCATCGTGGCGCGTAACCAATGCGACGCAGCGAACGATGGACAAAGAGCTAATCAGAATCACGACTCGGGGGATCAGGATGCAGACAGCGGATCAGCGGTCGCCCGGTGACCGCCTGGGGCAGGAGGACCGGGAGGTGCACGCCGCCATCCGGTTCGCCGCCCTGGCCGCTGCCGCGGGCATCGGCTTCGTAGTGCTTGCCGCGCTGTGGGTCAGCACGTGTCCCGGCACGGGCGTCGACACGGCGGCCTGCGGCACGCCCCAGCGGACGATGCTGGCCTTGGGCGGTCCCCTGATTTTGCTGGCCGGGGGCGTCTGGGCGTTCCTGCGCACCTACCGGGTATGGAAGGCCAGCGGCACTTGGTGGGGATGGCACGGCGCGGGCTGGTTCCTGCTGACGCTGATGGTGGTGGCGCTGGGCCTGGGAGTTTCGCCGATCGCCGGCCCGGTGCTGGCGCTCTGACCCCCCGCTAGACGCGGGTGTCCCGGGCGCTTTCGGGTCGCGGGGCGGGCCGCCATTGCTCGTCGATGCGGCTCACGCGGCGATGCTCCATGACGAACCACAGCGCCCCGGCGATCGTCCCGAGCACGGCGACCAGCACCGTCGTGGCGATCCACTCGTAGTGGCCGTAGGCGGCCGCGGCCGTGGTGCTGATCATTCCCCCGATGGCCACGAGGAGCAGGATGAACCCGGGCCAGTAGAGGTTGTCCTTCATCGTGAAGCCGGCGTGCGGTTGCGTGGTCCGGTAATGGTCCGTCGGATCGCGATGCCTGTCGCTCATCACCCCTCCTTCGGTGGTTTACGCTGCCGAGCCGGCCGGTTCGCGGACGGACCCCTCGGGCAGCGAGATCGCCCCGATCGTGGTCACCAGCCACACGACGATCGTGGCGGCGAGCCAGGAGGCGGCCCCGCGAATGGTGAGCCCGTGCGTGAACGCCGCGGCCAGGCTCAACGCGACCAGCGTCAGCACCAGGCCGCTGCCCCCGAGGAGCAGCGACGCATAGGCCCGCGGCAACTTCACGATCAGCAACGACAGCCCGGCCTGCGCCGCCGCGAACAACACCACGGCGACGATGAACCCCGACGCCGACACCGAAACACCCGGCACGACCCAGGCCGCCGCCAGCAGGCCGACGGCCCACGACGTCAGAAGCACAACCGCCCGAAGCAGAGCCTGCTTCATGCCCATAAGTGTAGGTCGCGGGGTACGCGGTGTTAAGGCTCCGCCGACGGGGTTATTCGCTGCTGCAAATGGGTATCAGCTGTAAACCATGATGAGTGCCGGAAGGGTTGCGTCAGCGACACCGACATCGATGCCCACTGCCACAACGATCGACATGACTAGCGGCGGCGATTGTGACTAATCGGTTGGAGCCCACGGTCGATGGCGGGCTGCGCGGCAATAGTAATGTCAAGCAGACATTGCCGGGAGACCATATGACCACCGATCCGGGATTGCGCGTGAACAAGCGTCAACGCGGCCACCGCGCCGTCGAACTGCACGTCGCGGCACGCCTCGAGAACCTGGCGATGCTGCGCACGCTGGTGGGTGCGATCGGCACCTTCGAGGACCTGGATTTCGACGCGGTCGCCGACTTGCGGCTCGCCGTCGACGAGGTGTGCACCCGCCTGATCCGCTCGGCCACGCCGGACGCGACGCTGGTCGTCGTCGTCGACCCGCACGACGACGAGCTGGTGGTGGAGGCCTCCGCCGCGTGCGACACCCACGACGTGGTGGCGCCCGGCAGCTTCAGCTGGCATGTCCTGACCTCCCTGGCCGACGAAGTCCAGACCTTCCACGACGGTCGCGAACCCAACGAAACCGGCAGCGTTTTCGGTATCACGCTGACCGCGCGACGGGCGGCCTCTAGCAGGTGACAGCGCGAGCTGCCGGCGGTTCGGTTTCGCGGCCGAACGAGTATGCGGACGTCCCGGACATGTTCCGGGAGTTGGCCGGCGTCGCCCCCGACTCGATGGAGTTCCAGCGCCAGCGGGACAAGATCGTGGAGCGGTGCCTGCCGCTGGCCGACCACATCGCCCGCCGGTTCGAGGGCCGGGGCGAACCGCGCGACGACCTGGTTCAGGTGGCGCGGGTGGGCCTGGTCAACGCGGTCGTGCGCTTCGACGTCGAAACCGGGTCGGACTTCGTCTCGTTCGCGGTGCCCACGATCATGGGCGAGGTCCGCCGCCACTTCCGCGACAACAGCTGGTCGGTCAAGGTCCCGCGGCGCCTGAAGGAACTACACCTGCGGCTGGGCACCGCCACCGCCGACCTGTCCCAGCGGCTCGGCCGGGCGCCCACCGCGACCGAACTCGCCGCCGAGCTCGGCATGGAGCGCGACGAGGTGGTCGAGGGCCTGGTGGCGGGCAGCTCCTACAACACGCTGTCCATCGACACCGGCGGCGGCAGCGACGACGACGACGCCCGCGCCATCGCCGACACCCTGGGCGACGTGGACGCCGGCCTCGACCGCATCGAGGACCGCGAGGCGCTGCGCCCCCTGCTCGAGGCGCTGCCCGAGCGCGAACGAATGGTGTTGGTGCTCAGGTTTTTTGAGTCGATGACGCAGACGCAGATCGCCGAGCGGGTCGGCATCTCACAGATGCACGTGTCCCGACTGCTGGCCAAGTCGCTAACGCGGCTGCGGGACCAGCTGAAGTAACGGCCGGGACCCGTCGCGGTCGGCCCGCGTCGACCTCAGCAGCGGCTCGGCCTGCGGCGTCGTCACCGGCAGGGTGGCGTCGGGGTCGCAGATCCTCAACAACCGCGCCACGGCCGGGCTCGGCACCATGGCCCACTGCACCTGGGCGCCCGAGCACACGACGTTGACTCGGTGCAGCGCCGAAAAGCCAGCGGTGCCAATGAATTCCAGGCCGCGCAGGTCGACGATGATCCGGCGGGCACGCCGGACGCTGCGTTGCGCGTAGACGGCGAGCTGGTCGGCGTTGGCGGCGTCGAGTTCACCGGCGACGGTGATCAGCGCCCCCTGCGCACTCCAGCGGGAGGTGAACTGTGCGGTGCGGCTTTGTTGCCACGATTGAGCCACAGACATGCTTGTCTCCATCATTTGGAGGGTCTTGCTGCGGATGACGCCGGGTGGCTGTGACGCTCGGACGGGGAGTTCGCATCCCGCGTGCCCGACGCGATCCGGGCGGCTGTGAACTCAACCTGACCCGACCCTACCCGGGGCGGGCAGGGTCGGACAACATTTACTTGATCTGGGATTTAATTGATCCCGGATCTATTTGATTTCGGCGAGGACCGTGCCCTGGGTGATGGCCGCGCCGGGCTCGACGGCAAGCCCGGTGATGGTGCCGTCCTTGTGCGCGGTGACCGGGTTTTCCATCTTCATGGCCTCGAGGACCACGACCAGGTCCCCGGCGGCGACCTCCTGGCCCTCCTCGACCGCGACCTTGACCACGGTGCCCTGCATGGGCGCCGTCACCGCGTCACCGGAGGCGGCCACCCCCGCGTGCGATCCGCGCTTGCGTGGCTTGGGCTTCTTGCGGATGACCCCGGCCGGGTCGGCGGAGCCGTTGGCCAGCGCCAAGTCGCCGGGCAACGACACCTCGAGCCGGCGCCCGCCGACCTCGACGACCACCGTCTGGCGGGGCCGCGCGTCCTCCTCGTCGATGGGCTCGCCGCCGGTGAACGGCTCGATGGTGTTGTCCCACTCGGTCTCGATCCAGCGGGTGTGCACCGAGAAACCCTTGTCATCGCCGATGAACGCCGGGTCGGACACCACGGCGCGGTGGAACGGGATGACGGTGGCCAGGCCCTCGACCTCGAACTCGGCCAGGGCGCGCCGCGCGCGCGCCAGCGCCTCGTGGCGGTCGGCGCCGTACACGATCAGCTTGGCCAGCATCGAGTCGAACTGGCCGCCGATCACCGAGCCGCTCTCCACGCCGGAGTCCATCCGCACGCCGGGGCCGGCGGGCGGGTTGAACTTGGTCACCGGGCCGGGGGCGGGCAGGAACCCGCGGCCGGCGTCCTCGCCGTTGATCCGGAACTCGATGGCGTGCCCGCGCGGGGTGGGGTCCTCGGTGATGTCGAGCTTCTCGCCGTTGGCGATCTTGAACTGCTGCAACACCAGGTCGATGCCCGCGGTCTCCTCGGTGACGGGGTGCTCGACCTGCAGGCGAGTGTTGACCTCCAGGAACGAGATCAGGCCGTCCTGGCCGACCAGGTATTCGACGGTCCCGGCGCCGTAGTAGTGCGCCTCCTTGCAGATCCGCTTGGCGGACTCGTGGATCTCCTTGCGCTGGGCGTCGGTCAGGAACGGCGCCGGCGCCTCCTCGACCAGCTTCTGGAAGCGGCGCTGCAGCGAGCAGTCGCGGGTGCCGGCGACGACGACGTTGCCGTGCTGGTCGGCGATCACCTGCGCCTCGACGTGGCGGGGCTTGTCCAGGTAGCGCTCGACGAAGCACTCGCCGCGGCCGAACGCCGCGACGGCCTCGCGGGTGGCCGACTCGAACAGCTCGGGGATCTCCTCGAGGGTGCGGGCGACCTTCATGCCGCGCCCGCCGCCGCCGAAGGCGGCCTTGATCGCGATCGGCACGCCGTACTCCTTGGCGAAGGCCACCACTTCGTCGGCGTCCTTGACCGGGTCGGGGGTGCCGGGCACCAGCGGGGCCTGGGCGCGCGCGGCGATGTGGCGGGCGGTGACCTTGTCGCCGAGGTCGCGGATCGACTGCGGGCTGGGGCCGATCCAGATCAGGCCCGCGTCGATGACCGCCTGCGCGAAGTCGGCGTTCTCGCTCAGGAAGCCGTAGCCGGGGTGGACGGCGTTGGCGCCGGACTTCTCCGCCGCGTCGAGGAGCTTGCCGAAGTCCAGGTAGGACTCCGCGGACGTCTGACCACCGAGGGCGAACGCCTCGTCGGCCAGGCGCACGTGCGGAGCGTCGGCGTCCGGCTCGGCATACACCGCCACGCTGGGCAGGCCCGCGTCGCGGGCCGCGCGGATCACCCGGACGGCGATCTCACCGCGATTGGCGACGAGCACCTTGGCGATCCTCGAGCTGGCGTGATTAGCCACTTCGCCTCCTGTTCGGCTGGACGTCTGTTCGTCTCTAAGAGAATTTCTTACAAGTCTTGTCCGGGGAAGTTTATGCGCCGCGCCGCGGGCGCCGTCACCCGGTCTCCAAATCCGTTCCTGATCAGGCCGTCTCGCGCAATCGCCGCTTGATGCGGGCCAGCATCGCCGACATGCCGCGCAGCCGCAACGGGCTGATCAGAGCGGCCAGGCCCAGCTCGGTGTAGAAGTCCTCGGGCACCGCGAGGATGTCGGCGGCGGGTTGCTCGTCCAGGCCGGCGGCCAGGATCGACGCGAACCCGCGGGTGGTGGGCGCCTCGGCGGGCGCGCTGAAGTGCAGCCGCACCCGGTCGCGGTCGCTGGCGTCGACGTGCAGGAACAGCGGCGACTGGCATTCGGGCACCGGCTCCATCGCCGCCTCTTCGAGGTCGGACGGCAGCGCGGGCAGGTCGTTGGCGAACTCCAGCAGCAGCGTCAGCTTGTCCTGGCCCTGGACTTCGGCGAAGTCGGACACCACCTCAGCAAGCGGGGCGGGCATGCTCATCAGACCGGTACGGCTCCCGGCTGCTCGCCCGCGACGATCGGCACGCGCACGGTGTTGCCCCACTCGGTCCACGATCCGTCGTAGTTGCGGACCCCGGGCTTGCCCAGCAGGTGCGTGAGCACGAACCAGGTGTGGCTGGACCGCTCGCCGATGCGGCAGTACACGACGGTCTTGTCCTCCGGCCGCAGGAAGCCGTAGAGCTCCTCGAGCTCGGCGCGGCTGCGGAAGCGGCCGGTGTCGTCGACGGCCTTCCCCCACGGGATCGACACCGCCGTGGGGATGTGCCCGGCACGCAGCGCCCCCTCCTCGGGGTAGTCGGGCATGTGGGTGCGCTTGCCGGTGTATTCGTCGGGCGAGCGCACGTCGATGAGCGGCTGGGCGCCCAGGATCGCCAGCACGTCGTCCTTGTACGCGCGGATGGGCTCGTCGTTGCGCTGCACGACGGGGTAGCCGCTCGACGTCGTGGTCGGGACGTCCAGCGTGGTGTCGCGGCGCTCGGCCAGCCACAGGTCGCGCCCGCCGTTGAGCAGGCGCACGTCGGGGTGGCCGAACAGCGTGAAGACCCACAGCGCGTACGCCGCCCACCAGTTGCTCTTGTCGCCGTAGATCACCACCGTGTCGTCGCGGGCGATGCCCTTGCGGTCCATCAGCTCGGCGAACTGCTCGCCGTTGATGTAGTCGCGGACCCGCGGATCGTTGAGGTCGGTGTGCCAGTCGATCTTGACCGCGCCGGGAATGTGGCCGACGTCGTAGAGCAGCACGTCCTCGTCGGACTCCACGATCGCCAGGCCCGGGGCACCCATGTTGGCGGACAGCCAGTCGGCGGTGACCAGTCGTTCGGGGTGGGCGTATTCGGTCAGGGACGGGTGAGGATCGGGGGGTAATGACACAACTTCGAGCCTACTCACCGCCGCGCCGCCCACAGCGAGGCCACCGAGAGCCCGGCCCGCTCGAGCAGCGCGCGCAGCAGCGGCAGGCTCACGCCGATCACGTTCGAGGGATCGCCCTCGATGCCCTCGAGGAACCAGCCGCCCAGCCCGTCCAGGGTGAACCCGCCGGCCACCCCCAGGGGTTCGCCGTTGGCGACGTACGCCTGCAGATCCGCTTCCGTCGGCTCGGCGAAATGCACTGTGGTGCAAGCGGATTGGACATCGCGGTGGACGACGCCGCCGTCGCGCAGCCGCACCAGGCAGTGCCCGGTGTGCAGCCGGCCCGACCGCCCGCCCATCAGCCGCCACTGGCGCACCGCGGCGTCGGCCGAGCCGGGCTTGCCGCACAGCCGGCCGTCGATGGCCAGCATCGAATCACAGCCCAGGACAACGCAATCCGCCGCGGTGGTGGCGTCGAGCCGGCCGGCGACGTCGTCGGCCTTGGCCGCGGCCAGCGCGCACACCACGTCGTCCGGCGGGGCGCCGGGCGCCAGGCCCGCGGCGACCAGATCCTCGTCGACGCCGGACACCACGACGGCCGGGTCGACGCCGGCCTGGCGCAGCACCTTGAGGCGGCCGGCCGAGGCCGACCCCAGCACCAGCCGGGTCAATGCCTCATGTGCGTCATTTGCTGCAGGGTTAGCCGCTGGTAGTTCGACATCGCGTAGCGCAGCCGGTCGACCGCGAGCCCCCAGCGGGTGCTCTCGGGCTGGGTGGGCTCGGGGGAGGCGGCGCCCACGCCGCCGAGCACGGCCACCAGCGCGGCCAGCTCGGCGTCGGTGGGATTCCCCTTGAGTACCTGGATGTGCGGCTCGTGCTCGCTCATAGCGGAATGTTCCCGTGCTTCTTCGGCGGCAGGTGGCTGATCTTGCGTTCCAGCAGGCGCAGCGCCGTGCCGATGTAGCCGCGGGTGTACGACGGCGGGATCACCGCGTCGACGTACCCGCGCTCGGCCGCGACGTAGGGGTTGACCAGCGTGTCCTCGTACTCCTGCTGCAACTGCAGCCGTAGCGCGTCGACGTCCTCGCCGTTGCGCGCGGCCTCGGCCAGCTGCTGGCGGTACACGAAGCCGACCGCTCCGGAGGCGCCCATCACCGCGATCTGGGCCGTCGGCCAGGCCAGGTTGACGTCGCAGCCCATGTCCTTGGAGCCCATCACGCAGTAGGCGCCGCCGTAGGCCTTGCGGGTGATGACGGTGATCTTCGGCACGGTCGCCTCGCCGTAGGCGAACAGCAGCTTGGCCCCGCGCCGGATTATGCCGTTGTACTCCTGGCCGGTGCCCGGCAGGAACCCCGGGACGTCGACCAGCATGACGATCGGGATGTTGAAGCAGTCGCAGGTCCGCACGAAGCGGGCCGCCTTCTCCGAGGCGTTGATGTCCAGGCAGCCGGCGAACTGGGTCGGCTGGTTGGCCACGATCCCGACCGGCCGGCCGTCGATGCGGCCGAACCCGACGACGATGTTCTGCGCGTAACCGCCCTGGATCTCCAGGAACTCGTCGTCGTCGAGGATGCGGGTGATCACCTCGTGCATGTCGTAGGGCTGGTTGGGCGAGTCCGGGATCAGGGTGTCCAGCTCGAGGTCCTCCTCGGTGAGGTCCTCCTCGATGGGGCCCGCGGGGGCGGGCTCGGCGTAGCGCGGCGGGTCGGTGGCGTTGTTCGGCGGCAGGTAGCTCAGCAGGTCGCGGACCCAGTCGAAGGCGTCCTGCTCGCCGGAGGCGACGTAGTGCAGCGTGCCCGACTTGGCCATGTGGGTGTGGGCGCCGCCCAGCTCCTCCATGGTGACGTCCTCGCCGGTGACGGTCTTGATGACGTCGGGGCCGGTGATGAACATCTGGCTGGTCTGGTCGACCATGACCACGAAGTCGGTCAGGGCGGGCGAGTAGACGTGGCCGCCCGCGGCCGCGCCCATTATCAGCGAGATCTGCGGGATGACGCCCGAAGCGATGATGTTGTTGCGGAAGATCCGGCTGTACAGGCCCAGCGAGACGACGCCCTCCTGGATGCGCGCGCCGGCGCCGTCGTTGATGCCGATGAGCGGGCGGCCGGTCTTGATCGCCAGCTCCTGCACCTTGACGATCTTCTCGCCGTACACCTCGCCGAGGCTGCCGCCGAACACCGTGGCGTCCTGGCTGAAGATGCACACGTCGCGGCCGTCGATGGTGCCGTAGCCGGTGATCACGCCGTCGCCCAGCGGGCGGTTCTTGTCCAGGCCGAAGTTGGTGCTGCGGTGCTTGGCCAGCGCGTCGAGCTCGACGAACGAGTCCTCGTCGAGCAGGGCCAGGATGCGCTCGCGGGCGGTCAGCTTGCCCTTGGCGTGCACCTTCTCGACGGCCTCTTCGCCGACCGGGTGCAGCGACTCCTCCCGCCGCTTGTGCAGCTCGGCCAGCTTGCCCGCGGTGGTGTGGATGTCGATGGTGTGCTCGGAAGCGGGCTCGGCGGTGTGGTTGGTAACGCTCGTCATGGGACTCGATGGTATCGGCAGTCCTAAGCTGGGCGGTGATGGACCGGGATCAGCTGAGGACGCCGCTGGACGCCGCGGCCTTGCGCGCCGAGCTGATCGGCACCGGGCTGGGCTGGCGCCGGCTCGACGTCGTCGAGCAGACCGGCTCCACCAACGCCGACCTCCTGGCGCGCGCGGCGGCGGGGAACGACGTCGCCGGGGCGGTGCTGATCGCCGAGCACCAGACGGCCGGCCGGGGCCGCCACGGGCGCGGCTGGACGGCCAGCCCGCGGGCCCAGATCACGATGTCGGTGGGCGTCAGCGTCGTCGACGTGCCGACCGAGGGCTGGGGCTGGCTGTCGCTGGCCACCGGGGTGGCGATCGTCGACGCGGTGCTGGCCGTCACCGGGGTGCAGGCCGGCCTCAAGTGGCCCAACGACGTGCTGGCCGGCCCGCCGGAGTCCCCGGGCAAGCTGGCCGGCATCCTCGCCGAGGTGGCCCGCCCGGTGGTGGTGATTGGCTTGGGGCTCAACGTGACTCAGGCCCCCGACGAGGTCGACGGGCCCGGCGCCACGTCGCTGTTCGACCTCGGCGTGCCCGAGCCCGACCGCGGCAGGCTGGTGGGCGCGGTGCTGACCGAGCTGGGCCGGCGGATCGTGGGCTGGCGCGCCGCGCGCGGCGCCGACTGGGCGCTGGCGGCCGACTACCGGGCGCGCAGCCTGACCATCGGGCGCGCGGTGCGCGCGCAGCTGCCGGGCGGCAAGGAGGTCGTCGGCACCGCGACCGCCGTCGACGACCAGGGCCGGCTGTGTCTGGAGGCCGGCGGCCAAACCGTCACGGTTTCCGCCGGTGACGTCGTGCATTTGCGGTAACTTCGGCTCGTGAGCTATCCGGACAACGCCCTGGCCGCCGGCGAGCAGGTCGTCCTGCACCGCCACCCGCACTGGAAGCGCCTGATCTGGCCGGTCGTGGTTCTCGTGCTGGCGACCGCGCTGGCCGCCTTCGGCTCCGGCTACCTCAACTCGACGCACTGGGAGCAGCTCGCCAAGAACGTCCTCTACGGGGTCATCTGGGGGATCTGGCTGGTGATCGTCGGCTGGCTCACGCTCTGGCCGTTCCTGGGCTGGCTGACCACACATTTCGTCGTCACCAACCGCCGGGTGATGTTTCGGCACGGGGTGCTGACCCGCAGCGGGATCGACATCCCGCTGGCGCGCATCAACAGCGTGGAGTTCCGGGACCGCTTGTCGGAGCGCATGTTTCGCACCGGCACGCTGATCATCGAGTCGGCGTCACAAGATCCGTTGGAGTTCTACGACATTCCGCGGCTGCGCGAGGTGCACGCGCTGCTGTATCACGAAGTCTTCGACACCCTGGGTTCCGAGGAGTCGCCGAGCTGACCGAACCGGCTCGCCTTCTTCCGCCAGGACCGCAGCAGGGTGACGTTGCCGCCCTCGAGCTCGTCCTCCAGCACCTCGGCGAAACCGCCTGCGGTAAGCGCGGATTCGATCGCCTTGTCGGGGTTGCGGGCGAACTCCTCGGGGAACACCCAGCGCCGGAACGCCCAGAAGCGGAACGCCATCTGCAACAGGTTGCCGATGATGTAGGCCGAGATGAAGTCGGTGATGTTCTCCAGCGTCAGCGACACCTCGGGCACCCGCAGCTGCAGCACGTAGTGCGAGAACCACAGCGGCGCCATGGACAGCAGCACCCCCACGCCGCTGAAGGCGAAGAACAGCAGCGCCTCGTGGTGGCGCTCGCGGCCGCCGCGGTCGCGGAAGCTCCACTCCCGGTTCAAGACGTAGGAGGCGATCACCGCGACGATGCCCGCGATCACCTTGGCCGTCACCGGCTTGGGTTCGAGGACGGTCAGCTTGAGGGTGTAGAAAATCGCCGAGTCGATGACGAATGTGGTGCCGCCGACGATCGCGAATTTGATCAGCTCGTGATGGCGCAGCAAATACGGCTGAACGGCCTCGGGCAGGCGCGTAATGACGGCATCGGCGAAGGACACAACACGTCAGTGTACGGACGGACGCGAAATCGACGCAAAATGTGTCTCGCCGCGGGCCGTGACACCATGAGGGCCGTGCCCAACACGCGCTCACCGAAGGCCACCCCCGTGGTTGCGATGGTCGGCGGGGGTCAGCTCGCCCGCATGACCCACCAGGCCGCGATCGCCCTGGGCCAGACGCTGCGGGTGCTGGCCACCGCCCCCGACGAGCCGGCCGCGCAGGTCACCCCCGAAGTGGTGATCGGCTCGCACACCGAGCTCGAGGACGTGCGCCGGGTGGCGGCCGGGGCCGACGTGCTCACCTTCGACCACGAGCACGTCCCGTCCGAGCTGCTGGAAAAGCTGGTCGCGGAGGGCGTCAACGTGGCGCCGCCCCCGCACGCCCTGCTGCACGCGCAGGACAAGCTGGTGATGCGGCGGCGGCTGGAGGCGCTGGGCGCACCGGTGCCGCGTTATGCCGGGATAGAGAACCTGGACGAGCTCGACGAGTTCGCCGCGCGGGTGGGCGGCCCCGTCGTGGTCAAGGCGGTCCGCGGCGGCTACGACGGGCGCGGGGTGCGGATGGCCCGCGACCCCTCGCACGCCCGCGAAATCGCGGCCAGCTTCCTGTCCGATGGGGTGCCGGTGATGGCCGAGGAGCTGGTGGACCTGCGCCGCGAACTGTCGGCCCTGGTGGCGCGCTCCCCGTTCGGGCAGGGCGCGGCCTGGCCCGTCGTGGAGACGGTGCAGCGGGACGGGATCTGCGTGCAGGTGATCGCGCCCGCGCCGGACCTGGACGACGACGTGGCCTCCGGGGCCCAGCAGCTGGCGCTGCGGCTGGGCGCCGAGCTCGGTGTCGTCGGCGTGCTGGCGGTCGAGCTGTTCCAGACCACCGACGGCGCGCTGCTGGTCAACGAGCTCGCGATGCGGCCACACAACTCCGGGCACTGGACCATGGACGGGGCGCGCACCAGCCAGTTCGAACAGCACCTGCGCGCGGTGCTGGACTATCCGCTCGGCGACACCGACGCCATCGTGCCGGTGACCGTGATGGCCAACGTGCTGGGCGCGCCGCAGCGCCCGGCGATGAGCGTGGACGAGCGGCTGCACCACCTGTTCGCGCGGATGCCCGACGCCCGGGTTCACCTCTACGGCAAGGAGGAACGGCCCGGCCGCAAGGTCGGGCACGTCAACTTCCTGGGCACCGATCCCGGCGGGCTGGTCCAGCTGCGGGAGCGCGCCGAGCTGGCGGCACACTGGTTGTCACACGGGCAGTGGACGGACGGATGGGATCCACATGGGTGAGCGGGCGCGCGTCGGCGTCATCATGGGCAGCGACAGCGACTGGTCGGTGATGCAAGACGCCGCCGAGGCGCTGGCCGAATTCGACGTCCCGGCCGAGGTCCGGGTGGTCTCGGCGCACCGCACGCCGCAGCTGATGTTCGACTACGCCCGCACGGCGGCCGACCGCGGCCTGCAGGTGATCGTCGCCGGCGCCGGGGGCGCCGCGCACCTGCCCGGAATGGTCGCCTCGGCCACGCCGCTGCCGGTGATCGGGGTGCCGGTGCCGCTGGCCCGGCTGGACGGGCTCGACTCCCTGCTGTCGATCGTGCAGATGCCGGCCGGCGTCCCGGTCGCCACGGTCTCCATCGGCGGCGCCCGCAACGCGGGCCTGCTCGCGGTGCGCATCCTGGCCTCGTCCGACGCGGCGCTGCGGGCGCGGCTCGTCGCCTTCCAAGACCAGCTGGCCGAGAGCGTGCAGGCCAAGGATGCGGCGCTGCAACAGCGCCAGGGTAAAGTTACCGGCGAGTAGCTATAGGAGGCCAAGATGGCTCAGTGGGCCGGAAACCCCACCTTTGATCTGTTCCAGCTGCCCGAGGAGCACCGGGAGCTGCGGGCGGCGATCCGCGCGCTGGCGGAGAAGGAGATCGCGCCCCACGCGGCCGACGTGGACGAGAACGCGCGGTTCCCGCAGGAGGCGCTGGAGGCGCTGAACGCCTCGGGCTTCAACGCCGTGCACGTTCCCGAGGAGTACGGCGGGCAGGGCGCGGACTCGGTCGCCGCGTGCATCGTGATCGAAGAGGTAGCCCGCGTGGACGCGTCGGCCTCGCTGATTCCCGCCGTCAACAAGCTGGGCACCATGGGCCTGATCCTGCGCGGCTCGGAGGAGCTGAAGAAGCAGGTGCTGCCCCAGCTCGCGGAGGGCGGGTTGCTGGCGTCCTACGCGCTGAGTGAGCGGGAGGCCGGCAGCGACGCGGCGTCGATGCGCACCCGGGCCAAGGCCGACGGCGACGACTGGATCCTCAACGGCGCCAAGTGCTGGATCACCAACGGCGGCAAGTCGACCTGGTACACCGTGATGGCGGTGACGGACCCGGACAAGGGCGCCAACGGCATCTCGTCGTTCATGGTGCACTCCGACGACGAGGGCTTCACCGTCGGGCCCAAGGAGAAGAAGCTGGGCATCAAGGGCTCGCCGACCACCGAGCTCTACTTCGAGAACTGCCGCATCCCGGGCGACCGGATCATCGGCGAGCCGGGCACCGGCTTCAAGACCGCGCTGGCCACGCTGGACCACACCCGGCCCACCATCGGCGCGCAGGCCGTCGGCATCGCGCAGGGCGCGGTGGACGCCGCGATCGCCTACACCAAGGACCGCAAGCAGTTCGGCGAGTCGATCAGCAGCTTCCAGGCCGTGCAGTTCATGCTGGCCGACATGGCGATGAAGGTCGAGGCCGCGCGAATGTTGGTGTACCAGGCGGCCGCCCGCGCCGAGCGCGGCGAATCCGACCTCGGCTTCATCTCCGCCGCGTCGAAGTGCTTCGCCTCGGACGTCGCGATGGAGGTGACCACCGACGCCGTGCAGCTGTTCGGCGGCGCCGGCTACACCACCGACTTCCCCGTCGAGCGGATGATGCGCGACGCCAAGATCACCCAGATCTACGAGGGCACCAATCAGATTCAGCGCGTGGTGATGTCGCGGGCGTTGCTGCGCTGACCGCGGGCACCCCATAAGATCGGCAGTTGATGCCCGCTCCCGCCCCCTCCGCCCCGGCGGCGCAGTGGCAGTCGTTGTCGTTGCTGCTGGTCGAGGACGACCGTGCCGACGCGGTGCTGGTGGAGGAGCTGATCGCCGACGCGGTCGTCGACATCCGGGTGACCTGGGCGCAGTCGATGGCGCAGGCGGAACGGGAGCTGGCGGCGGCCCGGCCCGACTGCGTGCTGCTGGACCTGAACCTGCCCGACGCCACCGGGATGGACGCGCTGGACCGCATCGCCAAACGCGACGCCACCGTGCCCGTCGTCGTGTTGACCGGGTTGAACGACGAATACTTCGGGGCGTCGGCGGTCGCGGCCGGCGCGCAGGACTATCTCGTCAAGGGGCGCGTCGAACCCGAGATGCTGCGGCGCGCGCTGCTCTACGCGATCGAGCGCAAGCGGGCCGAGCTGATCGCCGCCGACCTGCGCGCCACCCGGCTGCGGGCGCGCGAGAACGCGCTGCTGGAACGCGGCCTGCTGCCGTCCCCGCTGCTGCTCGACGAGCCCGGCGTCGACATCGTCGCCCGGTACCGCCCGAGCCGCGAGGACGCGCTGTTGTGCGGGGACTTCTACGACGTCGTCCAGACGCCCGACCGCGTCGTGCACGTCCTCATCGGTGACGTGGCCGGCCACGGACCGCACGAGGCGGCGCTGGGCGCGGCGCTGCGCATCGCGTTTCGCGCGCTCACCTTCGCCGGCGTGCACGGTGTCGAGCTGCTGCGGCAACTCGAGCGGGTCCTGCAGTCCGAGCGCACCGGCATAGGCATCTTCGCGACGGTGCTCAGCCTGGAAATCCAGCCCGACGGCACCGGCGTCACCGCCGTCCGCGCGGGCCACCCCGGGATGTTGCTGCACAGCGACGAGGGCGTGGAATGGCTGGAACCGCCGGCCGGGCCGGCGCTGGGCCTGGGCAACGACGACTGGCCGCGGCACGAACTGGAACTGCCCCCGGGTCGGGGGCTGCTGCTGCTGACCGACGGGCTCTTCGAGGGCTACTCCGGGCACGGCCCGCGGCGCCTGGGCGAGGACGGCCTGCTGGCGCTGGCCCGCACGCACGCGCGGCTGCCGGGTCCGCAGTTCGTCGACGCGCTCATCGACGGCGCGCAGGAACTCGCCCAGCCGCGCGGCGGGCTCACCGACGACATCGCGGTGCTGCGCATCGAGCGGACGGCGCGGTGAGCGCCGCCGTCCGCGCGCCGCGCCTGGACCAGCTCACCGTGCGCGGATGGCAGGCGCTGCTGCTGTCCACCATGGGCGTGATGGTGCTGGCGGGCGCCGTGGTCGGGGGGCTGTTGCTGCACCGCACCGACGACATGTCGCGGGGGCTGACCGACGACATCCAGCCCGCGCGGGTGGCGGCGTTTCAGCTGCAGTCGGCGCTGCGCGACCAGGAAACCGGCGTGCGCGGCTACCTGATCACCGCGGACCGGCAGTTCCTCACCCCGTACTACGACGGCCAGCACGCCGAACGGGAGGCGGCCGAAGACATCCGGCGGCGGCTGGGGCAGCGCGCGGACCTGGTGGGCGACCTGGACGCGATCGAGAAGGCCGCGGCGAACTGGCGGGCGAACTATGCCGAGCCGGCGATCGCCAGCGTGGCCCCGGACTCGAGGAACGTCACGAATCGGCCCGCGGCCGAACGGGGCAAAGCCGAATTCGACCATCTGCGAGCGCTTTTCGACCGGCAAAACGCCAGCCTGGCCGCGGCCACCGCGAGCGCGGCCGCCGATCTCCAGGGTATCGATGCCTGGCGGGACAGGGTGCTGGGGGCGATGGTGTTGGTGTTCTTCGCGACCGCCGCCGCGCTCGGCCTGTTGATGCGCGACGCGGTCACCGTGCCGCTGGCGGCGCTGGCCGCGGCGTGCCGGCGGATCACCTTGGGCAGCTTCGGTGAGACCATCGCGGCCCCGAAGCGGCCCAAGGACATTCGGCGCATGGCGATCGACGTGGAGAACATGCGCAAGCGCATCGTCGAGGAGCTCGAGGTATCGCATTCGGCCCGAGCGCTTTTGGACGAGCAGGCGCTCGAATTGCGGCGTTCCAACGCCGAACTCGAGCAGTTCGCCTACGTCGCGTCCCACGACCTGCAGGAGCCGCTGCGCAAGGTCGCCTCGTTCTGCCAGCTGCTCGAAAGGCGCTACGGCGACCAGCTCGACGAGCGCGGGATTGAATACATCGGCTTCGCCGTCGACGGGGCCAAGCGCATGCAGGTGCTGATCAACGACCTGCTCACCTTCTCCCGCGTCGGCCGGCTTTCCACCATGCAGACCGAGGTCGATCTCGGCACGGCGCTGGACGCCGGCCTGGCCAACCTCGCCGCCGCCATCGAGGAGGCGGACGCCGAGATCGTGGGGCCCGGCCAGCCGCTGCCGCGGATCATCGGCGATCCGACGCTGCTGACCATGCTGTGGCAGAACCTGATCGGCAACGCGGTGAAGTTCCGGCACAAGGACCGCAGGCCCCGCGTCGCCATCGCCTGCGAACGGCGCACCGGCGATCACGATGACGAGTGGCTATTGTCCGTGTCGGACAACGGGATCGGCATCGGGGAAGAGTTCGCCGAGAAGGTCTTCGTGATCTTCCAGCGGCTGCACGGCCGGGAGGTGTACTCGGGAACGGGCGTCGGCCTGGCGCTGTGCAAGAAGATCGTCGAGCAGCACGGCGGCACCATCTGGGTCGACACGACCTACACCGACGGGACCAGGCTGCAGTTCACCCTGCCCGTTACCACTTCGGAAGGAGCCCGCGATGACGTCGTCGCCGACGGAGGGTAGAGCGATCGAAATCCTGCTCGTCGAGGACGACCCGGGCGACGAGCTGATCACCCGAGAAGCGTTCGAGCACAACAAGCTCAAGAACAACCTGCACGTGGCGCACGACGGGGAGGAGGGGCTTGACTTCCTCTACCGCCGCGGCCAGTTCGCGGACGCGCCGCGCCCGGATCTCATCCTGCTCGACCTGAACCTGCCCAAATACGACGGCCGCCAGCTGCTGGAGAAGGTCAAGTCCGACCCGGACCTGGCCCGCATCCCGGTCGTCGTGCTCACCACCTCCTCGGCGGAGGAGGACATCCTGCGCAGCTACCAGCTGCACGCCAACGCCTACGTCACCAAGCCGGTGGACCTCGACCAGTTCATGAGCGCCGTCCGCCAGATCGACGAGTTCTTCGTCCAGGTGGTGCGGCTCCCCGGTCTCTAACGGGTGAGGAACTCCTCGTTGTGCTGCCCGGGCGCGGGCGGGGGATCGGTGGCCGCGGCCTCGAAGCTCTGGTAGCGCGCCGGCATGCGCACGACCGTGATGGCGTCCTCGCCGCCGCCCACCCGCAGGGCGAGCTCGTTCTCGGCGAACAGCGGGGTGCCGACCACCTGCTTCCAGGTATAGGCGTGGCAGGCCATCAGGCCGCCTTCCTGCAGCAGCTCCACCCATTCGGCCGCGGTCTTGGCGGCCAGCGCCGCCTCCAGCTCCTCGGTCAGCTCCGGGTAGTTGAGCGCCCGCGCGCGCTGGTCGATGAACCGCTCGTCGGTCAAGAGCTCCGGGCGGCCGATGATCTCGCACAGCTTTGCCCAGTGCTTGGGCACGTACGCGCTGATCACCAGGTAGCCGTCGGCGGCCCTGAACGCGTCCGAGGGCTGGGTGGCGAAGCCAACTCCCTTGCGCTTCTTGGCTTTCGGCTCCGAATCGGGTTTCGGCTCGCTGGGCTGGTTGAGGTGGATGGTGAGCTGGCTGGCCTGCAGGTTGACCGCGACGTCGTACATCGCCACGCGCACGACGTCGGCCACCCCGTGGCGCTCGCGGTTGAGCAGCGCGGCCAGCACCGCCTGCGCCAGCACGTGACCGCTCGCAGCGTCGACGAGCTGGAACGGGATGATCTGCGGCTTGCCGGTCGGCGTGGGCATCCCGGTGCTCATGCCCGATTCGGCGGCGACCATCAGGTCGACGCCCGGCCGGTTGCCCTCCGGGCCGTTGCCGCCGTAGGCCGACAGCCGGGCGTAGATCAGCCTGGGGTTGCGCGCCCGCAGGTCGTCGGGGCCCAGGCCCATCCGTTCCATCACCCCGGGCCGAAACCCTTCCAGCACAACGTCGGCGGTGTCGACGAGCCGCAGGATCTGCTGCTTGTTCTCCTCGGACGTCAGGTCCACCGCGATCGATTTCTTGCCGCGATTGTGGGGCAGGAACAGGGTGGGCAGCGGCGGGCGTCCGGGCAGGACGGCGGTGATCTGCCGGGCCGCCTCGCCGCCGGGCGCCTCGACCTTGATCACCTCGGCGCCCAGGTCGGCCAGCACCTGCCCGGCCAGCGGTCCGGCGATGTTCTGGGTGAAGTCGAGTACCCGGTACCCGTCAAGCGGCTTGGCGGGCTTGCTGTTTGGCATGTGCGGCCTTCCTCTAGGCTGCCCGGTGCAGCACCGCGGTGCAGTAGTAGTTGCGCGCGAAGGGCGCGTCGGGGCCTTCGGGCTGCAGCGGCAACCCGGCGTCGGCCAGCAGCCGATTCAGCGGTGTGCGAGTCGGCCGCCAGCCGCGATCGGCCAGGTAGGTCGCCACGTCGCTGCGCTCGTCGGGGAAACCCAGGTCGCCGAGGGCGATGTCGAGGCCGTTCTCCCGCCACTTCTCGCTCGCGGCGTTGAGCGCGTCCCCGCTGACGCCCGTGTTGAAGAAGACCTCGGCCACCAGCCGGCTGCCGTCGGCGGACAGCGCGGTGATCTGGTCCAGCAGCCGGTCCTGGGCGTCGCCCGGCAGGAAACCGAGCAGGCCCTCGGCGAGCCATGCGGCCGGCCGGCCGGTGTCGAACCCGGCCGCGCGCAACGCCGTCGGCCAGTCGTGGCGCAGGTCGATCGGCACGGCCCGCACGTCCGCGGTGGGCTTGGCGCCGAGTTCGGCGATGGTGGCGGTCTTGAATTCGATGACCTCCGGCTGGTCGATCTCGAACACGGTCGTGCCGGCCGCCCACGGCAGCCGGTACGCGCGCGCGTCCAGGCCCGAGGCCAGGATGACGACCTGTCGGATCCCGACGTCGGCCGAGTGGTCGAAGAACGCGTCGATGTAGCGGGTGCGGGCGGCCATCATGTCGGTCATGCGCTGCATGCCCCAAGGCGCGCCGGGCACGTCGACGTCCTCGGTGCTCAATTCGCCGGCGGCCCACCGGGTCATGAAGTCGACGCCGACGGCGCGCACCAGCGGCTCGGCGAACGGGTCGTCGATCAGCGCGTCCCGGGTCGCCCGGGCCCGCCCCGCGGCCACCATGGTGGCGGTGGCTCCCACGCTGGTCGCCAGGTCCCAGGTGTCGTTGTCGGTGCGCGCCATGTCGTCCCTTCTCCCGCTACTGGTTAGCCACAATAACGACCGGCCTCGGGTGCCGATCGCCCGCGGGTGCGCTGTGTAAGAACCCGGACACGGTTGTGTTACGTGCGCGTGTGCGGGCTCGCACGCCCACCGCGCCGTCGCTAGCCTCGACGCAATGACCACTTCGCCCGCCGTCGTCGGCGCATGCCCCGTCGCCGGGGGCAGGGACGCGGGCTGGCGGGCCGGCGCCCGGTGGGCGCGCCAGTTGGCCTGGGTCGGCCTGGTCGTGGTGCTCCTCGAGGGCGCGGTCGGCTTGTGGCAGGGAATGGCGGTCGGGTCGATCGCGCTGACCGGGTGGGCGCTCGGCGGCGGGGCCGAGGCGCTGGCCAGCGCGATGGTGATCTGGCGGTTCAGCGGCGCGCGGGCGTTCTCCGAGGCGGCCGAGCGGCGGGCCCGGCGCGGTGTGGCGGTGTCGTTCTGGCTGACCGCCCCCTACATCGCCGCCGAATCCATCCGGGACCTGACCGAGGGGCACCACGCCGAGACGTCGGTGATCGGCATCGCGCTGGCCGCCCTGGCCCTGGTGCTGATGCCGCTCCTCGGCCGGGCCAACCACCGGCTGGGCGTGCGGCTCGGTTCGGAGGCCACCGAGGGCGAGGGCACGCAGAACTACCTGTGCGCCGTTCAGGCCGCCGGGGTGCTGATCACGCTGGCGCTGACGGGACTGTGGTCGGGCGCGTGGTGGGTCGACCCCGCGGTGGGGCTCGGGGTCGCCGGCGCCGCGGCCTGGCAGGGCGTGCGGACCTGGCGCGGCCACGCCTGCGGCTGCTGATCCGGGGCGCGTTACGGCAGCAGCCGGCTCAGGCTGAAGAGCCCGGACAAGAGGGTGCCGAAGTTCAGCAGGCCGGAGATCTGGCCGCTGCTGCCGGGGCCCACCAGGCTGCCCGGGATGCCGACGTTGAAGAAGCCCGAGTTCTGCCCGTTGACGATGGCCCCGCCGGTGGCCGAGTTGAAGAAGCCCGAGGTCTCGGTCCCGGTGTTGCCGAAGCCCGAATTCACCGCGCCGCTGTCGGTGCTGATCCCGAATCCGGTGTTGACGTTGCCCGAGTTCCAGTTATCGCTGTCCAGACTTCTCATCCTGCGAGTTCCCGATGCTCCGAAATGGCGCGCTTGGAGCAGAACATACGTGGTTTGCCGCAGTCCGGCTGCTGATTCAGTCCAAGCGGTAGCGGATCAGCCGGGAGCTGTTGGCCACCACCGCGACCGACGACGCGTTGTGCAGGATCGCGGCCAGCACCGGGGACAGCGCGCCGCCCGCGCCGATGATCAGCCCGGCCGCGTTGACGGCGATGGACATGCCGTAGTTCTCCCGGATCACGTCGACCGCGCGGGCGCCCAGGTCGCGCACGTCGAGCAGGCGATGCAGGTCGTCATTGGCCAGCGCCACGTCGGCGGTCTCGACGGCCACGTCGGTTCCGGCCAGGCCCATGGCGATGCCGATGTCGGCGGCGGCCAGCGCCGGGGCGTCGTTGATGCCGTCGCCGACCATGCCCACGACGAAGCCGTCGCCCTGCAGCTCGCGCACCACCTCGAGCTTGTCCTCCGGCATCACCTCGGCTCGCCATTCGTCGATCCCGAGCTCGCCGGCCACCACCTCGGCGATCTCGGGATGATCGCCGGTGAGCATGACGATCCGGCGAATCCCGCTGGCGCGCAACTTCTTCAGCACCGCGGCGGCCTCGGGCCGCACCTCGTCGCGCAGGCTGATCAGCCCGACCAGGGTGCCGTCCACCGCGAGCAGCAGCGGCGTCTCCGCCTGGCGGCGCAGCCGGTCGACCCACTCCTTCGCCTTCTTCGACACCCTGACCTTCTCGGACTGCAACAGCGAGGGGCTGCCCAGCAGCAGGGTCCGGCCGTCGGCCCAGGTCCGCATCCCCATGCCCACCAGCACCTCGCACTCCTCGTGCGGCGGGATGCTGATGTGGCGTTCCTCGGTGGAGCGGATCACCGCCTCGGCCAGCGGATGGCGGGAGTGGATCTCCGAGCTGGCCGCATACGCCAGCACCTGCTCCGGCTGCCAATCCTTGTGCATCGCAACAATGTTGGTGACCACGGGGCGCCCCACGGTCAGCGTGCCGGTTTTGTCGAACACGATCGCGTCGACCTGGCCCGCCTGTTCGAGGTGCGAGCCGCCCTTGATCAGGATGCCGCGGCGCGCGCCGTTGCCGATCGCTGCGCTGATGGCGGTCGGGGTGGCCAGGCCCACCGCGCACGGGCACGCGATCAGCAGCATGGTCATCGCCCGGCGGACGTCGCCGGTGACGGCCAGGGTGAGGGCCGAGACGATGAACGAGGTGGGAACGAAACGGCGGGAGAAGTTTTCGCCGACCGTCTGGATCGGCGCCCGGTCGTGCTGCGCCTCCTCGACCCGGGCGATGATGCGCCCGATGGTGGTCTGGTTGCCGACGGCGTGGGCGCGCACCACCAGCCGCCCGCGCACCACGACCGAGCCGGCATGCACGTGGGCGCCGACGATGACGCTGACGGGCAGGTTCTCGCCGGTGATCGCCGACTGGTCGACGATCGCCTCGCCCTCGACCACCTCGCCGTCCACCGGTATCGCGACGTGGTCGTGCACGATCACCTCGTCGCCGATTTCGACGCTGTCGATCGGCACCTGAATCTCGCCGTCCGCCAAGCGGATCCAGGCTGTGTCCTGGTTGCCGCGCAGCAATTCGGAGATGGCGCGGCGGGTCCGTCGCAGCGTCAGGTCCTGCAGGTACTCGCCGATGTTGAGCAGCCACAGCACGGTCAGCGCGACCACGTTCTCGCGCAGCACCAGGCTGGCCACGGTGGCCGCGGAGACCAGCGCGTCGGTGCCGGCCCGGCCGGAGCGCAGCGAGCGCAGCGCGCCGCGCAGGAAGGGATAGCCGGTGAAGACGGTGACGCCGGTGGCGAACAGCCGGCCGCTGGGGCCGAGCAGCGGCGGCCGCGCGAACACGTAGCGGCGCACGCCGAGCAGGGCCAGCGCCGCGCCGCCGATGACCATGCGAAGCACGTCGGTGTTGCGGATCTCCGACGAGTGCGGCGCGCGCGCCGGGATCAGCTCCGCCGCGACGCGGGCGGCGCCGGCGATCGCGCCGAGCACCGCGGCGCGCTCGGCGCGCCGGGGCGAATACCAGACGACCACCGAGCCGGTGCGCGGGTAGGCGTGCACCGCGCGCACGCCCGGCACCTTGCCGACGGCCTCCTCGACCGCCACGGCGCGCCGGGAGTCGGCGCGCACCCAGCCGACCGAGACCCGCATGCGACCGGCCGCATCCGAAATCACGTCCAGGGCAGGGTCTTTCGCCTGCGGCAAGCGGTCAGTGGTCGTGCTCATGGGTGTCGGTGACGGACGGCGTGGGCGCCTCCTCACCGATGCGCTCGCGGGCCTCGGCCATGACGTCGGCGAGCTTGAGGCGCGCGGACTCGGCCGCCTCCTCGGCCTTGCGGGTGCCCCGCAACCCCAGCTCCGCGGCCGACACGGCGGTCTCGTGCAGCGGCGCCTTGGCCATGGCCTTGCGTACCACCTCGTAGGCCGTCACGCCGACCAGGCCGGTGACCACCGTGCCCGCCGCCTTTGCCAGGAGCCCGTAGACCGCCATCGCCGCACCCTTCCTGTCGTCACAGCGTTGGTTGATGCTTGCACGACGTTAACATTGAAATATTGCGATATCAATATGTGTCGCGGGGCCCGTCGGGCTCCCAGGTATTGGGCAGCATCGGCATCGTCGGGCCGCCGCCGAACTCGTCGCCTGAGATCGCGGTCAGCCCCGTCGGGCGGGCCCCGCCTTTCGAGACCGTCCCGGCGAAGCCGATGGTTCCCGCATCACGATCCGAGGCCCCGGCCCACTCCGGATCGACCTCGACGTCCATGTCCATGTACTCGTCGCTGTGCGCGGGTTGCTTCGCGCGCCGGCGCCGAAGCTCCCGCGCCGCCGCCGCGGATACCGCCGCGGCGCTATCCGGCTGCGGTGCTTGCCTTTTGGCGGTGGCACCGGCTCCGGTGGGCAGCCCCTCGCCGACGTCGATGCCGGGCGGCGCCAGGGCATAGGGGGGCGCGAAACCCGCGACCCCCGCGGTCGGGGTCGCCGGCGGCGGCGCGGGATTGGCGACGGTGCTCGCCGTGGGCGCGGGCGCGGGTGCCGCGCCGGACGCGATGGTCGTGCCGGGCGCGGGCGTCGCCGTCCCGACGACCGGCAACAGCGCGGGTCCGTGCGCCGCCGGCGCCGGCGCCGGCGCGACGGCGGGTTCGGGAAGGCCGGCCAACCCGGTCGCCTGGGCCAGGCCCGCGACGCCGCCCAGCGCGCCGGCGGGGGCGGCCGCGGCGGGTATGAACGGGGAAAAAGTGCTGTAGCCGATGGAGGCGAAATCGTCGGGGGACAGGACCAGGAGGAACGGATTGCTCAGCGCCGTAACCGGATCCGCGAGGAACTTGTTGACGATGTTCTCCACGAACCCGACCGGATTCTCGACGAACTCGAAGAGGTGGTCGCCGCCGAACCCGAAATAGAGGTCCGACAGCAGCGGGAACTGGCCCACGAACGACTCGACGGTCTGCTGGGTGTACCCGGCCGGATTCGCCATGAACGCCGCGATGCTGAAGTTCTGGATCGCGTTCAGGAACGCCGACTGCAGGGCGGTCAGGTTCAGGGTGGACGCGTCCTGGGCCAGCTGCCCGGCGGTCTGGATGGCGCTGGTTACCGAGTCGACCCACGTCGACACGGGGTTGACCAGCACCGGCGCCGGGGTGATTTGTGGCGTTGCGGCCACCGCCGCGCTGGAGGTGGCGTCGTAGGCGCTCATCGTGGCGGCGGCCTGGAGCCACATCCGCACGTAGTCCGCCTCGTTGAGCGCGATCGGGATGGTGTTGAGCCCGAAGAAATTGGTCGCCACCAACACGGCGTGGACGACGTGGTTGGTGGCGAGTTCGGCCAGTGTCGGCATGGCGGCCAGCGCGGCGGTGTAGGCCGCGGCCGCGGTTTCGTGCAGGGCCGCGGTCGTGGTGCTGTCGGCGCTCGCCTGCGTCAGCCACGCCAGGTAGGGCGCGTGGGCGGCCACGTACGACTCCGCGCTCGGGCCCTGCCACAGCCCGGACTGGACGCCGGCCAGGACCGCGATGAGTTCGGTTGCGACAGAGTCATATTCGGCGCTCAGGGTGTGCCACGCGCCGGCCGCCGCCAGCAACGACGCCGGGCCGGGCCCGCTGCTGAGTGCCGCCGAATGCACCTCCGGCGGGGCGGCGATCCAGATGGGCGCCGTCATGGGCCGCGCGCCTCGCTGGCCGCGATGCGAGCGGCACGCATGCCGATGTCCCTGTCAGCCAAGCCCTCTGCCCCACCTGCGCTGAGTTAACCCCGTAAACTTAGCGCAGGGTAAGCTAACTTGTCGACAGCACCCGGGTGACCTTTTCGGTCACGATCCTGCGCTCCAGCGCCGACGGGTCGGGGTTGGCGACCTGCACCAGCGACGCGCCGACGGCCAGGATCGACAGCAGGCCGTCCACCAGTTGGTCGGGACCGGACCAGGCGGCGGTGGAGAGCACCCGGTCGCCGGACGTCAATTCCCTTGCGGTGGACGACCTTTCGCAATCGGCCAGCACCTCGTCGACCGATCGGCCGGCCAGCGCCGGGCCGGGGTGGCGTTCGGGGACGATCTGGTCGCCGTGCACCCGGACGGCGGTGGCGTAGTCGGTGACGCCGATCGGCAGGTCGAGCGCCGGGCGGCCGAACGCGTCCAGCGAGAGGACGGCGACCTCGCCGCCCGCCACGGCGGCGTCGGCCTCGTCGAGCCGCTCGGCGGTGCACAGCGCCACGTCCGCGGGGGCGCCCGCTTCGAGCACCGCCTCGGCGCCGATCCACCACACCCCGAACAGGACCGCCGCCGTCTGCCAGTGCGCCGGCAGCAGGATCGCGACCCGGCCGGCCGGCCCGGCGCCCAGCTCGTCGCGCAACAGGTTGCCGGTCTTGGCCGCCCAGTTGGCCAGCGTCACGGCGGACAGTTCGATGCGCTCGCCGGTCGCGTCGTCGTAATAGGTGATGCGCGGGCCGACCGGGTCGGCCCGCAGCATCGGATCCAGGATGGCGCCGGCGAGCGTGCTCAGTTGATGCACTCGGGTTTGTCGGAGCCGGCGGTCAGGATCGGCGACGGCGGCGGGGTATTGGGGCCGCCGGCGGCGCCCGCGTTGGACGCCCGGGCGGGCAGCACCTGGGCGTCCGGGCCGCCGGAGAGGCCGGAGCCCGGGCCGGTGTAGTCGTTGGCGAGCACCACCCGGACGGATCCGGCCGGCAGCGCCGGGTCGGCGACGACGGGCAGCCCGCCCAGTTCCTTGCCGACCTGCTGGGCGCCCAGGTCGTCGGTCTTGGCGGCGCGCACCTGGCTGCCCTTCACGTGGCCGCCGTCGTTGTTGCCGACGGTTCCGGAGCTGAATCCCTTGGTGCTCAACACGTTCGACACCGCCGCCGCCAGCCCGTTGATGTCGGTGTCGTTGACCACGTCGACGGTGGTCTTGGCCGGGGTGTATGCCAGTTCCTCGGTCTTGCCCTGGGCCTGGTCTTGCAGCAGGCTCGCCACCCAGTCGGCGACCTGGTGGGCGTCCACCCGGACCACGCTCTGCATGCCGTCGTCGCTCCAGCCGGCCCCGTCGAGCACCGGGATGGTGGCGAAGGCGACCTTACCGCCGGCCAGCTGTTGCAGCTGCTGGACGAAATCCATGACGTCCCAACCCGAGGAGATCACCACCGAGCGCTGCACAGCCGCCTCCAGCCGCTTCAGCGTCGTGGGGCTGGACAGCGTGTGCCCGGAGATGATCCGGTGCGCGAGCGAGGCCATCACCACCTGCTGGCGCACCACCCGGTCCAGGTCGCCGCGCGGCAGGTCGTGGCGCTGGCGGACGAAGCTCAGCGCCTGCGGGCCGTCGAGCTTCTGCCGGCCGGCCGGGAAGTCGGCGCCCGAAAGCGGTTCGTACACCGGCTCTTTCAGGCAGACCTCGACGCCGCCGAGCGCGTCGGTGATCAGCGCGAAGCCCAGCAGCCCGATCTCGGCGTAGTGGTCGACGGTGACCCCGGTCAGGTCGGCGACGGTCTTGATCAGGGCCTCGCGGCCGGCCTCGGTGCCCTGCGCCTCGGCCTCGGCGGCCGACGCGCCGGCCTTGACCAGGGTGGCCCGCTTCGCCTCCCGGGTCTGGCCGTAGACGCCGTTGATCTTCGTCTTGCCCAGCCCGGGGGCCGAGACGTAGGAGTCGCGCGGGATCGAGATGGCGGTCGCCGACTTCCCGTTGTTCGGGATCCGCACCAGGATGATCGTGTCGGTGTTGGTCGCCTCCTCGTCGCCGGCCCGCAGCGTCGCCAGCTCCTCGGCCGACAGCGGGTTGCCGTGCGCGTCCGTGCGGCTGTCGAGGCCGACCAGCAGGATGTCGATCGCGCCGTCGTCGCCGCCCTTGCCCAGCGACGGCGCGGACATGTGGAAGATGCCGTCCTCGAAGGACCGGACGTTGCTCCAGGCGATCCCGGTGCCGAAAACGACGGCGACGGTCAGCACAGTGGCAACCACACGAACCACACGTTGCACAGGCATCACAACAGATTACTTGTGACACAGCCGCTTCTCGGGTAGCTGAAAGCGGCGTGCCTGTGCCATGCCAGACTCGACACATGTCGGAAAGGCTTGTGATCAGCGGCGGGGGCGGGCAATTGGGCACTTCTCTGACGGCGCTGGCCGCAGATGGGGGCCGAGACGTGCTGGCGCTGACGTCGTCGCAGTGGGACATCACCGACCCGGCCGCGGCCGAACGGATCATCCGGGCCGGCGACGTGGTCGTCAACTGCGCCGCGTACACCAACGTCGACGCGGCGGAGAGCGACGAGGCGCGTGCCTACGCGGTCAACGAGACCGGTCCGGAGCTCCTGGCGCGCGCCTGCGCCAAGGTCGGCGCCCGGCTCATCCACGTCTCCACCGACTACATGTTCACCGGGCCGCCCCCCGAGGACGGGGCGCGCCCGTACGAGCCCAGCGACAAGTGTGACGCGCGCGGCGTGTACGCGCTGTCCAAGCTGGCCGGCGAGGAGGCGGTGCTGGCGGCGCTGCCGGACGCGGTCGTGGTGCGGACCGCGTGGCTGTACACCGGCGGGACCGGCAAGGACTTCGTCGCCGTCATGCGCCGCCTGGCGGCCGGGGACGGCCCGGTGGACGTGGTCGACGACCAGGTCGGATCGCCGACCTACGTCGCCGACCTGGCCGTCGCGCTGCTGCAGGTCGCCGACGAGCGGGTGCGCGGGCCGATCCTGCACGCCGCCAACGAGGGTGCGGTGTCGCGCTTCGAGCAGGCCCGCGCGGTGTTCTCCGAGTGCGGCGCCGACCCGGACCGGGTGCGACCGGTCAAGACCGAGGACTTCCCGCGCCCCGCGCCGCGCCCGAGCTATTCCGCGCTGGGCAGCCGCGAGTCCGCGGCGGCCGGCCTGACACCGTTACGGCCGTGGCGCCCTGCGCTTGTCGCGGCGGTGGCCGCGGCTGCCGGCGATCGACCGTTACCCTCGACGCGTGACTGACGTCCTGCCGGTCGTGACGGTGACCTACTCACCGGGCCCGCACCTGGAGAGGTTCCTGGCCTCCCTGTCGATCGCCACCGAGCGCCCGGTCAGCGTGCTGCTGGCCGACAACGGGTCCACCGACGGGGCCCCGCAGGCGGCCGTCGAGCGCTTCCCGAACGTCCGGTTCTTCGACACCGGCGCCAACCTCGGATACGGGACCGCGGTGAACCGCGCGGTCGCGCACCTGTCCGAGGGCGGGGGAGTGGACGACGACTGGCTGATCGTGGCCAACCCCGACGTGCAGTGGGGGCCGGGCAGCATCGACGCCCTGCTGGACGCGGCCGCCCGCTGGCCGCACGCCGGCGCCCTGGGGCCGCTGATCCGCGACCCCGACGGATCGGTGTATCCGTCGGCGCGGCACCTGCCCAGCCTGGTCCGCGGCGGCATGCACGCGGTGGTCGGGCCGTTCTGGAAGCGCAACCCGTGGACGGCGGCCTACCGCCAGGAACGGCTGGAGCCCAGCGAGCGGGCGGTCGGCTGGTTGTCGGGGTCGTGCCTGCTGGTGCGGCGGTCGGCGTTCAGCCAGGTCGGGGGGTTCGACGAGCGCTACTTCATGTACATGGAGGACGTCGACCTCGGTGACCGGCTGGGCAAGGCCGGCTGGCTGAACGTCTACGTGCCGACGGCCGAGGTGCTGCACGACAAGGGCCACTCCACCGGCCACGACCCGGAACGCCACCTGGCCGCTCATCACAAAAGCACCTACTTGTTCCTTGCCGACCGGCATTCTGGTTGGTGGCGTGCGCCGCTGCGCTGGACGCTGCGGGCCTCGCTGGTGGCGCGTTCGCGGCTGATGGTGCGCAGCGCGCGTCGCCTGAGTAGAAGGAACGCGGCGGGAGGGCGGCACTGAGATGGGAACCTCACAGGTCGATGCGGTGGTCCTGGTCGGCGGCAAGGGCACCCGGCTGCGGCCGCTGACGCTGTCCGCGCCCAAGCCGATGCTGCCGACCGCCGGGCTGCCGTTCCTGACCCACCTGCTGTCGCGGATCGCCGCGGCCGGCATCGAGCACGTCATCCTGAGCACGTCGTATCAGGCCCAGGTCTTCGAGGCCGAGTTCGGCGACGGCTCCAAGCTCGGCCTGCAGCTCGAATACGTCACCGAGGAGCAGCCGCTCGGCACGGGCGGCGGCATCGCCAACGTCGCCGACCACCTGCGCCACGACACCGCGATGGTGTTCAACGGCGACGTGCTGTCCGGCGCCGACCTGGGCCAGCTGCTGGAATTCCACCAGAGCGAGCACGCCGACGTCACCCTGCACCTGGTGCGGGTGGGCGACCCGCGGGCGTTCGGCTGCGTGCCCACCGAAAACGGCCGCGTCACGGCGTTTTTGGAGAAGACCCAGGATCCGCCGACCGACCAGATCAACGCCGGCTGCTATGTCTTCGCGCGCGGCATCATCGACCGGATCCCGCGGGGCCGCGAGGTCTCGGTGGAGCGCGAGGCGTTCCCCGCCCTGCTGTCCGATCCCGACGTGAAGGTCTGCGGCTACGTCGACGCCACCTACTGGCGAGACATGGGCACCCCCGAGGACTTCGTGCGCGGGTCGGCGGACCTGGTCCGCGGGATCGCCCCGTCGCCGGCGCTGCACGGTCACCGCGGCGAGCAGCTTGTGCACGACGGCGCGGCGGTGTCCCCGGGCGCGGTGCTGATCGGCGGGACGGTCGTCGGGCGCGGCGCCGAGATCGGCCCGGGCGTCCGGCTGGACGGCGCGGTGGTCTTCGACGGCGTGAAGGTGGAGGCCGGCAGCGTGATCGAGCGGTCGATCGTCGGCTTCGGCGCGCGCATCGGCCCGCGGGCGCTGATCCGCGACGGGGTGATCGGCGACGGCGCCGACATCGGCGCGCGCTGCGAGCTGCTGCGCGGCGCCCGGGTGTGGCCCGGCGTTTCGATTCCCGACGGCGGGATTCGCTACTCGTCCGACGTGTGAGGCGGCATCATCTCGAACGTCACGCTGGCGCACCGCTCGACGCCGACAGCCACGCTAGCGTGACGCTCGGCCCGTCGCGCGCGCGACGAGGTACTCCAGCGCGTGATCGGTGCCGTCCGGCAGGGCGTCGGCGGGCCACCACCGCAGGTCGTCCGACTCGTCGCTGATGGCGATCCGCGCGCCGGCCGGTGCGTGCGCGACGAATTGCAGGTCCAGGTGCCGCGTCGGCACGCCCAGCGAGCAGGTGACCGGGTGCACGTGCACGGCGGCCAGCCCGGGCTCGATGCGCAGGCCGTCGACGCCGGATTCCTCGGTCGCCTCGCGCAACGCGGCGGCGAGGACGTCGGCGTCGTCCTCGTCGCAGTGCCCGCCCAGCTGCACCCAGCGGCCCAGGCGGGGGTGCAGCGTCAGCAGCACCTGCGAACCGGTGTGGTCGAGCACCAGCGCCGACGCGGTGACGTGCCCGGGCACGCACTCGCGGCGGCAGGCGTCGGGCCGGGCGTGCACGAAGGCCAGCACGGCGTGGCGCAACGAGTCCTGCTCCGGGTCCGGGGCGCGCCAGTCGCCGAGGATCGAGACCGCCGAGTCCCACAGGCTCACCGCGACCCCCGCCTCGTTCGGCGATCCCGCAGCGAGACCCAGGCGGCGCGGCATCCGGCGACGACGTCGGGGGACAGGCCGAGCCCGTCGATCAGCACGCGCCGGTCGACGAGGTCGAGCGCCTTCTCGGTTTCGCCCGCCTTCAGCAACAGGTCGACGTCGCCAGCAAGTTCGGCATACGCCGGCGGGGGAATGGGCAGCTGCTCGGCTTCGCGGGGTTCCAGCTCCAAGATGCCCCCACCGTAGCTGCGGCCGAGGATCTCGGCGAAGGCGAACGTCATGCTGTTGTGAAACACGGCGGCCAGCGCGCTCGCGTCGACACCGGGCGCGAGCCGGACCCGGTGCACGGTGTCGGTGCTCGTCGCCCCGGCGGCGTTGACGGTCAGCCGCGGCGACCGGTGGACCTGGCGCAGCAGGAACAGGTCGGGTGTCCACAGCGACGGGGTGATCCACCACGGCTGGCGGATCGAGCACTTGTAGCCGCGGTGCACGCCGGCGGCCTCGCCGGCGCGGACGTGCGCGACGACGGCGGCGTCGGCCGGCTCGGGCGGCGCGTTGAGCAGCCAGGTCCGGTGTCCGGCGGCGAGATCGCTTGCGCGGCAGTCACTGTCGTAGACCAGCCCGGACAGCTGCGCGCTGCGCGAGACGAGCGGGACGCAGTGCGGCCGCAGCCCGAGCTCGTCGGCCTGCGCGTCGGTGAACGTGAAGAAGCTGTTGCGGCCCGTCACGATCCCGACGTCCACGTCGGCGAGCGAGCCGAGCCGGGTCATGGCCGGCGACGCCTTGAGCGTGCGCAGCAGCCGGATCGCGGCGGGGTCCAGGAAGTACTTGGTCCACTTCTCCTTTTCGTGCCGCAGCGCGGGGGCCCACGCGGCATCGAGTTCCGCGCCCGCCAGAGCGTCGGCGTCCGTCAGGTGCACGGTGCGCATGCGCGCCGGACCCGGCCCGGCCACGCCGCAGAACAGCACGACCTCCTGCAGGACGCCGTCGAACACCAACCGCTCGAACGTCACCAGCGTGATCTCCCGGAACCGGCTGAGCAGAAACTCGCGCAGCCGCGCGGCGTAGCCGACCTGGAGCAACTCCGCGGGCAGCACCAGCCCCACCCGTCCGCCGTCGCGCACCAGGGCCGCGCCGGCGACGACGAACGGCACCCAGGCGTTGGTCAGCCGGCTGGGGCGCAGCCCCTCGCGGCGCATGAGCTCCAGCGCCGGGTCGCGCTGATCGGGGGCCCAGTTGCCGAAGCGGATGTAGGGCGGGTTACCGGCGACGCCGTCCCAGCCGCCGGGGTTGGCCCGCGCCATCCAGGCGAACAGGCTCTCGGCGTCGACGGGCGCGAACCGCCGGGCCTTGGCCGCCTCGTCGGGGATCAGCTCCACGCCGTGCGCCCGGTCGCTCAGCGCGGCCAGCTCGCGCAGGATGCGGCCGTCGCCGCAGGACGGCTCGACGATGCGCGGGCCGGCCTCGCGGACCCAGCGGGCCAGGAACCGCGCCACCGGGGGCGGGGTGTAGTAGCCGCCGCGGACCTTGTCGGCCGACGCCGCCGCCTTGCCCGCGAAACGCATGGGCTCAGTATTACTTGCGGAGCAGCAAATCCCCGGGGTCCGGCGCGGCGCGCGGCCCGGGCGGCACCCCGGCGGCCTCCGAGGCGTAGCCGATCGCGATGGCGCCCAAGGGCTCCCAGTCGGCGGGCAGCTCGAGCTCGGCGCGGACCAGGTCGGCGGCGAAGATCGTCGAGCCGATCCAGCAGCTGCCCACCCCCCGCACCGCCAGCGCGACCAGCAGCGCCTGCACGGCCGCCCCGACCGCGACCGTGAACATGGTGCGCTCGGCGGCGGTGCGGGCGGCGTCGGGATAGGCGTGGGCGCCCTCGGGGACCAGGAACGGGATGACGACCTCGGGCGCGTCGTAGAGGATCTGCCCGCGCGCCACCCGCCGCTCGACCGAGTCGGCGGGCCGGCCGTCCCCCGCGAGGTCGGAGCGCCACTTGTCCTTCATGCGGTCCAGCAGCCGGGTCCGGGTGGCCGGGGTCCGCAGCCACACGAACCGCACCGGCCGGGTGTGGTGGGGGGCCGGCGCGGTGAGCGCCTCGGCGACGGCGGCCTCGATCAGCTCGGGCGGCACCGGCTCGGCGCTGAACCGGCGCACCGACCGGCGCAGCAGCTGGGCCTGCCGGCGGCCCATGTCGATGGCCTCGGCGGTGCCGAGCCAGAACAGGTCCTCCTCGCCGGGCCGCAGCAGCTGCCGCGCGGTCGAGCCGTCGTCGGTCACGGCGAGCCCGCGCACCACGGCCACCGGCATCGCGGTCAGCTTGCCCTTGACCAGATCGGCGGCGGCCGCGACCTCGTCGGCGATCGCGATCTCGGTGACCAGCAGCTCGTTGCCGTGCCGGTCGACGGCGCCCGAATAGCCGTGCAGCACACGGAGACCCGCCGCGCCGACGGCCGCGTCGGTCTGGCCGTTGCGCCACGCGCGGCCCATCGTGTCGGTGATGACCACGGCGACCTCGACGCCGAGGCGCTCGCGCAGCCCGGCGCGCAGCGCCGCGGCGCTGGCGTCGGGGTCGACCGGCAGCAGCGCCAGCTCGTCGCGGCCGACGTTGGATCCGTCCACCCCGGCGGCCGCCTGGACGAGGCCGAGCCGGTTCTCGGTGATCAGCGTCTGGCCCTTGCGCGCCAGCACGCGCACCGCCTCGTCGTCGACCAGCTTGCGGCGCAGCCGGTCGCGCTCCTCGGCGTCCCGCGGCGCCGGCACCAGGCGGCCCTCGCACTTGGACACCACCTTGCTGGTCACCACCACGACGTCGCCGTCGCGCAGCCAGGGTGCGGCCGCGGCGACGGCCGCGCCGAGGTCGTCGCCGGGCCGGAACTCGGGGAGCCCGGTGACGGGGACGATCTCGATCGCCGAGCCGGTCCCGTGTTCGGTCATTGGTTCACGCCCGCGAGCTCCAGCCCCGAGGCGACCATTTCGGCCGTCGCCTTCGGGTCGCTCATCAACAGGGGCACGGCGCGCACCGCGACCCCCTCGATGTCGGCCCGGTCGCCCTCGTGGACCAGCCAGCAATCCAGTATCCCGGTGCCCCGCCGCGCCCCGTAGTGCCGGCCGACCGCCTCCGCGGTGGACTCGACCCCGATCACGGACAGGCACGCATCGGCCATGCCGCGCAACGGCTTTCCGCCGATGATCGGTGAGTAGCCGACGACCGGGGCCTTGGCCGCGCGCAGCGCGCCGCGGATGCCGGGCACCGCCAGGATGGCGCCGACGCTGACCACCGGGTTGGACGGCGCCAGCAGGATCGCGTCGGCCTCGCCGATGGCCGCCACCGCTTCGGCTGTGGCGCTGGCCTTTTCGGCGCCGACGAACGCGAAGCTGTGCGTGGGCACCTGCGCCCGGTGGCGCACCCACCACTCCTGGAAGTGGATCGCCCGGCGGCTGTCGTCGGCGGGATCGGTGATCACCACGTGCGTCTCGCAGCGGTCGTCGGTGGCCGGCAGCAGCCGCGCGCCCGGTTGCCAGCGGTCGCACAGCGCGGCGGTGATCTGTGACAGCGGGTAGCCCGCGTTGAGCATCTGGGTGCGCACCAGATGCGTGCCCAGGTCTCGGTCGCCGAGCTGGAACCAGTCCGGCTGCACGCCGTAGCGCGCCAATTCCTCTTTGGCGTGCCAGGTTTCGTCGCGGTGACCCCACCCTCGCTCCGGGTCGACACCTCCACCTAAGGTGTACATGCAGGTGTCCAAATCCGGACAGACGCGCAGCCCGTGGATCCACGCATCGTCACCGACGTTGACGACCGCGGTCAGTTCGTGTCCGCCGGCGTCCGGGCCCTGTTGCGAAAACTGACCGAGCCCGAGCAGCTGTTGAACCCCCAGCAGGAACCGGGCGCCGCCCACCCCGCCGACCAGAACCGTGACCTTCACTTGACCTTCACAGGGCTCGACAGTACTGCCCGCGGGAGGACTGTGATCGACACGCCGAAGGCCGCAAAACAACGGAAACGCCGGAATTTGGTCACGAGATGATATGGAAATTCGCCATTACGCTTGACCAGGCAGGTTAACAAGTGTCTAATCACATCAGTGTCATTTCCCGGTTGGCCGGCCGATTCCGGTGTCGCAGACCGAGATTCGATCACATGTTCGAATTGTCTGTACATCAGAACAGTGGGAACTCACTCACTCTCTCAAATCAAACCTGAGGAGGCGGACGAAGCATGTCTTATGAGCACCTTCGGGGCGTTATGACAGGCACACCGCACAGCACGATCGGCGCGATGCCGGCGGCACCCGTCCGCCCGCACCTGACTGTGGTTCCCGACGCCCCAGTCGTTTTCGAGCCCGAGCCCGAACCGCTGCCGACCCCGGACCAGTGGCAGGACCGCGCCCTGTGCGCGCAGACGGACCCGGAGGCCTTCTTCCCGGAGAAGGGCGGATCCACCCGCGAGGCCAAGAAGATCTGCCTCGGTTGCGAGGTGCGCCACGAGTGCCTCGAGTACGCCCTGGCCCATGACGAGCGCTTCGGCATCTGGGGCGGCCTCTCCGAGCGCGAGCGCCGCCGCCTCAAGCGCGGCATCATCTGACGCAGGCGCGCGCCCGCAACGTCATTCGTCGTCGATCGTGGGATCGATGACCGAGGGCTCGACGTCCAGGTAGATGGCCACCTGGGCCACCAGGATCTCGTGCAGCAACTCAGAAAGTTCTTCCGTGTCCTTGGCCCGTCTCTCAATCGGCTTGCGGAACAAGACGATTCGTGCCCGCGTGGAGTTACCGCGGACGTCGACGCCGGCCGGAATCAGGCGGGCCAGCGCGATCGGCCCGTCGGCGATCACCTCGGGCGGCCACTGCACGCTCTCGGGGTCCTTGGCGGCGATGCGCGGAATTTCGTCGACCGCCACGTCGAGCTCGGACACGCGGTCCTGCCAGCGCCGCTCGATCGGTTCGTAGGCCTCCAGCACCGCCATGTCGAACCGCTCGGCCCGGCTGCGCCAGCCCGGCACCGTCGGCGGCAGCAGCGGGCCCCGCATGTCGCGGCCCCGGCGCGACGCACGGTAGGAAGCCGAACGGCGCCGCGACCGATCGCTTTGCGGGGAGCCGCGGGAATCGCCGCGGGAATCACTCATCGGGCCGATGGTAACGGTTGGGAATCGCGGGTCGTGCGGATGCGCGTGTCCGGCGCTTCCGCGGCGTTTGCGCACGATAGCCTTTCGATCGTGAACGTTCCCCGTCGCTGTTGCCGGCCCGGGTGTCCGCACTATGCCGTGGCGACCTTGACGTTCGTCTACTCGGACTCGACGGCAGTGGTGGGCCCGCTGGCCACCGCGCGCGAACCGCACTCGTGGGACCTGTGCGTCGGCCATGCCGGCCGGATCACCGCCCCCCGCGGCTGGGAGTTGGTGCGCCACGCCGGCCCCCTCCTCTCCGAGCCCACCCATCCGGACGAGGACGACCTGGTCGCCCTGGCCGACGCGGTGCGTGAGGGTCGCCCGGGCCAGGCGGCGATGCCCTACGGGGCCGCGCCGGTGAACGGCTTTGCCGATCCCCACATTCACGCCGGGGCCCAGGCCACCGCGCCGAGCAGCGGGCTGCTCGCGCCGCCCGAGCACCGTTCCGGCCGGCGCCGGGGGCACCTGCGGGTGCTGCCCGACCCCTCTGACTAAAGCGCCGCGGGTTTTTCCCGGGCCGATAGGCTGGCGCCAAGAGCCCCACTGTCAGGAGCGTCAGGAGGTCCCCGCATGTCCCGGTCCGCCGCGACCGTTCGCCGTGTCGTCAAGGCATACGACGTGCGCGGGCTGGTCGGCGAGGAGCTCGACGAGTCGCTGGTCACCGACCTGGGCGCCGCGTTCGCCAGGCTGATGCGCGGCGAGGGTGCCAACCGGGTGGCGATCGGCCACGACATGCGGGACAGTTCGCCGGGGCTGGCCGCCGCGTTCGCGGGCGGGGTGCAAAGCCAGGGCCTGGACGTGGTGCGCATCGGGCTGGCGTCCACCGACCAGCTCTATTTCGCGTCGGGGTTGCTGGACTGCCCCGGCGCCATGTTCACCGCGAGCCACAACCCGGCGGCCTACAACGGCATCAAACTGTGCCGCGCCGGCGCCAAACCGGTGGGCGCCGAGACCGGCCTGGGCGTCATCACCGACGACGTGATCGCCGGGGTCGCGGCGCATGACGGGCCGCCCGGCACGGTCACCGATCAGGACGTGCTCGCCGAGTACGGGACGTTCCTGCGTTCGCTGGTGAACACCTCCGGGCTGCGCCCGCTGCGGGTGGCCGTGGACGCCGGCAACGGCATGGCCGGCCACACCGCCCCGGCGGTGCTCGGCGCGATCGACTCGATCACCGTGGCGCCGTTGTACTTCGAACTCGACGGCTCGTTCCCCAACCACGAGGCCAACCCGCTCGACCCGGCCAACCTGGTGGACCTGCAAAAGTTCGTTGGCGCCGTCGGTGCTGATATAGGGCTGGCCTTCGACGGCGACGCCGACCGGTGCTTCGTGGTCGACGAACGCGGCCACCTGGTTTCGCCGTCCACGGTGACCAGCCTGGTGGCGGCCCGCGAGCTGGGCCGCGAGATCGGCGCCACGATCATCCACAACGTGATCACCTCCCGCGCGGTGCCCGAGTTGGTCACCGAGCGCGGCGGCACACCGCTGCGCTCGCGGGTCGGCCACTCCTATATCAAGGCGCTGATGGCCGACACCGGTGCGATCTTCGGCGGCGAGCATTCCGCGCACTACTACTTCCGCGACTTCTGGGGCGCCGACTCGGGGATGCTGGCGGCGCTGTACGTGCTGGCCGCCCTCGGCGAGCAGGACCGGCCGCTGTCGGAATTGACCGCGGACTACCAGCGCTACGAATCGTCCGGCGAGATCAACTTCAAGGTGGCCGACGCGTCGTATTGTGTGGACGCGGTGCTGAAGTCGTTCGGCACCCGGATTCAGTCCATCGATCATCTGGACGGGGTGACGGTCGATTTGGGCGACGGCAGCTGGTTCAACCTGCGCAGCTCCAACACCGAGCCGCTGCTGCGGCTCAACGTGGAGGGCCGCACCGCCGAGGACGTCGACGCGCTGGTCGCCGCCATCAGCACCCAGATCGCGGGCCAAGAGGCCGCCCCGTGAGCGCCACCCGGGCGATCGACCTGGAAGACACCGACGGACTGCTGGAAGCCGACCGGCTGGGCCTGCTGCGGGCGGCCTCGTCGGCGGGCGCGCAGGTCCGCGCGATCGGCGCGGCGGCCGACGAGGGCGCGCTCGACGGGCTGACGGCCGACGACCGCGCGCGCAGCGTGATCTGGGTGGCCGGCCGCGGGAGCGCCGAGACCGCCGGGGCCCTGCTGGCCGCGACGCTGGGCGGGTCGGCCTCCCAGCCGATCACGGTCGTCGGCGAGGCGCCGCCGTGGGTCGGCCCGCTGGACGTGCTGATCGTCGCCGGCGACGACCCCGGCGATCCCGCGCTGGTCAGCTCGGCCGCGACCGGGGTGCGCCGGGGGGCGCGGGTCGTCGTGGCGGCGCCGTACGAGGGTCCGCTGCGCGACTCCACCGCCGGGCGGGCCGCGGTGCTCGAGCCGCGGGTCCAGGTGCCCGCCGAGTTCGGGCTGTGCCGCTACCTGGCCGCCGGCCTGGCCGTGCTGCGAACCGTCGACCCGCGGCCCGGCGTCGAGCTGGGGTCGCTCGCCGACGAGCTGGACGCCGAGGCGCTGCGCAACAGCGCCGGCCGCGAGCTGTTCACCAATCCGGCCAAGACGATCGCCGAGCGGCTGGCCGGTCGCCGGGCGGCGCTGGCCGGCGACTGCGCCGCGACGCTGGCGCTGGCCCGGCACGCCAGTTCGGTGCTGCTGCGGGTCGCCCACGAGGTCGTCGCCGCCACCGGGCTGGCCGACGCGGTGGTGGCGCTGCGGGCGGCGGGGGGTCCCGGGGGCGCCGCCGCGTCCTCGGTCGAGGACCTCTTCCACGACGAGGAGATCGACGGGCCGCGGCCGGACCGGCTTCGGGTGCTGGCCCTGACGCTGCGCGACGAGCAGACGGTGGTGGCCGCCCGCACCGCCGGGCTCGAAAACGTCTACCTGCTCGCCGCCGAGGACGTGCCCGACGGGCCCGGCGGCTCGGCCGGCTCCACGGTCGCGCCGGCGTTGGGGGGCGCCATCAGCGCCGAGCAGCAACTGGCAGTATTGGCCGTCCGGCTGGAGATGGCCGCGGTTTACATGCGACTGGTGCGGGGATAAAGAGACAAGTGGAACTGCTTCGCGGGGCCTTGCGGACGTACGCCTGGGGATCGCGGACCGCCCTGGCGGAATTCACCGGGCGGGCGGTCCCGGCGGCCCATCCGGAGGCGGAGCTGTGGTTCGGGGCGCACCCGGGCGACCCGGCCTGGCTGGAGACGGGCAAGGGCGAGGTCTCGTTGCTGGAGGCGCTGGTCGCCGACCCGGAGGGGCAGCTCGGCCCGGGGTCGCGGGCCCGCTTCGGGGACGTGCTGCCGTTCCTGGTCAAGGTGCTGGCCGCCGACGAGCCGCTGTCGCTGCAGGCCCACCCGAGCGCCGAGCAGGCGGTCGAGGGTTACCTGCGCGAGGAGCGCCTGGGCATCCCGGTGTCCTCGCCGGTGCGCAACTACCGCGACACCTCCCACAAGCCGGAGTTGTTGGTGGCGCTGCAGTCGTTCGAGGCGCTGGCCGGGTTTCGCCAGGCGTCGCGGACCGTCGAGCTGCTCCGCGCGCTGGCCGTCTCCGACCTCGACCCCTACATCGACCTGCTGAACGACCAGTCCGACGCCGACGGCCTGCGCGCGCTGTTCACCACCTGGATCACCGCGCCCCAGCCCGACATCGACGTGCTGGTGCCCGCCGTGCTGGACGGCGCGATTCAGTACGTCAGTTCCGGGGCAACGGAATTCGCGGCCGAAGCCAAGACGGTGCTGGAACTGGGCGAACGCTATCCCGGGGACGCCGGGGTGCTGGCCGCGTTGTTGCTCAACCGCATCACCCTGGCCCCGGGCGAGGCCATCTTCGTGGCGGCCGGCAACCTGCACACCTATCTGCGCGGTTTCGCCGTCGAGGTGATGGCCAACTCCGACAACGTGTTACGCGGCGGGCTCACCCCCAAGCACGTCGACGTGCCCGAGCTGCTGCGGGTGCTGGACTTCGCGCCCACCACCGAGGCGCAGCTGCGTCCGCCCATCCGCCGCGAGGGGTTCGGCCAGATCTACGAGACGCCGACCGACGAGTTCGCCGTCGCGCTGCTGGCGCTCGACGGCGAGTACCTCGGCCACGAGGTCGACGCGGGGTGCGCCCACGAGGGCCCGCAGATCCTGCTGGGCACCCAGGGCTGCACGACGGTGCACGCCAAGTCCGGGTCGCTCACGCTGGAGCGCGGGATGGCGGCCTGGGTCGCGGCCGACGACGGACCGATCCGCCTCGTCGCGCGCGAACCCTCCAAATTGTTCAGGGCGACCGTAGGGCTGTGACGGCCCCGCGCCGGCGGTCTTATAGTGGCGACCCGCATCGCCCGGCTTCGCCGCGCTCGCGATCGCCACGGGCGGCCTCCCGGCGCTCGCGCAGCCACAGCCGCATGTTGTGCGCCATGGCGCGGCCGACGATCCGCGGCGGCGGGACCATGTACAGGCTGTCCAGCAACGAGAACCGGCGCAAAAACCATTCGGCCAGAACGGGATCGGTCTCGGCGGCCCCGAGGAACTGGTCGAACAACGCGCCCGACGGCCGCCACCACCACGGAACGGGTCCCTTGGGTTCGGCGTGGTGAAAGGTGATGTCGCCGATGGCGTTCATCATCCACACCGGGTAGGTCGTCTTGGCGGTGGCCCGATTCAGTTCGCGGGCAAGGTCATTCGACTGCAGCGCCCGGCGCAGGTGGCCGGCCTGCAGCACCGCCATGGTCATGCCCTGCCCGAAGGTGGGGTTGAAGCTGGCGACGGCGTCGCCGAGCGGGACGATGCCGGCGGGGAAGCGGTCCAGCCGGTGGTAGCGGCGCCACCGGCTGGCCGGAAACGCGTGATATGCCGGCTCGCCGACCGGCTCGGCCCGCGCCAGCGCGGCGTTGAAGTGCGCGGGCAGCAGCTTGCCGGCCAGCGCCAGCATGTCGGGGAACGTCGCGGGCGGCTTGGCGCCCGCCACGCCGAACGTCGTCAGCACCCACACGCCGTCCTCGTAGTGCAGCATGCCCAGCCCGAGCGACTCGTCGTGGGAGGCCCCGGCGACCACCACCTTTTCGGCGATCAGGCCCTCGGGCATGCGGAACTGCTGGGTGGCGTAGTTGATGCCGATGTCGATGGTGGCCTCGACGGGGCGCCGATATCCCCACTGCTCCAACCAAACCGGCAACCGGGTGCCCCGGCCGGCGGCGTCGACGACGAGATCGGCCGGCACCGGTTCCGGCTCGCCGCCGTCTTGCGGGTCCAGCAGCACGCCGGTCACGCGCTGGCGCGCGCGGTCGAACCGCGGCTCGGCGACCGACCGGCGGATGATCTCGACGTTGTCGATGTCCCGGACGCGCCGGCGCAGCTGCCACTCCAGGTGCGGGCGGCTGGGCACGTAGGCGGTGAACTCGTCGCGCAGCGTGTGCCCCGTGCCCAGGACGTGCCCCGCGGCGCCCAGGTGGATGCAGTCCGGCCGGTTCTCCAGCATGGGCACGCCCGCGTCGACCATGTCGTCCAGCAGGCCGGGGAACAGGCTCTCGAACTCCGCCGCGCCCCGGGCCATCAGCATGTGCAGGTGCCGGTCCTGCGGGACCGTCGCGCGGTGCGCCGGCGCGCCCGGCAACTCGTCGCGCTCGTAGACGCTGACTCGCGCATAACAGTCCGACAGCACCCGCGCGGCGCACAGGCCGGCGATGCTTCCCCCGATGACCACGGCGTGGTCCCTCATGTCTCCCCCGCTCTCCCGCATGCCCGCAGACTACCCAGTACTGTGCGGTCCAACGGGGATCCAGCGGGTACCAGCACGTCCCGAAAGGCGGGCCAGATGGCAAATCGATGGCGCACGAAGTCGGTCGAGCAATCGATCGCCGACACCGACGAGCCGGAGACCCGGCTGCGCAAGGAGCTGACCTGGTGGGACCTGGTCGTGTTCGGCGTGGCGGTGGTGATCGGCGCCGGCATCTTCACCGTCACCGCGTCGACCACCGGCGACGTCACCGGGCCGGCCATCTGGATCTCGTTCGTGATCGCCGCGGTCACCTGCGCGCTGGCGGCCCTGTGCTACGCCGAATTCGCATCGACGCTGCCGGTGGCGGGCAGCGCCTACACCTTCTCCTACGCCACCTTCGGGGAGTTCCTGGCCTGGATCATCGGCTGGAACCTGGTGCTGGAGTTGGCAATCGGGGCCGCCGTCGTGTCCAAGGGCTGGTCGAGCTACCTGGGCAACGTGTTCGGATTCGCCGGGGGCACAGTGCAACTCGGGTCGATCGACCTCGACTGGGGCGCGCTGCTGATCGTCGCGGTGGTCGCCACCCTGGTCGCCCTGGGCACCAAGCTGTCGTCGCGATTCTCCGCCGTGATCACCGGAATCAAGGTGTCGGTGGTGATTTTCGTCGTGCTGGTCGGCGTCTTCTACATCAAGGGCTCCAACTACTCGCCGTTCATCCCGAAGCCGGAGGCCGGGCACGAGGCGTCGGGCATCAACCAGTCCGTGCTGTCGTTGCTGACCGGGGCGCACAGCAGCCACTACGGCTGGTACGGGGTGCTGGCTGGGGCGTCGATCGTGTTCTTCGCGTTCATCGGGTTCGACATCGTGGCCACCATGGCGGAGGAAACCAAGAAGCCGCAGCGCGACGTGCCCCGGGGCATCCTGGCGTCGCTGGCGATCGTGACCGTCCTGTACGTCGCGGTGTCGGTGGTGCTGTCCGGCATGGTCTCCTACACCCAGCTCAAGACCGTGCCCGGTGGCAAGCCGGCCAACCTCGCCACGGCCTTCGCGGCCAACGGGATCGACTGGGCCAGCAAGATCATCGCGATCGGGGCGCTGGCGGGGCTGACCACGGTGGTGATGGTGCTGGTGCTCGGGCAGTGCCGGGTGCTGTTCGCGATGGCGCGCGACGGGCTGCTGCCGCGGTCGCTGGCCAAGACCGGCGCGCGCGGGACGCCCGTGCGGATCACCGTGCTGGTCGCCGTCGTGATCGCGGCGACGGCCTCGGTCTTCCCGATCGCCAAGCTCGAGGAGATGGTCAACGTCGGCACGCTGTTCGCCTTCGTCCTGGTGTCCGCGGGCGTGATGGTCCTGCGGCGCACCCGGCCCGACCTGGAGCGGGGCTTCCGGGCGCCCTGGGTGCCGCTGCTGCCCGTCGCCTCGATCGCCGCCTGCGCGTGGCTGATGCTGAACCTCAGCGCGCTGACCTGGGTGCGCTTCGGCGTCTGGCTGGTGGTGGGCACCGCGATCTACGCCGGTTACGGCTATCGGCACTCGGTTCAGGGGCGTCGGCAATCGGGGGAGCTCTCCTCGGTGGGCTGAGCGCCTTGTTTACAAAATAGCGGTCTGTGTCTAGACACAAGACGCAAGCTGTCGTATTGTCAACCGAGAAATGCGACTCGGTTCGCCGAGCCTGTAATTCGGCAGGCCCTTACTCGCACTTTGTCTGCGGATTTACAGGTTCGGCGAAACTCCAACACAAGGAGGCTTGGCACATGACGACACTGCGGCCCGACGACGCGCCGGTCTGGCGGGACAAGAAGCGCCATCTGTGGCTGATGGGGCTGATCGCGCCGACGGCGCTGTTCGTGATGCTGCCGATCGTCTGGGCGCTGAACCGGCTCGGCTGGCACGCCGCCGCGCAGGCGCCGCTGTGGATCGGGCCGATCCTGCTCTACGTCCTGCTGCCGATCCTCGACCTGCGTTTCGGTCCCGACGGGCAGAACCCGCCCGACGAGGTGATGGAGCGGCTGGAGAACGACAAGTACTACCGCTACTGCACCTACGTCTACATCCCGTTCCAGTACCTCAGCGTGGTGATGGGCGCCTACCTGTTCACCGCGGGGAACCTGAGCTGGCTCGGGTTTGACGGCGCGCTGGGCTGGGCGGGCAAGCTGGGCGTGGCGCTGTCGGTCGGGGTCCTCGGCGGGGTGGGGATCAACACGGCCCACGAGATGGGGCACAAGAAGGACGCGCTGGAGCGGTGGCTGTCCAAGGTCACCCTGGCGCAGTCCTGCTACGGCCACTTCTACATCGAGCACAACCGCGGCCACCACGTGCGCGTCTCGACGCCCGAAGACCCGGCGTCGGCGCGGTTCGGCGAGACGTTCTGGGAGTTCTTGCCGCGCAGCGTGTTCGGCAGCCTGCGCTCGGCGCTGGGGCTGGAGGCGCAGCGGCTGCGCCGGCTGGGCAAGAGCCCGTGGGACCCCCGGACCTACCCGTCCAACGACGTGCTCAACGCGTGGGCGATGTCGGTGGTGCTGTGGGGCGCGCTGATCGCGATCTTCGGCCCGGGCCTGATCCCGTTCGTCATCATCCAGGCGGTCTTCGGGTTCAGCCTGCTGGAGGCGGTCAACTACCTCGAGCACTACGGGCTGCTGCGCCAGCAGGGCGCCAACGGTCGCTACGAGCGCTGCGCGCCGGTGCACAGCTGGAACTCCGACCACCTCGTGACCAACCTGTTCCTGTATCACCTGCAGCGGCACAGCGATCACCACGCCAACCCGACCCGTCGCTACCAGACGCTGCGCAGCATCGACGGCTCGCCCAACCTGCCGAGCGGGTATGCGTCGATGATCTCGCTGACCTACTTCCCGCCGCTGTGGCGCCGGGTGATGGACCACCGCGTGCTGGCGCACTACGACGGCGACATCACCCGGGTCAACGTGCATCCGCGGCTGCGCCAAAAGCTGCTGGCGCGGCACGGGGTGGCGGCATGATCGCCTACCGCTGCCCGGGCTGCGACTACGTTTATGACGAAGCGAAAGGCGCTCCGCGGGAAGGCTTTCCCGCGGGCACGCGGTGGGAGGATATTCCCGACGACTGGTGCTGCCCGGACTGCGCGGTGCGCGAGAAGGTCGACTTCGAGAGGCAAGGAGCTAGGGCATGAGCGACTACAAACTGTTCCGCTGCATCCAGTGCGGCTTCGAATACGACGAGGCGCTGGGCTGGCCGGAGGACGGGATCGCGCCCGGCACCCGCTGGGACGACATCCCCGAGGACTGGAGCTGCCCCGACTGCGGCGCCGCGAAATCGGACTTCGAAATGATAGAAGTGGCGAGACCGTGAACGCCTCAACCACTACTGTCGCGCCTGTGAAGCGGATGCCCTACGCCGAGGCGTCACGCGTCCTGTTGCGCGACTCGGTGCTCGACGCGATGCGCGACCTGCTGCTGACGCGGGACTGGTCCGCGATCACGTTGTCGGACGTGGCCCGCGCCGCGGGCATCAGCCGGCAGACGATTTACAACGAGTTCGGCTCGCGCCAGGGCCTGGCGCAGGGTTACGCGCTGCGCCTGGCCGATCGCCTGGTCGACGCGGTCGGATCGGCGATCGACGCCAACGTCGGGCACATCCACGAGGCGTTCTTGCAGGGTTTTGGTTCCTTCTTCGCCGAGTCGGCGGCCGACCCGCTGGTGATCTCGCTGCTCACCGGCGTCGCCAAGCCCGACCTGCTGCAGCTCATCACCACCGACAGCGGGCCCATCATCACCCGGGCGTCGGCGCGCCTGACCACGGCGCTGACCCAGAGCTGGGTGGCGACCAGCGACGAGGACGCCGGGGTGCTGGCGCGCGCGATCGTGCGGCTGGCGCTCAGCTACGTGTCCATGCCGCCGGAGGCCGATCACGACGTGGCGGCGGACCTGGCCCGGCTGATGACGCCGTTCGCGGAGCGACATGGGGTCGCGGCTACAGTGGCGGAAGAACATACCTAAGCTAAGTACCGCTTGGATTCCATAAGCCCCTATGAAGGATGAATGACGCCATGACGACGACCGAAAGCAAGCTCACCGCCGACGTCCGCAACGGCATCGATTTCAAGGTCGCCGACCTGTCGCTGGCGGATTACGGCCGGCGGGACATCGAGCTCTCCGAGCAGGAGATGCCGGGTCTGATGTCGCTGCGCCGCGAGTACGCCGACGTGCAACCGCTCAAGGGCGCGCGGATCTCGGGCTCGCTGCACATGACCGTGCAGACCGCGGTGCTCATCGAGACCCTCGTCTCGCTCGGCGCGCAGGTCCGGTGGGCGTCGTGCAACATCTTCTCCACCCAGGACCACGCCGCCGCCGCGGTGGTCGTCGGCCCGCACGGCACCCCGGAGGAGCCCAAGGGTGTCCCGGTGTTCGCCTGGAAGGGCGAGACGCTGGAGGAGTACTGGTGGGCCGCCGAGCAGATGCTGACCTGGCCCGACGAGCCGGCCAACATGATCCTCGATGACGGCGGCGACGCCACCATGCTGGTGCTGCGCGGCGCGCAGTACGAGAAGGCCGGCGTGGTGCCGCCCGCCGAGGACGACGACCCCACCGAGTGGAAGGTCTTCCTGGAGCTGCTGCGCAACCGCTTCGAGACCGACAAGGACAAGTGGACCAAGATCTCCGAGTCGGTCAAGGGCGTCACCGAGGAGACCACCACCGGCGTGCTGCGGCTCTACCAGTTCGCCGCGGCCGGTGACCTGGCATTCCCGGCCATCAACGTCAACGACTCGGTCACCAAGAGCAAGTTCGACAACAAGTACGGCTGCCGGCACTCCCTGATCGACGGCATCAACCGCGGCACCGACGTGCTGATCGGCGGCAAGAAGGTGCTGATCTGCGGGTACGGCGACGTCGGCAAGGGCTGCGCCGACTCGGTCAAGGGCCAGGGCGCGCGCGTCGTCGTCACCGAGATCGACCCGATCAACGCGCTGCAGGCGCTGATGGAGGGCTACGACGTCAAGACCGTCGAGGACGCGATCGGCGAGGCGGACATCGTCATCACCGCCACCGGCAACAAGGACATCATCACGCTCGAGCACATGAAGGCGATGAAGGACCACGCGGTGCTGGGCAACATCGGGCACTTCGACAACGAGATCCAGGTCGCCCAGCTCGAGAAGTCCGGCGCCACCAAGGTGAACATCCGCCCGCAGGTCGACGTGTGGACGTTCGGTGACAGCGGCAAGTCGATCATCCTGCTCTCCGAGGGCCGGCTGCTGAACCTCGGCAACGCCACCGGGCACCCGTCGTTCGTGATGAGCAACAGCTTCTCCAACCAGGTGATCGCGCAGATCGAGCTGTGGACCAAGAACGATGAGTACGACAACGAGGTGTACCGGCTGCCCAAGCACCTCGACGAGAAGGTGGCCCGCATCCACGTCGAGGCGCTCGGCGGCCAGCTGACCAAGCTGACCAAGGAGCAGGCCGAGTACATCGGCGTCGACGTCGACGGTCCCTACAAGGCCGACCACTACCGCTACTGAGCCGTTGCTCGCTCGCCGAGCGTGCGGCCAGCCGCACGTTCGGCCGCGAGTGTGCGGCCAGCCGCACGTTCGCGCGCCGGGATAGGCTCGCGCCGTGCTGATCGCGATCGAAGGGGTCGACGGCTCCGGCAAGCGGACGCTGTCCGACGGCCTGCGCAAGGCCTTCGAACGCGCCGGGAAGTCGGTTGCCACGCTGGCGTTCCCGCGTTACGGGCAGTCGGTGACCGCCGACATCGCGGCCGAGGCGCTGCACGGCGGGCACGGTGACCTGGCGTCGTCGGTGTACGCGATGGCCACGCTGTTCGCGCTCGACCGCGCCGGCGCGATCGGGGAGATCGCGGCGCTGGGCCGTGACCACGACGTGGTGATCCTGGATCGCTACGTCGCGTCCAACGCGGCCTACAGCGCGGCGCGCCTGCACCAGGACGCGGCGGGCGAGGTAGCGGCCTGGGTGCACCGGCTCGAATACGAGCGGTTGGGCTTGCCCACCCCCGACTGGCAGGTCCTGCTGGCGGTGCCCGCCGAGCTCGCCGCGCGGCGGGCCCGCCGCCGGGCCGAGCACGAGCCGGGCCGCGCGCGCGACAGCTACGAACGCGACGACGGACTGCAGCAGCGCACCGGCGCGGTCTACGCCGAGCTGGCCGCCGCCGGCTGGGGCGGGCGATGGCTGGTCGTCGACGCCGACGTCGATCCGGGGCGGTTGGCCGCCGATTTGACGGCCGAATAGCACAGATTTGTCACGATTCGCCCGTATCGAAGAAGAAACGCCCGTGTGGTGCGCCGAATTTGTCCCGATCTGGTGACACCATGGACTCCATGAGGCAAAGGATTTTGGTCGTCGACGACGACGCTTCGCTGGCCGAGATGCTCACCATCGTGCTGCGTGGGGAGGGCTTCGACACGGCGGTCATCGGCGACGGGACCCAGGCCCTGACCGCGGTGCGCGAGTTGCGCCCGGATCTGGTGCTGCTGGACCTGATGCTGCCGGGCATGAACGGCATCGACGTGTGCCGGGTGTTGCGCGCCGACTCCGGCGTGCCCATCGTGATGCTGACCGCCAAGACCGACACCGTGGACGTGGTGCTCGGCCTGGAGTCGGGCGCCGACGACTACATCATGAAGCCGTTCAAGCCCAAGGAGCTGGTCGCCCGGGTGCGCGCGCGGCTGCGGCGCAACGACGACGAGCCCGCCGAGATGCTTTCCATCGCCGACGTCGACATCGACGTGCCGGCGCACAAGGTCACCCGCAACGGCGAGCAGATCTCCCTCACACCGCTCGAGTTCGACCTTTTGGTCGCGCTGGCACGCAAACCGCGCCAGGTGTTTACTCGTGATGTGCTGCTCGAACAGGTGTGGGGGTATCGGCACCCGGCGGACACCCGCCTGGTGAACGTGCACGTCCAGCGTCTGCGGGCCAAGGTCGAGAAAGACCCTGAGAACCCGACCGTGGTGTTGACCGTTCGAGGAGTGGGATACAAGGCCGGACCTCCGTGATCCGGGAGGTTCTTTGATCTGGGGCTCGCGGCAACGCACTAGGAGTCGCTGGGGGCGTTCTGGCCCCATGACGCGTGGCATGGGTGCGGTGAGCCGGGCCGTGGGCGCTGCGTGGCGCCGATCGCTGCAATTGCGGGTCGTCGCGCTGACCCTCGGCCTGTCGCTCGCCGTCATCCTGGCGCTCGGTTTCGTGCTGACCAGCCAGGTCACCAACCGCGTGCTGGACGTGAAGGTCCGGGCCGCCATGGAACAGATCGAGCGGGCGCGCACGACGGTCGCCGGCATCGTCAACGGCGAGGAGACCCGCTCGCTGGACAGCAGCCTGCAGCTGGCCCGCAACACGTTGACGTCCAAGACCGATCCCGCCTCGGGCGCCGGCCTGGCCGGCGCGTTCGACGCGGTGCTGATGGTTCCCGGCGACGGCCCGCGCGCCGCCAGCGCGGCCGGGCCCGTCGACCAGGTGCCCAACGCGTTGCGCGGCTTCGTCAAGGCCGGGCAGGCGGCCTACCAGTACGCCACCGTGCACACCGACGGCTTCTCGGGGCCGGCGCTGGTCATCGGCACGCCGACGTCGTCGCAGGTGGCCAACCTCGAGCTGTACCTGATCTTTCCGCTGAAGAATGAGCAGGCCACCATCCAGCTGGTGCGCGGCACGATGATCACCGGCGGCGCGGTGCTGCTGGTGCTGCTCGCCGGGATCGCGCTGCTGGTGTCCCGCCAGGTGGTGGTGCCGGTCCGGTCGGCGTCGCGGATCGCCGAGCGGTTCGCCGAAGGCCATCTGTCCGAGCGGATGCCGGTGCGCGGGGAGGACGACATGGCGCGGCTGGCCGTGTCGTTCAACGACATGGCCGAGAGCCTGTCCCGCCAGATCGCCCAGCTCGAGGAGTTCGGCAACCTGCAGCGCCGGTTCACCTCCGACGTCAGCCACGAGCTTCGCACCCCGCTGACCACCGTGCGGATGGCCGCCGACCTGATCTACGACCACAGCGCCGACCTCGATCCCACCCTGGCCCGGTCCACCGAGCTGATGGTCAACGAGCTGGACCGGTTCGAGACGCTGCTCAACGACCTGCTCGAGATCTCCCGGCACGACGCCGGTGTGGCCGAGCTGTCCGTCGAGGCGGTGGACCTGCGCGCCACGGTGCAAAGCGCGCTGGGCAACGTGGGCCACCTGGCCGAGGAGGCCGGCATCGAGCTGCTCGTCGACCTGCCCGACGAGGAGGTGATCGCCGAGGTCGACGCCCGACGGGTGGAGCGGATCCTGCGCAACCTGATCGCCAACGCCATCGACCACGCCGAGCACAAGCCGGTGCAGATCCGGATGGGCGTCGACGAGGACACCGTCGCGGTCACCGTCCGCGACTATGGGGTGGGGCTGCGGCCCGGCGAGGGCGAACGCCAGCGAGACAAGCGCGAGCAACCGCCGCATCAGACGCTCCGCTCGGCGTGCTCACGTGGGCGCGGCGCGTCCGGGCGCGGCGGCGCCGGCGGCTCCGGGATGGGCTTCAACGGCAGCGGGCTGGTGGTGACCTTGTGGCCGCGGACCAGGGGCAGCGTCAGCCGGAAGCAGGCGCCCTGGCCGGGCTCGCCCCACGCCTCCAGCCGGCCCTGGTGCAGCCGCGCGTCCTCGATGCTGATCGCCAGGCCCAGCCCGGTGCCGCCGGAGCGCCGCACCCGCGACGGGTCTGAGCGCCAGAACCGGCTGAACACCAGCTTCTCCTCGCCGGGCCGCAGCCCCACCCCATAGTCGCGGACGGTGACCGCGACGGTGTCCTCGTCGACGCCCATCCGGATC
>NZ_LZLY01000086.1 GCF_001673535.1 Mycobacterium sp. 1081908.1 | reverse complement strand
TGACAGCATAGCGGCATCGGCGTCCTCGACAAAGCGGCGGGCGCGCTGCGGGCGCACCGGGCTGGTCGGGCCGCAGCCGGTCCCGCAGGAATTCGTCGCGCTCGTTCATGGGCTCCTCGGTGCCGGACCGGTACCCGTCCAGTATCGGTCACGCGCCGCCGGCGGACGGGCCTCCGGCGCGTGCAAACTTTGGCCTGGTCGGCGCCCCGCCGCTGCGACGCCGTCCACCCTCGGCTGAGCACGCTCGTGGGCAAGCCCCGCGGGAACCTCGCCGCACGTGGGCGCGATCACAGCAAAGGCGGACGAATTGGTGATCGGGGCCGCCGGTCGGCTAGCATCGACGCCGGGGCCGGGAAAATGAAAGCCCAAACTCCCATGTCGGTGACGTCGTCGACCGCCCGCTGCTGCGAATTTACGCCGCTGCCGGTTGCCGGTTAGACTTAACGAAGTTGGCATGTCAGGCGGGTATTGTCATATCGTTTTACGACTTGTCGAAACCAGCTTCAGGCCACCGTTCAACGCTGCACGGACGAATCCCCAACAACGGATCATTCCCGCCTGGGGCACAGCCTATCGGCAAGACCGAAGGGGCCAACGGGTCCGAGGCCCGCAACCCTCCCGGGTTGTGGTCCCGCCGGAACCGCTCGTAGCGGCAGCGAAGAACGTTTGGTGAAGGGTCAGGTGCATATGACGCCCAAGCGCGTCGGGTTATATAACCCCGCGTTCGAGCACGATTCGTGCGGGGTAGCCATGGTCGTCGATATGCACGGCCGTCGCAGCCGCGGCATCGTCGACAAGGCGATCACCGCACTGCTCAACCTCGAACACCGGGGCGCCCAGGGCGCCGAGCCGCGCAGCGGTGACGGCGCCGGCATCCTGATCCAGGTCCCGGATGCGTTCCTGCGCGAAGTCGTGGATTTCGAGTTGCCGCCGGCGGGCAGCTACGCCACCGGCATCGCGTTCCTGCCGCAGTCGTCCAAGGACGCCGCCGCCGCGTGCGCCGCGGTGGAGAAGATCGCCGAATCCGAGGGCCTGCAGGTGCTGGGCTGGCGAAACGTCCCCACTGACGACTCGTCGCTGGGCGCGCTGTCCCGCGACGCGATGCCGACCTTCCGGCAGGTGTTCATGGCGGGCGACTCCGGGATGGCGCTGGAGCGCCGGGCCTACGTGGTGCGCAAGCGCGCCGAGCACGAACTGGGCACGAAAGGACCGGGACAGGACGGCCCCGGTCGCGAAACCGTTTACTTCCCAAGCCTTTCCGGCCAGACCTTCATCTACAAGGGCATGCTGACCACCCCGCAGCTCAAGGCGTTTTACCTTGACCTGCAAGACGATCGGCTGACGAGTGCGCTGGGCATCGTGCACTCCCGTTTCTCCACCAACACCTTCCCGTCGTGGCCGCTGGCGCATCCTTTCCGCCGCATCGCGCACAACGGCGAGATCAACACCGTCACCGGCAACGAGAACTGGATGCGGGCCCGCGAGGCGTTGATCAAGACCGATCTCTTCGGTGACGACGTGGAGAAGCTGTTCCCGATCTGCACTCCGGGCGCATCCGACACCGCGCGCTTCGACGAGGCGCTCGAACTGCTGCACCTGGGCGGGCGCAGCCTGGCCCACGCGGTGCTGATGATGATCCCCGAGGCATGGGAACGCAACGAGTCGATGGACCCGGCCCGGCGCGCCTTCTACCAGTACCACGCCTCGTTGATGGAGCCGTGGGACGGTCCCGCGTCGATCACCTTTACCGACGGCACCATCATCGGCGCCGTCCTGGACCGAAACGGCTTGCGCCCCTCCCGAATCTGGGTCACCGACGACGGCCTGGTGGTGATGGCCTCCGAGGCCGGCGTGCTCGACCTGGACCCGGCCACGGTGGTCCGCCGGATGCGGCTGCAGCCCGGCCGGATGTTCCTGGTGGACACCACCCAAGGACGCATCGTCGCCGACGAGGAGATCAAGGCGGAGCTGGCCGCCGAGCACCCCTACCAGGAATGGCTCGACAAAGGCCTGGTGCCGCTCGACGACCTGCCGCAGGGCGAGTATGTCCGGATGCCGCACGAGCGACTCGTCAAGCGCCAGTTGACATTTGGTTACACCTACGAGGAACTCAACCTCTTGGTGACGCCGATGGTGCGCTCCGGGGCGGAACCGATCGGCTCGATGGGCACCGACACCCCGGTCGCCGTGCTGTCCGAGCGACCGCGGATGCTCTACGACTACTTCCAGCAGCTGTTCGCCCAGGTGACCAACCCGCCGCTGGACGCCATCCGCGAGGAGGTGGTGACCAGCCTGCAGGGCACCACCGGCGGCGAGCGCGACCTGCTCAACCCCGACGAGCACTCCTGCCACCAGATCGTCCTGCAGCAGCCGATCCTGCGTAACCATGAACTGGCCAAGCTGATCAACCTCAACCCGGACGACAAGGTCAACGGGCGCCCGCACGGCATGCGCTCCAAGGTGATTCCCTGCCTGTACCCCGTCGCCGAGGGCGGCGCCGGTCTGACCGCCGCGCTCGAGGAGGTGCGCGCGCAGGCATCCGGTGCGATCGCCGACGGCGCCCGGGTCATCATCCTGTCCGACCGCGGATCCGACGAGCAGCTCGCGCCCATCCCGTCGTTGCTGGCGGTGGCGGCGGTGCACCACCACCTGGTGCGCGACCGCACCCGCACCCACGTCGGTCTGGTGGTCGAGACCGGTGACGCCCGCGAGGTGCACCACATGGCTGCGCTGGTCGGCTTCGGCGCGGCGGCGATCAACCCGTATCTGGTGTTCGAGTCGATCGAGGACATGCTCGACCGCGGGGTCATCGACGGGATCGACCGCAACAAGGCGCTGAACAACTACGTCAAGGCCGCGGGCAAGGGCGTGCTGAAAGTGATGTCCAAGATGGGCATTTCGACGCTGGCCTCCTACACCGGCGCGCAGCTGTTCCAGGCCGTCGGCATCTCCGAGGACGTGCTCGACGAGTACTTCACCGGGCTGAGCTGCCCCACCGGCGGCATCACCCTGGACGACATCGCCGCCGACGTCGCCGCCCGCCACAGGCTGGCCTACATCGACCGGCCCGACGAGCGCGCCCACCGCGAGCTCGAGGTCGGTGGCGAATACCAGTGGCGCCGGGAGGGTGAGTACCACCTCTTCAACCCGGAGACCGTGTTCAAGCTGCAGCACGCCACCCGCACCGGGCAATACAAGATCTTCAAGGAGTACACCCGCCTCGTCGACGACCAGAGCGAGCGGCTGGCGTCGCTGCGCGGGCTGCTGAAGTTCCGCGGCGACGTGCGGCCCCCCGTGCCTCTGGAAGAGGTCGAGCCCGCCAGCGAGATCGTCAAGCGCTTCTCCACGGGGGCGATGAGTTACGGCTCGATCTCCGCCGAGGCGCACGAGACGCTGGCCATCGCGATGAACCGCCTGGGCGGCCGGTCCAACAGTGGCGAGGGCGGCGAGGACGTCAAGCGATTCGACCGCGACCCGAACGGGGACTGGCGCCGCAGCGCGATCAAGCAGGTCGCCTCCGCCCGCTTCGGGGTGACCTCGCACTACCTGACCAACTGCTCCGACATCCAGATCAAGATGGCCCAGGGCGCGAAACCCGGTGAGGGCGGCCAGCTTCCGGGCCACAAGGTGTACCCGTGGGTCGCCGAGGTGCGGCACTCCACGCCCGGCGTCGGATTGATCTCGCCGCCGCCCCACCACGACATCTACTCCATCGAGGACCTGGCGCAGCTGATCCACGACCTGAAGAACGCCAACCCGGCCGCGCGCGTGCACGTCAAGCTCGTCTCCGAAAACGGAGTGGGCACCGTCGCCGCCGGTGTGTCCAAGGCGCACGCCGACGTGGTGCTGATCTCGGGGCACGACGGCGGCACCGGCGCGACGCCGCTGACGTCGCAGAAGCACGCGGGCGCCCCGTGGGAGTTGGGGTTGGCCGAGACGCAGCAGACCCTGTTGCTCAACGGGTTACGTGACCGCATCGTGGTGCAGGTGGACGGGCAGCTGAAGACCGGACGCGACGTGATTATCGGGGCGCTGCTCGGCGCCGAGGAATTCGGCTTCGCCACCGCCCCGCTGGTGGTGGCCGGCTGCATCATGATGCGGGTCTGCCACCTCGACACCTGCCCGGTCGGCGTCGCCACCCAGAACCCGGTGCTGCGCGAGCGGTTCACCGGCAAGCCCGAATTCGTCGAGAACTTCTTCATGTTCATCGCCGAAGAGGTGCGGGAATACATGGCGCAGTTGGGCTTCCGCACCTTCAACGAGGCGGTCGGCCAGGTGGGGTCGCTGGACACCACGCTGGCGCGGGCGCACTGGAAGGCCCACCGGCTGGACCTGGCGCCGGTGCTGCACGAGCCCGAGTCGGCGTTCATGAACCAGGACCTGTACTGCAGCTCGCGTCAGGATCACGGCCTGGACAAGGCGCTCGACCAGCAGTTGATCGTGATGAGCCGCGAGGCGCTGGACTCCGGCAAGCCGGTCCGCTTCTCCACCACGATCAGCAACGTCAACCGCACGGTGGGCACCATGCTCGGCCACGAGCTGACGAAAGCCTATGGCGGCCAGGGCCTGCCGGACGGAACCATCGACATCACCTTCGACGGGTCCGCCGGCAACAGCTTCGGCGCCTTCGTGCCGAGGGGGATCACGTTGCGTGTCTACGGCGACGCCAACGACTACGTCGGCAAGGGCCTGTCGGGCGGCCGGATCGTGGTGCGGCCGTCGGACAACGCGCCGGCCGACTACGTCGCCGAGGACAACATCATCGGCGGCAACGTGATCCTGTTCGGCGCCACCAGCGGTGAGGCCTACTTGCGCGGCGTCGTCGGCGAACGGTTTGCGGTACGTAACTCCGGCGCCCACGCGGTGGTCGAGGGCGTCGGCGACCACGGCTGCGAATACATGACCGGAGGCAAGGTCGTCATCCTCGGCCGCACCGGGCGCAACTTCGCGGCGGGCATGTCCGGCGGCATGGCCTACGTGTACGACCCGGAGGGCGAATTGCCAAACAACCTCAACGCCGAAATGGTCGAGCTCGAGGCGCTCGACGAGGACGACCTGGAGTACCTGCGCGGCACCATCCAGGCGCACGTCGACGCCACGGATTCCGCCGTCGGCCAGCGCATCCTCGCCGACTGGCCCGGCCAGCACCGGCACTTCGTCAAGGTGATGCCGCGCGACTACAAGCGCGTGCTGCAGGCGATCGCCGAGGCGGAGCGCGACGGCGTCGACGTCGACAAGGCGATCATGGCGGCCGCGCATGGCTGACCCCACCGGCTTCCTGAAATACACGCATCGGGAATTGCCGAAGCGCCGGCCTGTCCCGCTGCGACTGCGCGACTGGAACGAGGTCTACGAGGACTTCGACGACGAGACCCTGCGCCACCAGGCGACGCGTTGCATGGACTGCGGTATTCCCTTCTGCCACAACGGGTGTCCGCTGGGCAACCTGATCCCGGAGTGGAACGACCTGGTGCGCCGGGGCCGTTGGCGCGACGCGATCGAACGGCTGCACGCCACCAACAACTTCCCGGACTTCACCGGGCGGCTGTGCCCGGCCCCGTGCGAGCCGGCGTGCGTACTGGGCATCAACCAGGACCCGGTGACGATTAAGCAGATCGAGCTGGAGATCATCGACCACGCCTTCGACGAAGGCTTCGTGGTGCCGCTGCCGCCGGACAAGCTGACCGGAAAGACCGTCGCCGTGGTGGGTTCCGGCCCCGCGGGCCTGGCCGCCGCCCAGCAACTGACCCGCGCCGGCCACAGCGTCACCGTGTTCGAGCGCGACGACCGCATCGGCGGGCTGCTGCGCTACGGCATCCCGGAATTCAAGATGGAAAAGCGCGTCCTGGACCGGCGGCTCGACCAGATGCGCGCCGAGGGCACCGAATTCCGGGCCGGCGTCAACGTCGGGGTCGACATCACCGTCGAACAGCTGCGCGGCGACTTCGACGCGGTGGTGCTGGCCGGCGGCGCCACCGCCTGGCGTGACCTGCCCATCCCCGGCCGGGAGCTGGACGGCATCCACCAGGCGATGGAGTTCCTGCCGTGGGGCAACCGCGTGCAGGAGGGCGACGACGTGCTGGGCGAGGACGGCGAGCCGCCGATCACCGCCAAGGGCAAGAAGGTCATCATCATCGGCGGCGGTGACACCGGGGCCGACTGCCTGGGCACCGTGCACCGGCAGGGCGCGATCGCGGTGCACCAGTTCGAGATCATGCCGCGACCGCCGGACTCGCGCGCCGAGTCGACCCCGTGGCCGACGTACCCGCTGATGTACCGGGTGTCATCGGCGCACGAAGAGGGCGGCGAGCGGGTGTTCTCGGTCAACACCGAGCAGTTCGTGGGCAAGGACGGGCACGTGACCGGCCTCAAGGCCCACGAGGTGACCATGCAGGACGGCAAGTTCGTCAAAGTCGAGGGCTCGGACTTCGAGCTCGAGGCCGATCTGGTGTTGCTGGCGATGGGATTCGTCGGCCCCGAGAGGGCGGGCCTGCTCACCGACCTCGGGGTGAAGCTCACCGAGCGCGGCAACGTTGCGCGGGGGGCCGACTTCGACACCTCGGTACCCGGCGTATTCGTTGCCGGCGACATGGGCCGCGGCCAGTCGTTGATCGTTTGGGCGATTGCTGAGGGGCGGGCCGCCGCGGCGGGCGTCGACCGGTTCTTGATGGGTTCGACGGCGCTTCCGGCGCCGATCAAGCCCACCGCGGCGCCGCTGCAGTAGTCACATCAGTCACACCAGAAACAGAAGAATTCAATTCGGCGTTTCTGCCCACGTTTGCCAGGCGATTGTTGTCTAATGGTTCTCTGTGGGCCTCATCGCGTAGCAGTCACGGGGGGCAGCCCGCAGGAACGGACCGATCGCAGGAGTGGTCACTGTGCATGTCAACCCAATGCCCCGGTCGAAAATGGGGCGAATCGCCTGGTCATGGTTGCGTCACCCGGTAAAGAGCCGCGAGTTCCCCGCAAAGCATGAGCGCCTGATCACCGCCGAAGAACTGATGCTGTTCGGGGTGTAAGCACCAAGTTGCAGCGCCGGCGGCGCACAAGTTAGTTTGCTCGGCGTGAGGCCGACAAAGCGACCTCACTCACCTCTTCACTTATCCAGTAGCCCGGAATCCCGAATCACCTCCGCCAATGGCTCCAGCACGGCGGGGTCGTGCGGCGGATTGATATAGACGATGCCCAGGTCCAGCCCCTCGGCGCCCAGCGCCGCGGCTTCGTCGATGACCTGTCCGTAGTTGCGCTCGGCGTCCAGCCGCAGATGCGCCGACGTGGTGATCTCCTTCGGGTCGCGCCCGATGTCCGCGCACCGCGCGGCCAGGACGTCGCGCTTTTGCGCGAACAGTTCGGGCGGGCCGCCGGCGAAGTTCCAGTGCTGGGCGTAGCGCGCGGTGATCGGCAACGTGCGTTTCTCGCCGCTGCCACCGATGCAGATCGGCGGGTGCGGGCGCTGCACGCCCTTGGGCTCGTTGCGGGCGCCTTTGAGTTGGTAGTACTTGCCGGCGAAGTCGGTGGTCTCCTCGCTCAGCAGGCTGATCAGCACCTGGCAGGCTTCCTCGAACCGGTCGAAGCGTTCCCGGATGGAGCCCAACTCGATGCCGTAGGCGCCCGACTCCTCCTCGTTCCAGCCGGCGCCGATCCCGAGCTCGAGGCGCCCGTTGGAGATGATGTCCAGCGCCGCCGCCATGTTCGCCAGCACCGCGGGGTGGCGGTAGTGGATGCCGGTGACGAGGGTGCCCAGCCGCAGTCGCTTGGTCGCCTGCGCGAGCGCGGTCAGCGTCGTCCACCCCTCGAGGCAGGGTCCGCTGCTGTCGGAGAAGATCGGATAGAAGTGGTCGAACGTCCAGCCGGACTCGTAGACCTCGATATCGTCGGCGGCCTGCCAGACGGCGAGCATGTCGGCCCAGGTGGTGTTTTGGGGTGAGGTTTTGAACGCGAATCGCATGAAACCGACGTTAGCCGATCTTTATGAAGCGCAACTAAACTCATCCGGACGATGACCACCGTGCTCGGAATCGACACCAGGATCACCCTGCTGGCCGCCGGGCTGGTCTTCCTGCTGGCGCTGGTTCTCGGCGTCTGGAAGTACCGCCAGATCATGACCGCCGACGACCATCGCGCCCATCCGTACGTCGACATCGCGCACCGGGCGGCGTTGCTCTATTCGTTCGCGACCCTGCTGCTGGCGGTCTTCGTCGAACTCAGCGCCTGGCCGGCCTGGGTCAATCTGACCGCGGCGGGCGTCGTCGTCTTCTTTTTCGTCGCCGCCATCCTCGGCTACATCAGCCACGGCGCGCGGCGCGACACCGTCAACCAGTTCGAAAACCCCGGCCGCGGCCTGGAAGTGACGATGGTGCTGCTCATCACCGGCGAGATCGGCGGCTTCGCCGTCTTGCTCGCGGGGTTCGTCGCCGGCCAATTCTGGTGATCGGGCCGGGCACACTGGAGCCATGGACCCGGTAACTGCCCTGCGGCAGATCGCCTATTACAAGGACCGGAGCCGCCACGACCCCCGGCGGGTGATGGCCTACCGCAACGCCGCCGACATCATCGAGGGCCTCGACGACGCCGCGCGGGAACGGCACGGCCAGGCCAACAGCTGGCAGACGCTGCCGGGCATCGGTCCCAAAACCGCGAAGGTCATCGATCAGGCCTGGTCCGGCCGCGAACCCGACCTGCTCGTCGAATTGCGTTCCGCGGTCCAGGATCTCGGGGGCGGCGACCTTCGCGCCGCACTGCGCGGCGATCTGCACCTGCATTCGAACTGGTCGGACGGGTCGGCGCCGATCGACGAGATGATGGCCACCGCGTCGGCGCTGGGACACGAGTACTGCGCGCTGACCGACCACTCGCCGCGGCTGACCATCGCCAACGGGTTGTCGCCGGAGCGGTTGCGCAAGCAGCTCGACGTCATCGAAGGGTTGCGCGACCAGTTCGCGCCGATGCGCATCCTCACCGGGATCGAGGTCGACATCCTCGACGACGGCAGCCTGGACCAGGAACCCGAACTGCTCGAGCGCCTCGACGTCGTCGTGGCCAGCGTCCATTCGAAGTTGTCCATGGATTCCGCCGCGATGACGCGCCGCATGGTGCGCGCCGTCTGCAACCCACACGCCGATGTGCTGGGCCACTGCACCGGCCGGCTGGTCTCCGGCAACCGCGGCATCCGCGCCGAATCGAAATTCGACGCCGAGGCGGTGTTCACCGCCTGCCGCGACCACGGGACGGCCGTGGAGATCAACTCGCGTCCCGAACGGCGCGACCCGCCGACCCGGCTGCTGAAGCAGGCGCTGGAGATCGGGTGCGTGTTCAGCATCGACACCGACGCGCACGCGCCCGGTCAGCTGGACTTCCTCGGTTATGGCGCCCAGCGCGCGCTGGACGCGGGGGTGCCGACCGACCGGATCGTCAACACCTGGCCGGCCGAACAGCTGCTGGAGTGGACGGGATCAGCCGGATAGCCGTCGCCTATCAGGCCTGCCCGGTGCCACCGTTACTACCTGAAGCACCCAGGCCGCTGCCGCCGGAGCCGCCGACGCCGACGGCACCCCCATCGCCCCCGTTGGTGTGGAAACTGCCGCCGTTGGCGCCGCCGCCACCCGTCGAGCCTGTGCCGGCGTTGCCGTGGTACGAGTTCGAATTGACGACGGCGCCGCTGCCGCCGCCGGTGCCGGTGCCCGTGCCGGCGCTCCCCGCTGCACCTCCGGCAGCGAAGACGGTGGTGTTGGACGCGAGACTCCCGGCGCCGCCGGCGCCGGACTGGCCGCTCGCAACCGCGGCGCCGCCGCCTCCGCCTCCGCCTCCGCCCGCGGCCGCGGACAGTTGTGCGGTAGCGCCGCCGCCGCCGCCTCCGCCGGCGCCGCCCGCGCCGCCGCCGGTCGCGCCGGCGCCACCGGTGCCACCGTCCCCGCCGATCCCCAGAGCCTGGATGACGGCTCCGTTTGTTGTCGAGGCGCTGCCACCGTCGCCGCCGGTCCCGCCGGTGCCGCCGGTGCCGCCCTGACCGCCCGCGCCGCCGGTGCCGTTGATTCCGCCGGCGGAGTTGCCGCCGGCACCGCCGGCGCCGCCCGGGCCGCCGAGGCCGCCCTGCCCGGCGTAGGCGTGGGACACCGTGCTGTCGGCCTGGCCGCCGGTGCCGCCCTGACCGCCCTGCCCGCCGATGCCACCGTGCCCACCGTTGCCGGCGTGCCCGAAGAACATTCCAGCGCCACCGCCCGCCCCGCCGGCGCCGGCGTCACCGCCGAAGCCGCCGATGCCCCCGTTCCCGCCGTTGTTACCGGACCCGTCGCCACCCGTACCGCCC
>NZ_LZLY01000085.1 GCF_001673535.1 Mycobacterium sp. 1081908.1 | reverse complement strand
CTCGCCGTCGGCCACGTCCAACTCGTCGGGCACCACGGCCAGCTTGGCCGCCGCGACGTCGACGTAGATCGCCCGGGCCTCGGCGCAGGCCTGGCGCAGCGCCGCGCCCGACTGCTGGATCGAGCGGCTGCCCGCGGTGAAGCCCTCGTCGGGGCTGCGATCGGTCGCCGCGGCCGTCATCCGCACCCGGGCGATGTCGACGTCGAGTTCCTCGGCGGCGATCTGCGCCAACGCCGTCAACACGCCCTGACCGAGCTCGACCTTGCCGGAGCGCACCTCCACGACGCCGTCCGACCCGATCCGAACCCATTCGCCCAGAACGGGATTAGCCGACAGTGACTCCGGCAGCTCAGGCATCCGCGGACCCCCGCATCTCGGCCGCCGCGCTCAGCACCGCCGCCACCACCCGGTTGTGCGAGCCGCACCGACACAGGTTGGGGTCCAGCGCAGCGCGCACCTCGGGCTCCGTCGGGTCGGGGTTGTCGGCCAGCAGCGCCGCGGCCGCGACCACGATGCCCGACATGCAATACCCGCACTGCGCCGCCTGCCGCGCGATCAACGCGCGCGAAACCGGGTGCGGCCCGCCGTCGTCGCCGAGCCCTTCGACCGTGCGGATGGATCGGTCGCCCACCGACCACAGCGGGGTGTCGCACGAGTAGATGGGGCGGTCGTCGGCCAGGACAAAGCACGCGCCGCACAACCCCACCCCGCAACCGAACCGCGTCCCCTTCAAGCCCAGGTCGTTGCGCAGCACGTACAGCAGCGGCGTGTCGTCCTCGGCGTCGACCTCGTGGCGCCGCCCGTTGACCGTCAGTCTTCGCATGGACTCCAGCATCCTCCGCCGGGGCGCTAGGGCAGGATCGACAGGTATGGATCAGCTATGGGCCAACCGGGCGGCCAGCTCCGAAGCCGCTGTCGCGCAACGCCACCTGAAGCGGTTGTGGGCGCTGCCGGCGACGCAGCTGGGGGTGGTGGCCTGGCCGGCGGCCCGGCGCGACCGGCTGTTCGGCACCTGGCACTACTGGTGGCAGGCGCACCTGCTGGATTGCCTCATCGACGCGCAGCTGCGCGACCCGCAACCGCACCGGCGCACGATGATCAACCGGCAGGTCCGCTCGCACCGGCTGCGCAACAACTTCCGCTGGACCAACAGCTATTACGACGACATGGCGTGGCTGGCGCTGGCGCTGGAACGCGCCGCTCGGATCGCCGGCGTCGAGCGCCATCGCGCGCTGCCCAAGCTGGCCGCCCAGTTCGTCGGGGCGTGGGCGCCCGAGCACGGCGGTGGCATCCCGTGGCGCAAGCAGGACAAGTTCTTCAACGCCCCGGCCAACGGCCCGGCGGGCATGTTCCTCGCCCGCTACGGCGACCACCTGCAAAGGGCCGACCAGATGGGCGACTGGATCGACCGCACCCTGATCGACCCCGAGACGCACCTGGTGTTCGACGGCATCAAGGACGGCTCGCTGGTGCGCGCCCAGTACACCTACTGCCAGGGCGTCGTGCTGGGACTTGAGACCGAGCTCGCCGCGCGCACCGGCGCGGAGGCCAGGGCCCGGCACCAGGCGCGGGTGCATCGGCTGGTCGCGGCGGTCGGCGAACACATGGCGCCCTCGGGCGTGCTGCAGGGCGCCGGCGGCGGCGACGGCGGCCTGTTCGCCGGCATCACCGCCCGATACCTCGCGCTGGTCGCCACCACCCTGCCCGGCGACTCGGCGGACGACGCCGTGGCCCGCGACGCCGCGCGCACCATCGTGCTGTCGTCGGCGAAATCGGCCTGGGACTGCCGGCAAACCGTGGACGGGCTGCCGCTGTTCGGCGCGTTCTGGGACCGCGACGCCGAGCTGCCCGAGGCGGGTGGCGAAGAGGCGCAATTCGTCGAGGGCGCGGTCAACGCTTCGGAGATCGCCGAGCGGGATCTGTCGGTTCAGCTATCGGGCTGGATGCTGATGGAGGCCGCATGTAACGTCACCGCCGTGAGCGAGAGATGAGCAAACTCAACGGCGATTGGATCCCGGACGAGGCGACGCTTGCCGACGCCAACCTGACCCGCTTCATGGCCTGGCTCGCCGAGACCGGTCGCGGCGAGTACGGCGACTACCACGAGCTCCTGCGCAACTCGGTCGACGACATCGAATGGTTCTGGGAAGCCGTCTGGCATTTCTTCGACATCCAGGCCGACAGCCCCCCGAGCGCGGTGCTGGGCGACCGTTCCATGCCGGGCGCCGAGTGGTTTCCGGGCGCCACGATCAACTACGCCACCGAGGTGTTCCGGCACGCCACCGACGCGCGCCCGGCCCTGATCGCCGTCGGCGAGGACGGCTCGACCGAGTGGCCGTGGGCCCGGCTGCAGCGTGAGACGGCGGCGTTCGCGGCCTACCTGCGCGGCCTCGACGTGCAGCCCGGCGACGCCGTCGTCGGCTACCTGCCCAACGTCGCCGAGGCCGTCGTCGCCGCCCTGGCCGCGGCCAGCGTCGGCGCGATCTGGGCGGTGTGCAACCAGGACGTCGCCGTCGAAGGCGTCATCGCCCGGCTGGGTCAGGTGCAGCCGGCCGTGCTGGTGGCGACCGACGGGTCGGTGTACGGCGGCAAGCGCATCGATCGGCGCGCGGAGCTGGCCACGATCCGGCAGGCGATGCCGACGCTGAAGGCCACCGTCGTGGTGCCCCGGCTCGGCCTCGACGCCGGCGACACCGTGCCGTGGTCCACGGCGGTGGCGGAGGACGCCCCCCTGGAGATCACGCCGGTTCCGTTCGCCCACCCGCTGTGGGTGATGTTCTCGTCGGGAACGACGGGCAAGCCGAAGGGCATCGTGCACGGCCACGGCGGCGTGGTGCTGGAGCACCTGAAATACCTGAGCCTGCAACTGGATCTGCACCCGGACGACCGCTTCCTGTGGTACTCGTCGACCAGCTGGATGATGTGGAACTTCCTGGTGTCCGGTCTGCTGGTTGACACGACGATCGTGCTCTACGACGGCAGCCCAACGCATTTGACCACCGATGGCCTCTGGCGGGTCGCCGCCGAGGCCGGTGTCACGGTGCTCGGCGCCGGCGCGGGCTACCTATTGGCTTGCGCCAAACAGGAATTGAAGCCGGGCGAGGTGTATCCGCTGGACGCGGTGCGCGCGGTCGGATCCACCGGTTCCCCGCTGCCGGCGTCGGGATTCCGCTGGGTGCAGGAGGGGCTCGGCCGGGCCGTCCCGGTGATCTCGATGAGCGGCGGCACCGACGTCTGCACCGCCTTCATCGGTGGTTGCCCGATCGTGCCGGTAAAGGCCGGCGAGTTGTCGTCGCTGTGCCTGGGCGCGGCCATCGAGGCGTGGAAGGGCCTGGGCCACCCCGTGATCGGGGAGGAGGGCGAGCTGGTGGTGACCAAGCCGATGCCGTCCATGCCGGTGTTCTTCTGGAACGACGACGACGGCAGCCGCTACCGCGCCGCCTACTTCGACAAGTACCCCGGCGTGTGGTGCCACGGCGACTGGATCACCATCACCGAGCGGGGATCCGTTGTGGTGCACGGCCGTTCGGACGCGACCCTGAACCGGATGGGGGTGCGGATGGGCAGCGCCGAGATCTACACGGCGGTCGAGCGGATGCCCGAGGTGCAAGATTGCCTCGTCGTCGGCGTCGAGCAGGACGACGGCGGCTACTGGATGCCGTTGTTCGTGGCCCTGGCCGACGGCGTCGAGCTCGACGAGGCGCTGCGGTCGAGGATCGCCGCGGAGATCCGCCAGCACGCCTCGCCGCGCCACGTGCCCGACGACATCCTGGACGTGCCCGGCATTCCGCGGACGCTGACCGGCAAGCGGCTGGAGATCCCGATCAAGCGGATCCTGCTGGGGGCCGCGCCGGACCAGGCCGTGCAGCAGAGTTCGATCGACAGGCCGGACCTGCTAGGCGCTTTCGTTGCTTACCGCAGAAGTCGGGTGTCCTGAGTCGGGCTCCTCGCCGGCCGCGCGGCGGCGCCCCCGATACGCGCGCCATGCGGCGATGAACGCCGGGATCAGCGACACGAACAGGATGCCCAGGATGATCTTTTCCAGGTTCTGGTGCACGAACGGCACCGTGCCCAGGAAGTAGCCCGCCAGCGTCACACCGCCGCCCCACAGGACGCCGCCGACGATGTCGAACCCGAGGAACACCGGGTAGCGCATGTACGACACCCCGGCCACCGGCGGGACGAACGTGCGCACGAACGGCGCGAACCGGGCCAGGATGATCGCCCAGGGCCCGTACTTCTCGAAGAACGCGTGCGACTCGGTCACGTAGTGCTTCTTGAAGAACCGGGAATCTTCCTTCTTGAACAGCGCCGGGCCGATCCGCCGCCCGATGAAATACCCGCACTGATCGCCCGCGATCGCGACCAGCGCGACGGCCGGGGCCAGCACCCAGATGCTCGCGGGCGGGTTGGGGTGCGCGGTCAGCAGCCCGCCGGTGAACAACAGCGATTCGCCCGGCAGCAGCGGAAACAGCAGCCCGGTCTCGATGAAGACGATGACCAGGATCCCGGGCAGCACCGCCTTCCCGAAGACGCCGCCCGAGCCCAGCCAGTACATCGGGTCGAGGATGTTCGGCAGGGCCGTCACCACGGTGCTCACGATGCTTCAACATACCGGTCTTGCGATACTTGACGGACCCAGCCGCCAGGAGGAGCCCATGCCCATCGCCACGCCCGAGGTCTACGCCGAGATGCTGGGACGCGCCAAGGAGAACGCGTACGCCTTCCCGGCCATCAACTGCACCTCGTCGGAAACGGTCAACGCCGCGCTCAAGGGCTTCGCCGACGCCGGCAGCGACGGCATCATCCAGTTCTCCACGGGCGGTGCGGAGTTCGCCTCCGGCCTCGGGGTCAAGGACATGGTGGCCGGCGCCGTCGCGCTGGCCGAATTCACCCGCAGCATCGCGGCCAGATACCCGATCAACGTCGCGCTGCACACCGACCACTGCCCCAAGGACAAGCTGGACAGCTACGTGCGGCCGCTGCTGGCGATCTCCGCCGAGCGGGTGGCGGCCGGCGAGGACCCGCTGTTCCAGTCGCACATGTGGGACGGCTCGGCGGTGCCGGTCGAGGAGAATCTCGCCATCGCACAGGAGCTGCTCAAGGAGGCCGCGGCCGCCAAGATCATCCTCGAGGTCGAGATCGGCGTGGTGGGCGGCGAGGAGGACGGCGTCGCCCACGAGATCAACGACAAGCTCTACTCGACGCCCGATGACTTCGAGCGGACGGTCGACGCGCTGGGCCACGGCGAGCACGGCAAGTACCTGCTGGCCGCGACGTTCGGCAACGTGCACGGCGTGTACAAACCCGGCAACGTCAAGCTGCGCCCCGACGTGCTGGCGCTGGGCCAGCAGGTCGCGGCGGCCAAACTGGGCCTGGCCGCCGACGCCAAGCCGTTCGACTTCGTCTTCCACGGCGGTTCGGGCTCGCTGAAGTCGGAGATCGAGGAGGCGCTGCGCTACGGCGTGGTGAAGATGAACGTCGACACCGACACCCAGTACGCGTTCACCCGCCCGATCGCGGGTCACATGTTCGCCAACTACGACGGCGTGCTCAAGGTCGACGGCGAGGTCGGCGTCAAGAAGGTCTACGACCCGCGCAGCTACCTCAAGAAGGCCGAGGCCGGCATGAGCGAGCGGGTCGTGGAGGCCTGCAACGACCTGCACTGCGCCGGCAAGTCGCTGGGCTGAGGCTGATTCTTCGCGAACGTGCGGCTGGCCGCACACTCGGCACCGAACGTGCGGCTGGCCGCACACTCGGCACGGCTAGCCGCTGGGGGACTGGCAGATCTTCCACCGGTCGTCGCGGTACTGCAGGTCGAGGCTGCGCGTCGAACGCAGCGACGGGTCGTACGCCATGAACGTGGTGATGTTCGCCTCGGCGTGCTGGCCGTTGACGACGACCTGGTCGACGCTGGCGATCACCGGATACTGCTTGGCCGCCGAGACCCGCTGATAGGTTTCCTGCCACGCGCGTTCGTCGTAGTCCACGTACCCGTCGCGGACGGTCCCGCACGTGACGGTGCGCAGCGCGGTCAGGTCGCCTCGCTGCACCGCGATGTCGTACTGCTGGATGGTGTGCCGAACCTGGTCTTCCTCAGACACTTTCGCGTGTTTGCCGCGGGTCAGCAGCACGGTGCCCAGGATCGCGATCGCCGCCAGCGCCAGCACGATCACCACCAGCGCCAGCACCCAGCCCCAGTTGAACTGCCGCGTGGTGCGCAGCTTCGCCCCCAATCTGGGCGGAATCGACTGCGGCACAGCGGCTTTCGGAGGCACGCCCATCTGCGCCGTCGCGCCTCCGGCCGGCGGCGGCGACGCGAAGACCTCGGTGGCCGGCTCCGGGGAGGTCGCGATGACCTGGGTCTCCTTCGCGTCGAAGCCGGGTGCGGTGAAACGACGCTCCCGCTGCTGGCCGTCCGCGGCCTCGGCATCGCTGTCCTGATCGCCCTTGTTGATCACCACGGTCTCGGTCTCGGGGTCGACGGGCACCAGCGGCTGGTCCTCGGCTGCCCCTTCGGGTTCGGGTGGATTGGGCATAGAGGGAGCTTAGCGACCCGTCGCGGGGGAACGGCAAAATAGACGCCATGACGTCGATGGGAGATCTCCTCGGACCCGATCCGATTCTGCTGCCGGGCGATAGCGACGCCGAGGCGGAGCTGTTGGCCAACGAGAACCCGACCGCGGTCGCGGCCGCGCATCCGTCGGCGTCGGTGGCCTGGGCCGCGCTCGCCGAAGGGGCGCTGGCGGAGGACAAGGCCGTCACCGCCTACGCCTACGCGCGCACCGGTTACCACCGCGGCCTGGACCAGCTGCGGCGAAACGGCTGGAAGGGCTTCGGCCCGGTGCCCTACGCGCACGAGCCCAACCGCGGCTTCCTGCGCTGCGTGGCGGCGCTGGCCAAGGCCGCCGACAGCATCGGCGAGACCGCCGAATACCTGCGCTGCCTGGACCTGCTCGACGATTGCGACCCCGCGGCGCGCCAGGCGCTCGGCCTCTAAAAGCCTTCCGCGCAGTCGCCGGGCCGGTCCGGCGACTCGATCTGGACGGTGGCGTGGTCCAGCCCCCGCGCGGACAGCACCGCGCGCGCGTCGGCCAAGACCCGGGCGGAGTCGCCGTCGCTGGTCAGGTGCGCGGTGCACATGTCCTTGCCGGGCGAGAGCGTCCACACGTGCAGGTCGTGCACCTCGGTCACGCCGTCGACGGCGCCCAGCGCGCCGCGCAGCTCCTCCACGTCGATGTGGGCCGGCGAGGCCTCGGACAGGATGCGCAGCGCGTCGCGAGCCAGGGAGATGGCTCGGGGCGCCACCCACAGCGCGACCAGCACCGCGACCACCACGTCGGCGTACGGCCAGCGCGTCGTGACGGTGACGATGCCGGCGATCAGCACGCCCAGGCTGCCCACGCTGTCGGCCACCACCTCCGTGTAGGCGCCCTTGACGGCCAGGCTGCCTTCCGCGTGCGACCGCAGCAGCAGCGCGACCACCAGGTTGGCCAGCAGGCCGAGCAGCGCGACGACGATCATCGGCACGCCGGGGATCGACGGGGTCTCCTTGAGCCGCTGGATCGCCTCCCACAGGATGAACAGGGCGACGCCGATCAGCAGCCCGGCGTTGGCTACCGCGGTGAACACCTCGGCGCGGTGCCAGCCGTAGGTGCGCGCGGGCGACGAGCTGCCGCGCCGGGCCAGCGTCACGGCGGCCAGCCCCATGAACACCGCGACGACGTCGGTCAGCATGTGTCCGGCGTCAGCCAGCAGCGCGATCGAGTTGATCAGCAGCGAGGTGGTCAGCTCCACCACGAAGAACACCGCCAGGATCGCCGCCGCGGCGACCATGCGGGGGATCATCCGCGAGGCGTCGCTCTCGGCGGGGGTGTGGTTGTGGCCGGCGCCCATAGCCAGCAATATATGCGTAACGACGCATATATTGCAAGGGTCAGAACCAGGCGCTCCAGAACCGGGTCAGCGAGTTGCCCCAGGCCACCAGCACGTGCGGCACCCCGGAGAAATCGAACAGATAGAGCACCAGCCCGAAGAACCAGCGGCTGGCCGCCAGGATCAGGAACAGCAGGATGAAGAAGCCCCACTGCTTCGCGGGCGCCAGCGCGCGCTGCGTCTCGGGGCTCAGGTGCGGCTCCAGGGCGTCATACCCGTCCAGGCCCGGAATCGGCAGCAGGTTCAGTAACAGAGCGGTGAGCTGAAGGAACCCCAGGAACGCCACCCCCGACCACAGCACCGCATGGTCCGGGTCGAAAAAGAACCGGGTCAGCGCCAGCAGCAGCACCGCCAGCACCAGGTTGGCCGCCGGGCCCGCCAGGCTGACCATGGTCCGGCGGGCGGGCGTCATGAACCACGTCCGCACGTACACCGCGGCCCCCGGCAGGCCGATCCCACCCAGCAGGATGATGACCACCGGCAGCAGCAGCGAGAGCGCGGGGTGGCTGTAGCGGCGCGGGTCCAGGGTCAGATACCCGCGCACCGCGACATCGTGATCGCCGAATCGCCAGGCAGTCACGGCGTGCCCGAATTCGTGCAGGCACAGCGACACCACCCAGCCGGCGACCACGAAGACGAAGACGCCGGCGTAGGACAGCGGCCGCACGCTAGACCCGGCCAGCCACGCCAGCACGCCGCCGGCGGCCGTCAACGCGACCAGGGCCAAAAAGAGCGGGCTGGGCCGCACCGATTCGTGTTGCCGGGCGGGGAAGCTCACCGCTTGAAATTACCTCGACACCCGCCGCCGCTGCGGGCGCAGCGCCCAGGACGCAACGGTCAGGCCCGCGAGTAGCACGGGACCCACCAGCGTTGTGGCGTCGTCGCCGACCCACAGATGCGACGCCGTCGCTCCGGTGTAGATGAACATCAGACCCGCGTATGCCCACTCCTTGACCAGCGCGGTCCGCGGGGCCAGCAGAACAATGCCGGCCGACACGTAGCAGACGCCGAGAATGGTCATGAAATACAGCGGATAACCGAGATGTGTCACGACGCCTTCGAACGGCTGCAGGCGCAACGCGCCCATCACCCCACCGACAAAACATTCGGCGGCGAGCACGGCGGTCGCCGCCCAGTAGATCCGGTTTCGGTAGCCGGAAGCGGAACGTGTCATCGGCGAAGCCTCCTCACAACTTCGACACCCCGCGGACCCGACGTGTGACCGGACCGGATTGAGCGAAGACGCGAAAACCCACGTTTGCGTCGGGGACCCGGCAGCCGCCCGCTACCGTCCCAAAACCATGACGGATGCAAGCGGTTCGCTCGAGGTCTGGCTGCGCCAGGACGACGAGGAGATCGTGTGCACGGTCGTCCGTGACGACGAGAGCACCTACGAGCTGGACGTGGACGCGCTGTCAATGCGCGGCGCGCAACGCGAGATGACCGGCTACTTCATCGACGAAGGCTACGAGCCGGCGGGCCCGTGGCAGGACGAGGTTGCCGGCCACGACGGCCCCGCGGAGACGGCGCGCAGGTTCCGGCCGGCAGCGCTCCAGGCGTCGGACCCGAACGTCGACCTGGCGGTCGACGCGTACGACACGCTCGAGGCCGGTGCCGGTGAGGTGTTGCCGTAACACCGACGACGCCTAGCGGACCAGCAGCCAGCCCTCGACATTGCGGTAGAACGTCGACCGCCGCGTGGCGCGCGGGGCGGCGACGCCGTCGCGCACGACGGTGACGCCGGCGCTGCCGAGCTGGGCCGCGCGGCCCGCGACCCACCGGCCCTTCACCCGGGCCCGGAGGCCCGGCACGGCCAGCGTCGGCTCGATCCACGCCCCGGCGACCTCCCCGTCGAACAGCGTGGTGTCGTCGACCACGGCCTCGCCGTGGACGGTCGCCCGGCCGTCGGGGGGCAGCCAGCGCGCGCGGCCCACGATCACCGACCCGGTGTCGTCGCGGATCAGGGTGGCCCGGCCGGCAGCGCCGCGGATCGCGCGTCGCGCCGCCCGGCGCCCGGCCGGGACTTTGTACGCTCGGGTGGCCGGGGTGCGCCGGGGCGGCACGTAGGCCACCTCGACGTCGAGCCGCTCGGCGCGCAACAGCCGGGTCAGCACCGCGGCCAGGTCGGCGTCGGCGCCGACGACCACCAGCCGCCGGTAGGAGCCGATCGCGGCGTCGAGATCCGCCGAATGGACCGGCAGGCCCCTCAGCGCACGCGGCACCCGCCGCCCGCCGAAGACCAACACCCCCACGTTATTCATGCGTCGCTTCCGAGCTCCTGGGATAGGGTGTGTCACCGGCTGGACCACAATAAGCAGGCGAGATCAGGTGGGAGCAACGTCATGCCGGCAATCGTCCTCATCGGCGCCCAATGGGGCGACGAGGGCAAAGGTAAGGCCACTGACCTGCTCGGCGGCCGCGTCCAGTGGGTGGTGCGCTACCAGGGTGGCAACAACGCTGGGCACACCGTCGTGCTGCCCACCGGCGAACACTTCGCCCTGCATCTGATCCCGTCGGGCGTGCTCACCCCCGGGGTCACCAACGTCATCGGCAACGGCGTCGTGGTGGATCCCGGGGTGCTGCTCGACGAGCTGAAAGGCCTCGAGGACCGCGGCGTCGACACCGCCAGGCTGCTGATCTCCGCCGACGCGCACCTGCTGTTGCCCTACCACGTGGCCATCGACAAGGTCACCGAGCGCTACATGGGCAATAAGAAGATCGGCACCACCGGCCGCGGCATCGGCCCGTGCTACCAGGACAAGATCGCCCGCCAGGGGATCCGCGTGGCCGACGTGCTCGACCCCGACGCGCTCACCCACAAGATCGAGGGCGCGCTGGAACTCAAGAACCAGATCCTGGTCAAGATCTACAACCGCAAGGCCCTCGACCCGCACCAGGTGGTCGACGCCCTGCTGGCGCAGGCCGAGGGTTTCCGGCACCGGATCGCCGATACCCGGCGGCTGCTCAACACCGCGCTGGAGGACGGCGAAACGGTCCTGCTGGAGGGATCGCAGGGCACCCTGCTCGACGTCGACCACGGCACGTATCCCTACGTCACGTCGTCGAATCCGACCGCGGGCGGCGCGGCCGTCGGCTCCGGGATCGGCCCGACCCGGATCACCGCGGTGCTGGGGATCCTCAAGGCCTACACGACCCGCGTCGGCTCCGGCCCGTTCCCCACCGAGCTGTTCGACGAGAAGGGCGAGTACCTGTCCAAGACCGGCGGCGAATTCGGTGTCACCACGGGGCGGCGCCGGCGCTGCGGCTGGTTCGACGCCGTGATCGCCCGCTACGCCACCCGGGTCAACGGCATCACCGACTTCTTCCTGACCAAGCTCGACGTGCTGTCCAGCCTGGAAACGGTGCCGGTGTGCGTCGGCTACCGGATCGACGGGGCGAGCATCAACGACATGCCGATGACCCAGAGCGACCTCGCCCGCGCCGAACCGATCTACGAGGAGCTGCCGGGCTGGTGGGAGGACATCTCGGACGCGCGGGAGTTCAACGACCTGCCCGCCAAGGCGCGCGATTACGTCTTGCGGCTGGAAGAGCTTGCGGGAGCACACATTTCGTGCATCGGCGTCGGTCCCGGACGCGATGAGACGATCGTGCGCCGCGACGTCCTGGCGGCCCGCCCGTGACCGAACCCGACCCGAAAGAGCTCGACCCGGAATACGAACACCACGGTGGTTTCCCGGAATACGGCCCGGCCAGCCCCGGCCCCGGATTCGGCCGGTTCGTCGCGGCCATGCGCCGGCTGCAGGACCTTGCGGTGTCCGCCGACCCGGGCGACGACGTCTGGGACGACGCGGCCGACCGCGCCGCGGCGCTGGTGGAGGTGCTGGGCCCGTTCCAGGCCGAGGAGGGCAAGGCGCCGGCGGGGCGGACGCCCGACGTTCCTGGCATGGGCAGCCTGCTGCTGCCGCCCTGGACGTTGACGCGTTACGCGCCCGACGGTGTCGAAATGACCGGGTATTTCAGCCGGTTTCACGTCGGCGGCAACCACGCCGTGCACGGCGGCGTGCTGCCGCTGCTGTTCGACCACATGTTCGGGATGGTCTCGCACGCGGCCGGGCGGCCGATCAGCCGCACGGCCTTCCTGCACGTCGACTACCGCAAGGTCACGCCGATCGACACGCCGCTGCTGGTGCGCGGGCGGGTCACCCGCACCGAGGGGCGCAAGGCGTTCGTCGCCGCGGAGCTCGTCGACGGTGACGACGCCGTGCTGGCCGAGGCCAACGGCCTGATGGTGCGGCTGCTCCCGGGTCAGCCGTAGCCACGCCGGGACCGACCTATCCTTGAGCGGTGACTGACGGCTTGACCCAAGGACAGGACGACAAGACGACCGCGCTCGCCGTGTCGCCGCAGGCTGCCCCCCAACCGCCGGAAGACGGCAGGCCGGCGGTGCTGCTGCTCGGCTCCGGCGAGCTCGGCCGGGAGCTGGCGGTCGCGCTGCGCCACCTCGGCGCGCGGGTGATCGCGGCCGAAGACGACCGCATCCCGCTGACCGACGGCGCCGAGCTGTCCAAGGCGATTCAGCAGCTCAAGCCCGACTTCGTGGTGACCGCGACCGACGCGGTCGCCACTGGAGCCCTCGAGGCGCTCGTCGACGGCCAGCGCCCCCAGCTGGTGCCCAATGCCCGCACCGTCCGGCTCACCTCCGACCGGGAGGCGCTGCGGCGGATGGCCGCCGACGAGTTGGGGCTGCCCACCGCGCCGTTCTGGTTCGTCGGCTCGGTCGGCGAACTGCAGGCGGTGGCCGCCCACGCCGGCTATCCGCTGCTGGTGAAGCCGGTGACGGGCCGGGGACACTCGGTGGTTTCCGGGCCCGACGACATCGAGCCGGCCTGGCAGCGCGCGCAGGGGAGTTCGGCCGGGCGGGTGCTGGCCGAGACGGTGGTCGAGGTCGACTTCGACGTCACCCTCCTCGTCGTGCGCGGCGAGGGCCCGAGCGGTCCGCTGATCGAGTTCTGCTCACCCATCGGCCACCGCGACGTCGACGGCGCCGTGCTGGAATCCTGGCAGCCCCAGCAGATGGGCGAGGCCGCGGTGGATGCGGCCAAGTCGATCGCCGCGCGAATCGTCAAGGCGCTCGGCGGGCGCGGCGTCTTCGCTGTCGAGTTGATGATCAAGGGCGACGAGGTGTATTTCGTCGACGTCACCGCGCACCCGCACCCGAGCGTCTGGGTGACCGTACGCAGCCAGCGGCTTTCGGCGTTCGAACTGCAGGCCCGGGCCATCCTGGGCCTGCCGGTGGACACCATGATGATGTCGCCGGCCGCCGCCCACGCGATCAATCCGGCCCCCGACGGCGCGTCGTCGGCCACCGACGCGTTGACTCGCGCGCTGCGGGTGCCGGAAAGCGATCTGCGCGTCTTCGCTACGGGGCATGGGGTGGCGCTGGCGACCGCACCCGAAGTGGCGACCGCGCGCGACCATGCCCGGCAGGTGGCGAACGCGCTGAATATGCGAGACTCACGCGGATGAGCTACGCGGGAGACATCACGCCGGAACAGGCGTGGAAGCTACTGAGCGACAACCCCAACGCCGTGCTGGTCGACGTCCGCACCGACGCCGAATGGCGGTTCGTCGGCGTGCCCGACCTGTCGAGCCTGGGCCGCGACGTGGTGTACATCGAGTGGGTCACCGCCAACGGCATGCCCAACGCGAACTTCGCCGACGAGCTGACCAGCCGCGTCCCGCCGGCAGACCAAGAGCGGCCCGTGATCTTCCTGTGCCGCTCGGGCAACCGCTCGATCGGCGCGGCCCAGGTCGCGACCCAGGTGGGCCTCACCCCGGCCTACAACGTGCTGGACGGTTTCGAGGGCCAGCTCGACGCCAGCGGCCATCGCGGCGAAAACGGTTGGCGCGCGGTCGGATTGCCCTGGAAGCAAGGATGACGGACGACCAACCGGTCCGTACGCCCAAGGCGCTGCCCGACGGCGTCAGCCAGGCCACCCTCGGCGTGCGCGGGGGTCTGCTGCGATCCGGTTTCGAGGAGACCGCCGAGGCGATGTTCCTGACGTCCGGCTACGTCTACGAGTCGGCGGCCGTGGCGGAGCGGTCGTTCACCGGCGAGCTGGACCATTTCGTCTACTCGCGCTACGGCAACCCGACCGTGACGATGTTCGAGGAGCGGTTGCGCCTGATCGAGGGCGCGCCCGCGGCGTTCGCCACCGCGAGCGGCATGGCCGCCGTGTTCACCTCGTTGGGCGCGCTGCTGGGCGCCGGCGACCGGCTGGTCGCGGCGCGCAGCCTGTTCGGGTCGTGCTTCGTGGTGTGCAACGAGATCCTGCCGCGCTGGGGGGTCGAGACCGTCTTCGTCGACGGCGACGACCTCGCCCAGTGGGAAGAGGCGCTGTCGGTGCCCACCCAGGCGGTGTTCTTCGAGACCCCGTCAAACCCCATGCAGTCGCTGGTCGACATCGCCGCGGTGACCGAGCTTTCCCACGCTGCGGGCGCGAAAGTGGTGCTGGACAATGTCTTTGCCACACCGCTTCTGCAGCAGGGCTTCCCGCTCGGGGTGGACGTGGTGGTGTACTCCGGGACCAAGCACATCGACGGGCAGGGCCGGGTGCTGGGCGGCGCCATCCTCGGCGACAAGGAGTACATCGACGGCCCGGTGCAGAAGCTGATGCGGCACACCGGCCCGGCGATGAGCGCCTTCAACGCCTGGGTGTTGCTGAAAGGCCTTGAGACGCTGGCGGTTCGGGTCGAGCACTGCAACGCGTCGGCACATCGCATCGCGGAGTTCCTGGAGACCCATCCGGCGGTGAGCTGGGTGCGCTATCCCTTCCTGACGTCGCACCCGCAATACGACCTGGCCAAGCGCCAGATGACCGGCGGGGGGACGGTGATCACCTTCGCGCTCGACTGCGCCGAAAGTGCCGCCAAGCAGCGGGCTTTCGAGGTGCTGGACAAGCTGCGGCTGATCGACATCTCCAACAACCTGGGCGACGCGAAATCCCTGATCACCCATCCGGCGACCACGACGCACCGCGCCATGGGCCCGGAGGGCCGCGCGGCGATCGGGTTGGGCGACAACGTGGTCCGCATCTCCGTCGGGCTGGAGGGCACCGACGACCTGATCGCCGATATCGATCAGGCCCTGGGCTAGCCGGCCTGCTTCTCGGCCGCTTCGATGCGTTCGGCCGCCGCCAGCGTCCCGTCCTGCGCCTGCTTCTCCACCCAGTCCACCACCGGCCGCGCGTACATCATCTGGCTGGTGATGGCCATCTGGCCGCGGGTGCGCCCCAGGAAGGAGATGCCCCAGGCGAACATGGCGGCGATGCGGTTGCGGAAGCCGACCAGGTACAACAGGTGCAGCAACAGCCACGCCAACCAGGCGACGAAGCCGCCGAACTCCAGCTTGCCGACCTGCGCGACAGCGCTGTAGCGGGAGATGAGGGCCATGCTGCCCTTGTCGAAGTACTTGAACGGCTTGCGGTTGGCCGGGTCGTCGTGGCCCTTCACGGCGTTCTTGATCAGCGCGGTGGCGTAGTGCGCCCCCTGGATCGCGCCCTGGGCCATCCCGGGCACGCCGGGAACCGACATGAGGTCGCCGACGACGAAGACGTACGGGTGACCCTTGACCGAGAGGTCGGGTTCGACGACCACGCGTCCGGCGCGGTCGGTCTCCGTGCCGTCGGACTGTTCGGCGATCATCTTGCCCAGCGCACTGGCCTGAACGCCGGCCGCCCACACCTTGCACGCGCACTCGATGCGGCGCTCGGTGCCGTCCGTCTCCTTGACCGTGATGCCCATGTAGTCGACAGCGGTCACCATCGCGTTGAGCTGGACCTCGACGCCCATCTTCTCGAGCCGCCGCTGGGCCTTGAGGCCAAGCTTCTCGCCCATCGGTGGCAGCACCGCGGGCGCGGCGTCGAGCAGGACGACCCGGCACTCGCTGGGCGTGATGGTCCGGAACGCCCCGGCCAGGGTGCGCTCGGCGAGCTGCACGATCTCGCCGGCCAGCTCGACGCCGGTCGGCCCCGCGCCGACCACGACGAAGGTCAGCCGGCGTTTCCGCTCGTCCGGGTCGGTGGCGACCTCGGCGGCCTCGAACGCGCCGAGGATGCGACTCCGCAGCTCGAGCGCGTCGTCGATGCTCTTCATCCCGGGGGCGAAGGCGGCGTAGTCGTCGTTGCCGAAGTAGGACTGCTGGGCGCCCGCCGCCACGATGAGGCTGTCGTAGTGCGTCACGGTCTCCATCCCCATCAGGTGCGACGTGACCGTCTGCGCCGTCAGGTCGATCCCTTCGACTTCGCCCCACAACACCCGGACGTTCTTCTGCTTACGCAGGACGAGCCGGGTGGTGGGCGCGACGTCGCCCTCGGACAGGATGCCGGTGGCCACCTGGTAGAGCAGCGGCTGGAACAGGTGGGTGGTGGTCTTCGAGATCAGGGTGACGTCGACGTCGGCCCGCTTGAGTGACCGCGCCGCGTTCAGGCCCCCGAATCCGCTTCCGATGATGACGACGTGATGGCGCGCCATGCCTACCCCTTCGTGTCGTGGTCCCCGCAGCCCATCACCAGCCTAGGTTGTCGGGGGGCCGGACCATGGCCAGCTACCGGTCTTGATTTTGCGCCGCGCGGACCACATGAGAACCGAGCCCGTCGCGATTGCGAGGACGCCCCCGGACGCCCACAGATAGTTCGGCTTTCCCTCGCTCGCCGTGAAGGCCGCATAGGTGCCGTCGCGCTTGCCGATGAGATGAACGTCCACCTGCGACCCGACCGCATGTCGGTCGTAGTCTCCGACGATCAGGCCGGTGTTCGACTTTCCGCTGACGCCCCACCTGCCGTAGCAGCTTTCGTCGTCCCCGCGCAGCGAGGTGTGCGAGTCGCAATGATCGATCGTCACCGTCGTGGGTGTGCCGAACCGATACGCAACGGCGTGCCACACACCGAATTCCAGACCAAAGATCAGCCCGCCGACCACGCAGACGCCGCCAAGCACCCCGGCGACCCACGCCCCGATGCGCGCCGGCTTGCGGCTCCCGATGTGCTGCTCGGGGTCGTCCTCGTCCATCACCAGATCCCTTCTAGCGCACTTAGAAAGGCCACGCCGCGGCGTTGGTCTTGTACTTCCCGTTGAGCTGATTGCAGAAGTCGTCGTTGGAGCCGGCGAGGAAGATGTAATAGGCCTCGGCGTTGCTGCGGCGGCTGTCGAAGGAATTGGGCGTGGTCCAACCGCTGTTGCACATCGCCGTGTCCGACCCCGTGGTGGGCTTGCGCCAATTGGTCTTGGCGCAGGCGCTGAGGGCGTCGACGTTGGGGGTGGCGCTCTTCGCGGCGACGAGCATCGCGCCGCCCCACAGCCCGTCGTTGCGCCGGTAGGCGCGCGCCCCGAATCCCGCGTTGTTCGTCTGGCACGCCATCGCCCGCTTGAGTAGCCCGAAGGGGGCGGCGAGCTGCGGATTGCCGACCGCCGCTGCGGCCGTGATGAATTGGGCCGCGTCCGAGCCGTCGACCTCCTGGACGTTCGGGTTGCCAAGGCCGGTCAGCTGCTGCGCAATCCCGGAGTTGTTGCCGCCGCCGATGATCGGTCCGCCGCCGCCGGACGTCATCGGGGGCAGGGTGACGGGATCGGCGGTTGCGACGGGGGCGGACAGGGCCAGCCCGCACGCGGCGAACAGCACGCCGATCCGATATACGACAGATCCCATGAGCGGTTCTCCTATCAGCGGAACGCGTCGCTGCCGGTGAAGGCCTGGCCGAGGACGAGCTGGTGCATCTCCGGGGTGCCCTCGTAGGTCAGCACCGATTCCAGGTTGACCATGTGCCGGATGACGGGGTATTCCAGCGATATCCCGTTGCCGCCCAATATGGTTCGGGCGGTCCGGCAGATCTTGATCGCCTCGCGGGTGTTGTTGAGCTTGCCGAAGCTGACCTGCTCGGGGCGCAGTCCGACGCCGTCCTTGAGGCGGCCGAGGTGCAGCGACAGCAGCTGCCCCTTGTGCAGTTCGACCGCCATGTCGACGAGTTTGGCCTGCGTCAGCTGGAACCCGGCGATGGGGCGGCCGAACTGGGTGCGCTGCGTGGCGTAGTCGAGGGCGGCCTGCCAGGCCGACCGCGCCGCGCCCATCGATCCCCAGATGATCCCGTAGCGCGCCTCCGACAGGCACGACAGCGGGCCGCGCAAACCCGTCGCCCCGGGCAGCATCGCATCGGCCGGCAGGCGCACGTCGTCGAGCACCAGCTCGCTGGTGATCGACGCCCGCAGCGACAGCTTGTGGTGGATGGTGTTGGCGGTGAAGCCCGCGGTCCGGGTGGGCACGATGAAGCCGCGGATCCCCTCGTCGGTGGCCGCCCACACGATCGCCACGTCGGCGACCGAGCCGTTGGTGATCCACAACTTGCGACCGTTGATCACCCAGTCCGAGCCGTCTTGGCGCGCACGGGTTTTCATCGCGGCCGGATCGCTTCCGACGTCGGGTTCGGTCAGCCCGAAGCAGCCGAGGAGTTCACCGGCGGCCATGCCCGGCAGCCACCGCTGCTTCTGCTCCTCCGACCCGAAGTTCCAGATCGCGAACATCGCCAGCGACCCCTGCACGGAGACCATCGACCGGATGCCCGAGTCGGCGGCCTCCAGCTCGGTACAGGCCAGGCCGTAGTGCACCGCCGAAGCGCCTCCGCAGCCGTAGCCGTGCAGGTGCATCCCGAGCAGTCCGAGCTGGCCGAACTGCTTGGCCAGCTGGCGGACCGGAAGGTCGCCGATCTCGAACCACTCGCCGACGTACGGGATGACGTGCTCGGCGCAAAACTTTCGCACGGTGTCGCGCACGGCGAGCTCGTCGCCGGACAGGGAGGCGTCCAGACCCAGCGGGTCGTCCCGGTCGAACGCGGGGGGTGCATCGGTGCTCATGGTTGCCAGCCTGCCACCCGGTAGTCTCGCGGCATGCGACGGATTGCATACCTGCTGGTGGACGTCGTCGCCGTCCTGGTGTTTTGCGCCGCCGGGCGCCGCAGCCACGCCGAAGGGCTGACGATCGGCGGCCTCGCGACGACGGCCTGGCCGTTTCTGACCGGGACGCTCGTCGGGTGGCTGCTGTCCCGCGGCTGGCGGCGGCCCGCCGCCGTCGCGCCCACGGGGCTGATCGTCTGGGTGTCCACCGTGGTCGTCGGCATGCTGCTGCGCAAAGCCAGCTCGGCGGGAGTGGGCGCGAGCTTCGTGGTGGTCGCCGCGTCGGTCACCGCGGTCCTGTTGCTCGGCTGGCGGGCCGGTGTGGGCCTGGCCCTGCGGCGCCGCTCCGACGCCTGAGCCGACGATGGCACCTGCCCGCTGGAATCCGGCCTCCGGGGATGGCCTGACCACCACGTTCGACGCGGTCGTGCGGGCCGTCGCCACGAACAAGGGCCTCCTGCACGACCCATTCGCCGAGCCGCTGGTGCGCGCCGCGGGGGTGAAGTACTTCGCCGAGGTGATCGACGACGAGCGCTACGCGGACGACGACGGCCACCCGATCATGGCGGGGCTCATCTACGTCCAGGCGGCCTACGGAAGGTTCCTGGACGAGTTCCTCGCCGACGCGGGCCGGTCCGGCATTCGCCAGGTGGTGATCCTGGCGTCGGGCCTCGACACCCGGCCCTATCGGCTGTGGTGGCCACCGGGGACGACGGTGTACGAGATCGAACGGCCGGAGGTCCTCGATTTCAAGGCCGAAGTGCTGCGGGGGCTGGACGCGCGGCCCAACGCGCACCGGCGCGAGATCGGCGTCGACCTGCGTCAGGATTGGCCGGCGGCCCTGCGGCGGGCCGGTTTCGACGCCGCGAGGCCCACGGCCTGGATCGCCGAGCAACTGCTCGTCGGCTACCTGCCGCCCGACGCGCAGCACCGGTTGCTGTACGGCGTGAGCGAGGCGAGCGCGCCCGGTAGCCGCTTCTCCGCCGATCACATGGCCACCTGGACGCCCGAACGGCAGGCGGCGCGGCAGGCCTTTGTCGACGGCTGGCGACGGCACGGCCTCGACGTCGACCTGGCCGGCCTGACCTACCCGGGCGAATACCGATACGTCCCCGAATATCTGGCGGCGCACGGCTGGGAGACGGCCCAGCGCAACGTCGTCGAGTTGTTCGCCGCCATCGGTTTGAGCGATTCCTGGCGCGGCCGCCCCCAGGACGTGAACCTCGTGCCGGGATATGTGACCGCCGTCCGGCCCGGAATGCCTCCCCACGACGAGCGTTAGACGTTAGGTGATGACCGAAATCCAGCTCGAGTTCGTGCCGGCCACCCACGACGACCCGTTGGCGGGGCCGCTGCTGGCCGAGCTGGCCGTCGAGTACGCGCAGCGCTACGGCGGGACGCCGGACGCGCACCTGGCCTGGTTGCCCGTGCCGGCGGAGGAGCTGGCGCCACCCGACGGCGGCCTGCTGATCGGGGTGGTGAACGGAGCGCCGGTCACCGGTGGGGCGTTTCGGCGGTACGACGCCGACACCGCCGAGCTCAAGCGGATCTGGACCGACAGCGCGCATCGGCGCCGCGGCTACGCCCGGGCGCTGCTGGCGGCGCTGGAGGCCGAGGCCGCCGCGCGCGGCTACCGGCGGCTGTACCTGATCACCGGCAATCGGCAGCCCGAGGCGGAGGCGCTCTACGATGCGACGGGCTACACCCGCATCGCCCCCGACCCGCTGCCGGACTGGGGGCCGTTCCTCCCGATCGCCTTCGAGAAGTGGCTGCGATGAGCCCTCAGTTCCATTTGGGCGTAGCGCTCGACGGATACGGGTGGCATCCCCACGCGTGGCGGGCGGCCCTGGAGGCCGGCGCGGCCTCGGTGCTCAGCGGCGCCTACTGGGCCGGGCTGGCGGCCACCGCCGAACGCGGGCTGCTGGACTTCCTTACCATCGACGACACCCTGATGCCGCAGATCGGGCGAAGCTCCCGGATTCATCCGGATCGGCTGACCGGCCGCGCCGACGCCGTGCTGGTCGCGGCCCGGATCGCCCCGGCCACGCGGCACATCGGCCTGATCCCGGTGGCCACGGTCACCCACACCGAGCCATTCCACGTCTCCAAATCGATTGCGACCCTTGACTTCGTGTCGCACGGCCGGGCCGGCTGGCAGCCACGGGTGAGCGCCACCACGCATGAGGCGGCGCTGTTCGGCCGCCGGGACGTATCCCAGGTGCCCCTCTTCGAGGAGGCGGTCGAGTACGTCGACGTGGTGCGCCGGTTGTGGGACAGCTGGGAGGACGACGCGATCATCCGCGACGCGAGCACCGGGCGCTACGTCGACGTGAACAAGCTGCACTACGTCGACTTCACCGGGAAATACTTCTCGGTCAAGGGGCCCTCGATCACGCCGCGCCCACCCCAGGGCCAGCCCGTGGTGGCCGCGCTGGCGCACGTCGGCCCCGCCTACGAGTTCGCCGCGGCCGGCGCCGACGTCGTCTTTATCACGCCCACCGACGGCGCCTCGGTGCAAAGAATCCTCGCCGACGTGCGCGCGGCGGGCGGCACGCACCTGAAAACCCTTGCCGACGTGGTGGTTTCGTTCGACGGCACCGCCGACTTCCGTTCCGACGCGCTCGTCTTCACCGGCGGGGCCACGGAATTGGTGGAGCTGCTGCTGGACTGGCAGCGGCTGGGCATCGACGGCGCCCGCCTGCGCCCCGCCGTCAACACCACCGACCTGCCGGTGATCGCCGACGAGGTGGTGCCGCTGCTGCAGCGGGCCGGGCTCTTCCGCACCGGCTATCGCGAGGGGGAAACCCTGCGCGCCCGCCTCGGCCTGCCCGTGGCGCCCAATCGCTATGCGGCGGTGAACCGGTGACCCCGGTGCCGCTGTCGATCCTCGACCTGTCGCCGATCAGCTCGGGCGGCGACGCCGCGACCGCCCTGCGCAACACCGTCGACCTGGCCCAGCACGCGGAGCGGTGGGGCTTTCGCCGGTTCTGGATCGCCGAACACCACTTCGTCGCCGTTGCCAGCGCGGCGCCGGCCGTGCTGATCGGCCAGATCGCGGCCGCCACCAACACGATTCGCGTCGGCTCGGCAGCCGTGCAACTCAGCCACACCACGGCCGCCGCGGTGGTGGAGAGCTTCGGCATGCTCGACGCGTTCCACCCGGGCCGCATCGACCTGGGCCTGGGCCGCTCCGCGCAGCGGCGGATCACCAAGCCGCGATCCCCGAAACCCCCCAGGCCCGAACCTTCCCGGGAATGGCGCGAGGTCGACGGCGTCGTCATCCCGCCGCCGTTCGACCTGCGCAAGCTGCTGGGCGGCGGCCGCGTGCAGGCGACCCAGGCGATCCTGCAGCAGCCCGAGGCCGTCGCGCCCGAGTTCGAAGAGCAGCTCGGGGACATCATCGCGATGTTGACCGGCACCTACCAGGTCGACGGGTTCGACGTGCATGCGGTGCCCGGCGAGGGCTCCGCGCTGACGCCGTGGATCTTCGGCAGCAGCAAGGGACGCAGCGCCCGCGCCGCCGGCGCGCTGGGGCTGCCGTTCGTGGCCAGCTACCACCTCACGCCCGCGACCGCGCTGGACGCCATCGACGCCTACCGGGACGCCTTCGTCCCCTCGGGATGGCTGCCGCGGCCCTACGTCGTGGTGTCGGCCGACATCGTCGTCGCCGACGACGCCGCCACCGCAAAGCATTTGGCGTCCAGCTACGGCCACTGGGTGTATTCGATCCGGGCCGGCGGCGGCGCCATCCCCTATCCCGACCCCGACCGGTGCGATCCCCTGACCGACGAACAGCTCGAGGTCGTGATCGACCGCATCGCAACGCAATTCGTCGGCAACCCCGACGAGGTCGCCGAGCGGCTGGAAACGCTGCAGCGGGCCACCGGCGCCGACGAGCTCGTCATCACCTCGGTCACCCACCGGCACGAGGACCGGCTGCGCTCGCACGAACTGATCGCCAAGCGCTGGGGGCTCACCGGATGAGCGTGCGGGAGGGCAAGCAGCGCAAGCCGATTCACCTGGCCGCCCACTTCCCGGGCGTCAACAACACCACGGTGTGGACCGACCCGGGCTCGGGCAGTCAGATCGAGTTCGAGTCGTTCGTGCACCTGGCCCGCACCGCCGAGCGGGGATTGTTCGATTTCTTCTTCCTGGCCGAGGGGCTGCGGCTGCGGGAGCATCGGGGGCGCATCTACGACCTCGACGTGGTGGGCCGCCCGGACACCTTCACCGTGCTGGCCGCGCTCGCCGGCGTCACCGACCGGATCGGGCTGACCGGAACCATCAACACCACCTTCAACGAACCCTTCGAGGTGGCACGGCAATTCGCGTCGCTGGACCACCTGTCCGGGGGCCGCGCCGGGTGGAACATGGTGACCTCGTCGGACGCCTTCACCGGCGCCAACTTCCGCCGCGGCGGCTTTCTCGACCACGCCGAGCGCTACCAGCGGGCCGAGGAGTTCCTGGCCGTGGCCCGCCAGTTCTGGGACAGCTGGCAAGCCGACGCCGTGCTGGCCGACGTCGGGGCCGGGGCCTATGTCGATCCCGACCGAATCCGAAGCGTCGAGCACCGCGGCCCGCAATTCGACGTGCGCGGGTTCGCCACGCTGCCCGCCGGGCCGCAGGGCCATCCGATTCTGCTGCAGGCCGGCGACTCCGCCGACGGCCGCGCGTTCGGCGCCCGCAACGCCGACGCCCTGTTCACGCTGCACGGGTCGCTGGAGGACGGGCGGCGCTATTACGCCGACGTCAAGGGACGCGCCGCGTCCTACGGCCGGGATCCCAACCGGCTCAAGGTGTTTCCGGCGGCGACGTTCGTCATCGGGGACACCGACGCCGAGGCGCAGGACCGGGCGCGGCACATCCGCTACCAACAGGTCAGCGGCGCGACGGCGATCGCCATGCTCGAGCAGGTGTGGGGCCGCGAGCTGTCCGACCACGACCCGGACGGCCCGCTGCCCGACTTCGACCCGGTCGTCGACAGCGCGATCACGCAGGGCCGGGTGCGGCACGGCGACCCGGTCGCCGTCGCCCGCAGTTGGCGCGAACGCGCCGACGCCGAGAACCTGTCGATCCGCGAGCTGATCATCGCCGTCACCAGTCGCGAGCAGTTCGTCGGCACGCCGGGTCGCATCGCCGACGCCATCGACACCTACATCCAGTCCGACGCCTGTGACGGTTTCATCCTGGTGCCGCACCTGACGCCGCACGGCCTGGACGAGTTCGTCGACCGGGTGGTGCCGGTGCTGCAGGAGCGCGGCGCGTTCCGCACCGGGTACGCCGGCGAGACGCTGCGGGACCACCTCGGGCTGTAACGCGCCCTACTTGTGGTACGCGTCGTCCTGGATGACCTTCACGCCGCGCCAGCCCCAGTACACGCAGTGGCGCTGGATGAGCCCGTCGGCGATCTCCATGACCTCGACGAAATCCATCTGCTCGCCGTCGGGCGCGTCGCGCGGGTATTCGAACATCATCGTTCGCGCGCCGTCGGTGAGATAGCCGGTCCGGTGGTAGGTCCGCAGCGGCGGCTTGCGGGCCGCGACCCGCTCGAGCAGCGGCCGCAATTCGCTGTGCCCGTGGACTATTCCGGTTTCGGTGCCCAACGTCAGCGGAACCGCCGGGCTCTCCAGCACGGCGTCGGGGGCATAGAGGGCCAGGAGGGCGTCGACGTCGTCTTCGCTGAGCGCCTTGTCCCAGTCGTGGTAGATGCGTTCGGCCGCCTGCTGGAAACTCTCGTTGTCTGGCATGCCCAACGGGTACCCAGGTTGGCCCGAATGTCATCGCGGTCCGGTCGGGGCGGAAAGCTTGGTGGCGGCGAGTTTGACGAGGCTGACGATCGCGGCGCCCACTCCGCCGATGTAGGCCTTGGCCATGTCATGCGTGGACGCGCCCGGGGCGGCCCGCAACGAAGCCAGCCACGCGACCGCGTCGTCGCGTTCGTTGTCCTGATACACCCGCACCGGGCACGGCATCCACGCGCCGATGCTGCGGGCCGGCACCCGAACCCAGCCAAGGTCGCTCACAACCGCGCAGCCGTCGAGCAGCCGCGTGTAGCTCGCCCCGAGTCGGGCGTCTGCCCACAGCGCGCCCGGTGTGATGCGCTGGAAGCCCGGGCCGAATTGGTACAGCAGCCGCAGCCGACTACCCGTTCGTCGCGCCCGATCGACCAGCGGTGCAAAGACCTGGTCGTAATCTGCCGTCGTTACGGTGCCGACCGCTTCCAAGGCCTGGATCCCGTCGGGCATGCCCGCCAGTTCTTCCAGCACGATGACCCTCGCTCGCAACGCTGACTAATTGCCTAGTGCAACTATTGCCTAATGATATAATCATTTTGGGCTGCGTTGAAAGGGGTGTGCGCATGAAGGTCGCCATCGTCGGTGCCGGCATCGCCGGCCCGACGCTCGCGTACTGGCTTTGGCGTTATGGCCACGAGCCGACCCTGATAGAAAAGGCGCCGCGGCTGCGCACGGGCGGCTATGTGGTGGATTTCTGGGGTGGCGGGTATGCGGTCGCCGAACGGATGGGGCTTACCCCCGAATTGCACGCCGCCGGTTACGTGGTCCGGGAACTGCGCCTGGTGGACCGCAATTCGCGGAAGGTGGGGGGCTTTTCGGCGGAGTCGTTCCGGCGCAACCTCGATGGCCGCTTCGTCACCGTCCCGCGCGGGGATCTGGCCGCCGTGATCCACCGCTCGATCGACCCGCATGTCGAAACCCTGTTCGGTGAAAGCGTTTCGGCCATCGCGCAAGACGGCGCGGGTGTTCGGGTCACGTTGGAGGGCGGCCAGTCGCGACGGTTTGACTTGGTCGTCGGCGCCGGTGGCATCCATTCGCCGGTGCGTGGCTTGGTGTTCGGGCCGGAGTCTCGATTCGAGGCCGACCTCGGTTACCGCGTGGCCGCCTTCGAGGCCGAGGGCTACCGGCCGCGCGACGAACTCGTCTACCTCGCCTACACCACACCCGGGCGAATGCTCTCGCGGTTCGCGATGCGTGACGAAAAGACCTTGTTTCTTTTCGTTTTCACCGCCGAGCACATGCGCGGCCCCGACCCACGGGACGTGCCGGAGGTCAGGGCCACCCTGCGGCAGGTCTTCGGCGACACCGGCTGGGAATGCCCCGAGATCCTGCGCGAACTCGACCGTGCTCCCGACGTGTACTTCGACCGCGTGAGCCAAATCGTCATGGACCGCTGGTCGCAGGGGCGGGTGGCGCTGATCGGCGACGCCGCGGCCGCGGTCTCGCTGTTGGCCGGGGAGGGGACGGGTCTGGCGATGGTGCAGGGCTACATCCTGGCCGGCGAACTCGGCCGCGCCGGCGCCGACCACCGCGAGGCGTTTCTGCGCTATGAACGCCGGCTGCGTCCGATCGTCGAGGCCCGGCAGCGGTCGGCGCGTGCGTTCGCGTCGATGTTCGCGCCGAAGACGTCGCTCGGATTGTGGACCCGGAACCAGGCCTCCAAATTGCTGGACATCCCGTGGGTCGCCGACCGGCTCATCGGGACTGAATTCCGCGACGACATCGCCCTGCCCGAGTACGTCGCTTCGCGCTAGATCGCCGCCCCGTTCGTCATTGCGCGCGCTTGAGCGCCTCCTCCGTCGCATCGCGGATTGGACCGCGCCACACGTCGCCGTGACCGGGCAGCAGCACCTCGGTGTCCAGCGCGGCCAGCGCCTCCAGGCTGCGCAGGCAGTTCTGCTGGTCGTGGCTGAACACCGCCGGCAGCAGTTGTGGCCCGCCGCGCCGCAGCAGCGGGTGGCCGGTGATCAGGGCGTCGCCGCTGGCCAGCACGCCGTCGACGACGTACGAGCAGTGCCCGCCGGTGTGTCCCGGGGTGGCGACGGCCGTCGGGTTGCCGGGCAGGCCCGCGGCCACCTCGGCGGTCAGCGGCCGCGTCGACGGGATGCCGTCGCGGATCAGACCGCCGTTGCGCACCACGTGCGCGCCCCACACCGCCCACCGCGGCCGCCAAATGCGCAGCGCCACATCGAAAACGGACACCTGTTCCAGGTATTCCCGCTTGGCGTGACCCACCTCGTCGGCGTGGCAGTACACCGGGGTGCCGTGCTCGCGCGCGAACCAGATCGCCGAGCCCAGGTGGTCGATGTGCGCGTGCGTGAGCAGGACGGCGCGCACGTCGCCCGCGCCGTAGCCCAGCTTGGCCAGCGAGGCCAGCACGTCCTCGCGATCCCCGGGGTAGCCGGCGTCGATCAGCAGCACGCCGGTGCCGTCGACGACCAGGGTCCAGTTAACGGCGTGGCCCTGGGCGAGGTAGACGGTGTCGGTGACCTGAACAAGTGTTGGCGCTGGTGCCATGCCCAACACTGTAGGAGTAGAAATAACCCGTGGCTGAACTCAAACTCGGATACAAGGCGTCCGCCGAACAATTCGCACCGCGCGAGCTCGTCGAACTGGCCGTCGCCGCCGAAGCGCACGGCATGGACAGCGCAACCGTCAGCGACCACTTCCAGCCGTGGCGGCACAAGGGTGGGCACGCCCCGTTCTCGCTGGCCTGGATGACCGCGGTCGGCGAGCGCACCGAGCGGATCGTGCTGGGCACCTCGGTGCTGACCCCGACCTTCCGGTACAACCCCGCCGTCATCGCGCAAGCCTTCGCGACCATGGGCTGCCTGTACCCGAACCGCATCTTCCTGGGCGTCGGCACCGGCGAGGCCCTCAACGAGATCGCGACCGGATACGAGGGCGAGTGGCCGGAGTTCAAGGAGCGCTACGCGCGGCTGCGCGAATCGGTGCGGCTGATGCGCGAACTGTGGCTCGGCGACCGCGTCGACTTCCAGGGCGAGTACTACAAGACCAAGGGCGCCTCGATCTACGACGTGCCCGAGGGCGGTATCCCGATCTACATCGCCGCGGGGGGGCCGCAGGTGGCCAAGTACGCCGGGCGCGCCGGCGACGGGTTCATCTGCACCTCCGGCAAGGGCGAGGAGCTCTACAAGGACAAGCTGATCCCCGCGATGCGCGAGGGCGCCGAGGCGGCGGGCAAGAACCCCGACGACATCGACCGGATGATCGAGATCAAGATCTCCTACGACACCGACCCGGAACTGGCCCGGGAGAACACCCGGTTCTGGGCGCCGCTGTCGCTGACCGCCGAGCAGAAGCACAGCATCGACGACCCGATCGAGATGGAGAAGGCCGCCGACGCGCTGCCGATCGAGCAGATCACCAAGCGCTGGATCGTCGCGTCGGATCCCGACGAGGCCGTCGAAAAGGTCGGTCAATACGTGACCTGGGGCCTCAACCACCTGGTGTTCCACGCGCCGGGTCACGACCAGCGCCGGTTCCTGGAGCTCTTCGAAAAGGACCTGGCGCCCAGGCTGCGCCGACTTGGCTGAAAGTTCGGCGATATACATCGCCGCGCCCGAGCCGGAGACCGGCAAGTCGACGATCGCGCTGGGGCTGCTGCACCGGCTGACCGCGACCGTCGCGCGGGTCGGCGTGTTCCGTCCCATCACGCGCCTCGGCGAGGACCGTGACTACATCCTCGAGCTGCTGCTGGAGCACACCACCGCCGGCCTGTCCTACGAGCAGTGCGTTGGCGTGACCTACCAGCAGCTGCACGCCGACAGCGACGCCGCGATCGGCGCCATCGTCGACGCCTTTCACGCGATGGCGCAGTCCTGCGACATGGTGGTGATCGTCGGCAGCGACTACACCGACGTCACCCGGCCCGCCGAGCTCTCGGTCAACGCGCGCATCGCGGCCAACCTCGGCGCGCCGGTGCTGCTGACGGTCAGCGGCAAGGGCCGGACCCCGCAGGAGGTCGCCGGCGTCGTCGAGGTGTGCCTGGCCGAGCTGATCGCCCAGCACGCGCACGCCGCGGCGGTGGTGGCCAACCGGTGCGACCCGGCGGACCTGGCGGAGGTAGCGGAAGCGTTGTGCGCGTTCACCCAGCGCAGCTACGTGCTGCCCGAGGCGCCGCTGCTGTGCGCGCCGACGGTGGCCGAGCTGGAGCGGGCCGTGGCCGGGACGCCGGTCAGCGGTGAGGCGTCGCTGCGGCAGCGCGAGGTCACCGACGTGCTGGTCGCCGGGATGACCGCCGATCACGTCTTGGAACGGCTGCGCGACGGCATGGCGGTCATCACCCCGGGCGACCGCTCCGACGTGGTGCTCGCCGTGGCCAGCGCCCATGCGGCGGAAGGGTTTCCGTCGCTGTCGTGCCTGGTGCTCAACGGCGGGTTCGAGCTGCATCCGTCGATCGCGGCGCTGGTGAGCGGCCTGCGGCTGCGCCTGCCGATCATCGCGACCGCGCTGGGCACCTACGACACGGCCAGCGCGGCCGCCTCGGCGCGCGGCCGGGTCACCGCGATGTCGCAGCGCAAGATCGACACCGCGCTCGAGCTGATGGACCGCCACGTCGACATCGCGGATCTGCTTGCGCAGCTGACAATTTCGGTCCCGACCGTGATCACCCCGCAGATGTTCACCTACCAGCTTCGGCTGCGGGCCCGGGCGGATCGCAGGCACATCGTGCTGCCCGAGGGCGACGACGACCGCATCCTCCGCTCGGCCGGCCGCCTGCTGCAGCGTGGCATCGCCGACCTGACCATCCTGGGCGACGAGGCCCAAATCCGGCTGCGCTCGGCCGAACTCGGGGTGAACCTCGACGGCGCGCAGGTGATCGACCCGCTGGCGAGCGAGCTGCGCGACCAGTTCGCCGATCAGTACGCGGAGCTGCGCAAGGCGAAGGGCATCACGGCCGAGCACGCCCGCGAGATCATGCGCGACGCCACGTATTTCGGCACCATGCTGGTGCATAACGGCGTCGTCGACGGCATGGTTTCCGGCGCCGCCCACACCACCGCGCACACCGTCCGGCCGGCGTTCGAGATCATCAAGACGGTCCCGGACGTCTCCACCGTCTCCAGCGTCTTCTTCATGTGCCTGCCCGACCGGGTGCTGGTGTACGGCGACTGCGCGATCATCCCGAACCCGACGTCCGAGCAGCTCGCCGACATCGCGATCAGCTCCGCCCGCACCGCCGCGCAGTTCGGCATCGAGCCGCGGGTGGCCATGCTGTCCTACTCGACCGGCGACTCCGGCACCGGCGCCGACGTCGACAAGGTCAGGGCGGCAACGGATCTGGTGCGACGGCGCGATCCCGAGTTGCTGGTCGAGGGTCCTATCCAATACGACGCCGCGATAGAGCCGTCGGTGGCGGCCACCAAGCTGGGGGATTCGCCGGTGGCCGGGCACGCCACCGTGCTGATCTTCCCGGACCTCAACACCGGCAACAACACCTACAAGGCGGTGCAGCGCAGCGCCGGGGCCATCGCGATCGGCCCGGTGCTGCAGGGGCTGCGCAAGCCGGTCAACGACCTGTCCCGCGGCGCGCTGGTCGAAGACATTGTGAACACCGTGGCGATCACCGCCATCCAGGCGCAGGCCACCACCCATGGCCGATAACCGCCTCGTGCTGGTGATCAACTCCGGCTCGTCGTCGTTGAAATATCAACTGGTCGACCCGGATTCGGGCGAGGCGCGGGCGTCGGGCCACATCGAGCGGATCGGCGAGGACGGGTCGGGGGTCAGCGATCACGAGGCCGCGCTGCAGCGCGCCTTCGACACGTTGGCATCCGACGGCATCGACCTGCGGACCTGTGGGCTGACGGCGGTGGGGCACCGGGTGGTGCACGGCGGCAACGAGTTCTACCGGCCCACGGTGATGGACGACGCGCGGGTCGCCGCGCTGGGCAAGCTGTCCGAATTGGCCCCCCTGCACAATCCGCCCGCGCTCAAGGGCATCGAGGTGGCGCGCAAGCTGCTGGGAGACTTCCCCCACGTGGCCGTCTTCGACACGGCGTTCTTCCACGACATGCCGCCCGCCGCGGCGACCTACGCGATCGACCGTGAGGTGGCCGAGCGGTGGCAGATCCGCCGCTACGGGTTTCACGGCACGTCGCACCGTTACGTCAGCGAACGGGCCGCCGCCTTCCTCGATCGCCCCCTCGGCGGCCTGAAACAGATTGTGCTGCACCTGGGCAACGGCTGCTCGGCGTCCGCGATCGCCGGCACCCGGCCGATCGACACGTCCATGGGCCTGACGCCGCTGGAGGGTCTGGTGATGGGCACCCGCAGCGGCGACATCGACCCCAGCATCGTCAGCTACCTGTGGCACCGGGCCCAGATGGGCGTCGACGACGTCGAGGAGATGCTCAATCAAAGGTCCGGGGTGCTCGGCCTGGCCGGCGAGCGCGACTTCCGGCGCCTGCGGGCCATGATCGAATCCGGCGACGGCGCCGCGCAATTGGCCTACAGCGTGTTCATTCACCGGCTGCGCAAGTACATCGGCGCCTACCTGGCGGTGCTGGGGCACACCGACGTCATCAGCTTCACCGCCGGGATCGGCGAGAACGACCCGGCGGTGCGCCGCGACGCGGTGGCGGGCCTGGAGGAGCTGGGCGTCGTGCTCGACGAGCGCCGCAACCTCAGCGGCGGGCGGGGCGCGCGGCAGATCTCCGCCGAATCGTCGCCGATCGCCGTGCTGGTGATACCGACCAACGAAGAACTGGCCATCGCCCGCGACTGCGTGCGCGCGCTAAGCGGTTAGGAAGCCCAGGCTGTTTCGTCCCGGCCCGACCGACGGGGTGGGATCGGCCGCCACGGTCCGGGTCAGCAGCTCGTGGTAGACGTCGCGAAAGTCGGTGGTGTACTTCAGGTCCCCGTTGTCGAGGTCGGTGAGGCTGGGTTCCTCGCCGTAAAACCCGCCCTTGACCGGCGCGCCGGCGACGAAGACGGGGCCGGCGGTGCCGTGGTCGGTGCCTTGCGAGGCGTTCGCGCGCACGCGGCGCCCGAACTCGGAATACGCCATCACGACCACGTTCGGATCGCCCACCTGCTGCAGGAACGACGTGACGGCCTCGTCGAACGTTCCGAGCAGGCGCTGCTGGGTTTCGCGTTCGTCGGCGTGGGTGTCGAATCCGCCCAACTGCACCGTGTAGACGCGCGTCGGGACGCGGGCCCGTACCGCGGCGGCGACTACGCCCAGCTGCGCGGCCAGCGAATTATGGCCCTTGGCGACGGGTTTGATCGAGTCGAACGCGCCGTTGGCGGTCCGTGCGGCGCGGTAGGCCTTGCGCACCGCGGCCATCGCCGGGGTGTCGTTCGGGTCGTCGGCGCCCAGCGCGCCCATGATGCCGTCGAATTGCTGGGCCTTATCCGGCGCCCCGCCCGGCGAAAGCGCCGCCGCCGTGCACTTTTCGCCGACCGCCAGCGGCGGCAGGACGGGCCCGACGTTGACCGCGCGCAGCGGGTCGTCCCCGGTGGCGTCGAGCCAGCGGCCGATCCAGCCGGTTGCGACCGGCTCGGCCGGCGACGCCGTCTGCCAGATGTCCATGGACCGGAAGTGGCTGTGGTCCGGCTTGGGGTAGCCGACGCCGCGCACGATGGCGAGTTGACGCCGGCCCCACAGTTGCGCGAGCCCCTTCATCGCCGGGTTGAGCCCGAGCCGCTCGTCGAGGTGGATCACGTCGCCCGGGGCGTAGGCAAGCTCGGGTCGGGCGTCGTGGTAGGCGTTGTCGCCGTACGGGATCAGGGTGTTGACGCCGTCGTTGCCGCCGTACAACGTGACGAGCACCAGCACGCCGGCGCCCTCGGGCAGCGGCCGGTCCCGGGCCGCGCGCATCAGGTCGGGCCATTCGACCGCGACGGCCGTCGAGAGCAGGCCGGCCGCGCCGACGCCCGCGCTGGCGATCAGGAATTTGCGGCGATTGATCTCGGGCATGCTCGGTCTCACTCAGGACGTCAGGTATTCGGGCGTGTTGACCGCGGCCGCGACCAACTGCGGCGGCGTGCGGACCAGGGGGGCCAGCGCGTCGGCCGTCCGGGCGGACCAGTCGCCGACGCCGATCAGGTAGCCGACCGCGTCGATGCGGTCGTTCGGCGCGGCTCCTTCGACGGCCGAGAGGTCGCCCGCGTGCGCCAGCTGCGTCGCGGCGCGCAGGCGCGCCCCCGCGCTGGCGGTGGACAGCCACACCGGGCCGCGGGGCCAGCCGCCGACGCTCGGCGGGTAGAACGGACGCTGTCCCAGCGCGCGCAGCGTCGCGTCGGCGAGCTTGCGCTGCGCGGGATTTCCGATGGGCACGCGCAGTGCCCGCAGCACGCCGACGAGCCATTCGACCGGGGTGTTGACGACCGTGGCCCGCCCGCCGGTGAACTCGGCGTCCGTGAGGATCGCCCGCGTCAGCGCCCGCAGGTCGCGTCCCGGGCCGTACGCGGCGACGAGGCGGTCGAGCGCGCCGGGCGACGGCGGGTCGTCGGAGGCCAGCTGCTGCCACAGCCTCCGCGCGACGTACTGCGCCGACTCGGGCTGGGCAAGCACGGCGTCGCAGAACGCCGCGGCGTCGAAGTTGCCGGTCGACCCGAAGAGCGTCTTGGCCGTCGGGTCATGGCGTTTGGGCACCACCGCGGTTTGGCCGTCGGCGCCGATCACCCAGCCCGTCAGCGCCCTCGCGCCGGCCCGCACGTCGTCCTCGGTGTAGCCGTTGCCGTGTCCCAGCGCGAACAGCTCCATGAATTCGCGGGCCAGGTTTTCGTTGGGGGCCTTGGCGGTGTTGGTCTGCCCGTCGAGCCAGCGCAGCATCGCGGCGTCGGTCAGCATCGCGTAGGCCAGCGAGCGGAAATCGCCCAGCGCCCCGGTGCGCAGCTTCTGATTCTGCGCGGCCAGGTACGCGGCCACCCGAACCTTCTGCGCGGAAGTGGCGAAGTGGTTGTGCCACAACAGGGTCAGCTTCTCGTGGATCGGCTGGCCGACGCCGACCATGCGGCTCAGCCACCAATCCGACAGCGCGCGCTGCTGCTCGGACATCGCGGCGTTGTACTGCTTGCGGGCCGCCTGCGGCGCGCCCTTGCCGGGCGGGCGCGTCGCCTCCAGGGTGGGCATCGGGGTGGCGGCGGCGCCCGGGTCCGCGTCGGGGTCGGCGGCCAGGATGGCGTCGACGTATTGCGGCCAGTCCCGGGCCGCGACCGCGTCGACCTCGGCGCCCGTCACGCCGAACCCGGCCCGACGCAGCGCGCGGGCCGTGCTGATCCACCGCGTGGACTGCCCCGGCATGTCATAACTGTGCGGTACGAACCTATGTCTGGGCTGTGCGTGCGCCTGTGGTTTTGAGTGGGCACTGAGGGTCTTGAGTGTGTGTCCCGGGCGAGGAAATCGCCAAGATCCCGCCACCGGTTCACCCGCAAAGCCGTGAGCGCACACCCGCCTGCCTGCTGTGGATAGATGTCGGCGTGGACCGCGGATACTGTGCGATTGTCCGCCGCATGAGGGAACCATTCATCGGCAGCGTGGCCGTGGCATCTGGAGCGCTGAGCCGGCATCAACTGCGAACGCGCTATCGCGCGGTCTTTCCGAACGTCTACCTGCCGAAGGACGTAGAGCCGTCCCTCGAGTTGCGCACCGCCGCCGCATGGCTGTGGTCGGGAGGGAAGGCGACGATCGTGGGAGCGGCCGCCGCGGCCGTGCACGGAGCCAAGTGGATTCCCGATAATGTCCCGATCGAGCTGAATCAGGCCAACAGTCGCCCACCACACGGCGTGCTGACGAGGCGCGACGCGCTGGCCGACGGCGAGACGCAGGTCGTGGACGGACGTACCGTCACCACTCCCGAACGGACCGCCTTCGACATCGGCCGGCGCGGTGCCATCCGCTCGGCCGTGGTCCGGTTGGACGCCCTCGCGCGGGCAACGGGTTTCAAGGTCGAGGACGTGCTGGCTGTTTCGCGACGACACCCCCGCTCGCCGGGCCTGCGGCGATTGGAGACCGCGCTCGAACTCGTCGATGCCGGCGCACAGTCTCCCCGAGAGAGCTACCTGCGGCTGCTTCTCATCGACGCCGGATTCCCGCGGCCGCAGACCCAGATACCGGTGTTCGGCGCCGACGGTATGCCGGTCGCGCACATCGACGTCGGCTGGGAGGAGTTCATGGTCGGCGTTGAATATGACGGCGATCAGCACCAGACCGACCGCCGGCGGTACGTGCACGACATTCAGCGCCTGGAGACGCTCGAGCGAATGGGCTGGATCATCGTGCGAGTCGTCGCCGAGGACCACCGCGCAAACATCGTGCGCCGCGTCCGCGTGGCAATGGCCGAACGCGGTTGGCCTGCGGGCTGACCCGTTGAGAGTGAGCCCATGGCTTTGAGTGTGAGCGAGCGGTGGGATCTGCCCGATTTCGCCGCCCAGCATTCACACCCAAAGCCCAGGCTTCACACGCGAATTCATCGGCCGTCGGATGTGCGCTGACGCGGTTGGCCTGGGGTCTGACTCGTCGACCGTGAGCCCGCGGCTTTGAGTGTGAGCTCACGGCTTTGAGTGTGCGCCTGAGGCTTTCAGTGTGAGCCGGTGGCGGGAGCTGGGCGATTTTCCCGCCCAGGATTCACACGCAAAGCCCAGGATTCACACGCGAAGTCCAGGATTCACACGCGACGCGAAAGCGCGACGCAGCCCTAGAACGTGCTCGTGGGTCGCACCTTGTTCGCCATGTCCACCAGCGTGTAGCGGTGCCGCTGCGTGGGCGCGACGCGGGCCAGGCTGCGCAGCGACGCCTCGACGCCCAGGCGCAGGCCGTGTTCGGTGAAGGGGAAGCCGAGGATGTGATTGGTGCTGGCCTCGTTGTCCTGCAGCCAGTCCATCGCGCCGCCGAGCACCAGGGCGCGGATCTGCAGCACCCGTGGCTCGGTGGGGGGCAGCGCCTCGACGCGCCGGGCCGCGTCGCGGATCTGCGCCTCGGTGATCTCGCCGGTGGAGCGGCCCGACATCAGCGTCACCGCGCTGGTCAGCCGCGCGGTGGTGAAATGCCTTGAGGTGGGCGGCACCTCGTCCAGCGTGTTCACCGCGTCCTCGCGATTGCCCTCGGCCGAAAGGGACCTGGCCAGCCCGAAGGCGGCGGAGATCACGCCGTCGTTGGTCTTCCACACCGTCTCGTAGAACTTGTGCTCGTCGGTGTTGCCGGCCAGCTCGGCGGTGGCGGCCAGCGCCAGCTTGGGCGCGAGCTCGCCGGGGAAGGTGTCCAGCACCTCGGTGAAATGCTTTGTGGCCGAGTCGTAGTCGCCGGTCAGCAGCTCGGAGACGGCCCGGTACCATACCAACCGCCACCGCCAGCCGACGCGCTCGGCGAGGTCGTCGAGCTTGCGGGTGGCCTTGGCCACGTCGCCCAGGTCCAGCAGCGCGCGGACCTCCATCAGCGGCAGCTCGATCGACTCGGCGACCTCGATGCCGTCGGCGTCCAGCGACCCGTGCCGCGCCGCGCGCAACGAGTCCAGCGTCTGCACCGGCTGGGACAGCACGGTCGCCTGCAGCACCGGGGCAGCGACGTCGGCCGGGTCGACCAGCGGCACCGGCAGCGCGGTCACGATCTCCCGGGCGGTCAGCTTCTCCGAATGGACCTGCCCGTCCAGGTACACGTCGGTGTGCGCGACCAGCAGGTCCACCCCGAACGTCGAGCGGCTGGGGGAGAAGATCGTCGACAGGCCGGGCCGCGGGATCCGGGTGTCCTGGGCGACCACCTCGCGCAGCACGCCCATCAACTGGGCCGACATCTCCTCGGCGGTGGAGAACCGGCGCCGCGGATCGGGGTCGGTGGCGCGGCGCAGCAGCCGGCCGAACGAGTCGTAGGTCTTCAGCACGGGATCGTCGTCCGGCAGCCCGTCCACGTAGCGGCCGTTGCGGGTGCGCAGGTTCAACGTCAGCGCCGCCAGCGTGCGTCCCACGGTGTAGATGTCGGTGGCCACCGTCGGGCCGGTCCGCACGATCTCCGGCGCCTGGAAACCCGGTGTGCCGTACAGATACCCGAACGAATTGATCCGAGACACCGCGCCCAGGTCGATCAGCTTGAGCTGCTCCTCGGTGAGCATGATGTTCTCCGGCTTCAGGTCGTTGTAGACCAGGCCGATGGAATGCAGGTAGCTCAGCGCGGGCATGATCTCGAGCAGGTAGGCGATGGCCTCGGAGACCGGAAGCTTCTCGGATTTCCCGTCTTTGAGGTTGCGCCGCAGCGACTGCCCGCCGATGTACTCCATCACGATGTAGCCGACCGGCTCCCCGTGCCGGTCGGTGTGCTCGACGAAGTTGAAGATCTGCACGATCTGCGGGTGAACCACCTCGGCGAGGAACTGGCGCTCGGCCATGGCGATCGCCTGCGCCTCGGCGTCGCCGGAGTGCACCAGGCCCTTGAGCACCACCGGGCGGTCGTTGACGTTGTGGTCGACCGCCAGGTAGACCCAGCCCAGCCCGCCGTGCGCGATGCAGCCCTTCACCTCGTACTGGCCCGCGACGGTGTCGCCTGGATTCAGCTGCGGCAGAAACGAATACGGGCTCCCGCAGGCGGGGCACCAGCCCTCCGACGCGCCCTTGCCCTCGGATCCGGAGCGGCCGACGGGCTTTCCGCAGTTCCAGCAGAAGCGCTTGGACTCCGGCACCACCGGATTGGTCATCAGCGCCTCGAGCGGATCGATGTCGCGCACCCGCGGGATCTCGACCAGCCCACCGCCGAGCTGCCGGGTCGGTGGCAGCACCCGGGTGGCCACCGTCATCCGCTCCGGCGCGTCGGTGTCTATGCCGGGGATGAGGAAGTCGTCGTCGTCATCGTCGTCGAAATCGGGACGGAACAGCGCCTGGGTGGCCTGCGGCCGCGACTCTGCCGCCGCGCCGGTTTGCACGTCCGGCGCCTGGCCGACCTCTTCGGAGTCCATGGCCTCGGCCATCAGTCCACGTACCTCGGTGTGGGCGGGGCGGGCGCGGGTCCCAACACCGTCAACCACTTGCGGTACAACGTGTTCCACGTCCCGTCGCGGCGGATGCGTTCCAGCGTGCCGTTGACGAACCGGACCAGTCCGGGGTTGTTCAGGTTGACGCCGATGCCGTACGGCTGGGTGGCCATGTTCGGCCCGACGATGTGCAGGTACGGGTCTTCCTCCACCAGCCCGGCCAGGATCGAGTCGTCGGTGCTGACGGCGTCGATCTCGCGCTGTTGCATGGCCACCAGGCAGTCGGCCCAGTTCACCACCGACACGATGACCGGCGCCGGGTCGATCTGCTGGATGCGGTGCAACGACGTGGTGCCCCGCGCCACACAGACCCGCTTGCCGGACAGGTCGGCCGCCCGGGCGATCGGCGAGTCGCGCGGGGCCAGGATGCGCTGGTTGGCGTCCAGGTAGACGGTGGAGAAATTCACCAGCTTGCGCCGCTCGCAGGTGATGGTCATGGTCTTGACGACGACGTCGACCTCCGACCGCTGCAGCGCGGTGACCCGCTCGTCCGACGACAGGATGCGGTACTCGACGTGCGAGGGGGCGCCGAAGATGTCGCGCGCGATCTCGCCGGCGATGTCGACGTCGAAGCCGGTGATCTCGCCGGTGATCGGGTCGCGGAAGCTGAACAGGTTGCTGCCGATGTCGAGCCCGACGATCAGCCGGCCGCGGGCGCGGATGTCGGCGACGGCGGCGTCGGCCTCGGCCTTGTTGGGGAAGGGGCGCAGGCTGGCCGTCAGGTCGCAGCCCTGGCTCGGGTCGTCCGGCGGCAGCGGCGGCTCCGGGGGCAGCTGCTGCATGCCGACCGGCGTGGGCGGCGGCAGGGTCGGCGCGGTGGCCACGGTCAGCGACTCGGTGTGGCCGCAGCCCGCGAGCAGGCCCGCCGCGGCGAGCGCCCCGAGGCAGCGCCGGATCACCGGTACTCCTTGAGCCGCGGCCACAGGCCCAGCGCGACGGCGATGGCCGCGCCGAGGGACAGCACCACGCCGCCGACCTGGGCGCCGGACAGCCCGCTGCGCGCGTTGATCACGTCGTTGCGCAGGTGGGTGCGGCTCTGGTCCATGGCCTTGCCCAGTTCGTCCTCGAGCTTGTCGAACGCCGGGGTGGAGTCGTCCTCGCCGCTGCCGAGGGCGACCTGGGTGGCGGCGCGGTAGTTGCCCACCGAGATGTAGGAGTTGATCCGGTCGTTGGCCTGGCGCCAGCGGAGCAGCAACTGATCGGCGCCCTGCAGGTCCGGCTTGTCGACGGCGTCGCTGCGCGACAGGTACTGGTCGAGCTGCTGATGCATGGAGTCGATGCGCTGGTAGAACGACTGCTTGCGCATCTCCTCGTCACCGCGGCGGATCAGCGACAGCGTCTCGTCGGCCCGCGCCTGCTGGGCGGTGATGGCGACGTTGGTGACGGTCCGCAGGGACTCCGCGGCGGTGTCCTTGGCACTGCGACTCGCGGTCGTCGAGATGGTCAGCGCGGTTCCCACCCATACCACCATGACGAGGATACCGAGGGCGCCGACGACCAGCCCCGGGTTGATTCGGCGCCGGGTGCGGCGGGCCAGCCAGCGATGCGAGAACGCGCCGAACACCACCGTGCTGGCCACGACGAGGATCACCGGGGCCGGGAAGTGGGTGGACGCGGTGGTCTCGCTGTCCACCCGCTCGGACGTCGCCTGGTACAGCTGCGCCGCGTCGGGCAGGATCCGCGACTGCATCAGCCCCGACGCCTCCGACAGGTACGACGACCCGACCGGATTGCCCTCGCGGTTGTTGGTCCGGGCGATCTCGATCAGACCGGTGTAGACGGCCAACTCCGCGTTGAGCCGGCCCAGCAGCTGCACCAGCGGTTCGTCGGTCAGCCCGCTCGACGCCCTCGTCACGGCCACCGCGGCGTCGGTGATGGCCTGCTCGTAGCGCTGCCGGACGGGCCGCGGTTCGGCCTGCGCGATGAACGCGGTCGCGGCCGCGGCGTCGGCCACCGACAGCGTGGTGTACAGCCGCCCCGCGGCGAACGACAGCGGCTCGGTGTGGTTGAGCACCGTGGACAGCACCTGCTGCCGGTGGTTGATGGTCGTCGAGGTGGCGAAGGCGCTGGAGACGCCGAGGGCCGCCAGCACGATCCCGATCGTCAGGATCCGTCCCGGCGTCGTGGAGATGAACCACCAGCGGGGATGGGCCGGTTCGGCCGGCGACCGCGACCCCTTCGGTTCGGTCGACGGGTGCGCCAGCTCAACCGTCACGTCAGATCAGCCCTCATACTTTCGGCCCACGAACCCGGATAAGCGAATTCTAAGAGAATGTTCGCGCGGATGGGGGGAGGCGAGTCAATTGACCGGCGGGGTCGCCTGCATATCCTGATCTCGTGCACGGCGACGGCGACGGATGGGTGGTATCCGAGGGTGGCGCCCACTACTGGGGCCGCTTCGGCGCGGCGGGCTTGCTGTTGCGCGCGCCGCGGCCCGACGGCACGCCCGCGGTCCTGTTGCAGCACCGGGCGGTGTGGAGCCACCAGGGCGGGACGTGGGGGCTGCCGGGCGGCGCGCGGGACAGCCACGAGACGCCGGAGCAAACCGCGGTCCGCGAAGCCCACGAGGAGGCCGGGCTGGCGGCCGAGCGGGTCGCCGTGCGCGCCACGGTCGTCACCGCCGAGGTGTCCGGGCTCGCCGGCACCCGCTGGACCTACACCACCGTCGTCGCCGACGCGGCCGAGTTGCTGGACACCGTGCCCAACCGGGAAAGCGCCGAGATGCGCTGGGTCGCCGAGAGCGAGGTGGCCGACCTGCCGCTGCACCCCGGCTTCGCGGCCAGCTGGCAGCGGCTGCGCACCGCGCCGGCGCTGTTGCCGCTGGACCACGGCGACGAACGCCGGCACCACCTGCCGCGCACGCTCGAGGTCGAGGCCGGGGTTTTCGTGTGGTGCATGCCGGGTGACGCCGACGAGGAGCCCTCGCAGCTGAGTCTCCGGATCAGTTCGCTGCTGCAAGCGCCGACCTGAGCCTTTCGGCCGCCGCCCGCGGGTCCCGCGCCGCGGTGATCGCCCGCACCACGACGACGCGGCGCGCGCCGGCGCCGAGCACCTCGGGCAGCCGCCGTTCGTCGATGCCGCCGATCGCGAACCATGGCTTGTCCCCGCCGACGCGGGCGGCTTCGCGCACCAGGTCCAGGCCCGGCGCGGCGCGGCCGGGCTTGGTCGGGGTGGGCCAGCATGGGCCGACGCAGAAGTAATCAGCCTCCGACGCGGCGGCGGCGGCCAGCTGGCCGCCGTCGTGGGTGGACAGGCCGATCAGCACCTCCGGGCCGACGATGTCGCGGGCCACGGCCGGCGGCAGGTCGCCCTGGCCCAGGTGCAGCACGTCGGCGCCGGCCGCGCGGGCGATGTCGGCGCGGTCGTTGACCGCGAACAGGGCGCCGTGCCGGCGGGCCGCGTCGGCGAGGATCTCGCAGGCGGCCAGCTCGTCGCGGGCCTCCAGGGGACCGAACCACCCCTCACCCGCCGACCCCTTGTCGCGCAGCTGCACGATGTCGACCCCACCGGCCAGGGCGGCATCGACGAACTCGGCCAGGTCGCCGCGCTCGCGGCGCGCGTCGGTACACAGATACAGCCTCGCCGCCGCGAGCCGGGTGGACGGTTGGTGCACACCGCGACGCTAGCGCGCTAGCGTGGAGTCCGAAGAGCACGGGAGTCCCAGCGGCCGGGGACTGAGAGTGGGCGCGCACGCCCTTACCGTCACACCTGATCCGGGTCATGCCGGCGAAGGGAGCAAAGGATGCCGGACTCACTGGCCGTTGTCGGCGGCGGCGTCATCGGGCTGTCGGTGGCGCGCCGCGCGGCGCGGGCCGGCTGGTCGGTGGTGGTGCATCGCAGCGGCGAGCCGGGCGCGTCATGGGTGGCGGGCGGCATGCTCGCCCCGCACAGCGAGGGTTGGCCCGGCGAGGAGCGGTTGCTGCGGCTGGGCCTGGAGTCGCTGCGGCTGTGGCGCGAGGGCGGCTTCACCGACGGCTGGCCGCCGGAGGTGATCACCGCCCGCGAGTCGCTGGTGGTGGCCGTCGACCGCGCCGACGTCGCGGACCTGCGCACCGTCGCCGACTGGTTGTCCGGGCAAGGCCATCCGGTGGTGTGGGAGCCGGCCGCCCGCGACGTGGAACCGCTGCTGGCGCAAGGCATCCGGCACGGGTTTCGGGCGCCCACAGAGCTGGCGGTGGACAACCGCGCGGTGCTCGACGCGCTGGGCCGGGACTGCGAACGCCTCGGGGTCCGGTGGGCGGGGCCGGTGAGCGACCTCGCCCGGGTTCAGGCCGACGCGGTGGTGGTCGCCAACGGCGTCGACGCGCCGGCCCTGGTGCCGGGCCTGCCGGTGCGGCCGGTGAAGGGCGAGGTGCTGCGGCTGCGCTGGCGGAAGGGATGTATGCCGTTGCCGCAGAGGGTGATTCGCGCACGGGTGCACGGGCGGCAGGTGTACCTGGTGCCGCGCCCGGACGGGGTGGTCGTCGGCGCCACCCAGTACGAGCACGGACGCGACACGGCGCCGGTGGTGTCGGGGGTGCGTGATCTGCTCGACGACGCGTGCGCGGTGCTGCCGGCGCTCGGCGAGTACGAGCTGGCCGAGTGCGCGGCCGGGCTGCGTCCGATGACGCCCGACAACCTGCCCCTCGTGCGACGCGTGGACGAGCGAACCCTGGTCGCGGCGGGCCACGGCCGGTCGGGGTTCCTGCTGGCGCCGTGGACCGCCGAACAGATCGTCGCCGAGCTGAGCCCGGTCGGGGCCCGGTCATGATCGTTACGGTCAACGAAAAATCGGTCGAGGTCGACGAGCGGACCACCGTCGCCGCGCTGCTGGAGTCGCTGGGCTTTCCCGGCCGCGGAATCGCGGTGGCGATGGACGACGCTGTGCTCCCGCGATCCGACTGGACCGCAACGCTTTTCGATGGCGCCCGACTCGAGGTGGTGACGGCGGTGCAAGGTGGCTGATTCGAAACTGACGATCGCCGATCGCAGCTTCGCCTCGCGGCTCATCATGGGCACGGGCGGGGCGACCAACCTGGCGGTGCTGGAGGAGGCGCTGATCGCGTCGGGCACGGAGCTGACCACCGTGGCGATCCGCCGCGTCGACGCCGAGGGCGGGACCGGGCTGCTGGACCTGCTCAACCGGCTGGGCATCACGCCGCTGCCCAACACCGCGGGCTGCCGCGGCGCGGCCGAGGCGGTGCTCACCGCGCAGCTGGCCCGCGAGGCGCTGGACACCAACTGGGTCAAGCTCGAGGTGATCGCCGACGAACGCACGCTGCTGCCCGACGCCGTCGAATTGGTCCGCGCAGCAGAGCAATTGGTGGACGACGGGTTCGTCGTGCTGCCCTACACCAACGATGACCCGGCGCTGGCACGCCGGCTCGAGGACGCCGGTTGCGCGGCGGTGATGCCGCTGGGCGCCCCCATCGGCACCGGCCTGGGCATCACCAACCCGCACAACATCGAGATGATCGTCGCGCGGGCCGGGGTCCCGGTCGTGCTCGACGCGGGCATCGGCACCGCGAGCGACGCCGCGCTGGCGATGGAATTGGGTTGCGACGCCGTGCTGTTGGCCACCGCCGTGACCCGCGCCGCCGACCCGCCGGCGATGGCCGCCGCCATGGCCGCGGCCGTCACCGCCGGACACCTGGCGCGGCGGGCCGGACGGATCCCCAAGCGATTCTGGGCGCAGGCGTCCTCCCCCGAGCGATGAAACGCTATGTCGCCCTGGGCAGTTCGATGGCCGCCGGCCCCGGCATCCGGCCCCGCGCCGAGGCCGCGCCGCGGTGGTCGGGCCGATCGGCCCGCAACTATCCGCATCTGGTCGCCGGGCGGTTGGGCCTCGAACTGGTCGACGTCACGTTTTCCGGCGCCACCACCGCCCACGTGCTCGCCGATCGCCAGCACGGCTGGCCGCCGCAGATCGCCGCGCTGGACGGCTCGGAGGCCCTGGTCACCGTGACCATCGGCGGCAACGACGTCGGCTACGTTCCGCTGTTGATGGCCGCCTCGCTGCCGCCCGCGGCGCGGCGCCTGCCGCTGCTGGGCGGGCTGATATCCGGACTGCTGGACCGTGATACGCGCGATCGGGAGCTGGCCGACGCGTTCGATTCGTTGCGGGCGGTCGGCACGGCGCTGCGCGAGCGCGCGCCGAAGGCACGGATCGTTTTCGTCGACTACCTGACCATCCTGCCGCCCGCCGGCGCGCCGGCCCCGCCGCTGCGGCGGGCGGACGCCGACCTCGGGCGGCACGTGGCCGCGACGCTCGAACGCCTCACCGCCGAGGCGGCCGCGGCGACCGGATGCGAGGTCGTCGGCGCCGCCGCGGCCAGCCGGGACCACCACGCCTGGTCGGCCGAGCCGTGGACGACCACCCCGGCGCGCTTCGTTGTGTCGCTGCCGGGCCGGCCGGCCCCGCTGCACCCCAACGCCGCCGGAATGCGCGCGGTCGCGGAATTACTTGCCGCGCAACTGTAGATCCTCAGCCGTTGGTGCGCCACCACTGGTAGAGCGCGTTGACGTCGGTGTTGGACGCGCGGATGTGGCTCAACACGTTCTTGGCGTCGGTGGTCCAGGTGATGACCGCGGCGCTCTTGTAGGTTCCGCACGCCACCTGTCCGGCCGTCGCGCCGGTACTGCCCGTGTGCCAGGTGCCCGGCGATTGGCCGTTGTCCCCGCAGGGGCTCAGCGACACCCCGTTGATGCCGCCGGTGAACGCGGCGGCCAGGTCGCTGCCGTTGGCGAAGAGCTGGTAGACGCCGGCGGCCGGGCCGTTGGGGTCGGGGCTTTGCCCGCAGTCGAGCTCGGCCAGGATCGGGCCGGACAGCTGGGCCGGCTGGCAGTTGTTGAGGCCGTAGCCCTTCGACAGATTGGCGGCCAGCGTGTTGATGTCCGCCGAGTTACCCGTGCCGGGATCCGCGGCCGCCGTGGCGGTGCCGGCGATGATCGAGCCGCCCATCAGCGCCACGGCCGACGCCGCCCGCAGCGCCTTGGAGAGAGGGGACATTCTGAACTCCTTCGTTGCGTTGGAAAACCAAGGAACCGAGCGTCTTTCGGGCGTCAGCCGTTCGCGCGCCACCACTGGTACAGCGCCGGCACGTCGTTGTTCGACCCGCGAATGAGGCTCAGGACGTTTTTGGCGTCCGTGGTCCAGATGATCTCCGCGGCGTTCTGGTATGTCCCGCACGCCACCGATCCGGAGTTGGCGTTGCTGCTGCCCTGATGCCAGGTGGTGGGCGACTGCCCGGCGTCCCCACAGGCGGTCAGCACGTCGTCGCGGATGCTGGTCTTGAACGAGCCGGCCAGGTTGTCGGCGTTGTTGAACAGGATGTATCTGGCCTGGACCGGGCCGCTGGGGTCGGGGCTCTGCCCGCAGGTGAGCACGGCGAGTTCGCCGGCGTCGAGGTTTCCGGCGGTGCAGTTGTTGAGGCCGTAGCCCTTCGACAGCGTGGCGGCCAGCGTGTTGATGTCCGCCGAGCTACCGGTATTGGTGGGGTCCGCGGCCGCCGTCGCGGCGCCGGCGATCGCGCAACTGCCCGCGGCCACCGTGGCCGCCGCGGCGCGCAGCGCCTTGCTGAGATGAGGCATCTTTGGCTCCTATCGGTGCGTCGCTCACCGGAAATAGTGCTTCCGCTAAAGGGATCGTAGGTCTATGTCCTGTCCATGCAACACATTCCGCTGGAAATTATCTGTCTGGTCATCATTGCGGTTACCGGCGGCCGAAGGCGCTCGGCCGGGAAAGTGGTTGAAAGCACGCGACTTTCGCACCCGCCGGGCCCCCTCGCCAGGGCGGGTGGCAACGCGACTGTGGTCGGCGGATCCGTCGCGGCGCCGACGGAAACGGCGAATTTCGCGGAGATAGTGCCCTCGCGGCGCCGCTCCGGTATGGTAAGCACCGCTCGACGCCAGCTAACTCGCCTCGACTGGAGAACCCATGACACAGCCGCCCCCTCCGCCCGGATACCCGCCACAGCAACCTGCCGGGCAAGCGCCGAACAACTACCTGGTGTGGTCGATTCTGGTGACGCTCTTCTGCTGTCTGCCATTCGGGATCGTGGCGATCGTCAAGTCCAGCCAGGTCAATGGTTTGTGGGCGCAGGGCCAATACGCGGAGGCTCAGGCGTCCGCCGACAGCGCCAAGAAGTGGGTGATCTGGTCGGTGGTTGCCGGTGTGGTCGTGGGCGTCATCTACGGCATCCTGATGGCCGTTGGTGCGCTGAACGTCAACACGAACACCGCGCTCGCCGCGATGTTCTAAGCCGGCGTCGCAATCATGGTGACCCGCCCCGGGTCGGCGCGCCTGAGTCTGGGTGCGCCGCTCCTGGTGGCGGCGTCCACCACCCTGGTCTGCGCCGCCACCTGGGTGGGTGATCCGACGACCCCGGGCGGGCCGCTGCCGGTGTGCCCCACCAAGGCCCTGTTGGGCATCGACTGCCCGGGTTGTGGCAGCGCGCGGATGTTGTATTCGCTCATGCACGGCAATGTGATGGCCGCCGCCCGGTTCAACGCGCTGGGCCTGGTGGCGCTGGTCTTGCTGGTGTGGGCGTACGCGGCGTGGACCTACGGGCGGGTGACGGGCCGGCCGGTCAGGGGCTGGCAGCACCAGCGCTGGGCGGCGGCGGTGACGCTGGCGCTGGTCACGGCCTGGTTCGTGGTGCGCAATCTGCCCTTTGCGCCATTCAGCGCGCTGTTTGTCTAGCCTTGGGCGCGATGGCAAAAACTTCCAGGACGATTGGCGCGGTGCTCGCCGTGCTCGCCCTGACCGCGTCTCTGACCGGTTGCTCTCACCGCCGCGAGAACTCGCAGCAGGCCACCGGCGACCCCGGCGCGGCCGACTTCGCCAACGGCCTGCACAAGAAGGTCACGACCGACGCCATGATGGCGCACCTGACCAAGCTCCAGGAAATCGCCAACGCCAACAACGGCACTCGCGCGGTCGGCACCCCCGGCTACGACGCCAGCGTCGACTACGTGGTGAACACGTTGCGCAACAGCGGCTTTGACGTCCAGACGCCCGAATTCTCGGCGCGGGTATTTCACGGCGACAAGCCGACGGTGACGGTCGGCGGGCTGGCCGTGGAGGCGCGCCCGCTGGAGTTCAGCCTGGGCACCCCCCCCGACGGGGTGAGCGGGCCGTTGGTGCCGGTGCCGCCGGGCGACGACCCGGGCTGTAAGCCCGCCGACTTCGACGGGCTGCGGGTGCAGGGCGCGGTGGTGCTGGTGGACCGCGGCACCTGCCCGTTCGCCCAGAAGGAGAACGCCGCGGCGCAGCGCGGTGCGGTCGCGATGATCGTCGCCGACAACGTCGACGAGCAGCAGATGGGCGGCACCCTGGGGGCCGACACGGAGGTGAAGATCCCGGTCGTGAGCGTCACCAAGTCCACCGGGCTGCAGCTGCGCGGGCAACCCGGGCCCACCACGATCAAGCTCAACGCCAGCGTCCAAACCTTCAAGGCCCGCAACGTCATCGCGCAGACCAAGACCGGCTCGCCCACCGACGTGGTGATGGCGGGCGCACACCTGGACAGCGTGCCCGAGGGGCCGGGCATCAACGACAACGGCTCCGGCGTGGCCGCCGTGCTGGAAACCGCGGTGCAGCTGGGGAACTCGCCGCCGGTGCACAACGCGGTGCGGTTCGGATTCTGGGGGGCGGAGGAACTCGGGCTGATCGGGTCGCGCAACTACGTGGAGTCGCTGAACCTCGACGGGCTCAAAGACATTGCGCTGTACCTGAACTTCGACATGCTCGCCTCGCCGAACCCCGGCTACTTCACCTATGACGGCGACCAATCGCTGCCGTCGGACTCCCGCGGCCAGCCGGTGGTGCCGGAAGGCTCGGCCGGCATCGAGCGCACCCTGGTCGCCTATTTGAAGTCGGCGGGCAAGACCGCGCAGGACACGTCGTTCGACGGGCGTTCGGACTACGACGGATTCACGCTGGCCGGCATCCCGGCGGGCGGGCTGTTCTCGGGCGCCGAGGTCAAGATGTCCGCCGATCAGGCCAAGCTCTGGGGCGGGACCGCCGAGGCGCCCTTCGATCCCAACTACCACCAGAAGACCGACACCCTCGACCACATCGACCGCACCTCGCTGGGCATCAACGGCGGCGGTGTGGCCTACGCGGTGGCCCTTTACGCGCAGGACCTCGGCGGCCGAAATGGCGTGCCGGTGATGGCCGATCGCACCCGCCACGTGCTGAACAAGCCATGATCCGTCGGCTTGCCGCGGCGCTGACGCTGATCGGATTGGTGGCGGGGTGCTCGCCGTCGCGGCCCGCGCCGCAGGCGGCAGCGCCGGATCTGGCCCGGGGACTGGCGGCAAAGGTGACCGCGGACCGGATGGTCGCGCATCTGCGCGCGCTGCAGGGCATCGCCAACACCAACCGCGGAAGCCGCGCCGACGGCACGCCGGGCTACGACGCCAGCGTCGACTACGTGGCGAAGACGTTGCGGGACAGGGGCTTTAAGGTCTCGACCCCGCAGTTCGACCGGCTCTACAACGTCACACCGGGCAAGCCGACGGTGATGGTGGCCGGCCGCACCTATCCGGTCGACCAGGCGTCGATGCTGGTCCGAACGCCGCCCGGCGGCCTGACCGGTCCGCCGGTCCACCCGGCGCGGCCGTCGGGCTGCGCCGCCGGTGACTACCCGGCCGCCCTGCCCGCCGGCGCGATCGCCGTCGTCGACGACGCGGGCTGCTCGGTGGTCGACAAGCAGAACGGCGCCGTGGCCAGGGGAGCGGCGGGGCTGATCGTGGTGAGCGCGCCCAACGGGCAGGGCGCCCCGCCGACGCTGTTCGGCCCCGGCTACTTCAAGCAGCTGACCGTGCCGGTCGCCGTCGTCGGCGCCACCGGCGCCGCGGCGCTCGCCCACGACACCGCGCCGGTGCGTCTGGTGCTGGACGCCGAGAACCGCACGATCTCATCACGAAACGTGTTGGCGCAGACCGAAACCGGCTCCCCGCACGAAGCGATTGTGGTCGGCGCGCATCTGGACAGCCCGCGCGACGGTCCGGGGATCAACGACGACGGGACCGGCGTGGCCGCGGTGCTGGAAACGGCGCTGCAGCTGGGGCCGCTGGCCGCGGTGAACAACGCGGTGCGGTTCGTGTTCTGGGGCGCCGACGAGGACGGCATCAACGGCGCGATGGACTACGTCTTCGGCATGGACCGCGACCAGCTCAACGACATCGCGATGTACCTCGACTTCACCATGCTCGGTTCGCCGAACGCCGGCTTCTTCACCGATGACGGCGACCAGTCCGGACCGCCCACGCCCGGCATCGCATTCGGCGACGTGCCCGACGGCTCGGCCGGCATCGAGCGCACCCTGGGCGGCTACCTGAACCTGGCCGGCAAGCGGCCCGCCGACATGCCGTTGGGCACCATGACCGACTACCACCCGTTCATGGTCGCCGGCGTTCCGGTCGGGGGCCTGACCGCCGGCGCCTCCCAGCTCAAGACCACGGTGCAGGCGCGGCTGTGGGGCGGTCAGGCGGGTGTCCCGTTCGACCCCAATTTCCAGAGCCCGCGGGACACCGTCGACGCCGTCAACCGGGAGGCGTTGGCGGTCATGGGTTCTGGCGCGGCGTTCGCGGTGGGCACCTACGCGGAGTCGATCGGCGGGGCCAACGGCGTCCCGCCGCACGACAAGCGGCATCGCACGCGCGTGCCCTAGCCGTCGGGCCGGGATTAGGATCGCGCCATGAGGCCACTTCGGGTGCCCGATGCGTTGGCCGCGCTGGCCGGACGCACTGACACGCTGGCCGGTGAGGTCCTCGCCGGGCAAGCCCCGGCCTCGGGTGCTCCGTCGCAACCCAGCGCGGCAGCGGTGAGCGCCGCGCACGCGGGTGTGGCGGCGGTGGGGGCGGCGTCGGCGGCGCGGATGCGGGCCACCGGAAGCAGGTTGTCGGCCGCCTGGGTCGACTACTCCGAGAACGAGGCACAATCGGCGCGCGAGCTGGGTGGATTGGAGAGGGGACTCTAGATGGCCGCCGGACCGCTGCCGCCGCTGTCGGAGCTGTTGTCTTGGGGCACCGCCCACTTGATCGACGGCGCGGATTATTGGGTTCGCTTCGCCAACCGCCTCGAGTCCGGGTTCGTCGATGTGCACCAACGCATCCGTATGAGTGGCTGGGAAGGCGAGGCGTACGACACGGCCGAAGGCCGGGCCGCCTCGGACATCGAGAAGGCGACCGGCGTCGGCGACCGCTTGCGCGGGGCCGCCAAAGTCGCCTGTGCGGGTGCGTCCGACGAGTCGGCCGCCCAAAGCGGATTGCGCTACGCGCTGGAAGACGCGTGGGACGCAGGTTTTGACGTCCACGACGACTACACCGTCAAAGACGCCGGAACTGTCGAGACCATTGAGGAGCGGGCCGCCCGGCAGGCGCAAGCCGAAGCCCTCGCCGGGAACATCCGCGCGCGTGCGGCTCAGCTGGTGGGTCTCGACCAGCGGATCGGGGCCCACATCACCGCCGCCCTGGGCGGTTTGGCCGGCTTCAGTTTCGACGAAAAGCCGGCCGGCTTTGCACCGGAATCCATGTTTGCCCCACCACCCGATGTGAGCCTTGTGTGGTGCGTAGCGCAGGTGACGGGTTTTCTGTGCACGCAGTACTTCCACGACGGCAGCACGTATGTCTACCCGTCTCCGACCGATCGCTCCGGTGTGGTGACGCAGCACGGACCTTGAGTTCCCGGGAGGAGCGTGACATGGAGTCGGAAGACCGCCCCCTCGGCGAAGACGTAGGGGCAGATGCGATGGGGTTTTACAGCCGACCGCAGCTCGAAGAGTTACCCGACGGGTCGTGGCGCGCCTATTACCCGGCCTCGGATTGGTCGATCACCGCGGCCAGTCGGGACGCAGCGATAGCGAAGCTGCAACTCGAAGATCAGCGCAGGAGCCAAGAGCAGCCGGACTACACGGCCACCCGTTACAGGGCGCTGCGCCGCCACTTGATCGAGCCCATCCCCGGGGTGTACGCGATCAGCCAGGAAGAAGCCGAACGCATCCGCTCAACGCCGGACCCGCAGGCCGAGTTCAACCGGATCGCGGACGAGATGGACGCCGGTAACATCCCCAATCCACCCGCGTGACCGGCTGGTCGCGGCAAACGCACCGCGATGCCTTCGCGCACCGCCGACGCCGCCGCGGGGCGTGCCCGGGGGCACCGGCAATTTACGGGCTGAATACCGCCCGGCCCGTTGATGTTTCGCGATGGGACACCGCGGCAAACCGCGAGCGCCATTTGGGCTGTCAGAGTTAGCCAGGCCATCTAGAATGAGATCCCTTTGATGCTGCCTTGCAGCCCGGTCGGGATGAGGTTTTGTCATGAGTGTGCGCGGGCGGAGTCGACGTCTGAAGGCGGCAATCGCCTGCGCGGGGGCGGTGCTCGTGGTGGCGGGCTGCACCACGATGGTCGATGGGCGCGCCCTGTCCATGCTCAACGACCCCTTCCGGGTGGGCGGCCTGCCCGCGACCAGCGGTCCCAGCGGGATCCGCGCGAACGCGCCGGCCCCCACCGGCACGGTGGTCAACACCGACAACGGGCCCATCGACAAGCTGTCCCTGCTCTCGATCAACGACATCGAGGACTACTGGAAGTCGGTGTACAGCGAATCGCTGAAAGGGACCTTCATCCCGGTCGCCAAGATGGTGTCCTACGACTCCGACAATCCGAACAGTCCCATCGTTTGCCACAGCGAGACCTATAAGCTCGTCAACGCCTTTTTCACGTCGCGCTGCAACCTGATCGCCTGGGATCGCGGGGTGTTCATGGCCGTCGCGCAACGCTATTTCGGTGACATGTCCGTGAACGGTGTGCTGGCGCACGAATTCGGGCACGCCCTGCAGCAGATGGCGAAGCTGGTGACCCGAACGGACCCGACCATCGTCCGCGAACAGCAGGCCGATTGCTTCGCGGGCGTGTATCTGTTCTGGGTGGCGGACGGCAAGTCGCCGCGCTTCACGCTGAGCACCGCCGACGGGCTCGACCACGTGCTGGCCGGGATCATCACCACCCGCGACCCGGTCCTGGACGCCGACACCACCAACGACGACGAACACGGGTCGGCCCTGGACCGGATCAGCGCCTTCCAGATGGGGTTCATCGACGGCGCCTCGGCGTGCGCCGGCATCAACAAGCAGGAAATCGCCCAGCGCCGCGGCGACCTGCCGACCGCCCTTCGGACCGACTCCAGCGGGGACCCCGAGACCGGCGAGGTCCCGATCAACGAGGACACGTTGTCCACGCTGATGGAGCTGCTGGGAAAGATCTTCTCCCCCAAGAGTCCGCCGACGCTGTCCTATAAGCCGGCCGACTGCCCGGACGCCAAGGCCAGCCCGCCGGCGTCGTACTGTCCGGCGACCAACACCATCGTGATCGACCTGCCCGGGCTGGCGAAGGCGGGCAAGGTCGCCGCCGAGAACGAGCACACCCTGCCGCAGGGTGACGACACCGCGCTGTCGATGGTGATGTCGAGGTACGCGCTGGCGGTGCAGCACGAGCGCGGGCTCGCGATGCAGAGCCCCTGGACCGCGCTGCGCACCGCGTGCCTGACGGGTGTCGTGCATCGCAAGATGGCCGAACCGATCGAGCTGCCGTCCCAGAAGCAGCTCGTGCTGACGGCCGGCGATCTCGACGAGGCCGTCTCCGGCCTGCTGATCAACCACCTGGTCGCCAGCGACGCCGACGGCACCAGCGTGCCGGCCGGCTTCACCCGGATCGCCGCCTTCCGCGGCGGCGTGGCCGGCAACATGGACGCCTGCTACTCGCGCTATCCCGGCTAGCCTCAGGCGATTTCGGCGAGCCGGGGCACGACCTCGTCGCCGAACCGGCGGATGAAGCCGACGGGGTCGGGGTTGCCGGGCACGGGACCGGTGTTGATCATCTCGATGCCGAGCGAGGCATAACGCTCGACCGTCTTCAGGTACGCGTCGGTGTCCGCAAAGGGGTCGTCGAAAAAGCCGACCGTCTTGCGGATCTCGCCGGGATCCCTGCCCACCGCCTCGCAGTGCCGGTTCAGCACGTCGACCTTGTGCTTCAGCGCCTCGACGTCGCTCGTCGTGCTGTTCCAGACATCGGCGTACCGCGCGACCAGCCGCAGCGTCTTCTTCTCGCCGTCGCCGCCGATCAGGATCGGGGGCCGCCGAATCGGTTGCGGCACACAGATTGTCTCGGCCAGCCGATAGTGCTGGCCGGTGTAGGGCCCGTCGTTGTCGCTCCACATCTGCAGGCAGACCTGCAGCGTCTCTTCCAGCATCTCGAAGCGCGCGCCGAGCGGCGGGTACGGAACGCCGAGGCCGGCGTGTTCGCGGTCGTACCACGCCGCGCCGAGGCCGAGCATGGACCGGCCCGCCGACAGCACGTCCAGAGTCGTCACCGTCTTGGCCAGCACGCCCGGGTAGCGATAGGTGACCCCGGTGACCAGCAGGGCCAGGTCGATGGTCGCGGTCTGCCCGGCCAGGAACCCCAGCGACGTATAGCCCTCCAGGAACGGATCCTCGGCCCGCCCAACGGTTTCCATCTGGAAGAAGTGGTCGGCCAGGGTGAACAGCGTGGCGCCGCCCTGCTCGGCGGCCCTGGCGGCGTCGGCCAGCGTCGGGCCCAGCTTCGCCGGATCCCCCGGCAGGAAGTCGATGAAGTGAATTCCCAGTTCCATTGCGGTGTCCCCTCTTTTCGTCATTCGGTCAGGCGCTCGAGCAGCGACAGCGCATCGAGGATGATCCGGCGTTCCCGTTCGGAATACCGCTCCTGGATGGCGCGCGCCAGCCATTCCTCCCGCAACCGGCGATCGCTCTCGGCGCGCCGCCGGCCCTTGACGGTCAGCGAAACAACCTGGCGGCGGCCGTCTTCGGGGTCGGGCGCGCGTTCGATGAGCCCGCGTCGCTCGAGCGCGGCCACGATCGTGGCCATCGACTGCGGTCGCACCCCTTCGGCGCCGGCCAGCGCGCTGGCCGACGACGCGCCCTCTTTCCAGAGACGGGTGAGCACCGCGGTCTGGGACGGCGTGAGGTCGTCGTCGACCCCGAGGCTGCGCAGCCGCCGGCGCAACCGGCTGAACAGCACCCGCAGATCGCGGGCCGCCGCCACGGCCGAGTCACCGACGCCGTCCATGACTCCACCCTAAATTAGACAGTCAAAACTGTCCAGTTTTAGCTGACTAAAGCCGTCACGTCATGCAGACGTTTGCGACGATCAGGACCGGCCACGACACGATCGAGCCCAGGAAGGACACCGCCAGGTCGACGCCGTGCATCTGGTGCAGATGCTCGGTGTGGGTGGTGGACCAGATGGTCCCCACCAGCAGGTAGGGGGTGCCGAGGATGAGCCCGATCGCCATCAGCTGGGCGATGCTCAGCCGGAATTCGAGCACTCGGCGAAGTTTTTCCAACATGGTTGCGGTTTATGTTATTCGAATCAGCCGCAGCGCGGCCTCGATCGCGAGCGCGGGCACGTCCAGGGTCTTCGAGCGCAGGTCATGGCGCGCGCCGGTGATCTCGACGACCTCCGTCGGCGCGGCGATCAGCGCGGCGGCGGCGCGCAGCTCCTCGGGCGTGCCGAACGGATCGGACGTCCCGTGGGTGAAGACGGTGGGCACCCGGATGTCGGGCAGGTGCTCGGTGCGGGCTCGCTCCGGCTTGCCCGGCGGGTGCACCGGATAGGAGAACAGCGTCAGCACGTCCACCGGAGCCTCGCCGCCGGCCACCACCATGGACGTCTGCCGGCCGCCGTAGGAGTGGCCGCCGGCGATCAGCGGGCCCCCGGACAGCCCGCGGCACAACGTGATCGCCTCGACGATGCCCTCACGGTCGCCGGCCGCCGAACCGGACGGCGGGCCCTTGGGCCGGCGCCGGCGGTACGGCAGGTTGTAGCGCACCGCGAGCCAGCCGCGCCGGGCCCATTCGTCGCAAACCCGTTGCAGCAGCGGCGATTCCCGGTCGCCGCCGGCTCCGTGGGTCAACACCACGACGCCGGCCGGCGATCCCGCGGGTTGGTGCGCGACGCCGGCGATCTGATCGAGGTTCACGAGAGCCTGAACAGGGGCGAGACGGGGCCGTGGCCGCCGCCCAACGGGTAGGCGGCGCGCAGGGATTCGGTGACCCAGCGCTTGCCGAACCCGACCGCGTCGGGCACCGTGAAACCGTGCGCCAGCGCGCACGCGACCGCGGTCGCGAGCGTGTCACCACCCCCGTGGTCGTTGCCGGTGGGCAGGCGAGGCGAGTCGAACTCGTGGAAGTCGGCCCCGTCATAAAGCAGGTCGCAGCTGCGGTCCGACGAGCGCAGGTGGCCGCCCTTGACCAACACCCAGCGCGGGCCGAGCGCGTGCAGCGCCTTGGCCGCCGCCCGCTGCGACGCGGGGTCGGTCACCTCGATGTCCACCAGCAGCCGCACCTCGTCGAGGTTCGGTGTCACCAGCGTGGCGAGCGGAAACAGCTGTCCGCGCAGGGAATCCAGGGCCGACGACGCCATGAGCGCGTCGCCGTGCATGGACGCGCACACCGGGTCGACGACGAGCGGCACCGTCAAGCCCAGCCGGCGCCAGGTGGCGGCCACCGCCGCGATGATGGCCGACGACGCCAGCATCCCGGTCTTGGCGGCCTGGATGCCGATGTCGGTGACCACGGCGTCGATCTGGTCGCCGACCACGTCGCCGGGCACCTCGTGAAAGCTCTTGACCCCCAACGTGTTCTGCACGGTGACCGCGGTGACCGCGACGCAGGCGTGCACGCCCAGCAGCGCCATGGTGCGCATGTCGGCCTGGATGCCCGCGCCGCCGCCGGAGTCCGATCCGGCGATGGTCAGCACGCGCAACGGCGTGCAGCCCGCCGGCGCCAACGGCAGGAAACTCACTGCGTGATCGGCAGATACACCCGATTGCCGTGCTCGGCGAACTCGTGCGACTTCTCCGCCATCGCGGCCTCGATCGCCTCCTCGCTGTCGAGACCGTGCGCGGCCGCGTAGTCGCGGACGTCCTGGGTGATGCGCATCGAGCAGAACTTCGGCCCGCACATCGAGCAGAAGTGCGCCGTCTTGGCCGGTTCGGCCGGCAGCGTCTCGTCGTGGAATTCCCGCGCGGTGTCGGGATCCAGCGACAGCGCGAACTGGTCGTTCCAGCGGAACTCGAAACGCGCGGTGCTCAACGCGTCGTCGCGCTCCTGGGCGCGGGGGTGCCCCTTGGCCAGGTCGGCCGAGTGGGCCGCGATCTTGTAGGCGATCACGCCGTCCTTGACGTCCTTGCGGTCGGGCAGCCCCAGGTGCTCCTTGGGGGTCACGTAGCACAGCATCGCGGTGCCGGCCTGGGCGATGATCGCCGCGCCGATCGCCGACGTGATGTGGTCATAGGCCGGCGCGATGTCGGTCGCCAGCGGGCCCAGCGTGTAGAACGGGGCCTCCTCGCACAGCTCCTCTTCCAGCCGCACGTTCTCGACGATCTTGTGCATCGGGATGTGCCCCGGACCTTCGATCATCACCTGCGCGCCATGGGCTTTGGCGATCTTGGTCAGCTCACCCAGGGTTCGCAGCTCGGCGAACTGGGCGGCGTCGTTGGCGTCGGCGATCGAGCCCGGCCGCAGCCCGTCGCCGAGCGAGAATGTGACGTCGTAGCGCGCGAAGATCTCGCACAGCTCGTCAAAGTTGGTGTACAGGAACGATTCCCGGTGATGAGCCAGGCACCAGGCCGCCATGATCGACCCGCCGCGGGACACGATGCCGGTGACCCGCTTGGCGGTCAGCGGCACGTACCGAAGCAGCACGCCGGCGTGCACGGTCATGTAGTCCACGCCCTGCTCGCACTGCTCGATCACGGTGTCGCGGTAGATCTCCCAGGTCAGCTCGGTGGGGTCGCCCTTGGTCTTTTCCAGCGCCTGGTAGATCGGCACCGTACCGACGGGCACCGGCGAGTTGCGCAGGATCCACTCGCGGGTCTCGTGAATGTTCTTGCCGGTGGACAGGTCCATGATGGTGTCGGCGCCCCAGCGGGTGGCCCAGACCATCTTGTCGACCTCTTCGGCGATCGACGACGTCACCGCCGAGTTGCCGATGTTGGCGTTGACCTTGACCGCGAACGCCTTGCCGATGATCATCGGCTCGCTCTCGGGGTGGTTGTGGTTGGCCGGGATCACCGCGCGGCCGCGGGCGACCTCGTCGCGCACCAGTTCGGCGGGCAAGCCCTCGCGGGCCGCGATGAACGCCATCTCGGCCGTGATCTCACCGGCGCGGGCCCGCTGCAGCTGGGTGCCGCGGTCGCGGACCACGCCGGGCCGCGCCGGCAGCCCGGCCGTCAGGTCGATCGCCGCGTCCGGATCGGTGTAGGGCCCGGACGTGTCGTAGAGGTCGAAGTGGTCTCCGGTGGACAGGTTGACCCGCCGGAAGGGCACCCGCGCACCGCCGTCCAGCTCGCGGTAGGCCTTGCTGCTGCCCCAGATCGGTCCGGTGGTGACGGACGGCTCGATGGTGACGGTCATGCTCTTCTCCCTACGCCGGCATTACCCGGTCAGGTTCGTACGGTCGACGGCCCCGAGCCGTCCTCTCAGCGCACTCGGCGTGCGCTCCCGCGTGGTGGATGGGTCCGTCCGCGACGTTACCCCCTAGACGGTAGCCGCGAGTACCCGCCGGGTGGGAGGATGCAAACGTGCAACCCGCCGAGAGCCCGACGCAGCCGAGCGGCGCAACCGAGGCCGCGACCAGGTACATGAATGTCGGCGCCTTCCGCTTCTGGTTCGTCGGTCAGCGCTGGGAATGGTCCGACGAGGTGGCCCGGATGCACGGCTACGAACCCGGCCAGGTGGTGCCGACGACCAAACTGCTGCTGTCGCACAAGCATCCCGAGGACCGCGCCCACGTGCAGGACCTGCTGGACTACGCCCTGCAGTCCGAGGAGTCGTTCTCCAGCCGCCACCGGTTTATCGACACCGCGGGCAACGTGCACGACGCGATCGTGGTGGCCGACCGCATGCTGGACGACTCCGGCGCCGTGGTGGGCACCGCCGGGTATTACATCGACCTCACCGACACCTTCGACGAGGCGCGCCAGGAAGTGCTCGACGAGGCGCTGCCGGACCTGTTCGAGAACCGCGCGGCCATCGAGCAGGCCAAGGGCGTGCTGATGTACGTCTATCGGGTCAGCCCCGATCAGGCCTTCCGCGTGCTGCAGTGGCGCTCGCAGGAGACCAATGTGAAGCTGCGCTCGCTGGCGAAGCAATTGCTCGCCGAGGTCATGACGCTGCCCGCGCCGACCGCCGCCGCCCAAAGTCAGTTCGACCATTTGCTGCTGACGGTGCACGAACGGATTCCCGCGGAGCCTTCCGGGTAATCGCTAGGCTTCGAAACATTCTTTCCTGGGCATGCTGCTAATTCGGGCCGTCGCAGTGGTGCCCAGGGAAGGAATTCTCCCTTGTTCGAGGCGGTGAAAGGCATGGAGTTGTTGGCGGTTGACCACGAGGCCCGGGAGGACGCTGTACTCGTTCGGGTAACGGGCGATGTCGATTCCAGCACCGTCGACCAGCTCACGCCCCATCTGGTCGCCGCGCTGCAGGTGGCCGCGAAGCATCCGGCGCGGCTGGTGATCGTCGACCTGCAGCCGGTGACCTTCTTCGGAAGCGCGGCGTTGAACGCGGTTCTCGATTGTCACGAGGGCGGGAGGGAAGCCGGCACGTCGGTGCGGCTGGTGGCGGACAACGACCAAGTCCTTCGACCGATCCAGGTGACCGAGCTCGATCGCATCCTCGAGGTGTATCCGACGGTGTCCGACGCGCTGCAACGCGACCGCCGGCAATGAATCCGCTGCCGGCCGACCTCGCGGCCGCGGTCGCCCTGGGCGGCGAGATGGGCCGCCGGTTTGCCGAGTTCGATTGGGCCGCACATCCTTTGGGACCGCCGCAGCAATGGCCGGCCGGGTTCCGCGCGGCGGTGGTGACGGCGCTGACGTCGCGGTTCCCGATCGTGCTGTGGCTGGGGTCGCAGGATCTGTTCCTGGTCTACAACGACGCCTACATCTCGGCGCTGGCCGACAAGCACCCGTCCGCGCTGGGCCGGCCCGGCCGGGAAGTGTGGTGGGACATCTGGGAACCGATCAGCCCCATGCTGGCGAGCGTCGTCGCGACCGGCAAAGCCACCTGGTCCGACGACTTGCTGCTGACGATGGTGGTGGAGGGCCGGCGGCTGGACCGGTATTTCACCTTCACCTACGGCCCGTTGATCGGCGATAGCGGCGACGTCTCCGGAATCTTCTGCGCGGTCAACGAAACGACCGAACGGGTGCTGGGGGAGCGGCGCCTGCGCCTGCTCAACGACGTGGCCGCCGCCGCCATGGGCGCCCAGAGCATCGACGAGGCCGTGGCCGCGGCCGTCGCGGCGTGTGCGGCCCAGCCGGCGGACCTGCCGTTCATCGCCGCCTACGTCGCCGGCGCGGACGGCGACGTCGCGCTGCGGGGCGCGACGGCGTCGGTGCTGCCGGTCCTGCCCCGATCGCTTCGGACCCTGATCAATTCCGGTTCGAAGTCGGAGATCGGCGACGTCGCGGCGGCGGTTCCCGGGATCGAGGCGATCCTCGGTGGCGACTGCCCCGAGCGGGCGCTGGTGTTGCCGCTGGGCGAGGGCGATACCGCCGGGGCGCTGGTGGTCGGGATCAATCCGCGCCGCCTGCTCGACGACCAGTACCGCGGCTTCTGCCAGCTGCTGGCCGACCAGCTGTCGGCGACATTCGCGCGGATCGCGTCCTACGAACAGCAGCGGATGCGGGCCGACGCGCTCGCCGAGTTGGACCGCGCCAAGACGGCGTTTCTGACCAACGTCAGCCACGAATTCCGCACGCCGCTAACGCTTTTGCTGGGACCGCTGGAGGACGCCCTGTCCGATGCGCCGCCCGAAAGCGCGCTGGCGGATCGGCTGACCACGGCGGCGCGCAACGCGCGGCGCCTGCAGCGCCTGGTCGACTCGTTGCTCGATTTCTCGCGCATCGAGGCGGGCCGGGCGAACGCCAAACTGGTGTGCACCGACGTCGGCGCGCTCACCGAGCACATCGCGTCGTCGTTCACCGAGCTGTGCCGGCGGGCGGGCCTGGATCTCGTGTTGGACTACGGCCCGGCGATCGCCGACGTCGACCCGGGCATGTGGGAAACCATCGTGCTCAACCTGCTGTCCAACGCCGTCAAGTACACGCTGCGCGGATCGATCACGGTCGAGGTGCGCGCCGAGCCCACGGATTGCCGAATCACGTTGCGGGACACCGGTGTCGGGATCGGCCCGGAGGACCTGGACCGGCTGTTCGAACGCTTCTACCGGGCCGACAACACCCGCGGCCGCAGCGTGGAGGGCGCCGGCATCGGGCTGTCGCTGGTGCGCGGGCTGGTCGAGCTGCAACGCGGAACGGTGGAGATCGACAGCGAACCGGATCGCGGAACCGCGGTCACCATCCGGCTGCCCCGATCGGCCAACGCCACGCCCGTCGAGTCGTCCCCCGCCGGCGCGCCGGACGGGGGCAACCCCTACGTGGCCGAGGCGCGGCAGTGGCTGACCGCCGTCGCGGACCCGGTCGCTTCGCGGGACGGGCAGCGCCGATTGGTGCTGGTCGCCGACGACAACGCCGACATGCGCGCCCACCTGGAGCGCGTGCTATCGCCCCATTGGCAAACGGTTTTGGTCGCCGACGGGCAGTCGGCGCTGGCCGCGGCCCGGGAGCTGCGACCGGACGCGATCGTGACCGACATCATGATGCCGGGGCTCAGCGGCTTCGACCTGGTCGCGGCGATCCGCGCGGATCCGGCGCTGGCCGCCACTCCGGTCCTGATGCTGTCGGCGCGTGCCGGCGCGGAGGCTCTCGACGAGGGCTTCGCCGCCGGGGCCGACGACTACCTGCCCAAACCGTTCCGGTCGCAGGAGCTGGTCGAGCGGGTGGCGTCGCGGTTGTCCGCGGTCGCTCGCGAGCGCGATCGCCAGCGCCGCGAGGCGCCGCTCGACCTGGCGCAGCTCGACGCCGCCCTGCAGGCCGCCGACTCGGTGGCCGGAATCTTGCGCGCGCTCATCGACTCCAGCTCCGGTCCGGGCGATGCCGCCGCCGTGACGATCGGGTTGTTCGACGGCGAGCGCCACGTCCGGTTCGAGTACGCCGGCGACGTCCCCGCGGAGGTGCGCGACCGCTACCACGTCGCCGCGCTCGACGCGCCCTTGGTCGGAGTCGACGTCGTGACCGCCGGAGAGCCGATGGTCATCACCGACACCTTCGACCTGCCCCCGCGCTACGAGCACGCCGTGCGCGACACCGCCGCAAGTGTCCGCGCGTGCGTCGCTCATCCGTTGCGGGACAACGGGGGTCGCGTCATCGGCGTGCTGGTCCTGCTGTGGCCGGCCCCGCGCCAGTTCGACGCCGCCGAACTCGACACGTTCGCACGGATCGCCGCGCTCACCCAGTCGGCGGTGGACCGCGTGCGCGTGATGGCGCGCGAGCACCGGATCGCCGTCGACTTCCAGGAGCACCTGCTCGACCTGGACCGCGGCTCGACCGCGGCCGTCGTGGCGGCCGTCTACCAGCCGGCCGGGGAGGCGATGCGCGTCGGCGGCGACTGGTACTCGGTGACCCCGCTGAGCCACCCGGGAAGGATCGGCATATCGGTCGGCGACGTCGTCGGGCACGGCCTGGCCGCCGCGATCGTGATGAGCAGGCTGCGCGCCGCGGTGGCCGCCTCGGCGCTCAGCGCGGCCGAGCCGGTCTTGGTGCTGGGCGCGTTGGACAGGTACGCCGCCAGCATCACCGGCGCCCGCTGCGCGACGGTGGCCTACGCCCTGATCGACACCGGCGCGGGTGGCGCCACCGTCAGCTACAGCTGCGCCGGGCACCCGTACCCGTTGCTCATCCCCCCCGACGGTGATCCGGTCTTCCTCGAGTCGGGTCGGCGGCCCCCGGTGGCCGTGGCGGACGCCGTGGCCGACGACGCCGCGACCGCCGAGCTGGCGCCGGGCAGCCTGATGCTGCTCTATACCGACGGACTCATCGAGCGGGCCGGGGAAACGCTCGACGAGGGGTTCGCCCGCCTGAAGGCGGCGGCCGCCGGTTGCGCCGGCCTGCCGGTCGAATCGGTGTGCGCCGAGCTGCTGGCGCGGATGACCCCGCCGGGGGGCTACCGCGACGACGTCGTGGTGCTCGCGCTGCGCCCGCCCCACACGGCCGCGCGCAGCTTCGCCACCGTGCTGCCGGCGGTGCCGGCGCAGATCCCCGTCGCGCGCCGCCGGCTGCGGGGCTGGCTGGACGGCCTCGCGGCGGTGCCGCGCCGCGAGGAGGACATCCTGCTGGCGACCGGGGAGGCGGTCACCAACGCCATCGAACACGGCAGCCGCTGCGAGCCGCGACAGACGGTCTCCGTCGAGGCCTTCGTGCACGGGCGGACCGTCGCGGTCACCGTCAGCGATAGCGGGAGTTGGGTCGGCGATTCGTCCGTCAGCATGCGCAGCCATCGTCGCGGGCGCGGGCTCACCCTGATCGGTGGGCTGGCCGACCGCGTCGCCACCGTCCGCACCTCGGGTGGCACCCGCGTCACGCTGGAGTTCGAGCACGCGGTGAGCGACTAGACCTCTTCCATCGCCTCGCCGAGCTCCTCGAGGAGCCGGTTGTGGTGGTTGCTGGCCAGCACGTGGCCGGCGGCGATGACCAGCGCGACGGGCCAGTCGATGAGTTCGAATGCCGCCAGGGCGGCCAGGCCGCCGTAGTAGGCCAGTTGCTCCGGGCGCGGAATCTCCACCTGACCCACCACCGGCACGTTCACCACGAAGGTTTCGCCCTCGCGGATCTTCTCCACGGCTTCGCGCTGCGTCGTCCCCTTGCGCGATTTCTTTTCGGCCATGATTCGCCTTTCGGTAACGAAGGGTTTGCCGCCCCGCCGGGTACTCCGACCAACGTCGGACTTATGTCGACGACCGACTCCGTGTCCGACCCGCTGGTTTCGTCGATCGCTTTGGTGCTGAAGGTGCCCCTGGTGGAACTCTATGCGCTGCTGTGGCGGGTCGGGGTGGTCGAGATTCGCCATTCCGATCGGACGGCTCAGCGCTCGTCGCGTCAGGTGCCGGTGGCAGCGTGTGCGGCGTGCCCCAACCGTCCGAAACCCGGTTCAGAACGGCTATCGCGATCGTCGCCCCGGCGGCGGCACCCAGCGCCTGTCCCCAGCCGAGGGGACCAAGCGGCGTGCAGCCGAGCAATTGGCTGACCACCGGGATGCTGATCAGCGTTCCCATCGCGCCGAGCGAGCCCACCGCCGTGAGCACCACCAGCGGGGCGTGAGAGTCCAGCAGCGTCTGGCCCAGCTCGGCGCCGACTAGCGCGACCAGCGCCACGGTGGACGCCCGCTGCGGGCGCCCGGTGACGCTGGCCATCGCCCACGCCACCGTCGTCGCGGCGGCTGTGGTGACCCCACGGATGGCCACCGCGCGCCACAGCGCGGGCTGGTCGGGGCCGCGAACGCCCGGGTCGATCGGGGTGCTGGGCTCGCTGACCGCAAGGGCGGCGGCCGGCAGCGCGTCGGTCATCATGTTGACCAGCAGCAGCTGGCGGGTGTTCAGCGGCGACGTGCCGGTGATCGCGGCACCGATGACGGCGAACAGCACCTCGCCGGCGTTGCCGCCGAGCAGCACCGACACCGCCGCCTGCACCCGCTGCCACAGCTGGCGCCCCTCCTCGATGGCCTGCACCAGCGCCTCGATGCGGGCGTCCACCAGGACCACGTCGGCCGCCATGTGGGCCGGGTCGCTGCCCCCCGACACGACGCCAATGCCGACGGTGGCGGCACGGATGGCGGCGGCGTCGTTGGAGCCGTCGCCGACCATCGCGCACAGCACGCCGGCACCCTCCAGCGTCTGGACGACCTGCACCTTGTTCTCGGGCGTCATCCGCGCGAAGATCACCCGCTCGGTCACGACGCGCTCTTGTTCCTTGCGCGACAGCGCGTCCCACTGCGAACCGCTGATCACCTGCTCGTCGGTCACCGACAGGCCCAGCTCCCGGGCGATGGCCAGCGCGGTGATGGGGTGGTCGCCGGTGATCAGCTTCACGCCCACCCCCTGCCGGCGCAGGTTCGCCAGCAGGTCGACCGCCTCGGCCCGCGGCGTGTCGGACAAGCCGAGGAAGCCCGTCAGCGTCAGCCCGTCGCGGCAGAAATCCGCGATGTCGTCGGGGTCGTCCCGGATCGCCTCGGCCTGTTGCGGCGTCAGCCGGCGCTGCGCCACCGCGATCACCCGCAGGCCGCCGGCGGCCAGCTCGCCGACCGCTTTCTTGATCTTCGGGCCGGTGTTGTCGCAGGCGGCCAGCACCACCTCGGGCGCACCCTTGACGGTCAGCTCCGTGCCGGTGACCGACGCGGAGAACGACCGCCCGGAGCGGAAGGGCAGGTGCGCGTCCGCTTCCCCGCTCGGCGCCGAGCCGTCGAGCGAACGCAGCGCCGCCTCGACGATGGCGGCGTCGGTGGCGTGCGCCTGCGGGCTGCCGTTGGCGGCCGGGGCGGCGTGCGCGGCCTCGCGCAGCACCTCCTCGGGAGGGTGCCCCGGCGCCGGGCGGACCTCCGCCACCCGCAGGCGGTTCTCGCTGAGCGTCCCGGTCTTGTCGAAGCAGACCACGTCGATGCGGCCGAGCGCCTCCACCGAACGCGGAACGCGGACCAGCGCGCCGAACTTGGTCAGCCGTCGCGCCGAGGCCGACTGCGCCAGCGTCGCCACCAGCGGCATCCCCTCGGGGACCGCGGCGACGGCGATGGCGATGCCGCTGGCCACCGCCTGGCGCAGGCCCGTTCCGCGCAGCATGCCCAGCCCGCCGACCAGCGCGCCGCCGGTGACGCTGACGGGGAAGGCCCGATTGGTGAGCTGGCTGAGCTGGTGCTGCAGGCCGACGTCGGAGGACGTGTCGCCGGACACCAGCTCGGCCGCCCGGCGTTCCTGGGTGTCGGCCCCGACCGCGGTCACCACGGCGACCGCGGTGCCCGCCACGACGGTGGTCCCGGCGTACAGCATGCAGCGGCGCTCGGCGAGGTCGGCGCCCGGCGTGGCGTCCACCTGCTTCTCCACCGACAGCGACTCGCCGGTCAGCGTCGACTCGTCGACCTCGACGTCGACCTCCTCGACGATCCGGGCGTCGGCGGGCACCACCTCGTGCGTCCGGATTTCGATGACGTCGCCGGGCCGCAATTGCGCGGCGATGACGTCGGTGTACGTCCGCTCGCCGTCCAGGCCGGTCTCGACCCGCCGGGCCGGCGGGATCTGCTGCGCCAGCAGGCGGTCGAGGCGGTTCTCGGCGCGCAGCCGCTGGCTGGCCGCCAGGATGGAGTTACCGGTCAGGACCGAAAACACCAGGACGGCGTCGACGGGCGAACCGAGCACCGCGCTGGCCGCCGACCCGAGCGCCAGCACCGGGGTCAGCGGGTCGGTCAGCTCGGCGCGGACGGCCTTGAGCAGCTGCCACACCGCATTCGGGGGTGCGTCGACCCGCCCTTCGGGCCGGGCCTCCGCCTCCGGGCCGGGCGGCGGCAGGGCCCTGCGCACCTGCTCGACCGACATCGCGTGCCATTCGTGAACGGCCGCCGGCCGCGGCGAGTCCGCGGTCATGACCCCGCGTGCCAGCAGGTAGCCGGAGAGCGCGCCCGCCGCGGCGCCGGTGGTCACCGGGCCGGGCCCGATGCCGCGGACGCCCGGGATCATCAGGAGCGATCCCATGGCCGTCGCGCCCGCCGATATCCCGACCCCGCGCTGGGTGGCGGCCTTGGCCGCCGGGAGCGCGTGCAGGACGCGCCAGGCGGCCGTCAGGTCGGGCAGCACCAGATCGGCGCACCAAGGCGGCGGGCCGGCGCCGGGCCGGGGCAGCACGCCCAGCGCCACGTCCGCGGACGAAAGCGCTTGTGCGCCAGACGAAGACAGCACGGCGACCGTGCGACCCGCCCGCTGCAGTTCGGCGACGGCGCGGGCGAGGGCGTCGTCGACCGACCCGTTGCCGAGCGGCGTGATCTCGTCGAAGGCGGGCCGCAGCTCGCCCAGCGAATCGACGTCGACCGACACCAGGTCCGCCCCGCTGCGGTGGGCCTCGGCGACCACGGCCGACGCCAACGGGTCGTGGGAGGGGCGGAAAAGCGCCTCGACCGTCGCGTGCGGATCGCTGGCCGACATCCCCGGCACCCGGTGCCAGCCCGGCCGGTGGCCGTTGTTCTGCAGCACCACCTGGGCGCGGTTCCACGCGGCGGACAGCTCACGCTCGTCGGCGCCGCGGATGCGCGCCACCCGCATGCCGGTGGTGCACAACACCCGTGGGTCGATGACGATCGCGTCGACGCGGTCGAGGCGGCGCAGCGCGTCCGGCCGCAGCGACAGCACGGCGTGCCGCTCGGCCAACCCGCGTCCGAGGGAGGCGGCGAACGCCTCCGGCGTGGTGCGGCTGGCCTTGGGGGCGGTCACCAGCACCGCGGTGGCGGTCATGTTCGGGTTGCGGGTGGTCACCGCGACCAGCCCCGCGCCGAGCGCCTGGACGAGCGCGAAACGGCCGGCGCTGCGTTCCACGACCCGGGCCCGCGGCGGCCTCGGCGACGGCGCGTCGCCGGGCGGTTGGTCGGCGTGGCGGGCCAGCTCGGGTTCGTGGTGGCGCCAGGCCCGGGCCTCGGCGCGGCATTCGGCGGCCTTCATCGATTGCATCAGCAGACCCACGGACAGCGACGCCGGCGCGAGGGTGACGGTTTCGGCGGCCGCCATGGCCAGCGTCAGCACGGTGTCCGTGGCGGGCCCGCCGATGCGGTCCTCGATCAGGCGCCGCAGCCAGGGCTGGTAGTCGATCGCCACGATGGGCGCCTGGACGCCGATCGGCAAGCGCGGCCAGTGCAGCGCGCGGCCGGCCAGCGCGACGCCGAGCCCGGCCGCGTTGGCGGCCAGCGTCACGGCCCTGGTCGCCGCCACCACGCCGTCGCCCGGCAAATCCGTGGCGGGCGCCTTGCTCGTTGCGCGGCAACGCTTTTCGGCGTCCTCGACGACGCGGCACAGGTCACGCAGCGAGGCGTCCGGATCGCCGAGGGTGACGACGACGCGCGACAAGGGATGGTTCAGGCTGGCCGACGTGACGCCGGGGTGCTCGCGCAGGCCGTCGAGCACGGCCTGGCCCAATTCGCCGTCGCTGGCGTCCTCGAGGCCGCGGACCTCGATCCAGGCGCGTTGATCCCCGCGCCAGCAGCGCCGGCTCAGCGTTTCCTGGGGCAGGTCGCCGGTGAGCGCCCTGGCGCCTTCGCGCAGCGGAATCGCCGCGATGTGAAGGGCCTCTTGTGCCAGTCCGGTCAGAGCCCGCAGCGGCGTCGATCGTGGTAACGACGTGACAATGCTCAAGGGCTCCCCGGACGATTCTCAGTTGGTGCTGCGCAACTCGGCGGCACCGGCGCGGCGCCCGGCCGCCTTCTTGGCCGCCGGCTTGCCGGCGGCCTTCTGCGGCACCGCCTTTTTCGACGGCTCGGACGGCACCGGCTTGAGGTTCGCCTTCGGCGCCGCGGCGCTCTCGGGCTTGCGGCTCATCCTGTGCAAGAGCAGCGCCCCGCCCCCGACGGCCAGCAGCACCGGCCACTCGACCAGGCCGGCCACGCCGATCGCGCCGAGCGCCAGCGCGGCCGCCGGCGTCGAATGACTGCCGCTGCTGATGCCGCGTTTGATGCCCTCAGCGGCTCCGGTGACACCGCCGACGATTCCGTTGACCGCGGCGCCACCCACGGCGCCCGCGGCCGCCGTGGTCGCGTCGGCCGCGCGACCCACCGTCTTGCCTACGCTGCGTACTGTCCCACCGACGACACCCATGATCACTCCCTGGTATCTCATCGCTCTCACTGGGAACCGCGTGGCAACCCGTGTAACCGCTGAACGCGAGGTTAACAGCAACAACGAAATTGTTCTCTCTATCTATAAGGCGAAAGCCTGCCACTTTACAAACGCGCGTACAACGAGCAACTTCGTAAACCGGGCTCACATCGACCTTAAATGTGGCTCACATCGACCAGCACCGGTGCGTGATCGCTGGGGGCCTTGCCCTTGCGTTCGTCCCGGGCGATCTGCGCGGCCGTCACGCGGCGGGCCAACGCGGGCGATGCGAGGATGAAATCGATGCGCATGCCCCGATTCTTCGGGAACCGCAGCTGGGTGTAGTCCCAGTAGGTGTAGACGCCCGGGCCCGGGGTGAATGGCCTTACCACGTCGGTGAATTGCGCGTCGAGGATGGCGTCGAACGCGCGGCGCTCCGGCGCGGAGACGTGGGTGGCGCCGGCATAGAATTCGGTGCTCCACACGTCGTCGTCCGTCGGGGCGATGTTCCAGTCGCCGACCATCGCGATCGGCGCCTCCGGATCGTCGCGCAGCCAGCCGGCCGCCGTATCCCGCAGCGCGGCAAGCCAATTCAGCTTGTAGGTGTAATGCGGGTCGCCGACGGCGCGGCCGTTGGGCACGTACAGGCTCCACACCCGCACCCCGCCGCAGGTGGCGCCCAGCGCGCGGGCTTCCGCGGTGGCGGCCACCTCCGGCTTGGACGTCCAGGTGGGCTGGCCCGCGAAGCCGACCGCGACGTCGTCGAGGCCGACGCGGGAGGCGATGGCCACGCCGTTCCACTGGTTGAAGCCGACGTGCGCCACCTCGTACCCGAGTTCGAAGAACGGCAGGGTGGGGAACTGGCCGTCGGCGCACTTGGTCTCCTGCATGGCGAGCACGTCGACGTCGGCGCGGGCCAGCCAGTCGAGGACCCGGTCCAGGCGCGTGCGAATCGAATTCACGTTCCAGGTGGCGAGCCGCAGCGTGCCGTCGGGCATGGCTAGACGGTATCGGTCGCTCGGATGAAGCGGCGCCGGTGGTGCAGCCGGAAGCCGAGGGACGCGGCGTGGGCGACGTTGTCGGCGTCGTCGTCGCCGACCTGCAGGTAACCGCGGGTCGCCCCGCGGCCGGCGCCCCAGGCCAACAGCGTCTCGCAATCGCCCGCCGGGCCGTCGGCCGAAAGGCACAGCCACCGGGTGCCGTCGGGTGCTTCGGTCACCGCCGCGCGCCAGCCCCCCTCGTGCCGTGGTCCCGGCGTGACGCCCGCGAGGTCGCGTACCAGGATGCGTTCGGTGCGTTCGCCCGGCAGGCCGGGTGGGATCCTCACCAGGCGGTCGGGGATGACCAGCCAGGGCGTCAGGTCGCGCTGCCGGTACCAGTCGACGATCGCGGGGACCGCGCTCAAGCGAGCCGAAATGTCAAGCGGCGTGGCCGAATCGGCGAAGGGGCCGCCGCCGGGGCCGGTGCGCAGCAGCCAGCCGTCGAGCCAGGCCTGTTCGGCGCCGGGCCAGGCCGCGACGGCCACCCGCTCGATGGCCCGGATGTCGGAGGTGCGCACCGGCGCGTCGGTCAGCGCCCGCAGCGCGACGACGTCGGCGGGCGCGAACTGCACCACCGCGCCGGTTTTCGTCCGCACCCGCACCAGCGGGTCGACCGCCAGCAGGTGGCCGACCGCGTCGGTCAGCGGCGGCACCGACCCGGCGGGGAGCCGGTAGCGAACCGTCACCCGCGTTCCCAGGTCCGGCCACGAGACCATCAGTGACCGAACGGGTCCGGCCCCTCGCCCGGCAGCCACGACAATCCCGGAACGCCCCAACCGTGTGACTTCACGGCCCGTTTCGCGGCGCGCGCGTGCCGGCCGATGAGGCGATCCAGATACAGGAAGCCGTCCAGGTGACCGGTTTCGTGCTGCAGCATCCGCGCGAACAGGCCGGTGCCCTCGATGGTGATCGGGCTGCCGTCGGCGTCGAGTCCGGTCACCCGCGCCCACTTCGCCCGGCCGGTGGGAAAGGACTCGCCGGGAACCGACAGGCAGCCCTCGTCGTCGTCGCCCGGGTCGGGCATGGTTTCGGGAATCTCGGAGGTTTCCAGCACCGGGTTGATGACGACGCCGCGGCGGCGGTCGGTCAGGCCGCGGTCCTCGGAGCAGTCGTAGACGAAGAGCCGCAGGCCGTATCCGATCTGGTTGGCGGCGAGCCCGACGCCGTGCGCGGCGTCCATGGTGTCGTACATGGTGGCGATCAGCTCGGGCAGATCGGCCGGCAGCGAACCGTCGGCGGCGACGGCCACCGGCGTCGTCGGGGCGTGCAGGACCGGATCTCCGACGATGCGTATGGGGACGACTGCCATGATCGGCTAGCTTAAGCGGGGTCCGTGGGGGCGCCGGGGGGAGCCGGGCAATCGCAGCCAATCGGCCGACTCGCGGGTCTGGATTACGGCTTGAGGGTTCGCGGCGTGGTTCAATATTCGCGCGAAACATGCCCTTTAAACGCCTACGTAAGTCAGTCATTCGAGCACGTTGAGAATCGCCGGAAGGGTCCAGGGGAAGCGGATATGGACAGCGCCATGGCGCGGGCAAATCGATCGGGGGACGACGCTGATATCGCCGATGGCCTCACCCGTCGCGAACACGACATCCTGGCGTTCGAGCGCCAGTGGTGGAAGTACGCCGGGGTCAAGGAGGACGCCATCAAGGAGCTGTTCTCGATGTCGGCGACGCGGTACTACCAGGTGCTCAACGCGCTGGTCGATCGACCCGAGGCGCTGGCCGCCGACCCGATGCTGGTGAAGCGGCTGCGACGGCTGCGCGCGAGCCGGCAAAAGGCACGGGCCGCCCGCCGACTCGGCTTCGAGGTGACCTGACTCGCTACAGTGGGGCTCGATGAAAGAGCGTGTGCCCGACTCCACGGGCCTTCCCCTGCGGGCCATGGTGATGGTGCTGTTGTTCCTGGGCGTCATCTTCCTGCTGCTCGGGTGGCAGGCGCTCAGTTCCTCCGGGAAGTCCGATGACGAGTCGTCGTCTGCGGCTTCCAGCGTCACCAACACCACCAGCGCGACGGGCGCGACCACCAGCGCCCCCGCGAACCAGGCCGAGGTGCACGTCTACAACATCTCGTCCAAAGAGGGTGTCGCGGCAAAGACCAAGGATCAGCTCACTTCCGCTGGGTTCAAGGTGACCGACGTCGGAAACCTGACGATCCCCGACGTCACCGCCACGACGGTGTACTACAGCGATGCCGAGGGTGAGCACGCCACCGCCGACGCGGTGGGCCAGAAGCTGGGAGCGCCCGTCCAGCCGCGGATTCCGGCGCTCAAGGACCAGCCGCCCGGCGTCATCGTCCTCGTGACGGGCTGAGCATCGCAACTCCAAATTCGGGGATGCTCGGGATAGGCTTCTCGCTATGCCTAAGCACCGCAATGCCGCTGCTGCCGCCGCCGCCGTGTCCGCGATCGCATTGGTGGCGGGGTGCGCATCGCCCCAACACGCCGCGACCGTCCCCGGCACCACGCCCGCGGTGTGGACCGGGTCGAGCGCGCCGACGGCGAGCGCGGGCACCGAGGGCGATCAGCAGCAGCAACCCGCTGGGCGCAGCATCACCACCCAACTGAAGGGGCCCGACGGGGTCGAGGTCGCGACCGCGAAGTTCGATTTCAGCAACGGCTATGCCACCATCACGATCGCGACGAGCGGCGCCGGCCACCTCGCGCCCGGCTTCCACGGCGTGCACATCCACAAGGTCGGCAAGTGCGAGGCCAATTCGACGGCCCCGACCGGCGGCGCGCCCGGCGACTTCCTGTCCGCGGGCGGGCACTTCCAGGCGCCCGGGCATTCCGCCGAGCCCGCCAGCGGCGACCTCACCTCGCTTCAGGTTCGCAAGGACGGTGTCGGGATGCTGGTGACGACCACGGACGCCTTCGCCATGGAGGACCTGCTCACCGGCGAGAAGACCGCGATCGTGATCCACGCCGGGGCCGACAATTTCGCCAACATCCCGTCGGATCGCTACAACCAGACCAACGGAACGCCGGGCCCCGACCAGATGACGATGACGACCGGTGACGCCGGCAAGCGGGTGGCGTGCGGTGTCATCGGTGCCGGCTAGCAGGTCCCGCGCTCACATCGACTTCGCCCGCTCACCGCGGCCGACCATCGGCGTGGAGTGGGAGTTCGCGCTCATCGACGCCCAGACCCGCGACCTGAGCAACGAGGCCCCCGCGGTGATCGCCGAGATCGGCCAAAACCCGCGCGTGCACAAGGAATTGCTGCGCAACACCGTCGAGGTGGTCAGCGGCATCTGCGACTGCGCCGCGCAGGCGATGGAGGACCTGCGCGACACCCTGGGCCCCGCCCGCAGGATCGTCCGGGACCGCGGCATGGAGCTGTTCTGCGCCGGCACGCACCCCTTCGCCAAGTGGTCCACGCAGAAACTCACCGACGCGCCGCGCTATGCCGAGCTGATCAAACGCACCCAGTGGTGGGGCCGGCAGATGCTGATCTGGGGAGTGCATGTGCACGTGGGGATCTCGTCGGCCAACAAGGTGATGCCGATCATGACGTCGCTGCTCAACTACTACCCGCACCTGCTGGCGCTGTCGGCGTCGTCGCCGTGGTGGGCCGGTGAGGACACCGGGTACGCCAGCAACCGCGCGATGATGTTTCAGCAGCTGCCCACCGCCGGGCTGCCGTTTCACTTTCAGACCTGGGCGGAGTTCGAAGGCTTCGTCTACGACCAGAAGAAGACCGGCATCATCGACCACATGGACGAAATCCGTTGGGACATCAGGCCGTCGCCGCACCTCGGCACGCTCGAGGTGCGGGTCTGCGACGGCGTGCCCAACCTGCGCGAGCTGGGCGCGCTGGTCGCCCTGACGCATTGCCTGGTCGTGGACCTGGACCGCCGGCTGGACGCCGGCGACTCGCCGCCGATCATGCCGCCGTGGCATGTGCAGGAAAACAAATGGCGCGCAGCGCGATACGGCCTGGACGCGGTGATCATCCTGGACGCCGAGAGCAACGAGCGGCTGGTCACCGAGGACCTCGACGACGTGCTGACCCGGCTGGAGCCGATCGCCAAGTCGCTGCATTGCGTCGACGAACTGGCCGCGGTCTCCGACATTTACCGCGGCGGCGCGTCGTATCAGCGGCAGCGGCGGGTGGCCGAGGAGCACGACGGCGACCTGCGCGCGGTCGTCGACGCGCTGGTGGCCGAGCTGGATATCTAGCATGACGGCTCCCGAACGCGTTGAGCGGGCGATGTTCCCGCTCGAATCGGCGCTGTTGCCCGGGCAGGAGCTGCCGTTGCGGATCTTCGAGCCGCGCTACGCCGCGCTGGTGCGGCGCTGCCTCGCCGGCGCGGAACCGTTCGGCGTCGTGCTGATCGCGCAGGGCCGCGAGGTCGGCGGCGGCGACGCCCGCTGCGACGTCGGCGTCCTGTCGCGGATCGAGGAACACGCCGACCTCGGCGCCGGCCGGTACGCGCTGCGCTGCCGCACCGGCGAGCGGATCCGGGTGTGCGAGTGGCTGCCCGACGACCCGTATCCGCGCGCGACCGTGACGCTCTGGCCCGACGAACCGGGCGACCCGGTCACCGGCGCGCAGCTGCTCGATCTGGAGGACCGGGTGATCGCGCTGTTCGAGCGGATCGCCCAGGCGCGCGACGCCCGGCTGCCGGAGCGCGAGGTGCTGCTGGGCTACCGGGAGGGCTCTGAAACCCAGGCCGGACAACGCCTGTTCGCGTTGGCATCTCGCATCCCGATCGGCGCCGCCGACCGGTACTCCGTGCTGTCGGCGCCGTCGGCCGCCGACCGCTTCACCGCGCTCAGCGAGGCCGTGGACGCGCTTGCCGACATGGTGGAATTCCAGCTGTCCGAATAGGGGGCGATGCGATGAGCGCCGACGTGACGATCGACATCGACGCGGGCGTGGCCGTGCTGACGCTGAATCGCCCCGACCATCTCAACGCCTATACCGCCGAAATGGGCGGGCTGCTGAGCGGGGCGTACCGCGACTGCGACGGCGACGACGACGTCCGCGCCATCGTGGTGACCGGTGCGGGCAGCGCCTTTTGCGTCGGCGCGGATTTCTCGGGCAACATCTCGCCGTTCGACGCCCCGGCGGACGCCGGCGCGTTCTCGGCGTCGCCGATCGACCCGGCCGCCTTCGAGTTGCGCAAGCCGGTGATCGCCGCGCTCAACGGTCACGCGATCGGGATCGGCCTGACGATCGCCCTGCAGGCCGACATCCGCGTGGTCGCCGAGGACGCCAAATATGGTGTGGTGCAAGTGCGCCGGGGAGTGATACCCGACTGCATGTCGCACTGGACGCTGGCGCATCTGGCCACGCTGGGGGTGGCCGCCGAGGTGCTGCTCACGGGCCGCACCTTCACGGGTGCCGAGGCGGTGGCGCTCGGCATCGCGAACCGGGCGCTGCCGGCCGAGCGGGTGCTCGACCACGCGGTGGAGATGGCCCGCGACATCGCGGCCCACGTGGCGCCGATGTCCGCGGCGTTGTGCAAGCGACTGCTGTGGGACAGCGCCATCCACAACTACACCCCGCGACAGGTGGCGTCGCTGGAAACTCAGCTGCACCACCGCGTGATGGGCACCGCGGACGCCCGCGAGGGGGTCACCGCGTTCCTGGACCGCCGCGCGCCGCGGTTCAGCTCACGGCTCTCGGCCGACTGGACGGACCTGCCGGAGCCCTGAGCGTCGGGTGTGCATCGGTGTACTTGTTTGTGCATCCAGGGCGAAAATTCGGCGAATATCCCGCCCTACGTTCACACGCGAATGCCTGGATTCACACGCGAATGCCGTGATTCACGCCCTGTCGCACAACTTTTCGGACAGCAGCCACCAGTCCGCGGCGCGCTGTTCGTCGCTCGCGTAGGGCGCGACCGCGTCGCTGACCCGGCAGTCTTCCAGGTACAGCGCGCCCTTCTCGGCCAGCTCCGGGCTGACCGCGGCCCACACCTGGGTGGCCGCGCCCTGCTCGGGCGTGGCGCGATCCAGCCCGCCGTCCGACGGCTCGCCGCGGGCTGCGGCGCGGGCGGCCACCATCTTGCGCAGCTCGGAGAAGTCCGTGCGGGACATGTAGCGCGCCAGGGAGGTGGCCACCGTGCCCGGATGGACGGCGAAGGCGCGGATGCCCGAGCCGCGCAGCCGCCGGTCCGCTTCCACCGCGTGCAGGATGTTCGCCGTCTTGGACGCGCCGTACGCGACGAACTTGTCGTACCGTCGGCTCTCCCAGTTGGGGTCGTCGAAGTCGACGTCGCCCATGACGTGGCCGCCGGAGGACAGGGTGACGATGCGGGCCTGCCGGGCGGCCGCCAGCTGCGGGACGAGCAGCCTGGTGAGTTCGAAGTGCCCGAAATGGTTTGTGCCGATCTGCGTTTCGAAGCCGTCGGCGGTCCGGCCGAACGGCGTGAACATGACACCGGCGTTGTTCATCAACACGTCTATCGCCGGCGCGACGTCGCGGATCGCGCCCGCCGCGGCGCGGACGCCGGCCAGCGCCGTGAGGTCGAGCGCCACCGTCGAGGCCCGGGCGCCGGGCACCTCGGCCGTCACCCACCGGGCCGTCTGCGCCAGGGCGTCGGGATTGCGGGCGGCCAGGACGACGTGCGCGCCGGCGGAGGCGAGCGCGCGTGCGGACTCGCGGCCCAGCCCGGACGACGCACCGGTGATCACACATGTCTTGCCGGACAGGTCGATTCCCTCGACGACCTGCAGGGCGGTGCGACGTTCGGTCATGCTCGATGACAGTAGCGTCAGCGCGCCGGGTTGAGCTCCAACGGGATCTCGGCGACGGGCTCGGCGGGCGCCGGCGCGTTCTTTATGGCGAGGCCGCCGACGGCGGCGCCGACGAAGAACAGCGCCGCGCTGACCACGATGAGCCGGGCAAAGCTGGCATCCGTGAGCCGGTTGGCGGTGATCACCCCCACGCAGGCCACCGCGATCAGCGCGGAGGTGCGCCCGGTCGCGTTCTGGATCGCGGCGGCGATGCCGCTGTGCGCGGACTTGACGGCCGCCAGATTGACCACCGTCAGGGGGGTGACGGCAAGGACCATGCCGACGGCCAGCACGATCCGGCCCGGCAACACGTCGGTGACGGCGTGCAGCCCGTGCGCGGTGGGGCGGATGAGCAGCAGCCCGAACCCGGCCAGCGCGGGACCCGCGATCAGGAAGACGCGCGGTCCGATCCAGGCGGCCAGGCCGCCGACGCCGCGGGCGAACAGCAGCGACATGATCGGGCTGGGCAGCGTGATCAGGCCCGAGGCGGTGGCCGAATACCCCGCCACCTCTTGCAGGTACAGCGCGATCGCCAACGAGCCCATCGTGATGCCGCCGTAGACGAACGCGGTGACGAGGTTGGCCCCGGCGAAGTTGCGCGCGGCGAACAGGCTCAGTGGCACCATCGGGTGGGGCGCGCGGCGCTGCCATGCCACGAACGCGAACAGCGCCGCGATGCCCACCGCCAACGCCGCCCTGACCAGCGAGTCGGCCCAGCCCCGCCGGCCCTGTTCGATCAGCGCGTAGACCGTGGCGGCCAGCCCGACCGCCGACAGCGCGGCGCCGACGATGTCGAGCCGGACGCGGCCGGAGGGGCCGGGAATCCCCCGCAGCCAGAACGTCAACGCAAAACCGACGGCGATGGGGACCGCCGACAAGACGTAGATCCAGCGCCAGCCCAGAAAGTCCACGGCCAGCCCGCCCAGCAGCGGTCCGACCGCGAACGCGGTGCCGGTCCACGCCGTCCAGGATCCGATCGCGGCGGCCCGGCCACCGGGCTCGAACGTCGAGTTGATCAGGGCCAGCGAGCCGGGCACCAGGAATGCGCCGCCCAGCCCCTGCACGAGGCGCCCGGTGATCAGCACCGATGGGGTGCCCGCGGTGGCCGCCAGCGCCGAGCCCACCCCGAAGGCCGCCAGCCCGAAGCGCATCACCGGTATCCGGCCGAACAGGTCGGAGATGGCGCCGCCGGGCAGGACCATGGCCGCCACGGCGAGCAGGTAGCCGTCGACGACCCACTGTTGGGTGCACATGCCCCCGCCGATGTCGCGCTGCGTGGCCGGCAATGCCAGGTTCACGACGGTGCCGTCGAGGAACACGACCATCGAGACCATGATCGCCACCGTCATGACCCGCGTCGTCGGGGCGACATCAGGGAACTTCACGAAACCGGTCCTGCTCTGCTCGGTGATTGTCGGACGCTGGTTAGTAGCCAACCGGGTTACATCAGCTCGGACGAATGAACGGGCTAAACGGTTCAGGCGATGGCGGCCGCGGCTTCGCGCTCCGCGAGTGACTTCAACGTCAGCAACTGTTTTCGCATCATCACGAGGTCACCGAGCGCGAGGACACGGGCGATCGGCCGCGGCCCGGGGAAGAGCACTCGCGCGTGAAGCCGAGACCCGCTGCCCTCGGGCCGGACGCGGTACGTGACGGCTACGCCCTTGGACCGCAACGTGATCTGCTCACCGTCGACGAACGAGTGCAGTGTGAAGATCATCATGAACCGCTGCCCGACCCGCAGGTTAACCAATTCGGGGTCGCGTTCGCGCGGACTGCGGCGGCCGAGGTTGTCGAGGATGTCGTAGCTGTAGGGCGCGACGCGCAGCTGGCACAACCACGAGAAGACGACGGAGGAAGGTGCGGCGATGACGATCGCGCGGTCCGCCCGGACGCCGGCGTGGGGACGGAGCGCGTCGCAGGGCAGGGGCGCCGCTCGTTCCGACGGAGGCACTGCCGCAAGGCCTTTCAGCATCGGGGCGCCCGGGTGAGGCCCGTGTGAGCGGTGTGCTCCATCAGCCTCGGCGCCACGATCCGATGCAGTGGTCCGATCGCGGCCCAGACCGTTCGGGCGGCGATCTTGTTACGGTAATGCAGGCGGGTGACGAGCGTTGCGCGACCGTTCCGGCGTCGCAGTGTCAACTGGCCGTTCATCAGCGGGCCGCGCGCCGTCAGCACGATCTCGTCGCGATCCGAACGCGTTATGGGCCAGCCGATTATGTGATCGGGCGAGGAATACGGGCCGAGATGAAACCTCAGCACGTGGCGGTGGATCCACAACACGAGGCCTCCGCCTCCGCCCGGTTCATCCCCCACCGCGTCGCGGAGCGCCTGTTCGGCGGTGCGCGAATCACCGGGCTGGATCGGGACTTCGAAGACGTCCGCGTAATCAGCCTCGAGCGCCGTCGCCGCCACGCGTTTCAGCGTCCATCGCACCGCGAGGCGGTGTGCGCCGGTGCCGATGACGAGGGCCCGATAGATCTTGCCGTGGATACCCGGGAAGGCCGCCCAGGTTGCGGAGCGCACCCGGGTGCCGGGCGCTAAGTCATCCAACTCGAACGCCCACCGGTAGACCGCGAACGGGTGGCGGCCCTTGAGCGCGAACCGCTCCGGTCGCCGCGCCTGGTCCAGGACGAAACCCGGCGGCACGGTCGACGGGTCGCGCGGGTCCCGGCACATCACCCGCAGCAGCGCCGCCCACGTGTCGTCGCGATTCGCGCTCACAGTTATGGCATGCTCATCGATATAGGGTAATCGTTCCATATAGAAGGAATGTACTAGATCATGGCGCCACCGCGGAAGCACGAAACCGATGTGATCCTCGACGCAGCCCGCGCGCTGGTGCTCGACGGGGGACCGCGGGCGGCGAGCGTGGCGGCGATCTCGGAGGCGAGCGGCGCGCCCGCGGGCACGTTGTACCACCGGTTCGGCAACCGCGACGGCATCCTGACGGCGGCGTGGCTGCGGGCGCTCGGACGCTTCCAGGCGCGGGCGATGGCCGCCGAGGCCGACGCGGCCCTCGACACCGCGGTGGCGATGGCCGTTGCCGCCGTCGGCTTCGCCCGCGAGCTCCCCGCGGACGCCCGGCTGTTGTTGAGCATCCGGCCGACCGACCTGCTCGACGGCGAGCCCGACACGACCTTCCGGGACACGCTCGCCGCGATGAACGCGCCCCTGACCGAACGGGTTTCGGTCCTGGCGAAGCAGCTGTACGGAAAGCGCGATCGGCGATCGGTCGACGCCGTCGCGCGCGCCGTGTCCGACCTGCCGTATGCCGTCGTCCGTCGCCACGCGCACGACGAGCCGATGCCGGCCTGGCTCGAGGCCGATGTCGCGGCGTCGGCGCGGGCGGTGCTAGAGAGCCACCTAGAGCGACTTGCCGAACGCGCGTAAGGACTCCACCTGCGCGGGGTCCAGCGACGGGCGCACGGTCTTGCGGGCGGCGTCGATGTCGGCGGCCGTCACGTCGGAGGCGTCGATGGATCGCCGCATCGCGGTCAGCGCGGCCTCCCGCAGCAGCGCGACGCAGTCGGCGGCGCTGTAGCCCTCGAGCGAGGCGGCAACCTCGTCGAGGTCGACGTCGTCGCTCAGCGGGATGGATTTGCCCGCGGTGCGCAGGATTTCGCCGCGGGCGGCGGCGTCGGGCGGTTCGACGAACACCAACCGCTCCAGCCGGCCCGGGCGCAGCAGCGCGGGGTCGATGAGGTCGGGCCGGTTGGTGGCGCCCAGCACCACGACGTCGCGCAGCGGGTCGATGCCGTCGAGCTCGGTCAGCAGCGCGGCCACCACCCGGTCGGTGACGCCGGAGTCGAAGCTCTGCCCGCGCCGGGGCGCCAGCGCGTCCACCTCGTCGAGGAACACCAGCGACGGCGCCGAATCGCGGGCCCGCCGAAACAGTTCGCGCACCGCCTTTTCCGAGCTGCCCACCCACTTGTCCATCAGCTCGGAGCCCTTGACCGCGTGCACGGACAGCTGCCCGGTGCTGGCCAGGGCGCGGACGATGAACGTCTTGCCGCAGCCGGGCGGGCCGTACAGCAGCACGCCGCGCGGGGGATCCACGCCGAGCCGGGCGAAGGTGTCGGGATGCCGCAGCGGCCACAGCACCGCCTCGGTCAGGGCCTGGCGGGCCTCGGCCATGTCGCCGACGTCGTCGAGCGTCACGTTGCCGACGGTCAGCTCCTCGCTGGCCGAGCGGGACAGCGGCCGGATGACGGTCAGCGCGCCGACGAGGTCGTCCTGGTGCAGCTTCGGCGGTTGCCCGTCCGCGCTGGCCCGCGAGGCCGCCCGCAGCGCGGCCTCACGCATCAGCGCGGCGAGGTCTGCGACGACGAAACCCGGTGTGCGCCCGGCGATCTCGTCGAGGTCGAGATCGCCGGTGGGCACCGGTTTGAGCAGCGCCTCCAGCAGCGCCTTGCGGGTGGCGGCGTCGGGCAGCGGCAGGCCCAGCTCCCGGTCGCACAGGTCGGGGGCGCGCAGCCGGGCGTCGAGCTGGTCGGGATGTGCGGAGGTGGCGATCAACGCGACGCCGCCGGTGGCGACGGCGGCGCGCAGCTCGCCCAGGATCAGGGCGGCCACCGGCTCTGCGGTGGCCGGCAGCAGCGCGTCGACGTCAGCGATCAGCAGGACGCCGCCCGCGTCGCGAACCTTCTTCACCGCCGCGGCAACGGTTTTCAGCCGGTCGTCGGCGGCCAGCGCGCCGACCTCGGGGCCGTCGAGTTCGACCCGCCTGCGGCCGTCGCACACCGCCCGCACCAGCGTCACCTTGCCCACGCCGGCCGGGCCCGACACCAGCACACCGAGGTTGGTGCCGGCGCCCAGGCTCGTGAGCAGGTGCGGCTCGTCGAGCGAGAGCTTGAGCCATTCGGCGAGCTTGGCGGCCTGCGGCTGCGAGCCCTTGAGTTCCTCGACGAGGATCTCCGGGGTGCCGGTGCTCAGCTGTTCGTGCGGCGAGTCGCCCAGGCCGGCCGGGACGCCGGTGCCCCAGCTGACCAACGAGTTCGGCTGCACGCTGACCGGCCCCGCCGGGTCGACGTCGGTGACGGTCAACAGTTCCGACGTCCAGCTGATCCCCACCGAGGAGGCCAGCGCCCGGGTGGCTTCGGACGTCGAGGTCCCGGGGCCCAGGTCGCGCGGCAGCAGCGACACGGCGTCGCCGACGGTCATCACCTTGCCCAGCAACGCCTGCCGCAGGGTGACCGGCGTGATCGAGGCGGCCGCCATCGACGAGCCGGACAGCGTCACCGACCGCGCGCCGTAGACGGTGACCGCGCCGACGATCACCGCGGTGCCCTCGCGCAGCCCGGCGTTGGACAGCGTCACGTCGTCGAGCAACGCGATGCCGACCGGGGTGTCCGGGCCGGCCAGGCCGACGACGGCCGCGGTCGTCCGCGACCCGGTCAGCGAGACCGCGTCCCACTCCCGGATACCAAGGGCCGCAACGGCATTCGGGTGTATGCGCACCACGCCGCGCCGGGAGTCGACCGCGGAGGTGTTCAGCCTGGCGGTGAGGGTGAGCTGACCGGCCTGGCCGCCCGGCATCATCGCAGGCGCCCGCCCGGCTTCCGCAGCCCCAGCCGCGTCATCGACCGGCGGTTCGGCTGCGCCCGGCGGTCCGCGCGCCGCACGGCGCGGCGCTGCTTGGGCTTGTCGTCCCACACCTCGGGGTGCTTGGCCAGCCAGCTCTTGGTGCGCACCGCGAACGGCACGTGGCACAGGTAGGCGATGATGATCACCCAGATCAGGATGTAGGGCTGCAACACCGCGGCCGCCGCGACGGCCGCGAGCACCGCCAGTAGGGGAACCGCCCAGTTCGGCGGAATCGCCACGGTGTGCAGCTTCTTCATCGGGATCGCGCTGACCATCAGCATCGATGTCCCGGTGATCCAGACCGCGAGGAACCACACCGACGTCCACCAGCCCTCGCCGAACTGCAGCTTGAGGGCGATCGTGCCGATCATGGAGACCGCGCCCGCCGGCGCGGGCATCCCGACGAAGAACTCATGCTGGTAGGCGAGCTGGGTTTCGTCGTCCTGCTGCGCGTTGTACCGGGCCAGCCGCAGCACGACGCACACCGCGTACAGCAGCACCACCGCCCAGCCGACCGGCCACTTCGACAGCAGCATCACGTAGACCACCAGGGCGGGTGTCACCCCGAAGTTCACCGCGTCGGCCAGGGAGTCGATCTCGGCGCCGAGCCGCGACTGGGCGCCCAAGATGCGGGCCACCCGTCCGTCCAGCGCGTCCAGGATCGCCGCCGCGGCGATCAGCGCCATCGCGGGTATCGGCTTGCCGTCGAGGGCGAACTTGATCGACGTCATGCCCGCGCAGATGGACAGCACGGTCATCGCGCTGGGCAAAAGTTGCAGGCTTGCGGTTCGCCTGTCGCGGCGCTTGTCGGTCATGGCAGTTCGGCCAGGACGGTCTCGCCGCCGACGGCGCGCTGTCCGACCTTGACCAGCGGTTCCGTCCCGGGCGGGAGGTAGGTGTCCAGGCGGGATCCGAACCGGATCAGCCCGTAGGTGTCGCCGATCGACAGCTTGTCGCCGACGCGGGCGTCGCAGACGATGCGGCGCGCCAGCAGCCCCGCGATCTGCACCGCCACCACGTCGGCGCCGCGGTCCGTCCGGATCCGCAGGCTGGTGCGTTCGTTCTCGGTGCTCGCCGCGGCCAGGTCGGCCGACCCGAACCGGCCCGGCCGGTGCTGCACGGCGATCACCTCGCCGCTCACCGGCGCCCGCTGCACGTGGGCGTCCAGCAGCGACAGGAAGATGCTGACCCGCGGCAGCGGCGCGTCGCCCATGCCGAGCTCGGCCGGCGGGGCCGCCGCGTCGATCACGCAGACCTCGCCGTCGGCGGGGGCGACGACGGCGCCGGGCCGGGAGGGCGGCACCCGCGGGGGATGGCGGAAGAACGCCGCGCAGGCGCCGGCGGCCAGCAGACCCGCCCGGCGCAGCCAGCGGTGGTTGCGGCCGACCAGGGCCGCGCCCAGGCCGGCGGCGATGAACGGGCGCCCGGCCGGGTGAACCGGCGGAATGGCGGAGCGCACCAACTCGAGGGCGTGCTGGGGGCTGAAGGCCGGGTCCTCGGCGGTCGGGCCGACGGTGCGGGGGCGTCTTGCCACGCGGCCATCTTACGGAGCCCGGGGGCTAACTCAGATCCCAGACCTGAAGCTCGGTTCCCGCGGACACCTCGACGACGTCCTCGGGGATGTCCAGCAGCCCGTTCGCCGACGCCAGCCACCGCAAATGGTGTGAGGCCGGCGGCCCGTAGCTGGTGACGCTGCCCGCCTCCCGGTCGAGGATCGCCCGCCGGAACTGGCGTTTGCCCCGCGGCGAGGTCAGCGACTCGGCCAGGACCGCGGGCCGGTGCGGCCGGTCCGGGTCGGGCAGGCTCATGGCCCGGCGCAGCGCGGGACGGATGAAGACCTCGAAGGACACCAGCGCGCTGACCGGATTGCCCGGCAGCGTCACGATCGTCGCGCCGGCCACGCGCCCGATGCCCTGCGGCATCCCCGGCTGCATCGCCACCTTGACGAACTCCACACCCTGGTCGCCGTCGCGCCCGAACGCGTCCTTGACGACCTCATACGCGCCGGCGCTGACGCCGCCGCTGGTGATGATCAGGTCGCAGTCGGCCGCGTGCCGATCGAGGATCGAACTGAACTGTGCGACATCGTCTTCGGCGGTCGCGACGGCGATCACCTCGGCGCCGGCCTCGCGAACCGCGCCGGCCAGCATGATCGAGTTGGACTCGTAGATCTGCCCCGGCCGCAGCGGCGCCCCCGGCGCCACCAGCTCCGACCCGGTCGACATCACCAGGACCCGTTGGCGCGGAATGACTTTCAGCTCCGCCAGGCCCAGCGCCGACGCCAGGCCGAGCACCGCGGGCGTGACCACCTGGCCCTTGCGCAGCACGGTGGTGCCGGGCGCGACGTCCTCGCCGGCCCGCCGGATGTGGGCGCCCTCGGCGCGCGGCGCCCGGATCGCCACCGAGTCGACGCCGCCGTCGGTGTCCTCGACCGGCACCACGCCCGTCGCCCCGGCCGGCAGGGGCGCCCCCGTCATGATGCGGTGCGCGGTTTTCGGCTGCAGCGCCAGCTCGTCGACGCGCCCGGCCGGAATGTCCTCGGCGACCTCCAGCACCACCGGGCGCTCGGGCGTGGCGCCCGCGACGTCCTCGGCGCGCACCGCGTATCCGTCCATCGCGGAGTTGTCGAAGACCGGCAGCGCCAGCGACGCGACCACGTCGTCGGCCAACACCAGGCCCTGGGCCTCGGCCAGCGCGACCGGGACCGCCGGGCGGGGGCGGATCATCTCCGCAACGACTCGCTGATGCTCTTCGACTGACCGCACCCGGCCATTATCCAAGGCCCAAAAAAACGGCTCGCGGACGTAAGGTTGAGAACGTGATTACCGGGTTGGCCCACGCCGGGGTGTGCGTACCCGACTGCGAGGCCGCGGTGGCGTTCTACCGGGAGGTATTGGGCCTGCGTGTGCTCTCGCCGCCGTACGTCATGAGCGGTAATGCCATTCGCGAGGACATGGGTGAGCTGGTTTCCGACCCGACCATGAAGGCGGCCATCGTCGGGTTCCCCGGCGACGGCGACCGGGTGCTCGAGGTGATCGAATACCTCAACGTCGACGGCTCGGACGGTGCCGGCCGCGCCCTGACCGACACCGGGCTCTCGCATGTCGGGCTGATCTGCGAGGACCTCGACGCCACCCGCGCCGAACTCGAGGGCAAGGGGGTGCGCTTCCTGGTCGGCGGCATCGCCGACGTCGCGAACGTGCGCACCACCTGGTTCGTCGACCCCTTCGGCGTGGTGTTCATCCTGGTGGAGAAAAGCCGGCCCGAGCGACCGTACTTCGCGCAATGGGGCTGAAGCCGCGCGTCGGGATCATCGGCGCGGGTGCCGGCGGCATCGCGATGGGCATCCAGCTGGCCGACGGCGGCTACGACTTCACGATCTTCGACCGGGCCGACGGCTTCGGCGGGACCTGGCGGCACAACACGTTTCCGGGCGCGGCCTGCGACGTGCCCTCGCACCTGTACTCGTATTCGTTCGCGCCCAACCCGCGCTGGAGCAAGACCTACGCCAACCAGCCCGAGATCCTGGCCTACCTCGAGAAGGTCGCCGCTGACCACCGGCTGGCGTCGCATCTGCGGCCGCACACCGCGATCACCACGGTGCGCTGGTCGGATGCCGAGCGGCGCTGGACGCTTGGCACCGACGACGGCGCCGAGCACCACTTCGACGTCGTGGTGAGCGCCGTCGGGATGCTCGACGTGCCGCACGTCCCCGACATTCCCGGCGCGCGGCGATTCCGGGGACGCCAATTCCATTCGGCGCGTTGGGATCACAGCAAGCCGACGGCCGGGGAGCGGGTCGCGTCCATCGGCACCGGCGCCAGCGCCGTCCAGTACGTGCCCGCGATCGCGCGAGAGACCGCGCACCTCACCGTGTTTCAGCGGACCCCGATCTGGATCGCGCCACGGTTCGACTTCCCGTTCACGCCCGAGCAGCACGCCGAGTTCGAGCGGCACCCCGAGACGGCGCGCAAGCTGCGCGACGAGGCCTTCGACGCCTACGAGTCATCCGACTTCGACGTGGACGCCGCGCAGACGCGCGAGGCGACCGAGCTGGCCCGCAGCTACTTGATGCGCAAGGTCGCCGATCCCGAGCTGCGGGCGAAGCTGACGCCGGACTACCCCGTCGGCTGCAAGCGGCCGCTGATGTCGCGCGACTGGTACCCGACGTTCGCCCTGCCCAACGTGAGCCTGGAGACGACTGCCATCGCCGAGCTGACCGAACGCGGCGTGCGCACCGTCGACGGCGTCGAGCACCGCGTCGACACCGTCATCTACGGCACCGGCTTCAAGGCCGCCGACTACCTGGCGAGCATCGACGTGTACGGGACCGGCGGGCGCCACCTGCGCGACGAGTGGAGCGGGGGCGCGGAGGCCTACCTCGGCACGCTCGTCGCCGGGTATCCGAACTTCTTCACGCTGTACGGCCCGAACACCAACGGCGTCAACTCGATCCTGTACATCCACGAGGCGCAGACGACGTTCGTTCGCCACATCCTCGATGTCATGGGCGATCGCGGCGCGCGCACGATCGAGGTCACGGCCGCGGCGCAGCGCCGCTACAACGACGAGCTCCAGGCCGCCATGGCGGGCAAGGTCTGGCTCGCGTGCACCAACTACTTCCGGCACCCCAGCGGCAAGGTCGTCACCCAATTGCCCTACAGCGGCCGGACGTTCTTCGAGCGGACCCGCGGGCTGGTCGACGGCGACTACCGATTCGCCGGTTAGCGGCCGGTTCGACCCGGTGGCGGTGAATCCGCACGCCTCGCTCGCCCCGGTGCCGGGCCGGCGCCCCGGTTCCGGCCTGCGCCAAGGCGCTTGGCGCCGGCGGCCGGCTGCCCTGCCTCACCCGCTTGACCCGCTCCGCGGCCCGGATCGGGGCGCTGCGCGCCATCTCGATTTTGGTCCGCGCCCACGCCGCTTCCCGCTTCGACTGCGGTTTCTTGGCCTGCACGGCCAAACCCTACGTCGCACCCCGGCCGGTCATCGTGGCCCAACACCGAATGTTCGCCCAGCATTAACCCGGCTACTGCACCCAATAGTTGTCGTGGCGGATGAACCACTCTCGGCGTTCGTCGTCGCTCATGTCGGCCAGCGCCGCGAAGCCCTCGAAGTAGGCCTCGCGCGGGGCGCCGGGCGCGAACAACATCAGCACCGATGCCGGCGCGTCCGCCTCGTTGCGGAAACCGTGGACGCCGCCGGGCGGGACGTAGAGGAAGTCGCCCTGGTGGCCGTCGAGCCACTCGTTGCCGTCGAACAGCTTCATCGTCCCGGACAGGACGAAGAACGCCTCGGACATCGCCCGGTGATAGTGCGCCGGCGGCCCGCCGCCGGCCGGCGCGATGTCGACCCGGTACAGGCCGTAGTCACCGTCGGTGGCCTGCTGGTTGGCCAGGTAGTGGTACTTGGTCCCGAACGTCTCGTAGTCGGGGGGTTCGTCGGCGCGCTTGAGCCAGGCGCTGATCTCCGGTTCGTCCTCGGTGTAGCGCGGCGGCGGGTACGGGGGCACGACGAGGGACATGCCTCCAGTGTTACCCCCTTAGTCGAACCGGTAGACCACCCCGGTGAGCTGCTCCGAGACCTCCCACAATCGCCGCTGCAACTCGGCGTCGTGCGACTTCCGGCTGGACGCAACGATTTTCGGGTAGCCGCGGGTTTCGGCGAACCCGTCGGGGCCGTAGTACTGGCCGCCAAGCACGCCGGGGTCGGTCGCGGCGCGCAGCGTCGGGAGCGCGCCCATGGCCGCGTCCTGCGCAATCACGTTGAAGAACACGTTGACGAGCGGCCGGAACGCCGTGGGCGTGTAGCGGCCGAGCTCGGTGTTCGACCCGCCGGGGTGGGCGGCGGCGGCGATCGTCGTGCCATGCGCGGCGAGCCGGCGCTGCAGCTCGTAGGTGAACAGCAGGTTGGCCAGCTTGGCCTGTCCGTACGCCGCCACGCGGTTGTAGCGGCGCTCCCACTGCAGGTCGTCGAAGTGGATGTCGGCGAGGATGCGATGGCCCATGCTGCTGACGGTCACGACCCGGGAGCCGGCGACGGGCAGCAGCCGGTCCAGCAGCAGGCCGGTGAGCGCAAAGTGGCCGAGGTGGTTGGTGCCGAACTGCATCTCGAAGCCGTCCGCGGTGGTTTCCTTCGGGGTGTACATCACCCCGGCGTTGTTGATCAGCAGGTCGATGCGGTCGTGGGCGGAGCGCAGCTGCTCGGCCGCGGCGCGGACGGACTCCAGCGACGTCAGGTCCAGCTCCTGCAGCGCCACGTCGGCGTGCGGGCTGCTGGCCGTGATGCGCGCGGCGGCGTCCTTGCCCTTGTCGAGGTTGCGCACCGCCAGCACGACGTGGGCGCCGTGCTCGGCCAGCGCCAGGGCGGTCTCGTAGCCGAGGCCGGTGTTGGCCCCCGTGATGACGGCGACGCGACCGGTCTGGTCGGGAATGTCCGCGGCGGTCCACTTGGCCATGGGGAAGCTCCTACGCTAGTAAGGTAAACGGGGCGAGCGCTCCGGTTGCCTCCAGACTATACGGAACGCACGCCCCGTTTTGTCAACCTCGAGGTGGTGAACAGTTGGCGCAACCCGCACGGCCGTTGCGGGCCGACGCGGCGCGCAACCGCGCGCGCGTGCTCGACGTCGCCTACGAGACGTTCGCGGCCGAGGGCCTGTCGGTGCCGATCGACGAGATCGCCCGGCGCGCCGGCGTCGGCGCCGGCACCGTCTACCGGCACTTCCCCACCAAGGAGGCGCTGTTTCAGGCCGTCATCGAGGACCGGATGCAGCGCCTCGTCGACGACGGGCGCGCGCTGCTGGAGTCCGAGGGGCCGGCGGAGGCGCTCTTCGTCTTCCTGCGCTCGATGGTGCTGCAATGGGGCGCGGCCGACCGCGGGCTGGTCGACGCGCTGGCCGGATGGGGCATCGACATCGCCAGCGCGGCGCCCGACGCCGAGGACGCGTTCCTGGCCGTGCTCGACGAGCTGCTGCGGGCCGCGCAGCGGGCGGGAACCGCGCGGGCCGACCTCGGTGTGCGCGAGGTGAAGACGATCCTGGTCGGATGCCAGGCGATGGAGGCCTATAACTCGGCGCTGGCCGAGCGGGTGACCGACGTCGTCGTCGACGGTTTACGCGCGCAGCGATAACCCCGGGCCGTTCTTGCACTCGGCATAGGCGAGTGCTAAGAATGACGTTGGCACTCGCGACCGGCGAGTGCTAGGTCGGGACGGTGAGACCAGCTTGGTCGTCCGTCGCGGGCACTGCACCCGGCCACAGCGTAAATGGGGCGACTCGACAAGCGGTCGCCCTGAGTGTCACCCCATAAATCCGGAGGAATCACTTCGCAATGGCCAAGACAATTGCGTACGACGAAGAGGCCCGTCGCGGCCTCGAGCGGGGCCTGAACAGCCTTGCCGACGCGGTAAAGGTGACGTTGGGCCCCAAGGGCCGCAACGTCGTCCTGGAGAAGAAGTGGGGTGCCCCCACGATCACCAACGATGGTGTGTCCATCGCCAAGGAGATCGAGCTGGAGGACCCGTACGAGAAGATCGGCGCCGAGCTGGTCAAGGAAGTCGCCAAGAAGACCGACGACGTCGCCGGTGACGGCACGACGACGGCCACGGTGCTGGCCCAGGCGCTGGTGAAGGAGGGCCTGCGTAACGTCGCAGCGGGCGCCAACCCGCTGGGCCTCAAGCGCGGCATCGAGAAGGCCGTCGAGAAGATCACCGAGACCCTGCTGAAGTCGGCCAAGGACGTCGAGACCAAGGAGCAGATCGCGGCCACCGCGGCCATCTCCGCCGGCGACCAGTCGATCGGCGACCTGATCGCCGAGGCGATGGACAAGGTCGGCAACGAGGGCGTCATCACCGTCGAGGAGTCCAACACCTTCGGCCTGCAGCTCGAGCTCACCGAGGGCATGCGGTTCGACAAGGGCTACATCTCGGGCTACTTCGTCACCGACGCCGAGCGTCAGGAAGCGGTCCTGGAGGACCCCTACATCCTGCTGGTCAGCTCCAAGGTGTCTACCGTCAAGGACCTGCTGCCGCTGCTGGAGAAGGTCATCCAGGGCGGTAAGCCGCTGCTGATCATCGCCGAGGACGTCGAGGGCGAGGCTTTGAGCACCCTGGTCGTCAACAAGATCCGCGGCACCTTCAAGTCGGTGGCCGTCAAGGCCCCCGGCTTCGGTGACCGCCGCAAGGCGATGCTGCAGGACATGGCCATCCTCACCGGTGGTCAGGTCATCAGCGAAGAGGTCGGCCTGTCGCTCGAGACCGCCGACATCTCGCTGCTGGGCAAGGCCCGCAAGGTGGTCATCACCAAGGACGAGACCACCATCGTCGAGGGCGCCGGTGACCCGGACGCCATCGCCGGCCGGGTGGCCCAGATCCGCACCGAGATCGAGAACAGCGACTCCGACTACGACCGCGAGAAGCTGCAGGAGCGCCTGGCCAAGCTGGCCGGCGGTGTTGCGGTGATCAAGGCCGGAGCCGCCACCGAGGTGGAGCTCAAGGAGCGCAAGCACCGCATCGAGGACGCGGTCCGCAACGCCAAGGCGGCCGTCGAGGAGGGCATCGTCGCCGGTGGCGGCGTGGCCCTGCTGCAGTCGGCTCCGGCCCTGGACGAGCTTCAGCTCAAGGGCGACGAGGCCACCGGTGCCAACATCGTCAAGGTTGCGCTGGAGGCTCCGCTGAAGCAGATCGCCTTCAACTCCGGGCTGGAGCCCGGCGTTGTCGCCGAGAAGGTCCGCAACTCGAAGGCCGGTACCGGGCTCAACGCCGCCACCGGTGAGTACGAGGACCTGCTCAAGGCCGGCGTTGCCGACCCGGTGAAGGTGACCCGTTCGGCGCTGCAGAACGCGGCATCCATCGCGGGGCTGTTCCTGACGACCGAGGCCGTCGTGGCCGACAAGCCGGAGAAGGCGGCCGCTCCCGCGGGCGACCCGACCGGCGGCATGGGCGGCATGGACTTCTGAGTCCGCACCAGAAGAAGCCCGCTCCCTTTGGGGGGCGGGCTTTTTCGTGTCCTTGAGTGTGGGGGATAAGTACGTCCGCACATCGATTTTCATCCACAGAACCCACAGTCGACGCACGCGCAGGCCGGCAAGGGCCGCGAATATGCCAGCATGCGGCCATTTCTGGGCAGCGAAGCGCTGGCAAGCGGTGCCGTCACCCGCAGTCAATTGCGCACCCGATACCGGGCGGTGTTCCGCGATGTCTACGTCGCGGAAGGCATTGAGCTGACGGCAGCCGTCAAAGCGCGCGCGGCCTGGCTGTCCACGGGCGCGACGCTGGCCGGCCTGTCCGCCGCCGCCGTATATGGCACAAAGTGGCTAGACGTGCGCGCCCCCGCGGAGATCCTGCGTGGGGATCGGCACTGTCAGCGAGGCATGGTCGTCCGCAGCTACAAGCTGGCCAGCGACGAGGTATGCACCGTCGAAGGGATGCGCGTAACGACCGCGGCCCGAACAGCATTCGATATCGGTCGCGGCATGGCCGTTGTCGCGTCGGTGCCGATCCTCGACGCGTTGCTCAATGCGACGCGTATCAAGCCCGTGGACGTCGTTGCTTTGGCCAACCGGCACCCGGGAACACAAGGCATCCGGCGACTGCGTACCGCGTTGGAGTTGGCCGACGGCGGTGCCGAATCGCCGCAAGAGACGAAGGTACGACTGCTGTTGGTCGGCGCGGGACTCCCCAAGCCGGAGACGCAGATCGAGTTCCCGAATCTGCGCATTCGCGTCGACATGGGCTGGCGGCAGTGGAAGGTTGCTGTCGAGTATGACGGCATCCGGCATTGGGAGGACCGATACCAGCGGTCGTGGGACATCGAGCGGATAGCCCTGCTGGAAGCGGCCGGGTGGACGGTGGTCAGAGTCAGTGCCGAGATGCTGTCGCGACCGGACGCCCTCGTGGGGCGCGTGAAGGACAAGCTGCGCGCGCGTGGGGCCTATGGATGAATTCGAGGCAGTTTTCGTACCTAGGGCCCACACTCGGCGCGCCGAAACTCAGGCCGGCAGCGAGAACACCACGCAGTCGTGCAGGCAGCCTTTGGCCACCGACGGGGAGTCGGCCTCGCGGTGCAGCAGCGCGCGCTCGGGCACCACGCCCAGGCGGACCGTCTCGTCGGCCGACTCGCTCACCTCGGCGGTGCCGTCGACGATCAGCGAGTACCCCCCGGGCTCGCGCGGGGGCCACAGCAGGGTGACGTCGCGGCGGTGGGCCAGGTTGGTGCGCGTGCGGCCGCCGATGAGGCCGATGTCGAGGACCGCGCCGTCACGCAGCCGCGGCTCGACCGTCACGGTGTGCGCGCGATAGTCCTCGCCGACGGTGATCAGGTAGGCGAACGGGTAGTCCGGCAGCGCCGCGGCCAGCCGCTTGACGTCGACCTTCTTCTTCGTGCGCATGGCTTCGAGGATAGGCCGCTAGTCGGTGAGCAGCGGCTCCCTGGTCCCGGGGTCGGGAGCGTCGGGGCCGCGCTCGGCCTTGTTGAAGAAGCCCGAGCTGGGGATGTTCGACTCGCGGCTGGGCGGCAGGCTCCGGACGCCGGGGTCGCCGTTGCCGGCGGCGAAGAACCCCGGAGGCGCGCCCGTCGTGGTCCGCAGGGCCGGCGGGGTGGGCGTGGGTCCACCCGCGGCGCTGACGGCGGAGTTCGCGTGGCCCGCTTCGAGGCCGCTGGCAATGGCGGAGGCGTCGGCCGGCGCGGAGAAGCTGGCGTTGCTGAGCAGGCTCGATCCGGCCGCGGCCGGCAGGCCGCCGGTCGAGGCGGTGACCGAGTTGAGCAGACCGGAGCTGAGGTTGGCCGCGCTGACGCCGCCCGTCATGTAGTGGCTGGAGTTGACCGCCTCCGCGCTGCTCAGCCCGTCCCCCTGGAAGAAACCGGTGTTGGCGGTGCCGGTGTTCAAAATGCCGGCGTTGACCGAACCCGAATTCAGGAAGCCGGTATTCGAGACGCCCGAGTTCCCGATGCCGAGGTTTCCGCTCCCGGAGTTGAAAAAGCCGATGTTGCCGGTGCCCGAGTTGAACAACCCGATGTTGCCACTACCGGAGTTGAAGCCGCCGAAGCCGATCTGGTTGCTCCCGGTCAGCCCGATTCCGAAGTCGTTGCTGCCGCTGTTGCCGAACCCAAAGTTGTTATTTCCGAGGTTGCCGAGGCCGAAGTTGTTGTTACCCGAATTTCCGGAACCGACATTCAGGCTGCCGTTGTTTCCGAAACCGATGTTCGAATTGCCCATCGTTAGCGGACCGAAACTCATTCGCCCGTTGGCGAAGCTGAAACCGAGCTTCTGCAGGACCTGCTGCCAGGGCGCCAATTGTGCGACGGCCGCCGTCGCGTCGGCGTGGTAGCCGAACATCGCGGCCACGTCGGCCGCCCACATCGCCTCGTACGCGGCCTCGGTGTCCATGATCGCCGGGATGTTGAATCCGAACCAGTTCGTGGACGCCAGGGCCTTAACCAGGGAGCGGTTGGCCGCGACCACCGCGGGCTGCACGGTGGCCGCCACCGCCGTCTCGAACGCGGCCGCGATGGCCGCGGCCTGGCTCGATGCCGCCTCGGCCTGAGCCGCCGCCGCGCTGAGCCAGCTCACATATTGCGTTGCTACGGTCATCATCGCGGCCGCCGACGCGCCCTGCCACGAACCGTTGGCCAGATCGTTTGTCACCGAGAAGAATGACGAAGCCGAAGACGCCAGATCCTCGGCCAACCCGTCCCACGCGGCGGCCGCAGCGAGCAGCGGCGCCGCCCCGGGACCGGCGAAGATAAGTGCCGAGTTGATTTCTGGCGGCAACCACGCAAAATGCGGGCTTGTCACTAACCCAACTTAACCGGGATGGGGGGCCCTTCGTGGCGTTATCGACCAGGTACCGGAATGGGCTTTCGGCCGCGGACCAACTTCCCTGGCCGCGCGGCGGTCGGAACGCCATTTTCGGCAATTATCTCACCGGAAACGATCGTTGTCACATATCCTTCCGCGGTCTGGTCCAGTCTTCGGCCCCCGGCGGGTAGGTCGTGCCGAATCACGGGCTTGTGCAGCCGCAGCGCGCCGTGGTCGATGACGTTGAGGTCGGCCTTGTAGCCGACGGCGATGCGGCCGCGATCGCCCAGCCCGGCGACGCGGGCCGGCACGGACGTCAGCTCCCGCACGGCCTCCGGCACGGTGAACCGGCCGGACTTGCGATCGCGCGCCCAGTGGGCCAGGAAGTACGTCGTGTAGCTGGCGTCGCAGATCATCCCGTAATGCGCGCCGCCGTCGCCGAGCCCCAGCACCACGTCGTCGCGGTGCAGCAGCTCCCCGACGGTGTCCAGCGAGTTGCCCTGCAGGTTGCTGGTCGCGACCAACAGCATGGCCCGGCCGTCATCGTCGAGCAGCCGGTCGTAGGCCTCCTCCATCGGGTCCACCCCGCGGGCCCGGGCGCGGGCCCCGACACTCGTCGACGGGTCGGGCTCGTAGTCGGGGCTGTCGCCCAGCGGGAAGATCCAGTCCCACATCTGGGCCACGTACAGGATCGGGTGACCGGCGCCGGGCTTGTCGGCCAGGATGCGGGCGCGGACCTCCGGCTTGCGCATCTCGGCGACCCGCTCGGCCAGCGGCAGGTGCGCGATCTCGCGGTAGCTGGGGTAGAGCACGAACGGGTTGGCGGACAGTTGCAACCCGATGATCAGCCCGATCGGGCGCGGCAGCAGCTGCGCGGTCACCTGTGGCTCTTCGCCGGCCGCCCGTGAGTTGGCCTTCTCGATCATCGTGATGGCGTCCGGCCACGTCGGGTCGCCCGCGTTGGCGACGACCAGCGTGAACGTGACCGGCAGCCCGACGTCCTCGGCCACGTCGAACACCGTCTGCAGCACGGGCTGGTAGCCGCCGGCCGGGATGTCCGGCACGAACTGCAGCAGGCCGCCGCCGCCGTCGACCACACCCCTGGCGATCTCCTCGATCTCCTCGCGGGCGGCGTCGTAACTCGGTATGGGCGAACCGCTTTCGGTCTTGTGGATCGTCAGCCGCGACGACGCGAAGCCCAGCGCGCCGACCTCGATCGCCTCCTTGGCCAGCGCCCGCATCCTGGCGAGGTCCTCGGCGGTGGCCGGCTCGCGGTCCGCGCCGCGCTGACCCATCACGTACACCCGCAGCGGGGAGTGCGGCAGGTAGGCGGCCACGTCGATGTCGCGCTTGCCCGCGTCCAGCGCGTCCATGTATTCGGGGAAGGTCTCCCAGTTCCACGGCAGGCCGTCGGTCATGACGACGCCGGGGATGTCCTCGACCCCGGCCATCACGTCGACGAGCACGTCGTGGTCCTCGCGGCGGCACGGCGCGAAGCCGACGCCGCAGTTGCCCATCACTACCGTGGTGACCCCGTGCGCCGACGACGGCGTCAGCCGCTCCGACCAGATGGACTGACCGTCGTAGTGGGTGTGCAGGTCGACGAAGCCGGGCGTGACCAGCAGGCCGGTGGCGTCGATCTCCCGCGTCGCCCCGTCGCCGTTCACGGACCCGACCGCCGCGATCACCCCGTCGCGCACCGCCACGTCGCCGACGTACGGCTCACCGCCCAGCCCGTCGACGATGGTGCCGTTGCGGATGATCAGGTCGTAAGTCATTCAAACAATCTACGACCGCGTCGGTGCGTCGTGCCAGGATCTCTTCCGTGATCGATCACTTCGGAATCAATTGCGCCGATTATTCGAAATCGCAGGATTTCTACGACCACGTGCTGGGAGTGCTGGGGTTCTCGCGGCAGATGGACGTCGGTCCGGCCATCGGATACGGCCGTGACGGCAAGCCGTCGTTCTGGATCGCCGACGGGACCGGCATGGGCCCCAACCGCGAGGTGCACGTGGCCTTCGCGGCCGACGGCGAAGACGCGGTGCGCGCGTTCCACCGGGCGGCCATGGAACGGGGCGCCGAGTCGTTGCACGAGCCGCGGCTGTGGCCGGAATATCACCCCGGCTATTTCGGCGCGTTCGTGCGCGATCCCGACGGCAACAACGTCGAGGCGGTCTGGCACGGCGCGTAGGGTCGGCTCTATGGGAGCTGAAAGTGACGCCGCCACACAGGAACTGCTTCGCGACGCGTTCACCCGGTTGATCGAGCACGTCGACGAGCTCGCCGACGGGCTGACCGACGAGGTGTCCGACTACCGCCCGACGCCGAACGCCAACAGCATCGCCTGGCTGATCTGGCACAGCGCGCGGGTGCAGGACATTCAGCTGGCGCATGTGGCCGGCGTCGAGCAGGTGTGGACCCGCGACGGCTGGGTGGACCGGTTCGGGCTGGACCTGCCGCGCAACGACACCGGCTACGGGCACGGCCCCGACGAGGTGGCGAAGGTCAAGGCGCCGGCCGACCTGCTCGCCGGCTACTACCACGCGGTGCACAAGCTGACCCTCGAATACATCGCCAGCGTGACCGCCGACGAGCTGTCCCGCGTCGTCGACACCAACTGGGACCCGCCTGTGACGGCCAGCGCGCGGCTGGTCAGCATCATCGACGACTGCGCCCAGCACCTCGGGCAGGCCGCCTACGTGCGGGGGATTCAGTAGGTTCTAGGGCGTGCGATTCGCCGCGACCCTGGTGCTGTGGCTGACCGCCACGCTCGCCCTGGCCGTCGCGATCCCGGCGTCGTGGGCGCAGCGCAACCTCGTCAGCGAGGACGGCTACGCCGCGCTGGCGCAGCGCGCGGCGGGCGACCCCGGCCTGCAGTCGGCCATGGCGGCCGAGCTCACCACCCGGGCCATGGCGCTGATCGCGGCGCACGGCGGGGGGCGTTACCCTGTGGATGGCTCGGAGGTGCACGACGTCGCCGCCGCCTTCACCGCCGGGCCTGGGTTCCCGCCGCTGTTCGCCCGGGCGAACCGGGCGGCACATCGCTACCTGTTCACCGCCGACGGGTCGGCCCAATGGGCGATCGACGTGGCCCCGATGCTCAACGACGCCTCCTTCCAGCAGGTGCTGAGCCGCCACCGCGTGACGGTGCCGGCGAACCTGACGGTTCCGCTCACGGTGTCGATGCCGTCCTCTTGGCGGCCGGGGCGGCTGAGCCCGCTGGCGAGGTGGGGGCCCTGGATCAGCGCCGAGACGCCCAGGCTGGTCAGGGCCTTGTCGCGGCGGCGCGCGGCG